>CAZSHG010000001.1:0-219627 GCA_964606695.1 uncultured bacterium
ATCAAACGGGCGCTTCATATAGCGCTGGTTCCATTGACCGTCCAGACATACCGGTAGGAGTGTAATATCATGAAAGTTATTCTCACTGAAGATATTTCCAATCTCGGCCCGGCGGGCGAAGTCATCGATGTCAAGGACGGATATGCACGTAATTATCTGATCCCGAAAAACCTTGCCGTAAAAGCCACTAAATCGAATCTTAATCGAGTCGAACAAATCAAAACGGCAAGAGCAAACCGCGAGGAAAGGCGTAAGAAGAACCTCGCTACTCTCGCCGAAACCCTGGAAGGATTCAGCGTCGATATCCCTGTCCAGGTCGGCGACGACGACAAAATATACGGTGCAGTCACCCAACACATGGTTCTGGAAGCTCTAAGGGCTAAAGGATTCAACATCGAGAAAAAAACTATCCAGCTGGAAGAACCGATAAAACAGCTGGGCGTATATAATATTGAAATAAAACTACATCCCGAGGTCAGGCCGCAGATCAGAATATGGGTGGTCAGCGCCTGATGCGGTCGTGAACGCCTCGCTATTCTGGAGGCTTTTGCTCGCCCACGTAATCGCGGATTTTCCGCTACAGCCCGATTATTTGATCGCGGCCAAAAGGAAGGCGGGCGGCCTAATTATCCATGCCGCTTTGTTCGGCGTGGCGGCTGTTATAGTATGTCGACAATACTTAGGCAGGTATTACGAACTCCCAATAGCGCTGGCCGGATTGACATTATTCCACGGACTTCTGGATTGGGCTAAATCGGCGGTTACGAAAAAAATGGGCAAAGATACGCTCTCTCTCTTCATCGCTGACCAGATGCTCCATATAGGTAGTCTGTTGCTTGTCGCGTGGATTTTGAGGTTCAGGCCTGTGGTCTTTGCCCCGGCATATCTGCCGATTACGCTGGGTGTGCTGGCGGTTTGGACAGTGCCTATCGTATTGAAACTCGGTATAGCCGAGTTCTCCGGTAGGTCGATAAAACCTCATACGGCGATGGGCGCGTCGAAGAATAAACTGGGGATGTTAGAAAGACTCGGTTTGTTCGTAGCGGGATTAGCTCAGGGATGGTTCTTTTTCGCCGCTCTTGTAATTATCCCGAGAATTGTCTATTGGGCGAAGGGAAATAAAACTGGAACCACCCCGATAGGCTGGGTTTTGGCTTTCGGAATAGGAATCCTGGCTTCGGTGATAATCGGATGAATTTACTTACTATAGATACGCTTGCAATCGACTCAAATTCGAACGACCTCGTGGTGGTTCTCGAAACGGTCGAGCACGAATTACTCCCAATCTGGATCGGTAATATCGAAGCCTTATCTATCGCGCTTAAGCTGGCAAACCAGAAATCCCGTCGCCCCATGACCCACGACCTTATGTGCGACATGCTGAAAGCCCTGGACGTAAGGCTATTGAGAATCGTTATCACATCTCTGGTGGATAGCGTTTATTACGCGTTGATCTATATGCAACAGGGAACGGAGATGTTCGTAATCGATGCGCGCCCCTCCGATTCGATAGCCCTTGCGCTGAGGATGGAAGCGCCTATCTTCGCCGCCGATGACCTGCCGATGGTGAGTTCGGATGAATCAGATGACCGAAGACGTAAACTCGATAATAGACTTCGTAGAATCGAACCCGAACAACTTCTGGGGGGATAAATGATCCTGGAGTTTGAAAATAAAAAACCGAAAATCCACGAGACGACCTTTGTAGCGGACAACGCTACCCTTATAGGCGACATCGTTTTGGGCGAAGAGGCCAGCGTATGGTATGGCTCCGTTCTTCGAGGAGATATTAACTCCATAACGGTGGGCGCCCGGTCGAATATCCAGGATCTCTGCGTTGTCCACGTCGATATCGATAAACCGGTCGTAATCGGCGATGACGTAACAGTCGGTCACGGCGCTATTCTTCACGGCTGTATTATCGAAGACCGTTGTCTAATAGGGATGGGCGCGACAGTCCTGGATGGCGCGATAATAAGGACGGGCGCGGTTGTCGGCGCGGGCGCACTGGTGCCGCCCGGCAAGGAAGTAAAGGCGAACACACTGGTCGCCGGAGTGCCGGCTCAGAAGTTGCGCGGACTTACAGATGAGAATTACGAATCGTTAAAACACCATGCAAAGGCTTACGCCGATTATGCAAATAGACATAAGAAAATATAGTCTTCTGCTTCTGATAATCGCCCTCACTGCACAGGCCTGGGTGAACCCCGAGTATCTCGAGAACCGTTTCTTCTCAGCCGTCGAGAGTTTCCGTTCGGGCGATTACAAGGCGGCTCATCTCGGTTTTTCAGACTTGCTCATCGACTCCCGCGGTAGCCGATATTATCCGATGACATATTTTATGCTGGCTTTGAGCTCCTACAAAGCCAGCGATTATGAATCCTCGGCGCGGGAATTCGACGACTTCGCAGGAAAATTCCCGGAGAACCCCGCTTCCGCCAGAGCATGGACATACAAAGGAAACTCCCTTTTCCTCACCGGTCAATATCTGGAAGCTGTAAAGGCTTATCTCTACGCATTGGATTCGCCCTCGGCGGACGACGAAACGAAACGTATCGCTCTCGAATCCGCCAGATCGTTACTATGGGCGTATCTCAATAAAGATCAACTGATAATCATAGACGAATACGCCGAGGGATCCTCGGTCCAGTTCGTCGATTATATGCGCGCGAAACGACACGAATATTCCGGCGAGACCTCCAAAGCCTTAGATATCTGCACCAGAAGCCTCCACCGTAGACCGGATGGCACCGACGCCGATAGCCTGAAGGCGCTTTCCAACAGGATATCTTCCAGAATATCCAGCAATCTGGCCGTCTCCGTTTTTGCTCCCACTTCCGGCGATTATACGGAATACGGTCAAAATATGATCAACGGTGTCCGCCTTGCTTTCGATCAATTTGAGGGTAAATCACGCAAAAAAATCGATCTTGTAATAGAGAACACAGGTGCGGATATTTTAGTCGGCGCTTATTCGGCCAGAAGGGCTTTTGACTCGAAGATGCCGGTGGTATCTATTGGGCCGTTGGTTTCCGACGTCGCAGTTAGTGTCGGCGCCTTTTGCGATCAATACCGCGTCCCGATGATAACTCCGACTGCCAGCAAAGATGGGCTGGCCGGACTTTCGCCATATATGTTTCAGGTCGCTACCCCACCATCCATTGGCGCAGAGAAACTCGCCGAATATGCATTCAACCAGTTGGGTATAACCCGGTTTTCCGCTCTCGCCCCGGACGACCCGGTAGGCAGGAAGGCGGTCGCTAATTTCGGAAGAAAAATCGAGGAATTGGGCGGCGAGATGGTCAGCGTATCGTATTACGCCGAGGGAACGGTCGATTTCTCGGAACATCTCAAACACATTCGCGAACCCTATTTTGAACAGATGCAACGCCAGGTGGCCAGAGCAGAGACCACCGACACCCGCTTTTACAAACCCAACGGCACAATGCGCGAAGAGGATGAATGGATAATCGATATACCCGCTCTGTTTGTGCCGGCATATTACGAAGACCTGTTAAATATTCTGCCGCAGGTGCCATTCAATTATATAAGAACGAAATTACTCGGCGCAAACGGCTGGATTATCGACGAGGTCAAATCGATGGAATCGTCCAGTATCGATAGCGCGGTTGTGGTCGCCGATAACTTCTGGGTCGATAGCGAGAATCCACTCTGGGAATCTTTCGCCCATGATTACAGGAGAGCTTATGGCGCTGAACCCGACCGTATAGCCGCCCTCGGTTACGATACAGCAAAAATTGTCTGCCGGGCGTTTTCCAGCGAGGCTATTACACCGGACCAGATGCGAGATTATCTGTCGGGAGTAACGGATTATTTCGGCCCCAGCGGAGGGATCGAATTCGACGTCGATGGAACCAATATTAGCGCTAACCTGATTATGTTCGATAAACGAACACCAAAACGAATCGAGAGAAATGACTGAAAAACAGGATAAAACGATACTCAGACTGACTCAAGAGGACGGCACGGTTCAGGACATAACGATGGAACAACTCGCCCTCATGAACCATGTCAATTTTCAGGCTCTTATAACGGTGCTTTTTAAAAAGGGAATCATCAATCAGGAAGAGCTACTGAAAGAGATCAACCGACTACACAAGGGGCGTTTGGGAACGAAATGAAATACTCCTGGTCAATAAGGCCGGCCGCGGAGTTCAAAACAAAAGCATGGTTCGCCATTATTATAATCGTTCTTTCTGGAGTTGTTATCACCTGGGCCGCCGACGGAAATTACGTTTTCGGCGTTATCGCAGTGGCGTTAATGACCTTCGCGGCGTCGAAGTTCTTTTTCAAAACACATTATTATGCCGACGAAATAGGCATAGGCGAGAAATTCCTCGGCATCGAAAGGGTGCGTAAGTGGCACGAATTTAAACGCGCCGACGAGGGCGACAGAGCGATATTCCTGTCCCCTTTCGAGAAACCCCGGAGAATGGACAACTACAGAGGGTGGATGGTGCCGACTCCAAACGAGGAGATAAAACTGTTTATTATGGAACAAGTGAAAATCGCCAATTCTGAACCGGAAAGTTAGATTATGCAGGAAGATTTCTGGAATGTCGACTGGGACAAGGAATTCGCGGAAGAGTTGCAGGAGGACGAATTAGCTCTTTTTGACAGGTTAGCCGTGGAGATCGTAGAAAGGCAGATGATCGTCCCGGCACTGATGATTTTAGAGAGTTTCAAGCCGTTTAATTGGATCGGAAGCCAACTTATGTTGTTGCTTGAACCGATTTCGGTTTATATGTTCAATATCAAAGAACTTCGAACTTTGCGTCGAGCTTTGCAAAAACGTAACGCAATGGAAGTATTCGCAAAGAAAATAGAAAAGGCCGATTCCGAATTTGGCCGAAATAAAAAGAAAGGGAGTCCCGATGGATAAGAACCCCGAGGATATCAAGGTTATCCTCGCAACGGACTGCGGTTCGACAACCACTAAAGCGATTTTAATACAACTCGTTGACGGCGAATACCGGCTTATAGTCCGGGGCGAGGCACCTACTACAGTCGAAGCGCCTTTCGAAGACGTAACCATGGGGGTCTTGAATGCGGTTACGGAAGTCGAGGAACTGGCAAACAGAGATCTGGTAACGGACGAAGGTCAGATAATGCGTCCCGTGCAAAACGATAAAGGTTGCGACATATATATTTCGACCTCCAGTGCAGGTGGCGGCCTGCAGATGATGGTCGCGGGCGTGGTTAAATCGATGACTGCCAAATCCGCCGAACACGCCGCGTTGGGCGCCGGCGCTATCGTCATGGATGCCATCGCCTCGAACGACAAGAGACTACCCCATGAACAAATCGAGAGAATAAGGCAGTTGCGGCCGGATATGATCCTGCTGTCGGGCGGTATCGACGGCGGGACGGTTTCCCACGTTGTCGAACTTGCCGAACTTATTTCTGCGGCGGATCCAAAACCCCGGTTGGGAATAGGCTATCAACTCCCGGTGATTTACGCCGGAAATATCGAGGCCAGAGAAAACGTCAGCGAAATCCTCGAAGAAAAAGTCGATCTACGCATAGTCGAGAACATCCGCCCGGTATTAGAAGAAGAAAACCTGAAACCCGCCCGCGAGATGATCCACAATCTCTTCATGGAACACGTCATGGCGCAGGCTCCCGGTTACAAAAAATTGATGCGTTGGGCGGATACCCCGATTATGCCGACTCCCGGCGCGGTAGGCGCGATTATGAAACGCGTCGCTGACGAAGAAGGAATACAGGTCCTCGGCGTAGATATCGGCGGTGCTACGACCGACGTCTTCAGCGTCTTCAAGAATCCAGCTTATGACGACCTGAAACCGGAACACGAATCCGAAAATCCGAAGACCATATTCAATCGAACGGTTTCGGCCAACCTCGGAATGAGCTACTCGATAAGCAACGTCTTCAAGGAAACGGGACTGGAAAACATCATGCGTTGGGTGCCCTATGACCTCGACGAAGTCATGCTCCGCAACCAGGTGAAGAACAAGATGGTTAGACCGACGACAATTCCGCAGGCCATGTCCACGTTGATTTTCGAGCAAGCTTTAGCCCGCGAAGCTCTCCGGTTAGCGTTTATCCAACATTGTAATTTTGCGACAACACTTAAAGGCGTCCAGAAACAACGGACAATTTCGGAAGCCTTCGAGCAGGTCGATAGTGATACTATAGTCGATTTGATGGGTTTGGATATTCTAATCGGTTCCGGCGGCGTGTTATCGCACGCACCGAGACGAAACCAGGCCGCAATGCTATTACTCGATGCCTTCCAACCGTACGGATTCACCATGTTGGCTGTGGATTCAATATTCATGATGCCGCAATTGGGCGTCCTATCGACAATCCATCCGAAAGCCGCTACCGAGGTTTTCCATAAGGATTGCCTGATATACCTCGGAACTTCGCTTTCACCGGCGGGAAGGACAAAAATCGGCGGAAGCGTCGGAGATTACCGTATCGAAACCGAGGACGGCGAAGTCCACGAGGGCGAATTGTTATTCGGCGATATGGTGAGATTCGACCTCCCCGTAGGGAAAAAAGCCGAAGTAACCTTCGACCCTACACGGTCTTTCGACGTTGGTGAAGGCGGCGGTAAAAAGGTAACCAGGTCAGTCCAGGGCGGAGTGGTCGGGGTCATCATCGATGGAAGAGGCAGGCCACTCGAAATACCGACGGACAGGCAGATAAGGGTGGATTCACTTATCAAATGGTTACTCGCCCTCGGAGTTTACCCCGAAAGCGCCCTTAAAAAAGAATAGGAGAGCGAAATGGGACACGTATATACACCAGGCTTAAAAGTTACGGAATACACGAGAATCAAAAAAAGACGGATACTACCCTTAAAGGGCGAAGTCACGGCAAATGTCGGAGATAAAGTCCAACCGACGGACGTTATCGCTAAAACCGATCTGCCGGGCAACGTCGAACAGATGAACGTGGCGAACCTTCTCGGTTGTGATCCAGAAGATTTGAAATACTTCATGAAAGTTAAGGAAGGCGAGAAAATCGAGAAAGGACAGCTTGTAGCGAAAAACAGGGGTCTATTGGGAACGGGGCTTTTCAAAACCAGTGTCAAAGCGCCTTTCGAAGGCTCTATCGAAGCTATCAGCCAGGTTACCGGGAACGTTCTGTTCCGCGCCATGCCGATACCAATCGAAGCTACAGCCTACATCGAAGGAGAGGTTACGGAAGTCATCCCGGAAGAGGGAACCGTAATCGAGGCCAATGCGACCTTCATACAGGGTATTTTTGGGATAGGCGGCGAGAGATTCGGAGAAATTCTGGTCCTATCTAAAGACACACACGGCGATTTGACGCAGGATATGATTAAGGAAGAACATCGCGGAAAAGTCCTGATTTGCGGTAGAAAAGTAACAGCCTCGGCGTTCAGAAAGGCCGCCGATATCGGTATTAAAGCTATCGTCGCAGGCGGTGTAGATGACCGCGACCTGCGTGAAATACTCGGATTCGATATAGGCGTGGCAATCACCGGTTCTGAAGATGTCGTTACGACAATAGTTACAACCGAGGGATTCGGTGAAATCCCAATGGCGCAGAAGACCTTCGACCTGTTGAAAAAATACGAAGGCAGGGGCGCAAGTATCAACGGCGCGACTCAAATTCGCGCGGGAGTTATAAGACCGGAAATTGTGATTAACCAAAAAGAACCGCCCGAAAATTACGTCGCAGAAAAAGCCGAAGAAAATATCGGTTTAAGCATCGGTAGTATGGTGCGAGTTATCCGATATCCGTATTTCGGCAAAATAGGCACTGTTAAAGCTTTGCCGCCCGAATTACAGGTTCTCGAAAGTGAATCGAAAGCGAGAGTGCTGGAGGTCGAGTTCGAAGACGGAATCGAAGCCATGGTTCCCCGCGCGAATGTGGAAACTATCGAAAGTTTCTAAACCTAAAGGAATCGCTTGCGTTAATACAAACTTTATTTTATTCTATGTAGTTAATGGATATGGATAAAAACAAATGAATCACATATTTAGAAAAGGAGCGAGGATGCACCTTCCACGGGTAAGAGCCATACCGATAATACTTATATTAGTAGTCGGTGTGTGGCTCGGTTTACTCGGCTGTGCGGGAGAAGCGAAACCGCCCCCAACTCCCACCGAGGTCTCCGTCTCGGACATTCCTTTCGATGACGGATCGAATGTCGCGATAAGCTGGAGACATTTCGGCACTTCTTCAGCACGACGCTATAATATCTACTACACCAACGATCCGGATTCTCTCGAATCGCACATCGACGACATGGAACCGCTGTCCCGTAGCCTTCAGGCGACAATCTACAATGCAGAGGATACGACCGAAAGCAAAGTAGATGACCTCGAATACTATCTGGTTCTCGAAGAAACCGAAACCGGTATTCCACAGGCAGAGGTCGTTAAGGCTACCCCCGAAAACAGAGACTCCCTCAAAAGTATTGGCGAACTTATAGTGGCGACGGAAAACGACTTCTGCCCAAGTGGACGCGATAACCGGGAACTCAAATTCGCTCTCGGTAGGTTCTTCCGTGTTAAACCGCCCGAAGGCGAGATCAAAAATTTCGAGAAGACTTTACTAAAATCGACCCTCGTGGTCGATAGCGCCGGACTTAAAGTCGGAGAGGGTCGCGGTGGATTATTACTGGAATTAAGCGTTTCCGATGAAGAAAAACAATTCATCGAAAAAGGCGAGAGAATCGTCCCATATTCTGACGCTAAAATCGAGTATTTACGTAAATATGGTAGAGAAATTACGGGGATTGTAACCGAAGAGTCCCGTTACAGCCTTTCTTCAGAAATGATACAGGCGTTGATAACAAATGGTCTGGAACCCGGTACCGAATATCATTACAAGATTTTCGGAGTTGACGAAAAAGGGCGCAAATCCGAACCAGTTACCGGAACGTTTACGCCGAAGGACGAACCGCCGATGGCACCGGCCAACGCCAACGCCATAATCGACACGACCGACGGCAGGTTATTGATGACGTGGGTTGGATATAACCCTAGCCTCGCTTACTTCCGGGACGTCGATCATTACGAAGTTCACCGCTATTCCGAAAAAGATACCCTCATGGAAACCGGCGAACTCATCGGACAATTCAATGCGGATTTCGAGAGGAATATCTTTACGGATAATTTCTCCCCGGAAGATATGTTCTGTATCACCAGTATCGACTCGGCAGGGCAACGCGTTACCGGAGAACTTTTTGGAATTACGCGCGGGGCTTTCGGGAAACCCAGAATAGTTCGAGAACTCCAGCTTAAGGACGTAGAAAACGATGATGGAGCCGGCCTATCCGTGAGATGGGGTGTCCCCACAGCGGGTATTACTCTGAACGTCCAGGATTTCTCCATGGAATATACCCCTATCGACATCCCGCAGGGATATTATCTTATAGGAAATGAAATCCAGAAGTTTGAAGACGACAGCCTGGTTCCCGCGAATGCTCTTCCGGTTTTAGGGGCGAATCAATGGGTGCCGCCGGATTCATTCAACGTAACCTTCCGTTACGATATGTATATCAACGACATGGACGAAATCTATTTCGCCAAGATGCGCGTGGATAGCGGTGAATGGAATATCGATTACAAGGAACTCGGTTTTATGAACCTGCTGGCTTTGTCCGCCGGCGAACATGTCTTCGAGGTCTGGTTACTCACCGAATCCGGCGAAGAATTGGAGAACCCCGAAGCCCATGTTACCAGAACAATTGATATTAACCAACCCGACCTCATTCGCGAACCCGGTCCGCCGGAATATGTGGAAATCTGGCGCGGCAACGAACCAATCGAGAAAAAAGGCAATGTCATTCTCGCTGGCACGCCAAATTTCGATCCTGAGAACCTATATACTTTCGAAATGGTCGGCCAAAAGGATATTCAAGTCCACCAGCATCAGGACAATTGGCCAGATTCTCTTCGAGATACCGGTAAATACTATTATTTCGCGCGGGTTGTCGGGCAGGATAATTCCTACGTAGATAGCGAAATAATGGGGCCAAAGACTCCTACATCGAATTTCTTCCATTCCGAAAAGACCGTGGTCTTGATACTGGTTATCCTGTTCGTCGCTTTCGTAAACTACTTCCTGGCCGCGGCACGCAAAGGCAAAGACTTCTACCTTCGCCCGATTGCGGGTATTTCGCATCTGGACGAGGCTCTTGGGCGTGCCACAGAAATGGGCAGGCCGATCATCTATGTTCTCGGCCTGGGTCCCATTTCGGATATCGCTACACTCGCCGGGCTTACAATCCTCGGTCGTGTCGCAAAGAAGACCGCGGAATTCCAGACCAGACTTATCGTCCCGTGTTATAACCCGATAGTTCTTATTGTAGCACAGGAAACGGTGAAAACGGCCTACATGGACGCTGGCCGTCCGGACGCCTACAACGAAGACGACGTGTTCTACGCGGCAGGCAGTCAATTCTCCTACGCCGCCGCAGTCGCAGGAATGATGGTCAGGTTCAAGAGCGCGGCTAACTTCTATATGGGTATGTTCTTCGCCGAATCACTTATCCTTGCGGAAACAGGCTCGCTGGCCGGGTCGATACAAATAGCCGGAACGGATGCCGTTACACAGATTCCATTCTTCATCACAACCTGCGACTATACGCTGATCGGCGAGGAAATATACGCCGCATCTGCATATCTATCTCAGGATCCATTGCAGGTCGGCTCGTTGAAAGCACAGGATATGCTAAAAGCCATATATATGGTAGTTATTGTCGTCGGCACGATATCGATGACCAGCGGTTTCCTGTGGTTCATTAACCTTTTCAAAGTCCGTTTAGGAGAATAGGAGGCCGATATGCTTTGGAAAAAACAAATACCGCTTGCGATTACATTTATTATGGGGCTTCTTTTCGGTATCCAATATTTCGTGCCTCACAGGATTAGTGAAGATGCCTTCCAGATTTACCTTGACTGGGCAGTTGTTATCGGCATATTCGCCGCATTGCTTGCCTATATAAGCTTCTACCGGGCACATGGAATGCGAATCAAGAAAAAAGCGCCGGCATGGCCATATTCCCTCGTTGCAATTGTAATGTCGATAGCGATGGCGCTGTTCGGCTTCATACTGGGGCGAGAAGAGGGCACTATATTCATGAATATGTATACTTACGTTCTGGTCGCTATCGAAGGAACGATGTTCAGCCTGCTCGCATTCTACATCGCAAGTGCGGCATACAGGGCATTTAGAGCGCGTAGCGCTCAGGCTACTGCCCTGCTTGTTGCCGCGGTTATTGTGATGCTGGGTCGAGTCCCGCTGGGCGAATCGATGAGCTTCTGGCATAAAATATGGCCATCGTTGCCCACATTCACCGGAATAGCTAATTGGATCCTTAACGTGCCTAATATGGCCGCAAAAAGAGGCATGGGACTCGGTATCGGACTCGGTATCATGATGCTGAGTCTCAAGATTGTCCTCGGAGTAGAGCGGTCTTATATGGGCAGTGGAGATTAAGGGAGAATTATGGCAGAAGAAAGACAAATAACATTCTGGGAACGGATGATACAGATAGACAGACGTATTATCTATCTGATTATCGCTCTGGCGATGATACTCCCATTCTTCTTTCAGATGGGCTTGCCGATCCCGGTTACCAAGGAAGTAAAAGATATATACGATTATATCGAAACCCTTAAGGCGGACGATGTTGTAATCCTATCGGCGGATTTCACGCCCTCCGTTGCCCCCGAATTAACACCCATGTTCGATGCCCTGTTCAGACATTGCCTGAAAAAGGACATAAAAGTCGTCGCTATGAGTTTGTTTATTCAGGGGCCCGGCCTCATCGCTCCAGTTATCCAGGAAGCCGCGAACGATTACCAGAAGGTCAATGGCGTGGATTACGCTTTCATGCCCTGGGTCGTCGGATGGCACATTGTGATCATCAATATGATGGAGGATATCAACAGAGCTTTCCCGACCGATTACTACGGAACCTCGATATCCGAATTGCCAATATTCAAGGGAGTCCAGAACTATGAGGATTACGACCTGTTAGTAACTTTCACCGGTTCATCCATGTATCTGACGTGGCTCACCTATGCACACGAACCTTACGGCGTTCCGCTTGCGGTGGGTGTTACGGCCGTTTCAGCGGCGGATCTATATCCATATATCCAGTCGGGTCAATACCTGGGTATGCTCGGCGGTCTCAAGGGTGCCGCCGAATATGAAACTCTAATCGATGAAAAAAGGATGGCCACTATGGGAATGGAAGCCCAGAATTGGGCGCACGTCCTGATTATCCTGTTCATTATCATCGGAAACATCGGCTATCTGGCCATAGGTAAAAAAGGTTAAGGAGCTGAGATTATGCAACTATCAATGAATCCATGGGTTTGGATCGGAGTATTCTTCACCTTCTCCGTGCTCAGCTTTCTTTATAAAGACAATCCATTTTACAAGCTGGCCGAGCACGTAACCGTGGGGGTTTCGATAGGATACGGTGCTGTTATTCTGTATTCAAATAGCTATTTGCCGAGGTTCCATGTTCCCGTATTCCATGAAGGCCGAATCGAGCTTATCATCCCCGCTATCCTCGGTATAATGATGCTATTCAGGATTGTTCCGAAGTATAGCTGGCTATCGAGATACGGTATATGCTTTACGGTAGGTGCAGGTTCGGGTATGGCTATTCCGAGAAGTATGCAGGCTACGGTTCTGCGCCAACTCGAAGCGACCATGTTGAACCTGGGCTTCACAACCGTTGACGGATTGAATAACATCATCATATTCATTGGCGTCCTGACGGTGCTCATTTATTTCTTCTTCTCGAAAGAGCACAAAGGCGTGTTTGGAGGTATAGCCAAAATCGGCATCTGGTTCCTGATGATAGGGTTCGGAGCGACTTTCGGCTATACGGTCATGGCGCGTCTGTCCCTGTTTATCGGGCGAGTTCTGTTCGTGCTTCAGGATTTCCTGGGCATAGGACTTGCCGGATAATTCATCGCGACGAGAACAACTCAATCAACTACGGGCGGACGCGCATGTCCGCCCGTTTTTTTCATGCGATACGTAATTTCGATATTGATTATTATTTACCTGCTTCCGACGGTCGCTCCCGCCATAGACCCGCCGGATCCTGACATTTTATTGCGCTTTTTCCGCGAAAGACTTACGCCCGACTCTATCTGGATCGCCCATTCGAGATGTGAGGTTGTTTCCTCCGGGGATACTACCATTGGAGAAGGTATCGATACTTTAGGATTAGATAATCTTCATTGCGATTACGCGGAGGAATTATCTCCCTTTGCCCCGTCTCTCGATCTGATTTCATTCCCAGTCCAACTGGCTCAGACGGAATTCGATTCGATACGAATCAATAAAACCAGAACCCGCGTAAAAGGAATAATGTGCTGGAAATTCCGTATTTATCTCGGCGATGAGACGATCGCCTGCTATCTCTCCGGAGAAGGTTTTTTCCGCACAATGAAAATGGAACGCAAGGGGCGCGGTAAATCGAAATCCGACGATATATGGGAATTTGTAGAAATCCAGCGGGGAAAGGATTTGCCCTGTAAAATCACGCGGTTTGTCGAATTTGAATGGGGCGGTGAAAAGATGGAAATCCGGGCAACACGCGAACTCAAGGATTTCCGCGTCGCCGAGGAACATGAATCTCCATAGACAATACGGCTAGTCCGGGTTTTTCGGTCTCCTCCTGATAAATAATAGTCCCGATACAATGACCTTTTCCGCCGATAAGGCTATCCGGTATCCGAAATCCTACCGGGAAAATTCCCATTTCATATTCCGCTTCTCTCGAATCGACCATAACGCCGTCGAGTATTACTCCCTCCACATGAACCGTTTCGTCCGCGAAAAGTTCATAATTAGTGCAAACATCGACCAGATCGACCTTCTCGGCCTCTATTTCGGCTTCACCAAGATGCACCGGTTCCGAACAGGCCGTCATTAAGCATAATATGGCCGTGGTAATTATCGAGAATATCAGTTGTCTGTTGGAATCAGGGTTCAATTACAATTCGGTTTTCATATTCCTGACCGATGGGGGAATTCGCGTTTATATAATCGATCACAATATCGGAAATTTCCCTGCCGGTGATGTGAGGAACCGGTTTTAGCCAATAATACCCGTAACCGCCTTCTGCGACAAAATCGGTCGTAACAATCTTGTAGGTTTTATCGTCGTCGAGCTTTTCGCCCCGGATAATAAACTCCCTTACGCGTGAACCAGACTCCTTGATCTCCTCGGTAACTGGATCGGCGATTTGCGCTTCCTTAGAGGTATCGATAACAACGGAAACGCCTGACAACTGCATAAATCCCTCAAACGCCCTATCAATATTGGAAACAGCTCTTTCCATACAGGTTATCAGCAACTCTCCTTTCACTTCCAGCAGGACAACCGTTTCGCCGTAAGGCAGGAGTTCTTTAATCTGTTCGTCGGTGATATTTCCCGGCTCAATAATAACATCGCCGTAAATCGCCCCCCCCGGCACCATCGCTAAATCGGCGTCCGGGAAAGCCTCCCTGCAGGCGTCTGCAATCATATTGCCAAGATTGGATTCCGCTACATTAACCACGGCTTCACGACCGTCGAGTTCAACCGTAGTAACGCCTATAGAAACCGCATCGTCCCGGTTAGTATAGTCCCCGACGATATCGTGAATTTTGGGGTCGAGAGGAATCGAGTCGTCCATCTCTATCGGGCGCCAATCGAAATCGATGAGATTACCAAGCTCGTCCCATGTCGAATTGACGACTCCAAGAGTCCTGCCGCGCGTCCCGGCATAACCGATAATAGTGATACAGCCGGATTCGCTCTCGATAACCAGAGGTCGATTTTCATAACCCGCCCAGCTATTTACCATTATCAAATCGATCTCGCAAACCTCGTTAGCGAGTATGACGTTACTCTCTATATCCAACTGCGAAAGCAGGACGATAATATCGCTTTTCTCGTCGAGAATTGAAACTATCTCCCGCGAGACGGCGATGAAATCGGGGTCGATCCCTATCTGTTCGGGTAATCTTCCGTAATATTCAAGTTCAGACGGTAACAGAGCGAACACTCCAACCGTCAAACCGACCCTATCGACTATCGTATATGAAACGATATGACGGCAGATTTTACATTGGGGCGGCGCTATTAGATTGGTAATAAGGAGTGGGAATCTCGCGAATTTCGCCCAATTATCGAAGATATCCTCGCCTATCGATAATTCTGTTGCGCCGGCGGCTACTGCGTCGTAGTGGAACTCGTTCATCAACTCGACTTCCGGCATACCTCGGAATTCGCGATAAAACCTACCCGCAAAATGATTCCCGGTATCGAACAATATGAATCTGTCCGAAGTCAGCCGAAGGTTGCGAATAGCTGAACTCATCCTCGCCGCGCCGCCGATCTGTCCGCTATCCGTCTCAATAGGATCCAGTTGGCTGAGCAGATTGGAGGTGAATGCAAACGTAATATTATCCTTGGACGATGCCGTGATAACCGCGATTGCGAAGACTACAGATATTACTATGAGTTTTTTCATATTCGATATTAATATAACGTTTCAAAAGATAATTTAAAAGAAAAATCCTATCTCTCAATCATTTCACCTGCGAATAGCGTCGATAGGTGTCTCTCGCGACGCCCGCCATGCCGGGTATATACTGGATAGGATTGTTATCGCCATCGCCATCAGCCCGATTATCACGAAATCGATTAGATGCATCTCGATAGGCAGAGACGAAATCGAATATACGTCCGCAGGGAGCGAAATTACCTCCCATTTATTCTGGATAAACGCCAGCGTGAAACCGACGATATAACCTAAAACCGTCCCAAGCACGCCCACCAAGAATCCCTGAAGGAAAAATATCCTGCGTATCCTCTTCGCGGTCGCGCCCATCGCCCTCAGGATACCTATCTGCGAAGTCTTCTCCATTACCACCATAATAAGCGTGCTGGCGATATTGAATGCCGCCACCGCTATAATCAACGTCAACAGGAGGAATAACCCCCACTTTTCGAGCGTCATCCAGGCGAAGAGGTTCTTGTTCATCTCGACCCAGGAAAGCGCGTAATACGGAAATCCAAGGTCATCCTCTATACGTCCGGCTATTTTGTCGGCCACGTAGAAATTGCCGGTTTTTAATTCTATACCGGTAACGGCGTTACCCAATCCCAATAGTTTTTGGGCCGATTCGAGATTGGTATATGCCAAAATAGCGTCGAAATCATACATCCCGGTCTCGAACACACCTTCGACGCGAAAACGGTTTATTTTAGGCGTAATCCGCGAACCCGTTTTGCCCTGGATACCGTAAACCAGAACTGTATCGCCGGGCTTTGCCCCAAGGCCGTCGGCGAGGTAAATTCCCAAAACAATCGAAGGCAGATCGGCAGTATCCACCTTTTCCGGTAACCATGCTCCATCGACCACGGTGCTACCCGGATTTCCCAGCGAAACCTGCATATCGGGGACAACTCCCCGGAGAACCATGCCGTCTAAATTCCCCTCATGCGCGATAGGCATTTTTGTGTAAACGAACGGTGCCGCCGACACCACGTCGTCGCGGGCGCGGAGTTCCTCCAACAGCGGTTCCCAGTCCTGTATATAATCCGCGCGAAGAGAATGGACGTTGATATGGCTGGTCGTGCCGATAATTCGGCTTCGCACCTCGTTTTCGAAACCGTTCATCGCAGAAAGGCTGACTATCAGCGCCGCAACACCTATCATAATCCCGCCGATCGCGAAAACCGCTACCAGCGATACGAACTTGTTCTTCTGGCGGGCGCGGAGAAACCGCAATGCTATGTATGGTTCGAGTCGCATAAGTTATATAATATCGGAATAAACCGCACATCAATCAAGACAAAATAATACCGGGCGAAGCTGGATTACTGAAGGGGAAAATTTCTCGATATTGACACATTGGGGGCGTCGGGCCTTCCTACCGGTTAAAATCCCAATGTTGGGGTATAACTCTCAATCGGCGGGAAGGCCGGGCTAATCGAACTCGATCAGAATGCCCTAAGCCGAACTCCGGCTTTGAATTGCGGTATCCCCGCGGTGATCATCTCCAGGTCTTCGTATGTGTGGATTTCCTGACTTAGGATATTATCGACCATGCCGAATATCTCGTAGCGGTCATCGAATTTGAAATTCAATCCGGCGTCGAGTTGTATATAGTCTTCGAGTTCTAATTCTTCTGATACGTCGTTCCAGTTCCAGACCTTGCGACCCATGGCGAAATTCATCCCCACATAACCACCGAATCCAAACCAGGAATTGAGAGACTCGTAACCAGACAACTTCGCGGAAGCCGTCATGCCGGGATAATATGGCAATGATTTACCGGTCTCCATATTCTCGTTGTGTGTGCAATTGAAAGCCCCCTCGAATGCGAAATCGCGGAAGAAATAATAACTCAATTTGATTTCGCCGCCAAATATGGTGGCCTTGTGGATATTCTGCCGGATGTAAATATCCAGCTCGGTCGTATCGACCGATGTTTCGGATGATTCGATAATGTATTCGGTGTGATCGTAGATAGGCGTTATCATATCCGTCATAGCGGTGTAATATCCATCGATAAAAATCCTCATCCGCGAAACAGGCATAAACTCCATTCCCCCCGTAACTCCGGTGGAATACTCCGGTTTCAAATCGGGATTGCCCTCGCGACGATAATCGCCGTGGCCGTATGATTCCTCGTATAAATCCTGCACAGTCGGCGCGCGGAAACCTCGCCCTATCGAAAGTCGTAGGTCCATCATTTCCACAGGCGAATATTTCGCGGTCAGTTTCGGTGTGATAACGCCGTCGATATTTTCGACCCTATCGTATCTAACAGCTCCCAACAACGACAGTTTGCCGGGCGACCATTCGTGCTGAAAGAAAAAACCGGTCGCAGTCTGGTTTTTCTCCTCGACCGAAGTTCGCCGGAAATTGCGATAAATATATTCCCCGCCGATCAGAAGGTAATTATCCGCGAATCCGCCGTATCCGAGCGTTATCTGAGTTTCCGCGATCTCGTTCTTTTCGGAATTAATTTCGCCGTTCCATCGAGTGTAATAACCGGATACTTTTATATCAAGATTTTCCGTCGGCGCGTAATCCAGATCGACCTTCGGAGTAATCAACCAGGATTCATAATCGGTCCCGCGAAAAGAGCTGTGCGACGACATATAGAACATCTGGGCACCGGCGGAAATTTCATCCGATAAGTCGGCGTCCACATTCTGGAGCAATGTAAATTTGTCGTAACCCAGTTCGCCCAACCTATGCGCCGGCGCGAGCACCGAATCGCCGTCGGTCTTTTCCCATCCGGCGAAGGCGTTATAACGAACGTCCTTGTTGACCGAGCCATTGTTGATTAACGAATAATATTGTGTATTCCGACTGCCGCCATAAGCCGTGAAAAGCGTTCGTGGATTTACTCCGCCGCGTTTCGTAATTATATTCAATGCTCCACCGAGTCCCTCGCTCCCGTATTGCGCCGAAGCCGCCCCTTTCACCACCTCGACCTGTTCGACAGCTTCCGGAGGGACAATATTGATGTTCGCGCCGGTATGCCAATGTGAACTGACAATTCGCGCGCCGTCCATCATGACAAGGCTATAGTGCGCCGGCAACCCGTTGATTGATACAATCTTATCATAAGGTTGCCCGGATCCGGTGCCGCCCTCCACACTGACTCCGGGAACATAAGCTACAACCTCCGAAATATCACATGGCGAAACCCGTTCTATGTCGATATCACGAACAACCAATGTGATTTCGGGCGTGTCCTCAAGAAGTTGCGTCCTTCGGGTGGGCGTAGATACCTCCACCGCCCTACCCATAATAGGCGAACTCACCAGCCTTATATCGAGCGCGGTCTCCATCCCGGCCTGCACTTCGACGTCGTCGATAATCTGCGTTGAATAACCGATGTGCGAAACCTTAATAGAATATACTCCCGCGGGTATGTTCCGAAGCGAATATCTTCCATCGGTATCCGCACCGGCAGATCGATTTAGAGATTCGATTCGCACGTTCGCGCCGGATAAGGTTTTGCCGATTTCGGCGTCGTTTATTCTTCCGGTAATATTACCGGTTTCCTGTGCGAAAACACAGATAGCGAGGATTGCGATCAATAAAACAATTCTCGGCTTCATTGACGTGCCCTTTCGTTTAATTCCAACATAGGGCAATATAATCCATGCAACCCGAAGGGCAAATGGATTCCCGATGAATTACCTCGGTTTCACGAGCGGGAACGGGATAACTTCCTTTATCGCGCGAGCGCCCGCCAGTATCGTTACGAGCCGTCCGATACCGACTCCCATCCCTCCCGTGGGCGGCATCCCGTGTTCCAGGGCGGTGAGAAAATCCTCGTCAACGACGTTCGGAGCTTCCTCGTCGCCTTGCTTCGCCTGTTCGACTTGCGCTTCCATGCGCTTACGCTGATCCAGCGGATCATTCAACTCGCTGAAAGCGTTCGCTATTTCCTTGCCCAGAAAAAAAAGCTCGAATCGCTCGGTTAGTTCGGGATTGTCCGCTTTGCGCTTGGCCAACGGTGACAATCCCACTGGATAATCGATAAGAAAAACCGGCTCGATCAACGTCGGCTCGACCGTCTCGGAAAACAGCTTATCCACCAGCGACCAGTAGGGTAAGGTCGGATTGTAATCGATTTCGTTGGTCTCGAAATATTCGATAAGGTCGTTTTTCTCCGCTTGCATAACATCTATCCCGGTTGCTTCGACAATAGCACCCATAAAGGATTTGCGAGGGAAAGGAGTAACAAGCGGTATTTCCTCGCCGTCGTATTTAAGGATGATTTCATCGTCATCTTGGCTTAATCGCTCAGGGAGTAATTCACCTTCTTTATCGTAGATCGGTTTCCCCTCGATGTAATCGGCAACTGCCCTCGCGGATGCCACAACCATGCCCTCCGCCAGTTCCATCATGCGGTTGTAATCGGCGTATGCCTCATACATTTCGAGTAGAGTGAATTCAGGATTGTGCTCCCTATCGACACCCTCGTTGCGAAAGACCTTGCCCATCTCGTAAACGCGCTCGAAACCACCCACAATAAGGCGTTTCAGGTAGAGTTCCGTGGCTATTCGCAGATAGAGGTCGATGTCCAGCGCGTTGTGATGCGTGGTGAAGGGCCGTGCAGACGCGCCGCCGTATAACGGCGTGAGGGCGGGCGTTTCCAGCTCGATATAGCCCTCTTCTTCGAGATATTTCCTAATGGTCTTGATTACAATCGCCCGAACCAGAAAATTCCGTTTCACCTCGGGATTCACCAGCAAATCGAGGTAGCGTTGGCGCAGACGTAGATCCGGATCGGTCAAACCGTGGTATTTTTCAGGAAGTGGCAGAAGCGATTTGGAAATGAGCTCCCAATTTTGCACCATCAATGTCGCCTCGCCGGTATGCGTGGTGAAAAGCTCTCCCTCCGCCGTGATAAAGTCACCGATGTCCAGCTCTTTCGCGCGGTCGTAAGCTCCCTCGTCCCCTTCCATCTTTTCTTCTACGATATTTTTTCGGATATAGACCTGGAACTCGCCGGTGCCGTCCTGAATTACAACGAACATCGACTTGCCATGCGACCTCACCGCGGTTATTCTACCCGCCAATCGGCGGATCGCGCCCGGACGCTTAACTTCCCTATCTTCCGCAATTTGCTTGAGATTATCCCAATCCGCACGCACCGATTCTATTGTAACTCGTCCATCCGGAATTCGCGCCGGATATGGATCGATACCCGTATCGTGTAGATGCTGTAATTTAGCTAACCTCACCGCATGGTGGTCGGTCGGGTCGATATTTTCCAGATAATTATCGCTCATTTTGAATCTCCGTTTCCTTTTTACTTTTGCCGATTGCTATCAGTTCGCCCTCCTCGGTCGCGAGGAACATCTTCGAATCATATATAATAGGTTCCGCGGAAATCGGCGCGTTGGTTTCTAACTGCGATTCGATTTCGCCCGTTCCGTAATGTATAAGCGAAATTCGCCCACTTGCACCTATAGTTACGATATCCTTGCCCCAGATTATCGGCCCTACAATGGATGGTTCGCCGATGTCTGTTTGCCATAGTATCCCGCCCTCGCCGAGATCCCCCGCGAAACATATTCCTCTGCGGGTTACTCCGAATATAGTCGGCCCACTGCAGGCCACCGGAGCAATCAATTCGCCCGACGCGTGAATTTCAACCCGAATTACGCCGTCCAGTGTAATTACCGGGATTCGCCCCGAATGTGCCGGCACGATGACATGGTCGGGTATGACCACCGGCGGCCCCGATGCGTTTTTCGGGATATCTATTCGCCATCGCACTACGCCGGAATCCGCCGCTATACAATACAGCGCGCCGTTCTGGTCGGCTACGAAAAGCAGGCTGTCCCGAAATCCCGGCTCGTTCTCGATTACAGCGTCCTCCAGACCCACGCGCCATATCTTCTCGCCCGATTCCAGATCCAGCGCGAAGAGTGCGCCTACCGCAGTCGAATAAAAAATCCTGTCGCCGCAAATTATCGGCGACGAAGCCGCACGGTCGCTCTTCTTCGACCACAGGAAACCGCCATCGAAAACATCGTAGCAACGAAGCTTGTTATAGATACTCCTCCCGGCGATTACCAACCTGCCGTCGGAATACGTAAGTCCGTCCTCAACGGCGACGTCCGTCCAGATATTCCCGATCTTCTCGCCGGTCTCGGCGTCCACCGCCATCATCCTTCTCGTCCCGGTGCCTATGAACACCGCGCCTTCGCCCGCAGTTGGAGTAGCCAATATGGGCACCTTCAGATTCGTTCGCCAGAGTTCGACAAGTTCGCCCTCCGCCCTTCCTGCGGAAGCCCAATTGGCGCAATCGCCTCGCGGAACCGGCCAGACCGGAACTTCGACATCCCTTTCGCGAAGGTGTATAGGCCCTGAACAGGCGAGGAACAACAACGGTAATATTATGAAAATCGCTTTTTTCATAATTTAATAAAATACTTTCCTTTCGTATGAATCGCAACTTATATATCGCCATGGCGGAGTTTGTATTGCAAAACGCTTACTCCGCCTTATCTTATATGTAAAATTAGGAGGTAAAATGAATCGAGAAGAAGCACTCGAACTTGTAAAGAAGAATGTTAAAAAGAAAAACCTTATCAAACACATGCTTGCTGTAGAAGCCGCAATGAATGCTCTCGCGGGAAGGTTGGGCGGCGACCCAGAAAAATGGGCGTTGGCAGGACTTCTACACGACCTCGACTACGACAAAACCGAAAACGATTTCGCGCGCCACGGTCTTTTATCGGCGGAACTGCTCGAAGCCGAGGGAATCGAGCCGGAGATAGTTCACGCGGTCAAAGCGCATCCCGCCCACGAATCCTGCCCGCCGGAAAACAAGATGGACTGGGCACTTCACGCGGTCGATGGACTGACAGGGCTCGTCGTGTCTGCCACCTTAATGCACCCCGAACGCAAACTCAAAGCCGTCGATAAAGATTTCGTCCTGCGCCGTTTCGACGAGAAACGCTTTTCCGCCAACGTCGATCGCGACCAGATCCGCAAATGCGCCAATCTCGGCCTCGACCTCGACGAATTCGTCGAAATAACCCTCGGCGCAATGCAGTCCATCGATAAGGACTTGGGGCTGTAAAACATGCCGGAGCGCACGCCGAAAGGGGGAATCTTCGCATGGGCGATGTTCGATTTCGCCAACACGATATTTTCCATGAATGTCGTGTCGCTCTATTTCGCGGTTTTCATAGTTGATAATCTGGGCGGCAAACCCATATATTACAGCATCGCAACCAGCGCCTCGATGATACTGGTAGTGTTCCTGTCTCCGCTTCTCGGCCATTGGACAGACATCGTGGGCAGGCGAAAACCATCGTTATTAATTTCGACAATAATCTGTTGCGCCGCTACCGTCGCTATAGGTTTCTCCGCGAAGTTCGGTTCCGGCGCTTTCTTTTTATTGGCGATGTTCGTCGTTGCGAATACAGCCTTCCAACTCGGCCTCGTTTTTTACAATTCACTCCTGCCCGATATCGCTCCAACCGGTAAAATCGGGCTGGTCAGCGGCATCGGAGTGGCACTTGGTTATCTTGGGGCAATATTCGGAATGCTGATGGTGATGCCATTCAACGAGGGAACGTTACTCGGCTGGAACATCCCCTTTATAGAGGGCGGAGGCCGTTCCGCGACATTCATTCCCACGGCGATTCTTTTCTTCGTTTTCTCGATACCGACTTTCATCTGGGTGAAAGAAAAGTGCCGTCCTCAACCGTTATCGTGTGACGAGAAACCTTACGATAAAATAATCGAGACACTACGCGACTCGAAAAAATATCCCGGCATTCGGAGGTTTCTGGTCGCAACTTTCCTTTTCCAGGAGGGAATTCAGACCGCAATCGTGTTCATGGCGGTTTATGCGGACAAAGCTATGGGCATGCCCGATTCTGCCAAAGTCCCGTTTTTCATTGTATCGACAATAGGCGCGGCCGTGGGATCATGGATTTTCGGGAGATTAACCGACAGCTTCTCGCCGAAAAGAATCCTGTCCCTGGTGCTCATCGGCTGGGTCATTTCACTACTGCTACTCCTGCCGATTACGACGGAATTGCCGTTCTATGTCCTCGGCGTTGTTATCGGCGCGCTTCTGGGCGGCGTCCCCACCGCCGCGCGACCGCTTCTACTGGAACTGACTCCTCCGGAAGCCGTGGGCAGGTTTTTCGGATTATATTCGCTCTCCGGCAAAGCCGCCGCGATAATCGGCCCCCTTATATGGGGAGCAGTAGTCCTGATACTCGAACCTCTTGGTGAAAATTTCGCATACCGGAGTGCTGTTGTAAGCTTGATAATCCTGATTATCTCCGGTTATTTTGTGCTACTACCGCTCAAACATAGGGCAAAATAAAAAAGCGCCGCGATAGCGGCGCTAATCTAAACAACACGGATTAAGAGTTAACCTACTTGAGAAGTATTACTTTCCCGCTAAATTTCTGGTTGCCCATTGAGATGTTGTATAGATAGGTTCCGCTGGGTAATTCGCCAGCGTCGAAATCGAGGTTATATGTTCCACGATTAACCTCTTTATTCTCTCCGTAAACCAATCTGCCATTGACATCGTAAAACCGCGCTAATAATAATCCCTGCTCAGGAACGCTAATTTCGAATCGCGTAACGGCATTGAAGGGATTCGGATACGCCGATCCAATCTCGAGTTTGTCAGGCAGTTTCTGGTCCTCGGGGGGTTTTTCTTCGATGGCCATCGAACTGCCCATCAATGCTCCGATGAAACCCGCGTAATTATTGAATGAACCTCCTGAAGACATGCAGATTACCGCCTGCCCGATCGAAGCGAGATTGCTATATCCGCCGCCGGTTATTGTCCCGCCGCCATTATCCTGAACGTGGGCTTTCTCTTCCTGCGCGAAAACCGACGCACAGGTAAGAAAGAAAATAATCGTAATTGTTATAATAACCTTCATAGAGATCTCCTTTATTTCAATTCATATAACAATATAAGATATGAGTTTTCAAAGGCAAGTTATTTTTAGAGAGAAAAAAGCCCCAAAAAACGGGAGGCTTTCTAAGCGAATTCTCTTTTCCTAACTTTTACCCAACTCGAGCACGATACTGCCGTTGCCGACAATCCAGGCATGCGATGAATCGAGTATGAAAATATCGTTCAGTGTTTCCTCGCTGAAACCTTCTAACTGTCGATACCAGGTCTCGCCACCATCGGCGGTATGCAATATATAACCGAATACGCCTGCAATCCAGCCCGTTTCGGTATCCGAAAAGGCCACCGATTTATATACACTCGAACTATGCATGGGCAAATCGAGAAGAGCCCAATTGTTACCGCCGTCGGTTGTTTTAATAACAGTTCCCAGATTCCCGCAAGCATACCCCACACTGGAATTGACCATGTCGATCGACATCAAGGTCTGATCCGTTCCGGAATCGAGCTGGCTCCATGTTTCGCCACCGTCGGTGGTTTTAATTATCACGCCGGTCTGGCCACTGGCAAAAGCGGTAGTTGCATTGACCACGTCCAAACCGAACAACTCTACCAAAACACCAGATTCTTTTGGCGTCTCCCAGTCTGTAGATTTAAGGACGATACCATTACTTCCCACGGCCAGTCCAGCAGAAGCGTCCAGAAATTCTATCTTGTTCAAACGGTATCCATAGAGACTGTCAACCGCAATCCATTCGCCTCCGCCGTCGGTTGTTTCCAGAATAGTAGCGAAGGTATCTATTGCTCCGTTGTAAGAGAATCCCACCGTCCAGCCGTTATTCTCGTCGGTGAAATAAATATCCTGCAATGACCGCGAGGTGTTGGCGTCCTGATGAAGCCAGGTTAATCCGCCATCCGTGGAATGAGCAATACGACCGGATTTGCCAACAAGCCAGCCCTCCATATTTGAAATGAAATAAATCCCGTTCAGGTTAACTCCACCGAGACCGTAACTTCTGAAATTCCAGGTTTCTCCTCCGTCGTATGTGACTTTTATCGCTCCGGAATTTCTCGAAGCATCGTTTCCGACAAGCCAGCCTTCGTCTTCATCCAGGAAATTAAGATCGTTAATAACACCGGTAACATCGACATCGATTTCGTCCCAACTCGCTCCTCCATCGATGCTCTTCATAACTAACCCGTCATCGCCGATAATCCAGCCCAAACTTGGGGAAACGAAATTTATCTCTCCGGGAGTCTTATCTCCCTCAATATCGTCTGTAGGCGAGATATTGACCGTAAAATCGCCAATCGCGATATCAAAAATACTCCCGTCGGATATTATTATCCCGTTCTCCTCGTCGAAAGTATATATATCATACCACTTTACGGCGGATTCGATTACCAGCATTTCCCAGCTTCCCGGATCCCCCCCTGCGTCTGAACGGAAAACGTAGAATTCTTCGTCCGTCTGGAGTGTATCGCAGAGAATATAAATTAAATCCTCATCCGGTGCCCATCCACCGTAAAAATGCATTTTCTCCTGAGTAGCGTAAAGAGTTGTATCCACAACGCGAAGAGTCTCGCCGGTTTCGAGGTCTATTACGGCGTAATCTTCTATAAACGTATCGATAAGGACTTCTATATATTCCCAACTCACCCCTTGATCCAACGATCTTAGCAACGTTCCTTCATCGCCGCAAATAAATAGAGGATTATCACCTCCGGTGACGGGCGTAATTATATCTTCAAGATCCCCTGAAGGAGCGCCGGCAGGGAAAGCATCAGTCCAACTCTGACCGTCATTGGTGGTCGTATATAACATCCCGCGTAAACCTATCATAATTCCGCGACTGCCCGCAAAATACATATCCGTAGCGTTTCTTTCAGATGAGGGATTCAGGGTTACAATATCCCAGCTGTGTCCCCCGTCGTCCGTCAGATAGACATGTTCGTTATCGGCGCCAATCACCGCTTTATTATGCCCCAATGGCCAGATAGCTCCGGGCACTTCAATTTCATTCACATCTACAAGCGACCAATATGTATTATCGGTTACTACGTCGTCGCCGTTATCCTCCGAACATCCGGCGAAGATGAAAATTGAACTCACTATAAGGACGGATATTGCGAGTTTAAGCTTGTGCCAATTCTGAGTCATGTTATCTCCTTACTAAGAAGCCGTTCAAACATAGTCAATATATCAATATATACCTCCGTATCCTGGTAGTCAATGTTTTTTTGTGTTTTATATGAACGGTAAAGAAAAGAGCGTTTTTTCAAAATTCAATCGTTCTTCGAAACTAATTATTCCATTTAACGATATGTCCTTACGCAATTTTTCCGGGCGATAGGGCTTGACAAACAGGTGTGTTATTCGTTTATTATTTATATTGTATTTTGGGATTAAATGGAATTAGGTGTTATTCAATGTTTAACGGCACAACAGTAGCGTTAGTTACGCCCTTCAAATCGAACGGCGAAATCGATTATGAGACGCTTCGATCTCTGGCGCAATTTCACCAAAAATCAGGAACCGATTGTATTCTGCTTGCGGGTTGCACCGGTGAGAGCTTTACGCTCGGCGACGAAGAGAGAATCGATATGTTGAAATCCGTCCGGGATAAAATCGGCGATTCCATGCCGCTTATTCTGGGAACCGGGGCATCATCGACGAAAGTGGCGGTTCGAAGGACGACGGAGGCCCTCGAAGCCGGCGCGGACGGCGCACTCGTTATTACTCCCTTCGGCAACAAACCGAGCCAGCACGCCCTTGTCGATTACTTCCGCGAGGTTGCCGATATAGGATTGCCAATTATTCTTTATAACGTCCCGGGGCGGACGGGAACGACTATTTTACCTCAGACGGCCATCAAGCTTGCCAAACACCCAAATATCGTGGCGATTAAGGAGGCTTCGGGTTCATTGGATGCAGTCGCGGAAATCATCGCCGGATCGAACCTTGTAGTCCTTTCAGGCGACGATTCCCTTACCGTCCCAATGATATCTATCGGCGCAAAGGGAGTCATTTCGACAACGGCTAATCTGCTCCCCCGATACTTTTCGGAAATGGTATCCGCCGCGTTGCAAGGCGATTTCAAAAAGGCCGCCATACTCCATCTTAAGCTTTTTCCCATTATGAAAGCGCTTTTCATCGAAGGCAATCCCGTTCCATTGAAAACCGCGATGGCGTTTGCGCAACTTATTCCAGAACCTATCTTCAGACCTCCTTTGGCCGGCATTTCTGAATCCAACTTAACCAAATTGAAAATTAAATTAGAAGAATACGGTGCGATTTGAGTATCAAACTTGCAATTAACGGTTCAGCTGGAAGAATGGGCAAGATGCTGGTAACACTTGCTCAAAAAGACGAGAGATTCTCGATTACGGCGGCTCTGGAAAAGGAAGCTAATCTATTCCTTGGTTCCGACGCTGGATTAACGGCCGGAATTAGCCAGATAGGCATTAATATTACGAAAGAGGCTTCCGATTTCGACGTCATAATAGATTTCAGCGATCCCTACGGGACTCTCACCGCCCTGGATTTAGCTCTGGATAAAGGCTCTGCGCTTGTTGTCGGGACTACAGGTCTCGACGATTCGACAATCGAAATATTAAAAACCGTTTCCGAAGAAATCGGCATTTTTATTGCGAGTAATTTCTCTCGCGGAATTGCACTGTGCAAAGAAATTTCCGCCAGAACAGCTACCGGACTTCCCAATGCCGACATCGAACTTGTCGAAGCCCATCACAGAAACAAGATCGATGCCCCCAGCGGAACCGCCCTGGATTTAGCTCGTGGACTTGCCGCGACCCGCAAACTCGATTTCGATGAGCAGGTTATTTACGGAAGAAAAGGCCGCACCGGACCCCGGGAAGCTGACGAAATAGCGATAAATACAATCCGTGGCGGTGGAATCGTCGGCGAACACAGAATTATATTTGCTTCGCCTTTTGAGACCGTTGTTATCGAACACCGGGCTATTTCGCGAGCGCTATTTGCCGCGGGTGCATTGGACGCCGCTGAATTCGTTTACGGCAAAAAAGGCTTTTTTGATATGAATGATCTTATAAACAATTAATATTCAGGAGCATTGTGAAAAAACAAAGTATGTTACTACTATTTTTAATCGCGGGCGCGATACTGGCGCAATGGCCTGCCCCAAGCGGGCTTGTTGCTTATTCATTTTTCGAGGATCACATCACACTCGAATGGACACCTCCCCCGCCGATCATCATCTCCGATACCCTCATATACGACACCGGCCCCGGTGGAGGTGGGATAGATCTGGACAGCGGAATGTGCGCAGTGAGATTCACTCCAGCCGAAGAATGTAGTATCCTCTCAGTTCAGTTCAGACTCCAAGCAATGCTGGGAATAAGGGCGATTAACCTGAATATGTATGGCGTCAACGCCCTCGGATTGCCCGATTATTCCGACGTCGTTCTACCCACCAGATACACTTCAGCGACCGTCGGCTGGAACATAAGCGACGTCAGCGATGCGGGAATAGTCGTTGACGACGAATTCTTTGTAAGGATTTCCAAAGGCGATACGCTCCCAGAGATGCTCCTTATCGCCGATGACGAGATTAATCCCTCCGATCCGAGATCGTATCAATACCATTACATGTATGGATGGAGACAGCTTGCGGGGGATCTCCTGGTTCGCATCGAAGTCCTGTATAGGGATTCCGGCACCAGAGCAACTCTCGTCGGCACGCCTGTAAAATCTACGTTTGAACTCGCACCAGAACATCTCGGCGGTTTCTCCGAACCATACCATCCCGCTCCAACGCCACGGTTAAGGCCGACGGAATCGACTTCACTGATTACGCCCTGCACCTACAGCATTTATAAATCGGGCACTTACGGCCCCCCGCTACCCTTTTATGCTACGGTTCCCGGAAGCGTCACAACCTTCGATGATTATTCCGTTACTCCCGGCCACACGTATTATTATACGATCAAAGCCGATTACGACAGCGGAGCCGCGCATAGCCCCCCATGCGATACCGTCGCGGGGACGGCCTACGAAAGCGTCGCTTCTCTGGTTTACGATACGCTACGCTACGACGACGGCGTTCCATCGGCGGGAGTTACATTCCCCGGCGCCGTTATAGCCAACAAATTTCACGTCGATAATAGATGCAAACTCCTCGCCCTGGATTATCATGTCAACGCGGCCGGCTTCGGTTCGCCTAAATTCTATTGGGACGAGGGCGACGAACCGGGCGAAGACATCCTCGACTACGGTGATTACCTTCTCGGTTCAACCGGTTGGGCGAGAATAAACGTCGCCATGGAGAATATCATCCTCGACGGCGATTTCTACATTGGAATCGAGATGGACGCTATGCTCGGAATATCCCTGGAAAACTATCATACCGGATATGCATGGGACTACCCGCCCGGCGGCCCCTGGAGTCAAATCCCCGATACTATTTATTACATCCGAGCTTTGATTCAATACGCCGACAGCAATGCATATTATCATCTTTATCCCGGCTGGAATGCGGTAAGTCTGCCGATAATCCCTCATGGAGGATTATCGCCTTCGGTCGCCTTCCCGACTGCGGAATTCATATTCGACTGGAACGCCGATTCGATGGGCTATATCGTGCCGGAAAACCTCGCGCCGGGACAGGGCTATTTCATTTATGTCCCGGAAGAAGTCAGTTATTCTGTTACCGGCGTCCCCATCCATTTATATACCCTGATGAATGCCGGACCGGGATGGGAATTCATCGGCAGTCTATCAAAATACGACGGTGTCGATACTACGGGAATATCCGAAACACCGGACGATATAATTAGCCATAGGATATTCTATTATTACGATAGGTCTTCGGGTTCCGGGAATTATCAAATAAAAAGGAAATTCATGCCCGGCGAAGCTTACTGGATACTATTCGACGACGAAGGCCTGTTTGAACTAAGAGAATAAAAAGGGAGAAATATGAGAAAAATAACATTCCTGATTGCGATATCCTTGATTGCAAATGCCGCGTTCGCAGGAATGATAATGGGCACCCTCATCGCCCCTGGGACACCGACGGATACGGCCTATGTCTTCGTCTTCCACGATTTCTCAACGCTGATGGATACCGCTTTCTTCTGGACTACGACGGTTCCCCCCGACTATGATTTCGTCTTCGATGACCCGGCGATAATAGACGACTACGATTATAATGTCATGGGATTGATCCCCTCGGGCTTGATGCCGGAAAGCGGAGACCCCGCCGGACAGTATCCGGATAATCCATTCAGAATTAGCGGCGGTCTGATAACAGGCGTGGACGTCGAATTAGCCGAAACCGGCGGTGTCGATGGACGGATTACCTACAGCGGCGGTTCGGATTCACTCAAGATCGATTTCTATAACCAATATCCAGTGTTATTCGGAGGTTCGCCCTCTCTCGATGGAACCTGGCCGGTAACCGATACCGGATTTACTCTGGATAGTATCCCCTCAGGTACCAAAACCGCCATCGCGTGGTCGGATGTGAACGGAAACGACATGTGCGATACAACAGGCTTCGTGGATGAACCACATGCCTGGTTTAGTAACGACATGGAGGGAATTTTCATTGTCGGCGGCGGAGTAAATATGGAAATCGACTTTAACCTCGATCTCGGTGAGGTAGCTGAAAGCGAAAGACAACCTACCGACTTTGGAATAAGATGTTTCCCAAATCCGTTTAATTCCACCGTTTCAATTCTGGTAGCCAGTAACGGTAAACCGTTAGAAATTGAAATATACGACGCCCTGGGTAAACTGGTCGATAGAGTCGCAGAGAGGGAGGCTTTCACCGGGTTTTCACTGTTGCGCTATAATCCGCCCGAAAATATGGCTTCGGGTGTTTATCTGGTCAAAGCCACAAGTGGCAAAATAACAAAAACGCAAAATATAGTTTACACGAAGTAGAGGTCGATTATGTTCACAAAAATCCTTTATCCAACCGACTTTTCGGAAAAATCGAAGCACGCTCTCGAGATGGTTAAAAAACTCAAAGAGGCCGGAGCCGGAGAAATCGTTCTGGTTCATTGTGTAGATATTCGAGAAATAAATACCATGGCCGAGATGGAGGGATTCTCCTCACTGCAATACGACAATATCCTCGACGAAGTCCGTGAAGAACTCCACAGAAAAGCCTCTAACAGTATCGAGAAAATATCGAATGACTTAAAAAGCAACGGATTCAAGGTTGAAGAGCGTCTCGTAGATGGCATTCCATATAAAGAAATCCTGCGAATTGCCGAAAAAGAAAATGTGGACCTTATCGTAATGGGTTCTTCCGGGAAGGGCTTATTAGCCGAGGTTGTACTTGGATCGACTACCGATAAGGTTGTTAGAGAAGCCAAAGTCCCGGTAATTATCGTAAAATGATCCTCTCACAAAATTTCTAAGGGAGCATAACAATGAAGAAAATCGAAGCTATCTTTGTCTTCGACAAAGATAAAGCGAGGATTAATAAGGTCAAAAAGGCGATTGGAGATAGATATGAAATTAAAGTTATCTCCAAATCCACCGATATTCCTGAAGAACTCGAGGATTTAGCCGGTATAATCGTCGATCCGGAAACCAAAGAGGAACTTTCCGCCCTTGTTATAGATATCCTCAAACAAAAAAGGACGCCCGTTTTCGTTTGGGCACCCATTGGTAAACCGCCTTCGGCATGGGAATATAGCCTGCCGGTAAAGGTTCTACAGGCTCCTCCTTCCGTTCGTAGTATTACTGAAGGAATACTACCGGTGCTGGAATCGGATAGATATAAACTCATTATCCTGGCAACCACAGACGACAGACTCACTAACGAACTCGCTTCGGGATTGATAGAAAAGGGCTACGAAGTGAAAAGAGCCCTCGATAGAAACAGGCTTGAAGAGCAAATTAAAGAATACCGCGATGAAGCGGCACTGATATTCGCCGATCTCAAATTTGCCCAAAATCTGGCTGAAAAAGGCGATACCGGCCCAAAAATTCCTCTCGTTATTAACGTTCCCGGTAGTCTCGGATCATCCTCCAACCCCATTAAAATCGAACCTTACGTTACGCTGGTAAATTCAGGTATGCGACCGAACTCTATAGTGGATACAATCGAAAACGCTCTCATCAGTGGCGAGAAGGAAATCCTAAAAGAAGCCGCAATCATGATAAGGCAAAAGGAAGCGCTTCTATCGAATCAAATGATAGAACGATTACTGAGCCTTCTCGTCGAAGAAACCGAGAGGGAGATTAACGAGATCCGAACCGAGGAATTCAATGTCCTCAACGCGCGCACGATGGGATTGATCGACGAATTCTTCGATCTACTCACGGAAGCCGGAGAGAAAGCCCACATACTTTTCGAAGCGCTCGATACCCCGGAGTTGGAGGAAGAGGTTTTCGAAATCAAGCATAAAATGAGTTCCGCGCGCGAAATCCTGGACGCCCTTCAATCCGTGGATTGGTATAGATCCTACAGCGCCCCGGAACCCATCGCCGTTAGAAAACTGGTAGCGCAGGCTATCACCGTTATGAAAGCTAATCGGCGCCGAAAAAACATCGAATATGTCGTTAACACGAAAGATAGCAGTATAACGGTCTGTTCGAAAAGCCAGCTTATCGAAGTTCTGGTAAACATATTCACCAATTCCTATGAGGCCTTCGACAGGGGAGGCAAAATCGAGGTAACGACCAGCTCCGATCCCCAATGGAACTATATCGAAATACACGACAACGGACCTGGAATACCGAAAAAAGCTATCGATAATATCACAAAACCCTTCTTCACGACCAAATCTGCGGCGCATAACGGTATTGGGCTTACCGTGGCGAGAGGAGTCATAGAAATGCACGGCGGCGAACTCGAAATCGAGTCCGATGAAGATGGAACCACGGTCAGGTTCTCGTTGCCACGAGTCAGGGAGGGTAAAGCGCTAATAGACAAATCCGAGAATCCCGATATCATGCTTATCGCGCCCAAAAAGAGCCTTAGCTTCCTTCAGTCTATGCTCGCAAAATACGCCTTATCCGTCGTGGCCTACGACAACGTGGGTGAAGCTATCCACGCGGCAAAACGTATGTCGCCGGGACTGATTTTAATCCAGGCAGGACTCAAATATATGGACACCAGCGCGGTGAGAATGCTGGCGGGAGTTAAGGGCGAAGCTCAACTCGTTCTACTCGACCCACAGGGCAAATTGCCACCGGGAATCAACGGACTCGATTCAGTCATCAGGGGCACATATCCCGCACATCATCTGATATCGATAATAAGCGAATTCCTGAAAGAAGAATCTCCCGTCGCGTCTGTTACCTGATAAAAAAAGTCGGTTAGAAACAAGGCGGCCCTTTTCGGGGCCGCCTTTTGTATTTATGCGGTTACATACATTTAACTGAGTATCTTCTTCTGGCGGAAATATCCCAGAAGAAAGAAAAAGGCGGCAAACAGGTGGCCGAATGAAATAAGAAGCTGGGGAACCGTCCAGAATTCCGCCATACCCCCCACTTCGATTACCTTAATCAAAGCGAATACAATGACCGCGCCAGAGAGCCACCCCCAGCTCATAGCCAGTTCCCCGCCCTTCATCATCTTGTTCAATTCCAGTGCAAGATACACGCCCAAAAGCAGGAACAGAACCGTAACGATATCCACGACTATCTGGAAGTTCTCGCTATCTTCCTGCGTGGGTTTTATCTGCGCGAAACAACTCCCGATAATGAGAATCGCCGCAATTAGAAAAATCCTTCTAGTTCTCATCTATCCTCCTATGGTTGATTATTCCCTTAAAGTCCTGTGTAAATCGGAATATACTCCGTATTTTTTCAATAACTCTATCTTGCCGGATATTATATCCTCGGTTTTGCTTAGAGCCATCGAGATAATCTGCTTTTTCTGTCTGGAACCGACTATCGACTGCACCGATTCCATTGTCTTATCGAGAAAAGCGGCCAATCCGCTCGATACTTCGTGAATCCTGCTCGATTCCGGCATTTTCTCTATCATCGTAAGGAAATTAACGAAATCGAGTTCACCCTTGTCCGATATGTTAATGTGTTTGAGGACTTCGTAATCCTCCTGCGTTTCTGCGAAATTCTTCCTGACTCTCTTGACACCGGCTTTACCGAGCTTCTTCTGCAATACTTCGCGCACTACCTCCAGAATGGCCGAGTAAACCTTGACCAGAATCTGTAAAACTTCCTTTTTCTCGGTAATAGCCGCTTTTCTGCTTTCCTTGACTCCGGTTTTACGTATTATGCCCGCCATTTTCAAACTGTATAGCGCGCGAGACGTATCCAACTCGGCATAAGGCGATTTCTCCATTATCTCCTCTATCGACCTCTCGCCGTCGATAAGGCTCAAAATCTGCGCCTCCATGGGAGACATCCGAATCTCTTCCTTATCCTTAAGTTGAGATTGGACGACCTGCATCACCGTATTCAAGGTGGGCAGTGCGCCGCGGATTTTACTCCACTCGTCGATGCGGCGCGTGCCTTCCATAAGGATGTTCATAGTATTCAACGCATTGATGATATGCAGGGAATCCGCAAGCTCGTTATCCTTGAAAACAAAACGTCCTTTATCCCAGGCGAATATCCCAAAGACTATCGATTCGACGTGCCCCAGGACAATTTCGGAGACTTCTTCCTTATTGAACAGCCCCAGGAACACGAGCGTGCTGGGCAAATCCCGACTCGTCAAATCCATTATTTCTTTGGCCTTCACGAGGTCTTCCTTGCTCAAACGCCCCTGTTTCAACAGCTGGTTTTCAAGCATATCGCCCTCGTCGTTCGACGATGCCCAGATTATCGAACCGCTCTTGAAGCTCACTTCTTTGTGGATATTATCCTTCTCGATATGGAGCGTGCCCGTTTTCTTGCCCATAGCGAGCAACTGCAAAATATCCGCAAAACTTACACTATCTAAATTTCCCTGAAAGCCCATAAGAACCTTCCCGTATTAGTGTTGTTTTATAAAATACCATATCATGGAAATTATCGCAAGTGCAAATTAAAATTACTATAAAAAACCCCCCGCTTTTTTGCGGAGGGTTTTTGTGGCTCATTAAGCGCCTTTATCTTACTTGATCAGCATTACCTTGTGTGTCGCGTTGAATTCTCCCGCAACCATACGGGCGAAGTAAACGCCGCTCGGCATCGAAGAAGCGTTCCAGGTGACGTTGTAAACGCCGCCGTCAAGCCTCTCGCTGACCAGAGTTTCCACCCTCTTACCGGTAATATCGTATATCGCCAGCTCGACGTCGGAGTCCTTCGGGAGCTGGAACTCGATAGTGGTTACCGGGTTGAACGGGTTCGGGTAGTTGCCCGCAAGCGCGTAATCCTTCGGCAGTTTCGCATCGACTTCGTAGATTCCGGTATTCGGAATACCGATCTTCCAGAGGTAACCGGAAGCGGCGCGATACTGCACATACGGATACGTGCCATCGACGATGCCGCCGAGATAAATCGCGGAGATAATCGTCTGGCAAGGCCCGTTATAGAAGAACGTCCTGAACGTCGTGTCCTGATCCCAGCCTACAGGGTTAGTTAATCCGCCGGAAGCCGAGAGAATGTCCACGAAATGATCGGCGGAACTGCTGTCATCGTAGTCGAAGGTATGCCCGACTGTGCTGTGCATCAGGTCGGCATTGCCAAAGAACCAATCGACGTTGAAGTCCGCCGCGCCGTCGTCCAGGAAGGAGAGACCCAGGTTATCGAAGAGATCCTCGTCGTTGTAGTCCGCACCGAAGTCCGGGCCTTCGATAATCATCTTCTTACCAGAAGTCGCTCTGTAAGCCTCCAGTTTGGCTAACGCCGCCGAGGGCAGTTCCGTGTTGTCCGCATCGTTGATACCGAGCGCGACAACGACCAGCATATAATCGCCAAGGTTGTATCCGTCCAGCGGATCCGATTCGGAATCGTCGGTCGTAGCTACAACCGCGCTAAGTCCAAGATCGGTGGATTCGAGCATATCTACCCACCATTCGCCGACACCCATGGTGCCGCCGTTGCATGGCGTCGCGCCGTTATCCCAGTCGAGAACAAGGATGTCCGCGGGGTCGGGCGTATAAACGCTCGTCGCGCTTACGTTACCCGCGAGAACCGAATAGTAGCTTTCGCAACCATACTCCACGACCACATCGTAATAATACGTTACGCCGTCTTCGACGGTTTCATCGTCGAAGGTAGCTGTGCCGTAAGAAGCGGAGCCAATTAGTGTAACACCGGGTGCGGTAACATCGATAAACGGCGTCTCGGAACGATAAACTCTATATGAATCCGGCATACAGCAATCTGTATCCGGTTCCGTCCAGGTCAGCGTAATCGCCAGCGGATCGGAAGCAGGACGCGCAACGCTGTCGCCTTCAGCCGCGAGATCCGTTACCGGATCAAGACAGCAGAGCGAAACCGAGATCGTCGTGTCCGCGCTGACGTAGATACTATCAACCATCGCGGTCTTGTGATAGTCCGCGACGACTTCGACACTATACCAGCCGTGATCGACGTCGTCGAAAGTAACATTGCCACTTGCAGGCGTAGTTTCCATGCCGACGCCGGAAAGCGTAACTTCCGCACCGGACTCGTCGGACGCCTCGCAACCGAGATCGACCGAAACCGTTACCTCGACAGGTATCGTCTCCAGGTCGAAGTCCAGGTCGTCAAGGCCGTCTTCCGGAACTTCGAGAGTCGTGCAAGCCTCGGCGTAACCGGTATAGCTCGCGCAAATAGTTCCGTAGCCGATATTGGCGAAAACACAGTAAGCGCCAAGAGAATCTGTGGTTCCTGAAACAGCAACTCCAGGACCGTCGATTTCGATGCCCTCGGCTGGAACGCCATCGAGCATAGCGGTGCCACAAACCATAACGGTGGTTTCGCTCAGGTTGAAATCGACGTTGACATCGACCAACGCGACAGTAACCGTTTCCACAACAGAGCGATAACCCGTATGAGAGGCTATGAGAATATAGGTGCCCGGGATTATACCTACGAATTCGTAGTAACCCAGCGGGGAAGTAGCCGTATTAACCCAGTCGAGAAGCGTAGTTCCAGTCGAATCGTAGAGTTCAATGTCTATATTATCGTCAGGCGATCCCATAAGTGAACCCGTTCCATAGATCATACGGCTATCGCACGGAACCATATCGTATGTCGGAACAGTGATAGTGGTATCGGCAATATCGCAGTCAACAATAACTACACTATCTTCGTCGGGATGCGGACAATAATCATCTTCGGGATCCCAGAATGTAAGTTCGTGGGTTCCTAACGGTATATTGGCGAAGGAATAGAATCCGGAGCTATTTGTCGTGCGGAAAGAACCGCCGTCCAGATAAACGCGAATTCCGCTGTGATCGTCCGCGCCGTAGAGCATAACGTCGCCCTCGATATTGAATATTTCAAGTTCTTCGCCGACGAAACCGAGACCAATATACAGTAAATCCGTGTTCGCATTGTAAACGATCGAATCGCCAACGTCCATGAGTGTCCAGGAATCATCGACCGCAGTCGGTTCCGGTGTCGCAAGTGGGAGCGAAATGTAATACAGATGCCACGCAGTATCCGCGAATACCGGCGATGTTGGCCAGGTAACCGTCACAGTGGGTGAACCAAGCGGATCTCTCTTAGCGATCTGCCATATATTCGGACGATCGCATGGGCCGCGCATATCTTTGATAAGCTTATCCGCCGGAGGATCGTCGTCGCAGGTGAAGTAGAATCCGGCATCCGTAATGGGCGGAGGCTGAATCTGGTCAACACCGGCGTCGTAACCGGGCGAAGCGCCCTCGATCGTTCCGAAGGTAATGGTTTCCATCGATTCCGGAGTAGAACCCCAGGCCAATGTAATCGGAAGCTCGAATTCGGGCGAGCAACCTGCGGGGCCGGTGGTGAAAGTCCAGATTTCCGGATCCATTTCATTTGCCGGAAGCGCGTTGTCAGCCGCGTTAACTTCGACCGTGAATTCCGTATTCGGCGCCCAGGAAGGATCAGGCGTATAGCAGTAGCGATAACCGTTGGATAGAGTCGTAGAAGTAAACTCATCCGTTAAATCGACGTAATCGACCGAAATAGTTACCGAAGTAGGATCTACGCCGGTTCCGTAATCTATTACCTCGAAGCAAAGCGGGGTAGTCGGATCGTAACCGCCGCCACCAGTGCCCGTGCCTTCCATGGATATTTCGCGGACGATCGGAGGCATAGTATCTTCGAAAGCCGGCAGGAATCGGATTATGACCTGCTGATCGGAAGTGAATTCCGTCTCGTCGTAGGATTCCATGGAAACCCAGCTTGTCGGCGTAGTTCCTCTATCGACTACCGCATAGTGGAATTGGCCGGCATAGGGCAGTGCGCTATTATCCCAGGTTACGAATAAATCGCCCTCGGGTTCGAAAACATCTACTGTCCACTGCTTTAAACCGCTTTCCGTGCTACGAATATCTCTCGAAAGAGCGGGCACTTCGGGATGGGTTGGATCCATCAACGGGAAGTAGCCGCGCGGAGCGCCCGGGAACAGGAACTGCGGAACGTCGAGCCCGCTATCGTAACCGTCCGTGCCCAGGTTATCTAGGCCGAGATAAAGGTTAGTTGCCGCTGTATCGGAACCTGAAATCGATAGAACTCGAATGTTATAGGTAAATTCGGCTAGCGATTCCGCTTCTTCCGTAGTGAACGACCACTCGATCGTCTCGTCATTTCCCCAACCATCCTCGGCGTAAACGCTGACATCGTATATTCCGCCGTAATTGAGGTTTTCGGGGGGGCAATACTGGACTGAAAACCAATCTGAACCGACACCTAATTCGCTAATGCTCAGATCGTCGTGGGAAACCTCTTCCCCGTCGAATTCGAAGACAATTGTGCTACTATCCACACCGCTTTCGGAATCTTTGATTATCACGCTTACGCAGGAAGTTACATCGACTCCTGTTGCGCCGTTAGCGGGATTGGGGTTCTCGAAATAGGGCGGGTAAACATCTGGAGGAATAACCTGCGTGAAGAAAGATACGACCGTATCTGCCACCATACAATTCGCGGGATCGGCTAAATCACAGGCATTAACCGAATAAGTGATCATCGTGGAATCCGGCCATTCGCCGCCGGCGATAGCAGGATCGATAGTTACGCGATAACCGCCGACGATTGGATCCAGAACCATATCTCCGGCATCGACTCCCATCGAGTCTCCATCCCACCAAATACTAACCGTAATACTGGCGTCGTCCACACCTCTGTTGTCATCTTTGACGTTGAATTGAATCGGCAGATCGACGTCCACGCCGGCCTCGCCTGGGACAGGATCGAAACCATTAACATACGGCGCGATAGTATCGACCATACCCGACGGCATGAAACGGAATGCCACGTCTTCCATAACTCCAAATACGAATTCCGTGGTGGTTTCCATTGGCACCCAAAGAGTGTCGTCGAGGGTAGCAGGATCTATACCGTAAGTTATCGGAGCAACCCAGAAATATCCGGCTGATACCGGATCTGGTATTTCCAGTGTATCCCAAACTACGAAACGGTCATCCAGCCCGAAGTAACCCTCGTCCATAGCGACCCAGTATGTGTAATCGCCGGTCTCTATACCCCGCACATCGGTTTGTAGCTTGGTATATGCCGGATGTAACGGATCGACAAGAGGAAAATACGCTCCCTTACCGTCGGGAGGCGAAAAATAAGGGACGTCTAAGAAGGCGTCGTAACCTGCGGTGGCTCCCGCAGTCATAGCCATTGTCAGATCGAAAGTATCTCCCGGAACGGGAACGATCTGAAAAGTAAAACTCCAGCTCTGGGCAAATGCTAAACTGACCAGCGCGAGAGCTACTACTAAGGTAATTTTGCCTTTTGACATATGGCTTACCCCTTTCTTTGAAAATAAGTTTTAGATAAACGATACAATTTCAAAATCGCTAATTTTAACAATCAAAACCCCTAAAAGGGGTAAGTTTTAGTTTCTTCCGGCGGCGGGGCGTCGAAGCCCCGCCGCCAGTTGAAGTCTGGTTGTTTTACTTCATGAGGGTCATCTTACGAGTGGCCTTGAAGTCTCCTGCGGAAATCTTGTAGAAGTAGATTCCGCTCGGAACAGGCCTGCCCTCGTCGTCGCTTCCATCCCAGACGACGGAGCGATAACCGGCTTCCTGCTCGCCGTTTATCAGCGTGGCAACCTTCTGACCGAGGACACTGTAAACCTCGAGGGTTACTCTCGTGTCGGTCGGCAGTTCGTATTTGATTGCCGTAACTGCATTGAACGGGTTCGGCAGGTTCTGGCCGAGAGCGAAGGCGTCGGGGATAGCCACGCGGTCGGCAACCAGCTTGTGCGAACCTGGAGTGATCTCGACGACGTCGCCGTCACCGTAAGTCGCTCCGTTGAGGGAGACGATCCAGTCGCCTTCCACCTCGAGGGTCGCTCTGTAGTTGCTTGTTGCATTGACTGTCCACTCGATCTTGCTGTCGGTAGTGCGGTAGTCGGTGTCGTAGCCGCCGCCGAGAACGAACTCGCTCTGTCCGACATGCGCCGGAACCGCGTAGTGGTCGATGCCACGGTCGAAGTTCTCGGTAGCGATATCGGCCGCGCCGAATGTCAGCGTGCGACTATCCGTAACCAGCTTGCCGGTGAACAGCGGGGCGAACTGACCGTCTTTGACGGTATAGACGACCTTGCCGCCACGGGCACCCGGAACGTGAAGCACACATCCGCTTGGATCGGTAACCATGACAAGATGTCCGCGACAATGTTCCAGAGTAGTGGTTAGATGGTAGTCGACACCACATTCATACCAGCGCGTTTCTGTCGGATCGATAGCACCTGCGGGATCGGTGTCCGGTGCGGTGAACAGAACGTCCGTCCAGGTCGCGCCTATCAGGTTCCAACCGGCCTCTAAGGTCACATCGAAGGACTCGACAGGTGCGCCGCAAAGCGTAACTTCCATATCACTCGACGGATAGACCGCGTATCCCATACCGGCTTCGAGAGGTGTTCCAGCAGAAACCGGAATGTAGGTTCCGCCGATCATCTCGTAAACTGGAGCGCCGCCGAACACGTCAACCGTAGTATCGGGTTCGACGCTGATCGCGATCAGGTTCCAATCCGTGCAGAGTTCGTAGGTGCAACAATGCTCTTCCGGAACCACATCGACATCGATGCAGGTCTCGTTGCCCGCAAGGTCGTAAGCGCAAACTTCGACAACGTCGCCCGGTGTAGGAGCAACCGGACCCCATGGAGTGGTAGCTACCGCGCCAGTCTCATCAACCCAGAACGGGCCGATTTCGACAAAGCCGCCAACTGTATCTACCGTTACCATCACGTAAACATACCCGTCGCCGAGTTCGTTCGTGAAGTTATCCTCGAGGAAGTTATCCCAGATAGCATCGACGTAAGCGGTGAAGTTTTCGCCGGTGGCGAGAACCAGAGCGCTATCGATGGTCGGGGCTTCGATGTCGACCAGAGCGAGCTTACCTTCGGAAGTGCTAAGCCTGGCTTCTGAGTAATCGAGAACATTACCCGCGGCGTCGCGAGCTTTACCGAGTAAGTAAGCAATACCCTGTGCGTCAAGTCCTTCGGGTAGTCCGGCGACATCCCACTCGTAAGTGTAAACGTCGTCGCCGAAGAACGCGAGCTGATTGCCGAATGTATAGATCGGATCCGCATCTTCGTAGGAAGATGGAGTCATCGCACCATTCATGTAGTCCGGCTGACGCCAGAACGGATGATGGATGTCCCACGCATCGAGATCGTCGTCCCACAGCCTGGCTTCGAGGTGATCGTTCGGATCGTCGAAGTCGTCGCCGTAGTGCGGCATACCGTCGATGGTGATTCTCCAGTGATCCCACATGCGGGTGTAGATGTAATTACCGTAGTTCCAGTAGGAAACCGGATCGCCTGCGGTTGCCGGATCAAAGACCGTTTCATCCCAATCGATGTCGATGAGGAACTCGTCCGCATTGACAACCCAGATGTAAACTTCATCCGGATAATCGATCGGGTTGATAGCCTTATACGGAACCGTCAGATCGTCAGATCTCAGCATGGAAACCTCGTAAGTCGGATCGTAAGTATCCAGTAAGATGTATGCGAGGTGATCCCAGTCGTGATAAACACTATCTGCAATGCTGAAAGTATGCTCGGTAGCGGTGATCGTGACCAGACCGTCGTAACGGTTATCCTGATCATCGACATCCCACTTATAGACCCAGTAGGTTCTACCTTCGACCATTACCGTATCGTCGTCATCGAGCCTGACGTTGATTTCCAGGTTAGAACCGGAGATGTTGCCACCCCAGTAATCCTGAATATTCAGGTCGATGTATTCGACGTAGATATCGGTCGGGAGTTTCTCGAGCAATACATAGAGGCTATCGCCCGGGTAACCGCCGGATTCGACATACGGATGCATGAGCGGATCCGGATCGCCGGAGCTATAGTCCGGGTTATTGAAGGTTGTGAGTTGAACAACCGGCATAATCTGCGGAACTCTATGCAGTGAATCGACTCTCCAGAGGTCGGGCATACCGGCGGCCGCAATAGCCGCAGTATCGATCCAGCCCCAGGTCGGCCAATCCGGCCACATATCTTCCATTGCGGAATCCCACCACGGGAAGATGTCGTCCGACTCCATAACCGCGGGATAATTGGCGGATACGCTGTTGAGCGCGTCCATCAGATTGTCGCCACGAGCGAGGAACGGAGGCCTGAGAATGGTCAGCGTATCCTCGTCGAAGAAGTCGAATTCGCAATCGGGGTGGTAATATTGCCAGTAGTCGCCAATCACACCTGATTCGGCAGTATCCACAACATGAATACCGTCGAAGGCTTGCCAGCTAAGCGTCCACATACCGGCCGGCAATCCTGACGGATCGCTGTATTCGAGGCAAATAACCTCGTCAACAGGATCGTAGTAAAGCGGCGACGTGGCATCGACGATACCGAAATCGAGGCCGGGGGCACCACCAGCAGGATAGAGCATGTAGTTAGAATCGTCTATCAGGCTGTGTAGCCAGATGGACATCTTATCTACCTGCTCTGACTGGTTGGTTTCCCAGCAAACCTTGAGATCGGTCGAACCGAAAGGCAGAACGGTGTGCATACCGTGAATCATCTGACCGCCGGATGAGGTGGTCATCTGAGGATCCGGCCTTTCGTTGTCGATGAGCACGTTAAGCAGAGTATCGGCGATATACGGGTTGGTCGGACGGAACCTGCTGAACGCCTCGAATAGAATCGTAGCGTAAAGCTCGTTATTCGAGTAGTCAACCGGCGCGCCGCCAAGCGTCGTATAGTATTCGTGTAACAGGTCAAGTTCATCATACGGCATCGATACCCAGGTGGTATTGCCGTAAATCGAGATGTTACCGGAATACATATCGTCTTCGAGCCAGTAGAACGTATGGTCGTAAGTGAATGTCGTTCCTGCTGGCCACGGTTCTTCGTGCCACCAGACGAGGAAGCGGACTGAATCCGTCTCGGCCAGTTCGTTATCCCAGTAAGCCGTTATCGGATGCATTCTGTCTTCGTCTTCGTAGAACGAACAACGCGTAGAATCTGCTAAGACCGGGTCTGAAATGCTCCAACCGGAAAGGGTTAGAATATCGTCCGGCTCGCCACTCCAGGGATCTACGTGAGCGTCATCGAGAGTATCGATGCGCGGCCAGTAGATCATGCGGTATTCGGGATCGCCGGTTACTATGCGGATCGGGTATTCGATCGGGAGCATGTGATTGCCCGCATTGTCGTCGAATCCCTGAACGCGTAGTTTGCCGATACCGTCCATCGCGCCGTCGCCGGCGATAACCAAGTAACCGATCCATTCGCGATCGCTGTTCCAGCCGTAGTCGAGAGACTCGACACCGCCAGGAACCATCGGGGAATCGTCGGTTTCAGATAGACCAGGACGCGCACTCGGCATAACACCGGTAATATCCCTGTAATCTACGTAACGTTGCGCGAGCGGATAATGGAGACCACCCGGGCCGCCGCCGACCGTTTCAACCGGAAGAACCGGGAACCAGTGCGTCCAACCGTGCGGCTGGAACCTGACGATGTGACCGTAAAGGTGATCAGCTTCGCGCATGTCCATATTATCGTTGAACCACAGCCTCACATAAACAGTGCAAACATCAGTGAAGTTGTAGATGCCAACGATGCTATCCTGATCCGGAACGTCCCATGGGAGCTTGAATACGTTAATATCCCAGTCGTGCATGTAGGGATCGCCCAGAATCGGAACGCCAAGAGAGTCGTAACCGATTGTATCCATTCCCCAGGTCGAGAGGGCAAAGCCCTTGACCTCAGGGAGACCGTTGTCCAGACCCACCTTGCGGCTGGTCTTCATAGCATAGTTGCCCAAACGGTCCTGAATGATAGCTTCGGCGTAAACGCTATCGGCGATAAAGATTGTATCTCTATCGAGATGTGTTTCGACCGGAACCGGAATACCGGGACCACTGCGGTCAAGGCCGTGGTATATCTCTATGCCGGGGGTTCCGATAGTCATTGTATCGGCAACCGAAAGTTCCTCGGCACAGTTAGCTATAACAAACGCCTCGTTAGACCACAGATAATGTGTAGCCGGATTCCAGACCATACCCGCGTTCACCGGAGGCATCGTGCCAAAGTCATAGATGACGAAGTCCGATGTAGGATCGACAGCCGGAATCGGCCACTGGGTAGTCCAGTTCGGAGCCATCAGTGTGCCCGGAGCACAACCGACATGTCCGTCGACTATGTCTTCGAGACGTAGCCTGATGGTATGGTTTGAATCGTGAATGAGTTCGCAGTTGACCTCATTGTAGCCGGTGGTAGCGTCCGGATCGCGGAAAACCGCGGTCGGAGCCTGCATATCGACTACATAGTCCCAACGGAATACATACTTCGTGAAGAACGTATCCGAAGCGAAATCATTCGGCTCACGAACGTTGAACTCGAACCTGATTGCGATGCTATCCAGATGTTGCCATCCAATGATAGTATCGGTCACAAGCGCGGGATCAGTTTCGAGAGTATCGATTCTACGAATGGTGTATAGCCACTCTTCGGTCTGATCGATCGGTCCAATATGGAGTCTACCCCAGTCCACACATGCGGTGCGGGAAGGATAGTAGCTCATGAAGCACGGATCGCAGTGGCAGTCGTAGTATTCGTCGACAGTCCACACAAGCGCGCCGTCAACGTCATACAGATCGATAGTGATATGCGGAACGCGGAACGGCAGGGTATCCTCATCCGGATCGGTGCCAACGAGACATTCCCAGATGATGGAGTCTGTGCAGGTATAGATATCGGCGACGATGAAGTTCAGATCGTTAACCCAGAAATCGACGTAAGGATCCCGGCTCTCCATAAGCGAGGACATACTGCTGTCGCCCTCTTCCCACTCGAGCTCCGGATCCATGCCGAGAGGATCGTGATTGATATATCTGCCCATCCATGCGTGCCAAACATTCGTATAATCACCCTTCAAGTCCGGAGGATAATTATAGGTATGAGGCGGATACATGAAGGCATCGTAGGCTTCATCGTTATACCAACCGACATTAGCAAGCCACGTCTGAGGGAATATCTGAAGACTATCGACTTGAATGAGATCCCAGTTCGGGTTCTCGTAGTTGTCGTAAGTGGTATCCAACCAGAAGGTCACATCCATAGTATCGACGTTGATGTCGGTATAGTCGTGGATTCCGTAACGCCAGCTCATGAACCATGTGCCGGGATTACTCCACGAATCGTAGGTGTGCCACCAACGATAGGTGATACCACTGTTAACCGTGCGCTGGGTTGCGGGATACCACGGAACGTCCGGGCTATCGCCTGCGTAAAGCTCCCAGCGAACCTGATCGTAGGGCTGGAAGAAGTGGCAGGTAGCCTCGGAGCCGTCGCCGTAAAGCTGGACATAGGCACCACGGTCATCGTCCGGATCCTTGATGAGTTCAGCATAATAATACTGATACCCACGGCCGGGGATGTCGTGATAGGCCATGTGAATATCCAGCGGATAAGCGCCGCCGCTAAGCTTCATATCCTGGAAGATGATCGTATCGACGTAAGTAACGCCGGGAGTGGTCATCGTATCCGTGAAGATAAGAAGCAGGTCGGCACCTTCGACGAGTTCCGTGTGCTGGATACCGATATTGGCGACCCACTCGTCGCAATACATACCATGAACGTTGGCGGATACATCGTGAAAATACAGATACATAGTATCATTACATACCTGCGACATGTCAGCGCCGGTGAATATCGGCGGATGACAATCCACGAAGAAGTTCCAACGCGCAATGTGCGATACTTCGTAGTATAGATAATCCGGATCGAGTCTGTCGTAACCGCTGTTGCGACTCGGGACTTCGCAGTCCACGAAATGGGCAAGCGAACCATCCGAGCAGAAGAGCGAGTAGCTGGCAGAGTCGAATTCGGCCGGTGTCCAGGGATCGTTATCGTCGTCCCAACCCGTTACCGGACCGGCCACGCCATCCTCGGCCTGACAATCGGTGATTGCGTTGTCCCAGGCGTAAACGGTTACACAAACCTTATCGCCCGGACGGAAGTGAGCTTCGTCTGTATCTGTCCTATAAGGATCCCAGGTTACTCTGAGTCCCCACTCGTTATACTTCTTGGTCAGGTTGAGTCCGACAGCGTCGGGTTCGCCCACGCAGAAGTTACGGCCGTCAGGAATAGATCCTGCGCCGGTATGATAGTAGGGGTGCCAGCTTCCATCACAGCCACGAACCTTTAGATTAACGCAGAGGCGAGCTTCCTCATCGAGACTACCGGAATAAACACCGGAAGTTCGATTATATAGCATATCCTCGACATCGAGGTCATACATGCTACATGCAATCTGATCGTAGATGTTAAGAGTGATGATCTGGAAACTGTCCGAGGTAACCCACTGATCCGGAGGATAGTAGAAAGTATCCGGTGCAGTCGGGCCTTCGAGGTCGATACGAATTATACCAAGAGTGTCGTAGGCATACTCGGTATAATAGGAACAGATACCAACGGCTTCCCACATAACAGGAACATGATTGTCCTGAGTATTGCGGGTTCCATAGTTACCGTCGGCACCATTTGCGATACCCCAGGAACCGGACGGATGCGGGTCGATAACCCAGGCAGGCTCGTTCCAGTATGGCGGAACGAGCGTCCAGTCACCTATCATGCAGGTATCCCAGCGTTGTCCGTAATCGGGATCGTCAACGAGCTCGGTAAGGAGCACATAGACGAAATCGCCGGAAGCAAACGGGACAAGGCCCGCCCAGCCGGGATGGTAAGTGATCAATTCCTCGAAATTGATCCACATCCTGGCATCGTAGCCGTTGTTTTCCTCGTCGATCCAAACACCATAGTTAACATCGTTTTCATTAACGATAATGGTGTCCCAATCGCCGGTGCAATGCTCGATAGCGAAGGTGATCTCGAAGTCGCGCCAGTTGATACCGGCACCACCCATACCACCAGGCCAGATATCGATTCCGTGGTTCGTGCGGTCATGAACGGCGTGATAATCATCATAGACGTCCAGTAAAAGCGTGGGCAGGCTGTCTGCAACCCAGCGCCAATACACATAGGAGCCTTCGATGTAGTCGCGTCGAACGTTAGAACCGGCAAACTCCATAGTCTCGTTGTCGTGTCCTTCGGGAGACGGACAATTGAGCTCGGCGTTCGGACCCGAAAGGTCAACCTTGAAGGTCCAGATAGTGTCGTTAACTACGCCGGGTGAGAAGGTAAAACCATAGTCATACCTGAAGTTGTTGGTTCTGCTGAAGCAACGGAACAGCACCTGAACGTAAGCGCCGTCGTCGAACATCGGAAGAACGACTGTGCCAGTCCTGGTTGTGTCGTTACCAACCATAACCACGAATGAGTCGGTTCCACATGCCGGATGAATCCAGGTCGCGAAAGCCTCGCTGTGGATATTATCCATAGTAGTCCAGCCTGAAGTGCTCCAGGGGCCACTACCGGAATTTCGCCAGCTGTGCTTAAGTTGCCAGAGCCAACCGGTTTCGTTGCCGCCGTTTGTGTCGTCGTAAGCGTATTCGAGAGGATTACGCCAGATAATCGAGTCTATACGACCCGGGAACTGACTACCCGGTGATGTTCCGAGGAATTCATCATTAATATAACGAATCTCCATGAACGCTGAGTCAACACAAGTTCCGAAATCCTGAGTGGTAACAGAAATCGGCTGTTCTTCGTCCGCGGTGAAGATCGAATCGTTGATCTCCTCGCAGAGAACGCTGTCCGAATACCAGTCGTTGGTGGAAATCAGATTTCTCGGCCACAACTGCTGAATGAACGGCGGAATTTCATCCCAACCCTTGATCATTTCACTGCGAGCCCAACGGCTTGCATCTGCAGGATCCGGGTAAGGATTACCATGAAGAACATCGGTGAGCGTGGAGGTCATATCGACCAGGTCGATGATCGGTGCGTTGTAGCGATAGCAGATCAGGTCTTCACGATCAGCGATTTCAACATAGAATGAGTCTGAATTAGAAATACCCTCGATACCACCGATTACATCGCCACACTCGTGGCATCCAGCCATCTGAAGAGCAACCCAGATACGATAGAACGGCAATCCATAGAGTGCGCTATTGAACGTTCCCTCATAAGGAATATTGATAGCGTCCTCGAAATAGAAAGTCGTGCTCCACCATTTCCAGCCATTGGCCGCGGTAGAATCGAGGCTCCACTTGTTGGCTTCCAACAGTGTGTCCTCAGTATGCGACGGACTGGAAGGATCATAGGTGTCCCTCGGCTGAATGAGGGTGTCGATGATCAATTGCTCGGCAATACCCATAATATCAATACGATCGAGAATATCAACATCGGAAAGCGCGGTTACGCCCTTGTCGATGTAGAACTGGACACCGGTGAGAGTGTCCGACTCGGTCACGTCGACACTATAATGTATCGCCGTTGACTCGGGATGAATCGGGGTTAAGTCTTCGTTCGGATCGAAGTCACGCGATCCAAACAACGTCAATTTGACGCCCCGGAGTTCAACGTTCTCAGTTCCTGAGAGTAAATCCAGGCGAAGAACCACGTTCTCGTGGCTCATACGAACGGGAACTTCCTCCCCGGTCGGGCTTAGCTCAAAGCTCGCACGTCTCCACGTGCTTGCTGGAGTATAGCTGGACACGGTCGAATAATCGGTCGTGTACCAGGAAGGAATATTGTCACCGTAATCGGGTCCACCTGGTGTCCCCTCTGGTGTAACAACGTTGAAGGCGTTGCAGTACTGCCAGTCACTTCCACTCCCTCCTTGCGCGAATATCGCGCCGGCGGTCAAAAGAAAACTTAGCAGTAGGGCTGCAAATACGGTTTTTTTACCCATAACGCCCTTCTCCTTTCCTTGTTTTAAGTGTTTTTAGAAACCCTAACACGTAATGTGCGATTTGGAATTTCCATTTACAGTTACCTAATTTTCTCAAAAGCATCTGTTCTTTTGCCTTTCGATTAATAAATAGCAAACATACCTCGCCGACCTTTCGGCAGGTTTGGTCTAAAATAATTCTGTAACCCTATACTGTCAAGACCTTTTTTGTTCTCCTTCTATGCCCTTATTAAAAGGCGGTTGCGGACATGGCCTCTCTTATCTCCGTCGAAATCGAGGTTGCGAGTCCGGTTATTTTTTGAGAGCCATATAGCTTCAATTCGACGGATACGTTACTCAAATATACTTTTCAAATCGCACAAGTCAACCAAAAAATTTGTTTTTTTTGATTTTTTTTATTGGCCTAATTCGTTGATATAAACCACGATTACCCCGCTATCCTTATTAATCAGTTTAAGTAAATTGTCCGCATCTTGTTTAATATCAATAAATTACAGCTATAGCGTAATCGACGGATAAAACGTAAAGTCAAACTGCAAATCGAGTTGCCAGTAATCGCCCGTTTTTCCCTCGATGTGGTTTTTGTTCTCCTGATGACCATATTCCAGTCCGAAATTCCAAAATCCATATTTTCGGTAAAATCCGCTCCAGTCGATTTGAAAACCGGTCGTTTTTTCGACTACCCCGGTGGGGAACGGTTCGGAGTAAGGCCCTTCCACGTCCATCCAGGGCTCAGTCCATATAGCGGTTACCCTACCCGTCCCCTTGCGGAAATAGAAACACTCGATATCCAAAAGAAGTTCCGGCATCACGAAGAAATCGATACCAAAACTGCTTCTATCGTAGTCGTTGCCGTATTCACTGCCGAGGTATCGATCCATGAACAGGTATCGATTCCATATCTCGTTCTGGTTATATGTCCAGTTTGTAACACCCTCGTATCTCGCCCTGAAGGTAACCCATTTCGAAAAAATCGCCGCTCCCCAATCGAGTTGGCCGGCAATTCCAATTTCCGGCGGTTCCTGGTCGCCCTGCGTTTTCGCTTCCACCTGGATATCGTCCACCAACACTTCGCCGGAAAACCTGACCGGCGGGAAAAGCACCTGGAAATCTCCGCCAAGCAATGTGTTGTCGTCCAGGCCGCGATTCAACTGCTCCGCGTGGAACCAGTAGAACGGCACCAGATAAATCACCTCCGGCGACCGCCCCGGCCCGCCGTAGAGAACCTCCTCATGAAGCGCTACAGTGACGTGTTTCGATATAAATTCAATACGATGGCCGCTTAAGTATCGATTTGCGTTTCGAGATATATAGATATCTTCCGCAAGATATTCGTAGTAACGCATAGGGTCGAGGAATCCGCTGAATCCGGTGAGTCGGAAGGGGCCGAACCAGATTTCATAGTCCAGCCTTTCAAATGGGTCGTGCGCCTTGCCCAGGATTAATCCCTCGCCCCATAAAAGGTAATCCTTACCGAACTGAACACGCCAGTCGTCTCCCGACGTGCCGATATAAACCTGGTCGGGACGCCCGGCAAATCCAGCCCATTGCCGGCCTCGATAATTCTCCTGGTGCGCCCACCTGAGGTTGACTATATAAGAAACGTATCCCTCGACAATCCCTTTCTTCATACCGCCGCCGAGTCTGAGGGTGGGATACAGCCTGTCGTCGGGGTCTCCTGGATTATTGAGAATGCCATTAACTCCAGGTTCGATAAAAAAACTTATCGTATCACGTTTTGTGGCGGTTCTCATAAGTTGATACCGCAGTTTCTCCGCCCAGAATCCGGACGCACCTTCGAGGTTGTCCGGCAGTGTTTCCAGGATAACTCCGGATCTATCCGGCCAGGTGTTGGGTTGCGTCTCGATTTTCCCTCGTAGTTCCAATTCGCGATATACGTCGATAATAGGCCACCTGTCGCCGAGATTCCTGCCGCTTATCGAAAAAAGGCTGTTTACCAAAAACAATAAGGCTAAAAGGGTAGATATTTTTCGGATTCGACAGGCGTTCATTTTCTTGGATTCTTTCCTTATACTATATAACATTCCAGATGGTGTTTTTTTGATTATAGCGGGTGGGAAGTCGTAGCGGGTTTTCTTTTCGATTCCGCCAATTCCAGTCCGATCTTGTAGTTATCCTGGCTATCCTTGACGCCGGCGACTTCTTTGAGGAGTATTTCATACCGATTTATCACGTCTTCCCAGCGATAATACTTCTCGACACGTTTCTGTGTTCGACGCGCGTAGTAATCTCTCAGTTGGGGATTATCTATCAGTTCCTGGACTTTTTGCTTGAGGTCTTCGAGATCGTTCATCCGATAATGAACCCCCGAGTCGCCTATAGTTTCCAACTGCTCCGGGATTCCATTCACTACCACGCAAGTTCCCGCTCCCATAGCTTCAAGGAGGGCGGGGCTTGTTCCCTCGAGCTCGCTGGGACTGACGAAAAGATACGCCTGCTTGTAGAGCTGTTTCACTCCGACACCATAGATTGCTCCCGGAAATATTGCCCCTGGAGGCGCTATCCGTTTCAGGTATTCCGTGTATTCGCGGTCGTATGGATTATCCCCGACTACGACCAGAGGCATATCGGTTCTGACCTCGCCATAGGCTTTAAGTAGTTTGTCGATTCCCTTTTCGGGGATAAATCTTCCGACAAAAAGCAAATACCTTTTCGGTTCCAGACCGAATTTTACGAGAAAATTGGGTTCGGGTTCATCCTCTAAAATGGCACTACCATAGGGGATATAGACGGTTTCCGAATCATACTGGTTTTTATAGTATTCGCCGACCTTAAGGGAATCCACGACAATCCGATTGGAAAACAGCGTCGCAAAACGCTCCGACATGTGCATCCACATGCTTCCAAAAACCCCGAATTTTTTTCTACGCCATTCCACGCCGTCAACGGACGTGATTATCTTCTTACCAAAAAGCCTCATCAGGGGTATAAGATGCGAATTGCCGACGTTATAAAGGTGAATGACATCGAACTTTCTAAATATGGCATGGAGAGCGGAAAGCGTTGTGTGGCTGATCGTAGAGAGGTTGCGCGATTCTACCGAGGGCAAATAGCTTAACTTTACCCCATTCCAGATTTTGGGACGTCCCTTACGCCAGCCCCGGCAGTAAACAACGACTTCGTGCCCCCTATCGGCGAGAGCTTTAGCCGTAATCTCCGCGTTGGTCTCAAAACCGCCGTAGGAGGCGGGTATTCCCCTTATGCCTAATATCGCAATTCGCATTTAAGTCGATTTATATATTCTTCCAGAGCCACTTTCCAGGATCGCATTTTATATCCGATTTTATCCAGGTTATCGTTCCTAATAGCTTCCATCGGGGGTCTTTGTGCTTTCGTCGGAAAAGCCGTCGAAGGCACAGGTTTTACCTCGCATTGAATATTACCAACTTCAACGATCTCTCGGGCAATGTCGTATCGTGTCGCTATGCCGTTATTACCCACATGGAACACCCCTCGATGTCCATTATTAATAAGATATGTTATTAAATGACCGATGTCCAGTGTATAATTAGGAGAACCAAAAATATCGTTGACCGCAAGAAGCTCGCTTCTTTCATGTGCCAGCTTATAAATCTTGCCGACGAATTTTATATCCTTAACGCCCCCGCCGAACAACCACCCGGCGCGCAGTATCAACCATCTGTCTTCCGGCAGGATCTCATTAATAGCCAGTTCACCTTTGTATTTGCTGACTCCGTAAACATTCTGGGGTTTCGGCAAATCGACCTCGCCATAGGGCATTTTCTTTTTACCGGAAAATATCCCCGACGTCGATATGTAAATCAGGTTGATGTCATTCTTCCGGCAAACTTCCGCGATATTTCTCGTGCCGTTATGATTTACCGTATCAGCAACTTCCTCGTGTTCTTCGCAATAATCAAGATCGGTCAGTGCCGCCATGTGTATTACCCAGTCCGGCGATATATCTTCTAAAACTCTTTCGACTTCCACGATATCCGTAACGTCCAAATTCGGCTTATCTGTGGGTATCACCGCGTATTCTTCCCGTAGTTGCGGGACGATATCGGATCCCATCATTCCATAAGCGCCGGTTACGAGGACTTTCGATTCTTTGTTATCCGTCGATTTCACTTTTCCGTGGTTCAGCTCCCATTCTTTTTCTTATCTTTGAAATTCTTTTTATCGGCATTTTCCCGGCCGATTTTACTTCTGCTCCTAAAACTTTTCCACATCTCTAAAATAACTTCCCTATTATAAGGCGGATTGAAATAAGTCATTATAAGATAAAAGGAACCCCCGGCCAGAAAAGAACCGATTACCCATACCAGGTTCTGGACGTATCCTTTTATAAAAATGAAGAAAAGACCCATCAATAAGGTGTTCACGGTTAACTTAATGAGCGGCCCGCTTTCAACGCTTAATTTCAGAGACCTTGATAATACTATCCAGATTGACGCGATGAGAAACAACGTGGCCGTCCCGGTTGCCAGAACGGCACCCCACAGGCCAATATATTTCACTAAAATGATATCCGCAACGAGATTATAAATTGCGAATGTCGTTTGGGCGAAAAATAACAATTTCACTTTCTCCTGAGCCGTAGCCACAATCGACAGGGGAAATCTGAGCGACGCAATCGCAAAAGTTACGGCTAATCCGCCCAATATCCCCGAAGCCGGCAGAAATTTGGGATCGAAAATATGACGGATTACGGGTTCGCTGAAGGTCAAAATGAAGATCGTTGTCGGAAGAACGAAAAAAGCCTGTAAGGTTATAATTTTAGAAAATTTCCTCGATAACGTCTCCTCAGTGTTTTCACGGATGTATTTCCTGTAAACAAACGGCTCTATAACTGTGCCGATAAGGTTATGAGGCATCCATCGCGTCGCCGCATAACCAAGTTTGGTAGCAAATGAATAATAACCCAGCGCGGCTTTTTCCAACATGGCCGAGATTACGAACTTGTCCGTCGTAGTGTTGAAAAGAATATTGCCGAGATTATTCAAATACATGAAAAAGCCGTATTTGGCCATTCTTTTGACCGGCATTCGCCGGATTCCCCCCGTGTCTTCGATTTTGTATTCCGCGGATAAAGGTCCGTAAAGACCAAAAAAGAGAATCAAACTGCTTGCGCCTTCGATAACAAATGCGCCCGCCAGGCCTTCTCCGGCACTCAATACCAGGTAGAACGCCACCACTCTGAATATATTGTAAAACGTGAAAACGAAAACGTATCGCACCTGTTTCAGCAGTGCGGAATAACAGAACGTCATCATCATAGCTTCAGTGGTAAACAACGCACCGATGGCAAATAATCCGAAAATATCCCGATATTCCTCGATATTGAAAAACGGACCGACTTTGTCGTAGAAGACGTAGCTAAGAAGAAGAACTATCGCACAGACAATAAAACGAATTAGCAAAACCAACCGAAGGGTAATTGCGATGAAATTGTCTTCGTCCTTCTCGGCGAATTCCGGCAAGAACCGCCGGGCTATATCCGAAACCCCGACGTTCCCCAAAGTGTTGATTATTACCACCGTTCCGAGGAAAAGTTCAAACACGCCGTAAGCCCAAACCGATAGATAGTGCGCCTGGAACCATACAACTCCAAGACCGATGAATTGATTGACCACCCGACTCATTATCAGGGCCGTTCCGCCCCGGGCGGCGCGACGATCTAAATCGGTTTCTATGTTGGTTTTTTCCTCCATTACTATTATCGGGGAATTTTTTATTGTTGGGCGGGTTCCAGTTCAGCTGTGCCGTCTGATCTACCGCGAGTCTTCACATAGAGATATTCGGTAATCGCAATCCAGAACACCAATATAGTGATGTTAGAAGTCGTATATACGAATCCCGGACCAGCAAATCCTGATACTAAAACGGATGCAAGAACAACCGGCTGACTAACAACGAACGCCTTTTTCATATAACTATCCAATAGGACGCGATGTCTAATAAGCCAGATACTCCTCTTCAACCAGAAGAAGCAAATCGAAAAGAAAATAGCAAGGCCGACAATACCTTGATGAACTAAAAGAGAAAAGTAGAAATTATCCACTCTCGCGATCCTCTGGAAAGAACTCCATTGGATACCTATACCTCTCCCGAATAACCAATGCCCTTTTAAGAAGCGCAATGACTCCCATATCTGCCATCGTCTTGCCCCAAGGGAAATGTCTTTCCTCGCCCTGAGAAGCGATTCAAGACGATCGGAATATAATTTTAACAGAACTTCAAACTTACTTCCCATAGTTATTCTTAAAGTCAAAGCGGCAAAAAATAGGATAGCGATGGTAATTATTAAAAGTTTAATTGCATACGACATTCTATTACCTTTTTTCTGGATAGAAATCAAGATAACCGCAAGTAACATACATTCCATTAGAAGATTAGCAATTAGCATTCTCGATTGACTCGGAATTATAGGAGTAAGAGTCGCTATAAGTAACAGAAGGTAATAAACTCGATCCCTGCTCTTCTCTACTTTCTCGAAGGGTATAAGTAGTAAAATTATGAATGGAAAGAAAACAGTTATACTCCCAATTGCCGGCCAGAAAGGTCTTCCTAACATGTCGAATCCGGAAAAAGAAAATACTCCTACGTAGTTCAACATGTATGCACCTGCACAAATCGCGCTTCCGAAAAGAAAATACTTAAGAATTCTGTCAACTCTTTCCGTATTCTGTAGGTAGAACATCATCGGGAAAAAAGCGGCCCAAAACATCATATTTCTCGAAACTGTCCTTAGAAAAGAATGAGAATACTCGAGTGTATATCCTCGCGCTACCTGAAGGAAAGTGCTAACGAGAAATATGATTATCAGAACGGATAAGGTTGTCAGTTTGAATTTTTTATTGCTTATGATAATTTCGAGTAAAATCAAACATAGAACGAAAAAGAAGAGCAATTCCACGAGATTAACTGAATATCCGCCAATTTTCAGCGTAACCATAAAGGAGGGGAAAGCAAAAGAGAATACGGCGAATATCGGGAAAACTACACGAAAAGGAAACAGAAAAAGGAAAAGTAGATTTAACGTGAGAAAAGGAAGGATTATTCTCGGAGAGGGCTTGAACTGAATAAATGTTGCCAGATATGCCCACGCGATAATCGTAATAATTATGAGGAATCGATCGGTCCCTACGATCCCCTTCTCTGAAGACCTCATCTTTTTCTCCGAAATATAGCCCCTAACTTGTTTAGGTCCGTCTTCAGAGGATTTACTATTTCTGGCCATGTAATAGTTTTCTCGATTGCGGTCGGATCGTCCGCTTCGAGGAACATAATCCAGAAGAACGCTATAAAAAGCGTGAATATCAACGAAAAGAGGAATGTCGATATTTTTTTAGGATAGGATTTTTCTACGGGAACTGAAGCCGAGTCCAAAACCGATACTACGGGAGTTTCTTTGGCTTTGGTGAGCCTCGCCATTTCATATTCTTCGTATAAAGCCTGGTAAATCTTTCGCTTGTTTTCTTTTCTGAGCTCGAGTTTTTCTGCCCTTGCCTGGACTTCTGGATTCCTGATTGCCGGATAACCCCTATTCGATTCCTGGAATTCCACGAAAGTATCCTGAACGGCCTGATATTCTATGTAAGAATCTTTAATCCTATTTTCGAGGTATTCCAGATTCGTTTTAGCCCTTGTAATTCGGATATTCTTATTAAAGTTATCCAGCTCGATTATCATGTTATTAACGACCTGATTTGCTAACTCCGGGCCGGGAGCCATAGCTCGAACCGTTATAATCCCGGTTTCGAAGTCAGATTTCACGGTAAGTTTATCTTTGAAAAACACGTAACCTTCATAATTCCTATTGAGATTGAGAATGGAGTAAAGGTCTTCGCGCACGAGTTTGTTGTTTTTATAATACTCGTATTCGGTACTCAGAACGTTTTCCAGTATCGATCTTGATTTGAGAATATCGACATATAGGAATGAGGCCGGAATTCCCTCCGAAGTAGCTCCGGATTTACCGAGAACCCCAACGAGAATACCGAGAACACCGATGTCGGTCGAACCTTCGGACGGCAACAATATGGCCTCCGATTCATACATCGAAGTGGCAATCGACGTGAAAATAAGCGTGAAAACGAGCGGCGTAAAAACGGCCAGATAGACAATATGCCGTCTCCTGATAAGAATTCTCAGATAGAGATTGAACCTTTTGAATATTTCGTTTTTAATCGAATCCATTACAACCTGAAGAGGATATAAATAGTAGTCGCCATTCCGCTCAAGATCGAAACGGTTTGTTCGACAATAGAGAAGAGATCGGTTTGTTTCTTGATCCTTTGCGGTATTATAATAACGTCCCCCGGCGCGACTTTGCTGAACTTTGAAGACACTTTTTCGACCTTACCGTTAGCTCTGACGAGTCGTATTCCGCTTTTGTCCGCGTTCCGCGTATATCCTCCAGCTCTTTCAATATAGTAATTCACGTTCTTCTTTGGAACCCAATGTATAGTCCCGCTGGAAGCCACCATTCCAACTACGGTAACGCCCGTGGGCGTTTTTGGCACGTGAATCGAATCTCCGGATTCCAGCACAATATCATCCTCGGGAAGACCTTTTGTAACCTTTTCGATGTCGATAATTATCCTTGCAAGCTGGTCGCCCGAATATTTAAAAAGCAATGGTGGTCTTATTATTGCTCCGCTGGTGTCGAGTATGGCTTCTTGAGTTTGTTGGACTATGCTTATCAAGTTCTTGTTTTCAATATCCAGGGCTAATTTAGGCCTGAGGAAAACTACGCCCGGTAGAAAGGCGTCATCGGTGAAACCGCCGGCTCTTTCGATTAGATCGGATAATCTCTCCTTGTTTTTGTGAAGTGCGTATTTTCCGGGGAATTCCAACTCGCCAGTAATTACTACTACATCCTGAAGCTTCCACCCGGGGATTTCCCTGATGAAAACAGCATCATACGGCTCTAATAAAAGGTCATCAGCGCCACCGGGATTGTTCAATATTTCCTCTAAATCCAGGTAGATAATTTCCGACATAGCCCCGGGATTTACTCTTGCGAGTTCGGCCTGTCTGAGATATGCACTCTCGAGCACACCTCCCGATTCGAAAATTAGATCGGAAACTCTCATATTGGTAAAATATTCATAAGCCGCGGGTTTCCTGACAGCGCCTGAAATCGTAACCTCTCTCTTCTCTTCGATATCCCAGATGCTATATATTACTAACTCGTCTTCGTTTTTCAGGAAAACATCATACTTGCTTCCCGGAAAGGCCAGAGCGGAATCTATCATAACGCGATAAATGCTCTTCCTTCTGTCGGACAATGTCCGAATCAAATCCCCTCGTTTGGTGTAGGCGTCGGGCAAAAGCTGATCGCCGTAGTTAAGTAAGTCCGAAACGCGCATAGAATCGTAAAGCCCATGGGGGCCGGATTGGACAACTTGCCCTTTTAGAAATACTATTTCACTTCGATATTTTTCGATGGGAAATATTGAGAAATCGTCCCCATCGGAAGCCATTCGCGCTGTTTCACTGCTATCGCCTAAATCGAATGTGTGTATCTGGTGCTCACAGCCGGAAATCCCGTCTATCATTATCGAACTAATATTGGCCTCGGGGAGAACTCCACCCGCAAGTTCGATAACATCGCCTATCGTCGTCGAATCCTCTATTTCATAAATAGCCGGCCTTCGCACCAAACCCCGGACTTTCACTTTGGGCCCCAACCTGGGCACGGTAATTACGTCCCCGTTTACAAGCTGAATATTGGAGGACGTTTTGCCTTTGAGGATGAACTCGTAAATATCGAGGTTTGCGGCGAGTTTTCCCCTTCTATATATATTAATCTTACGATATGAACCGTATTCATTCGGACCGCCGGCTATCGCCAGGGCATCGATAGCTCGCGATAAACCGGGGATAGCGTAAACGCCGGGTTCCTCGACTTCGCCGACAATGAAAACGCTTATTCCACGGATTTTGGCTATCGATATATCGACCTCGAAATCGGTATATATGCCAGACAATGCGTTTATGATGACATCGGACGCCCTGTCGAGTGAATATCCCGCTATCGTAACGGTTCCGGCTTTTGGGATAAATACCTTGCCTTCGCGATCCACAGTCAGATTATATTGATAATCTACACTGCCCCAAAGGTTCAACAGGATATTATCGCCCTGGCCGATTACATAACTACTCGGCATCGGCGCTTCGGGGATAGTCTTTACGATATCGCCCGCAAATAAGTCGGCGCCGAAAAAGTCCAATTTGCGGGGAGTAGCTTTTGTGAGAACCTGAACCGTATCGTTATTTACAACGATATACTCGTTGAAATAAGCCCTCTCTTCCTTATCGGCCGCCTTAACGGGCTCTTCCCTGGTTACTTTCTCGAAAAGCGCCGTATCGACTTCTTCAAATATCGATGGGGTTTCATATTTAGGCGTTTGAGTATCCGGAGTCCTCCCTCTGGCCTTGGCTTCGTCGATATAATCCTCGTATTCCCGCATAAGCTCCGAAGGCATCTCCTGAGCAAGAATTGTAATCGCTCCAAGAGTAATTACGAAAATGGCAAATTTCCCATAGTTCCTTTGCATCTTGACTAGGCTTCCTCTGTTTCTTCCTTTTTTTTCGTTTCGGCTTCGCCTTCCGCCTCTTCGCCCTCGACCGCTTCACCTTCCTCGACACCTTCGACTTCGAGTTCCTCTTCTTCCACTTCCTCTTCGACTTCGATAATGGCCTTAGGTTTGATGATAGAAGCTACTGTAAGATCCGGGTCGTCCACTATTTCTACATCTTCGGGAACTATGATATCCCGGACGTGGATCGCCTTATCTTCCGTTAGCTCAGTAATATCAACCTGGATCGACGGCGGCATGTCAGTCGGAGTAGCTTTAACAGTAATTTGATGGACGTTTGCCATAAACAAGCCCTCTGCGGAGGCCCCCACAGCCTCTCCAACGAACTCTAACGGAACCGGGACTTCGATAACCTGTCCCTTTTCGATTGCTTTGAAGTCTATATGCAATATCCGATCGGTAACCGGATGATGTTGGACTTCGGCTATAAGACTGAGTTGAGGTTTTCTGTCCTCGATCTCCAGCTGAATCAACGAATGTTCTCCAGCTGTTCTAATCAAATTCGTAACGATTAGCTCAGGTAGAACGATATGGCTGGTCTCAAGATTAGCTCCGTATAGGACTCCGGGAATAAGGTCATTAGCCCTGTCTATTTTAGAAGCTCCTTTGCCTTTGTCCACCCGGTCTTGAGCTTTTAGTGTCAGGATTTCCATTCTATCTCCTTGATTAACAATTAATTACCATAATTCAACGGAGGCATTCTCGTCAAGGAGAATAGCCACCGATTTCTCGAAATGTATGTTATGAATAGCCATAGCAAAAAAGCTGCCGGTTGGGATAACTTTGATATAATCCCTTTTCTTATCCTCGGTTAGCGGGATCGAGTCGGTTACAGTTAATAAATCCAACGGCGTGTCATCGAGCCGCTCCATTGCCGGGCCGGAAAGCAGGGGATGAGTCGCGCAAATAAATATTTTCTCCGTGCCCTCTTTTCGAAGCATTTTACAGGCTTCGCGCATTGTCCCGGCCGTATCGATAATATCATCGAGCAAAATTGCTATCTTCCCTTTGACATCGCCGACTATTTTCAGTGCTTCAGGTTGAAGAGAACCCCTCTTCCTCCTCTTGTAAATCGCCGCTATTTCCATATCCAGCCTTCTGGCAAGGGTTTCGACCCTTTTCACTCCCCCGATATCCGGGCTGACGATTACTACCCTATCTCTATTATCGCCACCAACAATCGGCAGAATCTCGCTTTCTATATACCTTTTAAATAACAGATCGGAAACGAGCTGATCCGTCGGAATATCGAAGAAGCCTTGAATTTGGGGCGCGTGCAAGTCCATCGTCAATACGCGATGCGCCCCCGCACTGACGATCAGATTCGCTATCAATTTGCTCGATATCGCTACGCGAGGTTCATCCTTTCTGTCCTGTCGGGCGTATCCGTAATATGGGATTACCGCCGTTACTCGTTTTGCGCTTGCCCTTCGGGCCGCGTCTATCATAATCAACAGTTCAAAGATGTTATCCGACGGCGGAAACGTCGGCTGGACGATGAATACATCCATACCGCGGACGTTCTCCTCGATTTTAAACCTGATTTCACCGTCGTTGAAATTAGTCAACAGCGTTTTACAGGGGTCTAACCCCAGATGATGGGCTATATCGAGCCCGAGCTGTGGATTGGCTCTACCGATAATGAGTTTCAGATTCTTCAATTTGACCTCATATTTATTCTGGGGTGGGAGGATTCGAACCTCCGATAACGGGTCCAAAGCCCGTTGGCTTGCCACTTGCCGACACCCCATCGATTAGTTGAAGATGCGGCTGATTGCTAACACCCTTAAATCAATTATCCAGTTTTATTGGCGTAACAACTTCGCACCACATATCATTGAACTTATCCAGCGCAATTTGCGCGGTTTCGATATTTTCAAAAAATCCAAACAAAGCACTACCACTCCCGGTTAAAGCCGCGTGTAGTGCTCCATTCGAGATAAGCCTATCCAATATCCTTTTTGCCGCCGGATAATCATCAAAAAACACGGTTTGCAGGTCGTTACCTATCCTGCAGGCCTTCAATGCGGAATCCGGCAGGCGTAAACGTGAAATAATATTCTCCCTGCCGCCTTTTGTCAAGCCTTTTTTGGCGATATTATATGCCCGCGCGGTGGACATACCATAAAGCGGTTTGACAAGGAGAAAAGCGTAATCTTTATCGACATCGATATCCCGAACTATTTCGCCCCTGCCCGTAATCAAACTCGAACCGCTTCCGAAAAAGAACGGGACGTCACTGCCGACGATTCCCCCGATTTTGGCGAGGGTGGCACTATCCAGATCGAGATTGTAAATATCTCGAAGCCCCATTAATACCGTAGCCGCGTCGGAACTGCCTCCGCCGAGCCCGCTCTGGACGGGAATTCTCTTCCCTAAGTGAATTCCGGCACCCAATTCCGAACCGACAACCTGACATAAGGCCGCCCAGACTTTGGCAACCGTATTGCTTTCATCGAGTGGCAGAGAAGGATCGTTGGAAGATAATGCGAGACCGGAATCCGTTTTTTCGATATCGATTCGGTCGAAAAGCGAAACGGCCTGGACTATCGACCAGATGTCGGTGTAACCGTCGGGACGTTCGCCAACAAGGCGTAAGCATAAATTAACTTTAGCGGGCGCTTTGAGACTCAGGCTTTTCATACGTATAATATATATTGAGAACTCGCGATTTCAAGTGAATTAGCTTCGAGTTTGCTTGCGATAAATCCTCAGTTGAGTTATATTGGAATTATGAAAAAACTTATCTCGATATTATTAATTATCCTCACATGCTTCCCAGGTTTCGAGGAGCGAATAATCGAAACCTGGGAAGAAAGAGATTTCTTTTCCGCAGATATCACCCGTCTCGATATCACGCCTATCGACACGGTTACCGATACCGGGAATTTCATTCTGGCGAACCAGAATTTCCTTTTCGATACGGAAACCGAGTTAATCGCGTTCGCCAACGACACGCTTTACACCTATTCACAGGGCTCGGATGTCGGAGTCAAATCACCGGTCGAGGAATTCGTTTACGCCGATATAAGTGTTCTCATCAGTCGATTACGAGAAGATTTCGAGTTAGGATATATCCCCTCCGATAGCGGTTTATCTGTAGTCGGCAATGGCGGCAAAGGCAATGTTGTTCGTTTCAGAGCTATTCTCGACGATGATTTTCTGCCCGAGAGAGTTTCCTGGGTCGATATTTTCGATAACGAGGTAGTCTTGATCTTCGACAACATATCGACTGAAAACAAAGACGCGAAAATCAAACCTCCGCAGGGAATAGAATTTATTCTGGAGTAATAACTCATGAGTATCCTGGCGGTCATTCCCGCACGATATAATTCCACACGCTTACCGGGCAAGGCTATCGTAGATATCGCCGACAAGCCGATGATTCAATGGGTTTGGGAAGCAGTAACCGCATCACATGCCATAGATACCGTTTTTTTAGCGACGGACGATGACCGCATTCGGAAGGTAGCGGTAGATTTCGGCGCGAATGTCGTAATGACATCGGCGGATTGTGCCAGCGGCACGGAAAGGGTATGCGAGGTCATCGGTCAAATCCCTCATGCCGAACAGAACGAATGGGTAATCAACATCCAGGGAGACGAACCGCTGATCGAACCTCCAATCCTGGATAAATTCGTCTATTCACTCGAAAACACGGAAGCCCCTATGGCGACAATCATCGCGGAGTGCGAGAATACTGAAATCTCAGATCCCGCTACGGTAAAAGTGGTTATCGACAGGAATTCCAATGCACTCTATTTTTCCCGAAGCGCAATACCTCATTTCACGGGAGATATCCCGCCGCGGCTCTATAAACATATCGGAATCTACGCTTACCGTCCCGGGTTTCTAACCGAATTTCGCCGTTTACAACCGTCTCCCCTCGAACTTGCGGAAAAACTCGAACAACTCCGCGCCCTGGAAAACGGCTACGATATACATTGTATCAATATACCCGAAACGAAAAAACTTATAGGGGTCGATACCGAACCCGACCTGGAAAAAATCCGCTCTATATTGCAAAATCCGGGCGCCGAGCACGACCCCCACAACTAAACGACCTATGATTTCATTCAACATCACCAGACCTCCCCGAATATCTCACCTCAACCACAACCGGGTCGTGCAGGGCAAATCGTTTCCCCGTAGAGATCTTAAATACTTTGAGTATAGTTCAATACGACATAAATAGAAACAATTCAAAAGGTAGCGCCGATTTGCCCGCCTTCGGCGAAGACCATATTATTATAATGTAACCGCCGAAGGCCGGCGCCCGGAAAGCCGCGAATTATGAGAAAATTCCTATTAATCCTGACGATCTCCACCACTATACTTTTCGCCCAGATCGATTCCGTCCGTTTTTTCGCGTATCAGATACAGATGCTCGACGAACCGGGCGCGATAGATTCCATAGTAGAATCGAGATACGATATGGTCATCCTCGAACCTACTCGCACGGAACGGGGGATGGAGGATTTCGACGCACGCGGTATGGTCGCAACGATAGAATCCTCACCGGGAAGTTATCTGGAAAATAAAATTACTCTCGCCTATATCGATATCGGCGAAGCGGAGGACTGGCGATACTACTGGGAACCCTGGTGGGTGCCGCCAACAGAAACGGAACCCGGAATACCGGATTTTATGGTAACAGCCGATCCAGACGGTTGGGAGGGAAATTATCCGGTGGCTTATTGGGACATTAGATGGCAAAATATAATGGTCAATGACGATTCGAGTATGCTCCGTAGGATCATCGCGGACGGATTCGACGGTATCTATATTGATTGGGTAGAGGCTTACGACGAAACAAGTGTATTAGCACGAGCCGATAGTCTCGGTATAGATGCGGAAAGTGAGATGATAAATTTCATCCGGTCGATCAGAGATACAGCACAGTTACTCGACCCGGATTTCATTTTGGTAGCTCAAAATGGAGCCGACCTCAAAGACGGCCATCCCGAATATTTCGATATCATCGATGGCATCGCGCAGGAGGACCTTTCTTTTTACGGCGAGGCCGACGTCGATTGGGGCGATCCCCTCGGCGGAGATATTCCGCAGGATTCGGAATATCAAACTTACCTGCTCGGCCTTCTCGACGATTATCTTGCGCACGATATCCCGGTTTTCACCGTAGATTACTGCCTGATACCAGCAAACATAGATTCCGCTTATAATTTCGCCATCTCCCACGGTTATATCCCCTTCGTTTCGCAGACCTCCCTTTCCCGCCTTCCGAACTATTACCCTCCAGGTTATACCCAAATTTATGAATCGATAAGGTTTCCGAACAGGCAAAAAATATTCGCGCATCCGAATCCCTTTAATTCAACCGTTCGAATATCTGTTCCGGGCGATAATTTCGATAATCCAGCTATCGAAATTTACGATTTATTCGGAAAAATAATCGCCCGCCTTTCGATAAAAAATAACTCCATGGAATTAACCTGGCATCCCGATAACAACGTTGGGTCGGGGTTGTATTTAATCAAAACTCCCTCATCGCCCACCTTCCAGGGAAAGATAATTTATCTGAAATAACATATTGACTTTATTCGCTATATCTTTATACTCGAATGCATGATTATTCGATGTATAATATCATTCTTATTATAGCCATGATAGTTCAATGCGTATCTTGCAAGGACGTCGAGAAAGGTGAAAAAGAAGAAATGAGTAAACTCAAACAGATGAATACCCCAATTTTCTGGGCGGAAGGCCATCCGGGAAAACTGGAAAGAGAAAATTGGGAAATAAAAGTAACCGGATTATGCGATAATCCCCGTATTTTCACCTGGGACTATTTGATGAGTATGCCAAAAAGTTACGCCGACGCTCGCCTCACCAGTGTTACCAGATGGTCTGTCGGCGGCAAATGGAGCGGCGTTAAGCTATCCGACATATTTGATGCAGTCGGCGCCAGCCCGGATGTGAAATACGTTCGATTTTGGTCCTATCGAAAGATCTACGACACAAGCATCCCAATCGAAATAGCTCGTAAAGAACTAACTCTGCTGGCATGGGAATTCGACGGCGAATACCTGACCGAGAACTACGGCGGTCCGGTGCGGGCATTCGTGCCATATTTATGGGGATATAAATCCGCTAAAAGCGTTGTTAAAATCGAGTTGATGGATCACTATGTCCCCGGATATTGGGAAAAGAGAGGTTATTCTGACGAAGCCCATATCGAAGCCGGCAATATCCTGGATGTCAACACTGGCAAACGCCGTCCGATACCCTCGGGCGAAGTTAGGGAGTTCCTGGACGAGAAACCCGATTCCCAATAGGATATGAAAATGAAAGTTTTATTTTTATGCACCGGAAATTCCGCTCGTAGCCAGATGGCAGAAGCTATCCTGCGAGACCGCGCTGGAGATAGATTTTACGTGCGAAGCGCCGGAATCCAACCGACGGAAGTTAAACCAATGGCAATTAGAGTCCTCCGTGAGAAGAATATCGATACATTGGATCTTCAATCGGAGCATATCGAAAAATATATCGAGGACGATTTCGATTACGTAATTACATTATGCGATCACGCGGCGGAAAACTGCCCGATATTCCCCGGCGACGCAACCCGTTTGCACTGGGGATTAGAAGATCCCGCTGAAATCGAAGATCCAGTTCTGCGATTGAGAAAATTCAGGGAAATAAGAGATAAAATCGGGGAAAGAATCGACCACTGGCTCGCCGAAAGCGATTAATAGGAACGTTCCAGGATAAAATCGGCAATAGTATTGAATGCGGAATTGTCCTTATCCGGCGGCAACGCTTTTTTGGCCTGGTCTATTAAATCTCTTGCTATCTCGCGGCTCTTCTCGACTCCATAAATCGCCGGATATGTTGTCTTCTGCCGTTCCTGGTCAGACCCGACCGGCTTGCCCAACTCCTCCTGATCCGCGACGATATCCAGAATATCATCAACAACCTGGAATGCCAGCCCCATTTTGCGTCCGTATTGCGTAATCGCCATCAAATCCCGTTTCGAAGCGTCCGCCATAATAGCGCCTACTCGAAGACTTGCGGTTAATAGAATGGCCGTTTTTTTTAGATGGATTTTCTCGACCATTTCCGGCGTAGGCGTTCTTCCCTCGGCCTCCAGGTCATAAACCTGGCCCCCGACAAGTCCTCCCGTCCCAATTGCCTTAGCGACGTCGGAGATAATTTCAATACGCCCGCCCATCGCGAGAAATTCAAAAGCCATAGCGTGAAGCGCGTCGCCGGCAAGAATCGCCATAGCGTCGCCGAAAACAACGTGATTGGTCGGTTTCCCGCGTCTTAATTCGTCGTTGTCCATGCTCGGTAAATCATCGTGAATAAGACTATAAGTGTGAATCAATTCCAATCCACAGGCGGGAGCGTAAATAACGTCCTGATCGCCGCCCGCCCATCTATATGCCAATACCGCCAGAACCGGCCTTAACCGTTTGCCGCCCGCAAAAACCGAATATCTCATCGCGCGGTGAAGTTCTACTGGCTCCAGATCCTCTCCGGGCATAAGGCGATACAACCACTCTTCGACTTTTTCGGCTTCTTTTTTCAGGATTTCGGATGCATCCATTTTCTTCTCCTCACGAATTCAATATATAATATCCTGGGAAATGAGCAAGACAAATCGCAAAATAACATCGATTAAAAATAGCCCCTGTTGACATTTAATTCCCCGCGACTATAATAAGATGATTATGAGATATAAAAAACACGACAGAATCAGACTCATCGACGGCGAAGGCGGCAGAGCGACATCCCGGCTGGTAAGGGAGCTATTTCTCGAAAAATTCGATAACCCGTTACTCGCCAAACTCAACGATTCTGCGGTCTGTGATATCGAATCGAACCGAATTGCGTTTACCACGGACGGTTTCGTTATCGATCCGCTGGAATTCCCCGGCGGAGACATCGGCAAGCTGGCGATATGCGGCACGGTTAATGATCTCGCGACTTCCGGCGCGAAACCCGTGATGCTGTCAGCTTCCTTTATATTAGAAGAAGGCCTCGAAATCGACCTTCTCGAAAGGGTCGTGAAATCGATGGCGAAAACTGCCGCGGAAGCCGATGTCAAAATAGCCTGCGGCGACACCAAGGTCGTCCAGAAAGGCAAAGGCGATGGGATTTATATCACTACGACCGGCGTGGGCGTCCTACCGGTAAACCTGACAATCGAACCGTCGCGAATCCGCCCGGGCGACTCCATTATCGTCAGCGGGCCGATAGCCCAACACGCATCCGCAATAATAGCTCTCCGCGAAGGCCTGAAAGCCGCCCCGCCTATTGAAAGCGACTGCGCGCCCCTGGGCAAAATGGTTCAGAACGCACTCGAAGACGTCCCCGAAATCCACGCCATGCGCGACCCCACCAGAGGCGGCCTGGGCGGTATCATCCTCGAACTGGCTACCCAGTCGGGCACTAAAATAATCCTCGAAGAAACAGAAATCCCTATCGAAAATAGAATTCACAACCTATGCGAACTCTACGGCTACGAACCGCTCTCCATGGCCTGCGAAGGTAGAATGGTGTTCATTCTGCCTGCCGATTCGGCAAGCGAAATGCTAAAATCTTTGCGTGAAAGCCCTTACGGCAAAAGCGCGAAAATTATCGGGCATGTCGAAAAGGGCGAAGGCGTGACACTCGAAACAAAATCCGGCGGCAGACGCAAGCTGGTTCCCCCGGAAGGTTCCCCTCTGCCGAGGATTTGCTAAATTATGAAAAAACAAATCATAATATGGTTGATAGTCATTTTAATAGGCTTTGCAAACGCACACAGTCCTATTTCATATTTCAAAATCGACCACGATAAATGTATCGGTTGCGGGAAATGTGTTATCCATTGCCCTGTCGATGCCATCGAATTGATAGATGGCAAGGCCGTTATCGATGCCGACAAATGCATCAAATGTGGGATGTGCTACAAAATTTGCCCCATAGATGCCATCGATCCAGTTTACCAGAGTGACACCACCACTACCAGAGTCGATTCGGTCGGAACCGACAGTCCAACGGGAAAAAACCCCTCCATTGGTCCAGTTACAACCAATTCCTGTTATGGTTGCACTCAAATATGCCCGGCAAATACTATCCAGATAGACGATATAAAAGACATCGATCTGATAAAATGCTTGCTTTATGGTAATTCCATCCTTAACTGTCCATCGCAAATCATAATACGCTCTTCTGCCGAAAAGGATAGCTGATGTTCGGTTACGCCGGGGAAGGCTTTTTTCTGGGGCTATCTCTCGGCGTAACATGTCTTGGAACCTGCCTGCCGGTTCTGCTACCCTACCTTTTTGTCGAGAAGAGAAAATTTCGTAAGAACATAACCGGGGTATTATGGTTTCTGGCGGGGAGGTTAATCGGTTATATATCTTTCGGTGTAATCGCCGGGGCTTTAGGCGGTCAGGTTCCGGAATCATACCGTGAACCGATAACCGGCGCGGCCTATATTGTCCTCGCTACGCTGATGGTATATACGGCCTTCCGCAGACGCAATCTGGAACCCAATTGCCCGGTTAAAAAACACAAGAAACTTTTAACCCATCCGATTATTTTCGGTCTTATTCTCGGTTTTAATCCCTGCCCTGCGTTTCTGATTGCCGCCGGGCGAGCATTCGAGAGCGGCGGTGCGCTATCCGGGGCGATATTCTTTACCGGTTTTTTTGGAGGAACATCGGTGTTCTTCCTTCCATTCAGTATCTTTGGCGAACTGGGAAGGATGAAGTTCTTCCGAATCATGGCGAAAATCCTGGCGGTTGCAGTTGCTATTTGGTTCATATGGATAGGTGGAAATTCAATAGCCCATTCGATTAAATCCGCTAACCGTCCCGAATACAGCGTCGTCGATCCATTACAGCTGGACACGATTTACGTTTCCGGCGATTCCAGCGCTACGGCTTATTTTAATTCTCTGGTTGACAAAAGTATCGATGCGGAATTATTATATATAGTTATTGATTCGATTCCGGACGGTGCATTCGTAGTTAATTTTGGCGAAATGCCCGACACGTCGTCATTGTTGGCCAGGGATATCGGAATCGTTCATTCGGCGCCGGATTCCAACTCGGTGAAATCGAGTGCGGAAATCATTAAAACCTATGGTTTCAAGAGTGAACCCGGCAAGGGTTTCTACTTCGGACCGAAATGAGTTAAAATGCCTGATACTCTACATCGAAAACGTCGCAAAACGCGAAAAACATCGCGCCCTATCGGTATCGGTCTAACTATTTTTTTCGCATTAGTAATTTTCATTGCTATAGCCTATATACTTATCAGAGGTTTGCCCGGAGACAACTCCTCCATACCGGAAACCCCGCCTCCACCGCTTCCAACCGCCGACAGCGAAAGCACATCTTCAGTAGAATATCAGGATTACAGCGAGACATCGAACCAGATCGAATCTCGCCCGACGGCAACGGAGGCTTCGCTGGATTCCGCTCTATATAGGGCATTAGCAAGATTAGGAGCACCTAAAAATAAGCTTCGAGTTCGAAAGGGCGAGGAACAGGAAGGTATCGGCGGAAATGTTTTCATAATCACTGCCAATATCAGCAAGGCATTTCCGATGGCAATGGCGAATCACAATGTTCAGGAAGCCTGGCGTGGTGCGGGAGGCGATATAATCGACGCCGTCGAAACCCGTTATGGCCGCGAAGTCGAGATTTCCGTGGGAATCGGCGGAATTGTCATGAGAAGAATCACTCTTCGACGCGAAATCTCCGACAAGCCTCTAACCGGCACGGTCGCGCTTATTATCGACGATTTTGGCGACATCGAATTCGAGCAGGTTGAAGGTTTCCTCGACCTGCCAATCGAATACACAGCCGCGGTAATTCCCTTCGAGAAATACACGACCGAGTCCGCGTCAGCCCTTGCGGAAGAGGGCATCGAAATTATCGTCCATATGCCTATGGAACCTGAAAACACACAGAAATTCGACCCCGGTCCAAAGGCCATTTATGTGAAACTGCCGGAAGATGAGATCAACAAGCGAATTCGCCAGGCTATCGAACAGATACCCACCGCGGTCGGCATGAACAACCACATGGGTAGCAAGGCCACAGCCGACAAACCCACAATGAAAACCGTCGCCGATGCGCTCAAGGATTCCGGGCTGTTTTTCATCGACAGCAGGACTTCCCGATACACCTGCGCGATGAAAGTCATGGGCGAATACAGCATTCCGACGACGTGCCAGAACGGCAATATCGATCTCGTTGATGACACTTCCGCTATTGCGCAGAGGTTTATCGAGCTGGCGTTATCCAGCAGGGAAACCGAGGATGGCGTCATGATTGTCGGGCACGCTCGCCCGAAAACCCTTGCCGCAATCGAACGAGTCCTGCCCGACCTGGAAAAATGGGGAATCGAGTTCATCCCGGCAAGCGAACTGGTAGCGAGACGCCAGAAGAAATCCGATGGCTAAAGTATCGAAAATATCGCGCATAATCACGGTCGATAATATCCGACTGCATCTTGAATCACCTGAGGCGTGGCGGGAAATTATTGAACACACCCCTCCCGACGAGGAACCCGAACTACCTTCGACACAGGAGATGCGCGAGCAGATAATCGCGGAGTTGGTGGAATTGCTGTTACCCTCGGAGGCTGTCCAGCATCAGGGGCGTCTTTGCCAGGATTTAATTTTCCGCGAACGACGCGCGCCGACGGCTTTAGGACACGGCATCGCGGTGCCGCACGTCCGCACCGACCATGTCCGCGATATAGCGATAGGTTTCGGGCGCACGGATTATCCGGTCGATTGGGATTCGCCGGACGGTAAGCCGGTTGACCTCTTTTTCATCATGGTCGCGCCCACCTACGACGACACGATTTACAACCGCCTCTGGCCGAAAATGGCCTCCATCCTTCAATTCGAACAAACCCGCGAACAGTTGCGTTCCGCGGAAGAGCCGGGCGAGATTATCGCGATAATCAAATATTCCGAAATGTGATCCGATTCAGGATTTATGATTTATAATTGGTGACTGTCAGCATTTCCCTGCAAACCCGGCGGGACGCCGGGGCTATTAGCTTTTGAGTAAGTTTCACCTAAAAGACCGACCGTCCCCGGTCGGGTTTCGGAGAATATTGTCATTTGATGATCGATGACCTTTGGCGATTTCCCCTGCAAACCCGGCGGGACGCCGGGGTTATTAGGTTGAAACGCGAACCATTATTTAATCTATTTTTGTTGTTATTATCGCCGACGAGGATTTCCTTTCGGGAAAAATGCTAATACCTGAGGTATTTGCGGAGAGCTATTACGCTACCGACTCCGCCGAATGCTCCCCCGATAATAACTATTGCGATGTGAATCAAGATTGGCAGGGAAATCAGGCCGGGTATTACGTATGCGGACACTTCCGTCAGTCCCCATGTGATGAGCCATGCGAGACCGCCGGAAAACGAACCGTGCAGGACGCCCTCGAAGATGAAGGGCAGGCGGATGAAACCGTTGGACGCGCCTACCAGTTGCATTATCGATATGCTGTCCGCGCGCTGTGCGATTGCGAGACGAACGGTGTTCGTGATTATCACGGTGGCGGAGAAAAGGAGTATGACTCCCCATCCGATAGTTAATATAAGGAAGATGCCGCTTAGTTTCGCCAGCCGATATGCGATTTTATTTGGGGCGGAGAGTTCGACTACCAGGTCGTTTTCTCGGTATTTATCCGCGAGTTCGGTTACGGCCTCACCCATCGACAGCGCCTGCGAAAGCCTTACTCTTATCGACGGCGGGAAGGGGTTCGAGGGCAGACCGCGCAGGAGTTCGTCGCCATATTCGTCTATGAATTCGATGCGTGCGCGTTCGGCTGTAACGAATTCCACGGACTCGACGCCCTTTTCGCCCTCCAATTTCGATATGAGATCCGACGCGTGGGCTTTGGTTGCGGAATTCTGCAGGTAAAATTCCAGATGGACCTTGCGTTTGAGCGTGCCGAGGGCGCTTCGGAGGTTCAATGTAACTATTGCGAAAGCTCCCAGAATTACCAGCGCGATGGTTATCGTGGTAATCGACAGAAACGTGACGAAACTCCGCCGCCAGAACGACGAAATAGCCTGGCCTATCGCGTAGAAGAAGGCTCTCATGCCATCGCCCCCGCCGGTCTGTCCCCGATTAGGACGCCGTTTTCCAGTTCCAGAACGCGTTTGGGAACGGTGTCTATTAGCGCGGTGTCGTGGGTTGCCATAAGCACTGCGGTGCCTCTGGCGTTTATTTCGAAGAATAATTCGAGAAGCTCGTCGGTGGCGCGGGGGTCGAGGTTTCCGGTCGGTTCGTCCGCGAGGAGGAGGACTGGATTGTTCGCCAACGCCCTGGCCACGGCAATTCTCTGCTTTTCGCCGCCGGAAAGTTCATGCGGATAGGATTTCGATTTATGCGTCAGGCCGACCATCGCCAGAAGTTCCAGCACGCGCTTTTTGATGTATTTGCGTGGCTGTCCGGTAACTTTCAGCGCGAAGGCGACGTTCTCCCAGGCGGTCATTTCTTTCAGCAATCGAAAATCCTGGAAGACTACCCCGATTTTTCTGCGCATTTTCGGGATTTCCTCTCGCTCGATAGAGACGGAATCGAATCCGGCCACGACAATATTCCCCTCGTCGGGTCGCTCCTCCATGAAGATCAATGAGAGAAGAGTGCTTTTCCCGGCGCCGGAAGATCCTACCAGAAATGCAAATTCGCCCTCCGTCATTTTGAAATCCACGCGGGAAAGCGCCGTCCAATTTTTGCCGAAAGATTTCGTAACGTTATTTACTTCGAGAATCGCCATAAACGAATATTAATACGAATGAACCTATTGGTCAAGCGAATCATTTGTTAATTTCAAATTAAAAAATTTGCGACCGATAGGGTTTTTTATACCGATTGGCATTATCATTGCGTTTTTTTCATAAAACTCCTTGACTTTTGGAAATATGTTCCTATAATTGCAAATAGGAACTATTATTATTCTCATTTAGAAAAATGAAAACCAAATACAGACGGACGAAACAACGCAAAATCATCCTGGATTTCCTCGATAAAAATCGATTCCACCCCACTGCGGATGACATATACGATGAAGTTCGCAAGGAACTTCCGCATATCAGCCTGAGCACGGTATATCGTAATCTTGATTTTCTTCACAGAGAAGGGCTGATAAAAGTTATCGATGCGGGTGGCGGACGACGCAGGTTCGATTACAACACAGACGATCACCTCCATATACGGTGCGTGGAATGTGGCAGGGTTGAGGATATCGAACTGGATTTGAGCGACGATATTGCCGAGGAATGTTTCGGGAAAACGGATTTCGAGATACTCGGTTACGATATCGATATCTACGGCCTTTGTCCCGAATGTAAATCTCATAAAAAGGAGGAGAAATAACACCGGAATCGAATATCGATTCTACGTCCGGCAGGATACGAAAATTCCTGGCCGAAAGCGCTGTTCCGATGCGTTCGGTAGATATCGCGAAAGCTCTGAAGCTTGATAGTGAAGAAATTTCAACAAGGATAAAAAACCTCAAAAAAAGCCTAATCGAAAGCCCCGTTCGGTGCAAATATTCAATCACCGAAGAGGGAAAAATCATTAATCCTATAGGAGGAAAAAATGTGTGAAGATTACGAATGCGAATGTTATTCGATGCCATTAATCGGCGACAAGATGCCGGAGTTCGAGGTTCAGACGACTCACGGCAAGATGACGATTCCCGATGTGTTCGAGGGAAAATGGTTCATTCTGTTCAGCCATCCGGGGGATTTCACCCCGGTATGCACGACGGAGTTCGTGGCCTTCCAGAAAATGAAAGACGAATTCGACGAACTGAATTGCGAGCTTCTCGGTCTATCTATAGACCAGGTCTATGCTCACATGAAATGGATGGAATGGATCAAAGATAATCTCGATGTCGAGATTCAATTCCCGATTATTGCTGACGACGGCGCTGTCGCAGAAGAGCTGGGACTAATCCATCCAGGAAAAGGATCGAACACGGTTCGTGCGGTGTTCATCGTCGATCCAAAGGGTATAATCCGGGCAATTCTCTTCTATCCACAGGAACTCGGCAGGAATATGGCTGAAATAGTCCGTATGCTCCGCGGATTACAAATTTCCGATAACGAAAAGGTTGCCATGCCCGCTGATTGGCCGAATAATGGTATAGTCAAAGACCACGTGATCATGCCTCCACCAAAGAGTGAAGAAGCGCGGAAGAAACGTATGGAACAGTCGGACGTCGAATGCGAAGATTGGTGGTTCTGCCACAAAAGATTATAAAAGAATCGAACGACTCCCCGTCGAAATCGGTGGGGAGTTAAGAAAAATAACATTAAACGGCTTTTGATAGCCGTTTCAAAACGAAAAAAAGGAGAAGAAATGGCTGAAAAATACGAAATCTACAAATGCGAAATTTGCGGGAATATAGTGGAAGTCCTTCACGGCGGCAAGGGGCAACTCGTGTGTTGCAACCAGCCGATGGTAAAAATGGAAGAACAAACCGAGGAAATGTTGAAAGAAAAACATGTCCCGATGGTCGAAAAGAACGGGACGGATATCACCGTTCGTGTGGGAAGTGTCCAGCACCCGATGGAGGAAAAACACTACATCGAGTGGATTCAGGTTATCACAAAAGACGGGGAACTTTCGTTGCGCAAGTTCCTCCAGCCCGGCGACGATCCCTCGGCAATTTTCCATCTTTGCGAAAATTGTATTGACGAGGTCAAGGCGAGGGAGTATTGTAACATACATAAACTCTGGAAGGGTTAACCGATGATAGATAAAAAGATGGAAAAGGCGATTAACGATCAGATAAACGCCGAACTTTATTCCGCTTATCTATATCTTTCTATGGTTGCCTATTTCGAGGACGAGAATCTTCCCGGAATGGCGACCTGGATGACCGCTCAGGCGCAGGAAGAAGTCGCCCACGCTATGAAATTCTTCGATTATATCAACGAACGCGGCGGTAGGGTGATACTCGAAGCCATCGAGAAGCCTGATATCGAGTGGGGTTCGCCCTTGGCTGTTTTCGAAGCGGCATATAAACACGAACAGTATGTTACCGGCAGAATCAACGACCTCGTCGATATTGCGGAAGAAGTTAAAGACAGAGCCACTTTCAACTTCCTTCAATGGTATGTCGAAGAACAGGTCGAAGAAGAATCATCGGCGGACGAAATAGTTCAGAAATTGAAACGAATTGGAGATAAATCCGGTATGTTATATATGCTGGATAAAGAATTGGGGGGACGAATATTTACGCCTCCCACATCGGAAGGAGAATAGGTATGGCGATCAACTACAACGCCGACGAGATTTTCGAGATGGCGATCAAAGCGGAAAAAAACGCCGCAAAAATGTATGGCGACCTTGCCGAAAAACACAATGACCCGGAAGTTAAAGAGGAATTGAAAAAGCTCGCACAAATGGAGAGAGATCATAAAGCTATCTTCACGAAAATGCGCGAGGAACTTCCCGAAGACCAGCGCAACGCAATCTTCGATCCATACGACGATGCCGCGAAATACCTCCAGGCAATCGCTGACGCAGAAGTTGCTGAGGGAAGCCCGGATGTTGCGGCTAAGATGACCGGCGAAGAGTCCTTCAAGGACATAATCAAGCTCGCTATTCAGCTCGAAAAGCAGGCGATATTGTTCTACCTGGGCATCCGCGACATGGTTCCGGAAAGACTCGGTAAGGATAAGGTCGAGGGTGTTATTCGTGAAGAGCAAAGCCACGTGATTTCGCTTTCGGAAAGGCTTAAGAGCCTGTAAATACAATATCTTCGTCAAAAAACTCAAGGGGCGGTTCTCCGCCCTTTTTTTTCTTTCGTATCACGAGACCGGCATATTATTGATTGACAATCGTGGTTTGAAGGCCTATTATTATGGTTATTCGAGGAGTATCGATGAGAAAATATATCTTCGCTACCATACTTGTTTTAGCAACGATTACCCTCGGCGCAACACCCGATTCTTGCGTCCGAATAGGGCAGTCGGTTCTATTCTGCCTGACGGCTTCGGAGGGGAATCTTTCTCCCCCTCAAAGAGCCGCGATCGCGACCAGCGCACTCGAAGACATAATGACGGATCCCGACGGCGAACTGGATTCTCTCTGTATCGAGGAGGGAGACAGCCTTTATTCGATAGTCTATCACGGGATTCTCAGTGGCGAAGAAGGGCAATCGTTGCGAGTAATCAACATCGTGCCTCAGGATACATTCGGAACCGGACAGTCGCCGGCGGAACTCGCAGACAAATGGTATTGGGACATCCGCAAGGGGATTTCCTCCGAAAGACAACGTTCCTGGAGTTTCGACAATCTTGCCAAACTCGCATTGGGCGTTCTGTTCCCGTTTCTCGTCTTGCTTCTTTATTATTTGATAGATAAGGCCTACCGCACGATGTCCAAATCGGTGGTGCGGCGCGAAGGCGGCACGTTCCGCGGCATCAGAATAGGCAAAATGGAGATTCTCCCGCCGCGATTGCAGATTAGCATCATCCTTAAATTCCTGTTGGTGTTAAAATGGGTTATTATCGCCCTCGCTTTATACGCGATGATATTTGTTTTCTTCACACTGTTCCCGACCACACAGCAATATTCGCAAATTCTTCTCGAAACGAGTCTCGACTGGTTGAAGAAAATCGGAGAAATCCTGGTAGATGTTCTCAAATTCGCGATTGCCGGTTTAGTCCTATATCTTATTGCACGAATACTCTGGGCAATCGTTGATATGGTTTTCCGGCATTATGAGGAAGCCCCTGAAACGACGAAAATCCCCGATGCCGCCATATCGCCGCTTAAGAGGCTTTTCAAAGCGATAATTGTTACAATTTTCATCATCTCGCTTGTGGCAATAATTCCCGGGCCAGGGGAGTATCTGGCCTTTGGATTATTCATCCTTACCGGGGTTTTCCTGGGGATAGCTTCATTGCCGTATATCGGTAGCGTTTTTGCGGGACTCGCGATGCTGTTAGCTCGTAAAATTCAAATCGGCGACAGAATAAGAGTCGGTGGACTCGAAGGTGAAGTTGAAATGGTTGGGATAGTCTGGACGAGAATACTCACCGACAGTTTCGAAGAACTTGTGTTGTTCAACACCAAGGTCGTTCAGGCAACAATAGTCGTCGAAAAGAAGGAACCGACATCGGCAACAGAAAAAAACGACACTCAAGAATCGAATGTGTAATCTTAAATATATTTTTATTCTATTTATTATTTCGTTTTCTTATGCAAAACCGCATTGGGTGTGGTTTGCAGATAAAGGAATCGAACCCGGTTCTATAGAAGAATCTATCGCTCTTCGAGAGGCTGAAAAGAGTTTATCTGATAGATGTATTTCGAGACGAATCAAAGCACGCGGCATAGACAACATCGTCGATTATGAGGATATCCCACCGCCGGAAGAATACATCACCGAAATACTGCAAACCGGCGCGGAGATAAGAATGATCAGTAAATGGCTGAACGCCGTGAGCGTTTCGGCAACCGCCGATGAACTTGATAGAATTAGATCTTTACCTTTCGTGGATAAGATATCGCCGGTGGCTTCGCGGGAATTCTCGCCGGAACCGTCCGGCTATAGGATTACAACCGAAAGCGATTATTACGGCAACAGTTTGATCCAGAACGAAATGGTCAGGGCTAATTTCGCGCACCGTGCCGGCATAAACGGCGAAGGTGTCCTCATTTGCGTTACGGATACAGGTTTCAAGTTCGACCACGAGGCTATGGCTGGGACGGATCTGATCACGTCTTACGATTTCGTGGACGACGATTCGGTAGTCAGTTACGAACCGGGCGACCCCTCGGCTTCCGAGACGCATGGGACAAAAGTCTGGTCGATAATCGCCGGTTTCGACGAGGGCAATCTTATCGGGATAGCCACCGGAGCAAGCTTCATTCTCGCCCGCACTGAAAATTACGACGAAGAATACCCCGGCGAGGAAGACCACTGGATAGCGTCGGCGGAGTGGGCGGACAGCATAGGCGCGGATATTATTACGCTAAGCCTCGGCTACGACGATTGGTACACACCCGATTCGATGAACGGCGATATCGCGCCGATTTCCAGGGCGGCGGACAGGATGGCCGAAATCGGTATGGTCGTTACCGCCGCCGCGGGTAACAACGGTTACGGTGTTACAACCATCACCGCTCCCGGCGACGCGGATTCCATCCTGACGATCGGAGCCGTTACTTCGACCGGTGCAGTCGCTTCCTTTTCGTCACGCGGCCCGACCGCCGACGGCAGAACTAAACCGGAAATCTGCACCCTGGGGATGGGGACATGGTGCGCTACGTCCTACGGGATAGATTCATACGGCACTAGCTATGGCACCAGCGCGGCCACCCCGATTGCCGCGGGTTTAGCCGCTCTGATGCTACAAGCCAGACCCTATCTTTTGCCGATGGAAATCCGCGAGGCCTTGATGAACACGGCATCCAACAGCGCATCCCCGAATAACGATATCGGGTGGGGCGTCCCGGATATAGCCGCCGCCCTGTCTTATCCAATTGCAGGACAAATCGAACTGCCGCTTTTCCGCGGCTGGAACTTCGTTTCGATACCCATTACAAGCTCGCTCCCGGCGGATTCCGCTTTCCCGGATAGAATCGGCGACGTGTGGAAATGGAATCCGGATTCCCTCGATTATGCGACCGCGACAACAATCGAACCGGGTGAATCCTATTTCGTATTCTTCGGTCACGATACTATTATTTCGATAAGCGGTGCGCCGTTGACTTCGACCTCGAAAACGGTCGAGCCGGGTTGGAACTCGATCGGAGGCGTGAGGTCGAATTGTTACCTGCCGACTATGGCTACCGCTTCCACAGCAGGCTTAGATATCTTTTTGTATAACTGGAATCCAATCGAGCAGGATTACCGTCAATCGAAAACCCTCTCGCCCGGCTCGGGAGCTTTCCTGCTCGTTCTCGAACCCGGCGATATCAATATCATAGAATAATTATCATGCGAAAAACAGAATTACTCATTGCCATTGTCCTGTTAGCGCTTTCCTGTAGCGGCAATCCTCAATTAACTGTCGAATCGGAAACATATACGGCCGGCACCTTGATGCCCAAAGCGAAAATCGAGGTCTGGTTCGTCCTCAAAAATACCGGCGACGCGCCTCTGGTCATCGAGAATATTCGTTCCATGTGCGATTGTATCACGATACAGGCCGCACCGGACACCATAGCGGTGGACACCGGCGATAGTATCATGGTCGAATATATCGCCCCGGAAGAACCCGGCAGGGACGAAAGCAGTATTATGGTGCGCACCAACACCGAACCAAAGAACACCAAATTGACCATCGTTTCGAATGTTTTAGAAAGTAAGCTCGAAAAGGACGATTCGTCTATCGTTATCGTGCCCTTCCAGAATAAAGGAGTTCCGGGAGGCAACGAGTTCTCTCTGGAGATTTTCCGTTACCTGACCGAAAACCTACCGGAGAGTTTTCGCCCGATGAATCCCAACACATATACCGAAGCCATTCAGGCGGATCCCGGTTACGGAACCCAACCTATCCACGACGTTGCGCGGAAACTGAACCACGCGCTCGGTATCCGTTACGGGGTTTTCGGCGAGGTTAGACCTAATCCCCGGGGCGGCATCGACGCGAATATTATGCTCGTTGACGGATTCTTCCATCTTCCCATCGGAAGGATTCTCCAGGGAGTCCCGGAGGAGCGGTTATTAGCCGCATTATCCGACACGCTCAATTCATTCCTGACCAATCCCCGCGAATATATCAAACAGGCGTTGATGGTGGAATTACAACAGAAATGGGCCGAACAACGCCAAAAACTTATCAACAATCCCGCGCCGGAAATAACCGCCAAAGACATCAGGACGGGCGAGGAAATTTCATTAAGCGATTTCCGGGGTAAACCACTCGTTCTGCAATTTTTCTCCACCGACTGCGAACACTGCGAGGAGGAAATGGATTGGCTTTCCGGAATGGTTACCGAACATGAAGATATCGCCGCATTGGGTATCTCCGTTAATGTGGGTGAACGCGATTCCGTAATAGAATATATCCAGGATAAGAATTTAAAATATCCTGTAATTTTACCGGACGAAGAGGGCGAAAAACAACTCGATCCATATTATGGCGGTGCGACGCCTCAGACGGTCATTATAACGCCGCAGGGCGTCGTCGCGCAGTCGTTCGTAGGCTTCTCGCACGGGGTCATGGATAACTTCGAGAAGCTACTCATCGCGATGATAAAACAAAAAGAACCTACCGCACCCAAAACGGAGTAGAAAATGAGGCTCTCAGGCGTTTTTTTCGCGCTATTTATTATCCTTGTCTTTTCTGCGATCGCCCAAAATGACGGAGTTTACGTGGTTTCCGGCTATATCACGGATGCCGCTGACGGGGAGGCTATCGCCGGCGCCAATCTTAAGATTAAAAACGAGTCATACGGCGCGGCGGCTAATCTGCACGGCTTCTTCTCCATTCCACGAGTTCCCGAAGGAATATACACCCTGGTTATTTCGGCAATTGGCTACGAATCGGTCGAACGCGAGATAGTCTGTGCCGGCGAACCCCTGCGCCTCGATATCGAACTGAAACAGACCGCGTTGGTCGGCGAAGAAGTCGTGGTCGAAGCGCAGAGAGTCGGAGGGATGGACGACCCTTACGTCGGCCATTCAATAGTCGAACAGGACATGATACTGCGTTCGCCGGGTATCCTGGAACCCGACCTGTTCCGGACAATCCAGAACATGACGGGCGTCCTATCCATCTCGGATTATTCCTCCGGGCTGTATATCTGGGGAAGCACGCCCAGCGGCAATCTGGTGCAGTTGGATAACATAGTCGTTTACAATCCAACCCATTTGTTCGGTTTCTCGAGCAGTTTTATCGCGGACGCCATTCGCGAGGTCAATCTGGTGAAGGGCGGATACCCGGCTAAATGGGGCGGCAGAATGGGAAGCGTCCTCGACATCACGAATAAAGACGGCAACCGAAAAGAGTTTTCCGGCATGGCCGAACTTTCCGTGTTATCCGGACAATTACTATTGGAAGGCCCGGTCGGCAAAGGAAGCTTCATGGCCGCAGGCAGACGCACATGGATCGACATGGCGACTCAGGCATTGCTCGCCGAAGAAGATGAAATGCCCTACCATTTCTACGATTTCCAGAGTCGCATAAATCAGGACTTTTCGCCCCGCGATAAACTAACCCTCAGTTTCTATTCCGGCGACGATATCCTCGCATTCGAGGACGAAGAGACTACCGACGACTCTGACGATTTCGAATATCGATGGGGTAATATCACAACGAGTCTCCAGTGGAAACATATCTTCCACGACCAGCTTTTCGGGCACGTAGCTCTTGCGGGAAGCCGTTTTCGCGCAAGGTTCAACACCGGCGACGGCTATTACGACCGGTTGAACACAATAGGCGATGTTACGGCTAAGGGCGATTTGACTTATTTCCATTCGGAAAAACACACGATGAATTTCGGCGGAGTTCTCAAATGGCGCGAAGTCCGCAACAAGGACGAAGTCCTCGCCGAAGAATGGGATTGGGAAGCCGATTCGATGGTGGAAACTACCGTCCGCTGGGACAAGATCACCAACGCCTCGCTCATCGCGCTATATGCCGAGGAGGAATATAAGCCGAATACGCTCTGGAAATTCCAGCTCGGCCTGCGTTCCGAATTCGCTTTTAACGGGAACTATTTTCGAGTCGGCCCGCGCCTTTCCGCACAGCGGAGAATCGACCACAAGAGCGTTCTACGCATGGCGACCGGCCAATATTACCAATACGTCCATCTTTACAACCCGGCGGAAGAACAGGGATTTGCCTTCCTCGATTTCTGGATTCCGGTGGACGAGAATCTCAAATCCGGCTCGGCGCAACATTTCGTTATAGGATTCGATACCGATCATCTGCCCGTCCACGTCGCTACTAACGCCTATGTCAAACACATGGATCATCTGCTCGCCGGACGCGAGCAATTCATCCTTCACCTCGACGATAATATCCACACGCAATTTTACGAGGGAAGCGGCTGGGCTACAGGCTTCGACGTTACATTCGAGGGCGATTGGGGCAAGTTCGGCGGATGGCTCGGTTACAGCCTCGGATGGGTGCAATACACGATGGGCGATTCCGCCGACGGCATAAACGATGGCGAACCATACCCTCCCAAATTCGACCGACGGCACAGTATCAATATGTCGATTGGCTACAATATCTCGCCACGTATAGATTTGACCGCCGTTTACAATTTAGGAACGGGACAACCATGCACTTCTTTAGATCACTGGGAACTCGAATACTGGCACGAGGGCGGCGATTCTGTCTATTATCCCGTATATAGCGATAATTACCACGACGACAGATTGCCTTTTTACAACCGCTTCGATCTCGGCATGCGATGGAAAATCGTCGATCGCGAAAGCTGGGATATGTATATGTTCGCACAGATAATCAATTTCTTCAATAGCACCAATTACCTATTCAGGGATCCCAAAGAAATGGTCGATGGCGAAATCGATTACGACGACATGAAAATGTTCCCCTGGTTCCCCTATCTCGGTTTCCGCGCGGAGTTTTAACGGATAGTCGTTGTCGGGCATCCGACCTCCTCAAAATAACATTTTCGCTTAATTCTACTCAACAACCCCGGCGTCTCGCCGGGTTTAAGAGGAGATTTATCGCTCCGACGACAATCGTCAATCATAAATCATCGCTTAAAAACCCTTTTCAACTTCGCAATTTCACTTATATTATAGACGACGTCGGAATATCAAAACGGAGACTCGTGTCCGATAGAACTGTCGAAATAAATGATTTAGCGCGTCGTATCCGCTACGATATCGTTATGTCAATTTACAACGCGGGTAGCGGTCATCCGGGGGGTTCGCTTTCCATCGCGGACGTTCTCGCGGTGATGTATTCCGATGTCCTCGACCGCGATCCTATCGATCCGCATTGGCCGGACAGAGATCGTATTATTTTATCGAAGGGGCACGCCGCGCCGGCGTTATATTCCGCTCTCGCCGAGGCCGGTTATTTTGACAGGGATATTTTGTGGACACTGCGAAAATTCGGAAGCCCGCTTCAGGGGCACCCGTGCAGATTAAAAGGCCCGCCCGGTTTGGAGATGTCCACCGGAAGCCTGGGGCAGGGATTATCGATAGCTGTCGGTCTGGCTCTCGGCGCGAGAATCAAGGGCGAGAAATGGCGAACTTACTGTATCCTCGGCGACGGCGAACTGGACGAAGGGTCGGTATGGGAAGCTATAATGGCCGGCGCGCATCACAGATTATCGAATTTATGCGCGATAATCGATAACAACGGCCTGCAAATCGACGGCGAATGTTGTCAGGTTATGAACCTGGGAAATATCGATTCAAAATTCCGTGCCTTCGGGTGGCATGTTATAAGGATCGACGGCCACCATATAGCCTCGATTCGAACGGCTTTCGACAGAACCACGCAATTCGACGATAAACCCACGGCGATTGTCCTTTCGACTGTCAAGGGCAAGGGCGTAAGTTTTATGGAAAACAAAGTGGAATGGCATAGCAAGCCTTTGACCGAGAAACAGGCGAAAACCGCTATCGGCGAGATCGGTTACTATTGGGGCGAGTTGGGAGGTTTGCTGTGAGAATTCCGACTAAACCTTCCAGAGACGGTTTCGGCGAAGGCCTGCTGGACGCCGCCACTGTAAATAAGCGCGTGGTTGCTATCGGGAGCGATATCTCCGATTCGGTTCGCACCGGGTGGTTCGCGAAAGAGTATCCTGACAGATTCATCAGCCTGGGCATAGCGGAACAGAACGCGGCGGGCGTGTCAGCGGGGCTGGCGCTGACCGGATTAATCCCCGTAGTGGCCAATTACGGCGTCTTCGCGTCTGGACGATGTTTCGACCAGATACGGACGTCGATATGTTATCCTAATTTGAACGTTAAGATCTGCGGCGCGCACGGGGGAATATCTGTTGGTCCGGACGGCGCAACGCATCAAGCCCTCTCGGAAATCGCTCTTATGCGCGTTCTCCCGAACATGACCGTAATCGTCCCATGCGATTCCAATCAGACAAGAAAGGCGACGAAGCGGGCTATTTTAGATATTGGAACGCCCGCCTACATTCGAACAGGGCGCGAACCCATCCCCCTGTTCACGGAACCGGACGAACCTTACGAAATCGGCAAGGCTATCCTTCGGCGCAAAGGTAGCGACGTAGCTATAATAGCTTGCGGAGCGATGGTTTACGAGTCTCTTCTCGCCGGAGAAATCCTCGAAAAGAGTGGAATTTCCGCGCAAGTTATCGACCTTCATACGATAAAACCTATCGACAGAGAAGCGATTATCTCAGCGGCTACCTGCGGCGCTATCGTAACAGTCGAGGAACATCAGCGTTACGCCGGTATGGGGAGCGCCGTCGCGGAGGTCGTAGTAACCGAAGCTCCGGTTCCAATGGATATAATCGGCATCGATGACCGTTTCGGCGAATCCGGACAGCCCGAAGAACTACTCAAATCCTTCGGCCTGACCGCAGAGAATATTGCCGGAAGAACTTTGGACCTGTTGAAAAGAATAGTATGAACTCCCGGACTTCAAAAACCAAATTCGGTCTAAAAGCCTTTTTCAAGACTTTTATTCTGTTCTTTATTCCGATGGTTTTAATAACGTTGGGCGTTTTCATATTCCTGCCCTACTTCCAGAACAGGTCTATTGCCACTGGCTGTGAACGCCTGTTTGAACAAAGAGCTCTCGATTTTTTCAGAAAAGGCGGATTGAGTTCCTACATCAACACGGGAGACGATTCGACCCTCGTCAATTTCCTCTCGGAACGCGAATTCGAGATTATGTGTATCTACGTTTGGGACGGCCACTGGATTGCACTGTATTCTCGAGAGGATTTTATCCATCCGGATTTCAGACCCTCCGAAATAGGGAATAATTTTATCGAGAAGCACAATATACTTTTCTGGAAAGGCAATTCGGGCGCAATAGAAAGCGATCCCCCCCTATTTCACGCCGCCGAATATCGGGGAGGTAAGTTATATTTGATGACGGCCAGGCTGGATTCGGAATATGTCGATTTTATCGAAATTATCCCTAAAAAATACAACGTGAACGATATAATTCTCCTTTTCTCATTGAGTTTGCTTTTGTCACTCGGAGCGACTTTCCTTTTGGCGGCATTGGTTCAAGGATATTCCATTAGAATACGGCGGTCTTCGACTATGGCGGAATTTCATCCTCCTTCGGCTCCGTTCATCGGGCTCGACGAGCTGGGACATTTCGCTCTCGATTCTGCCAGGAATGCTTATGAAACCCGGCAACAGAAACGTAACATCCTGCTTCAACAGGAATCGGAATTCGAATCCGAACGGCGGGATTTCTCGATAGTCCGTGAAATAGCCCAGACAACTGTTGCGGCAACGAACCTAACAAATGCGGCGGACAAGGCGCTTATCCCTCTCGTTAGGAGAACCGGTGTTAGATGCGGTGCTATATATCGCATCCACGGAAATGACGAACTGAAAATGATAGGCGAACACAACCTTCCAGCCGATCTCGCGGTAGTCCTTGCAGAACCGGACAGCGAAGTGCAAAACCTGAAAAAACCGGTTTCATCGGACAAAATCGAGATTATCCCAATCCAGCTAATTCCGGGTGCCCGAGGTAATCCTATATTAAGTCTGAAGGAGGAGGGGCTTACTCACACCCTGTGCATTACACTCGATGTCAAAGGCGAAATGTGGGGTGTTATTCATTTATACAACGCCGGGCCGATCAAAATCGACAATCGATTGAATTCGCTCCTTCTGGCTACAGCGGACGAAATCGCGTTGATACTCGAAAACAAAAGGGTTCTGACCGAACTCGACGGGAGAATCAAAGAGAGCCTGGCGTATTATGAGTTCAGCAAGACGTTGATTTCCATTAACGATTTCGACATGCTCCTGGAAAACATTCTGTGGCTTATTCACGAAATCCTCGAAGTGCCTTTCTGTAGCGTGCTTTTGGTAAACGAAGAAGAAGAAACCCTCGACGTCAAAGCGATTTGGGGATACGGCAAGGAACACGAAAAGATGAGATTGAAATTCGGCGAGGGATTAATCGGATGGACAGCAAAACACGGAGAGGCGGCGCTTGTCAAAGATGTGTCTGCTGATCCAAGATACTACGAGGGTTTCTCGTGGGTTACCTCGGAATTAGCGGTCCCACTGATTGCAGACGGTAAGGTTATCGGTGTTCTGGATTGCGAATCGGACGAAACCCACCAGCTCGATGAAAGCGACCTTCGTTTTCTATCCGCTGTTGCCGAACCAATAGCTCTGGCTATCCAAAGGGCTATGCGATACACTGAGATGTCCAGGCAACTCGTTCTCGACCCGGTAACCAACCTCTATAATAGAAGGTATTTCGATAACCTCATCGAGAAAAACGGCGAGGAATTATTGTTGAGACACGGTAAGGTATCCGTAGCCTTTATTAACGTCAGCAACCTTGGGGAGATCAATAACTCCTACGGTTATCTGGCGGGCGACCTCATCGTTAAACAGGTCGCAAAGATGCTCAAAGGTATGTTTACCGAGGGAATAATATCCCGATACGGTCAAAGCGAATTTCTGATTCTGCTTCCGGGAATAGGCGAAGAAGCCATGCTTCGTATGGTCGAGGAATTACGCGAACTACGCGAAAAATGGCTGGAAAAACATCCCGATTCTATCCCTATAACTTTCTCGCAGGGCTACGCAACCACCGACCGCTACGACGAACTGCGTAATCTGATTAATCGCGCCGATTCTCAGGCGGTCAAAGACAGAATGCAAAATAACGGTCACGGAAATAACGGTTTATTGGGGTAGATTAACCTTCTGACAGGGCCTCGAAACCCGAAATAATATCGAGAAGCTCCGAAGTTATTGAACTCTGCCGCTGGCGGTTATATTGTGATTGAAGCTCTCCGATTCTTTCCTCGATATTCTTCTCCGCAACCTGCATCGACGCTAATCGCGCGGCGTTTTCGCTGTTCAACGATTCGGCAAAGGCACGGTAAATGTTCACGAATAAATATTCCCGAATAAGTGTGCTGAAAAGCTCTTCCCAATCCATCGTGAACATTGCCAGCGACCGCGATTCCCATTTTTTCTCCACCAATGAATCCAGCCATTTTTGATCAGTCGGCAGAAGCCGGACGCTTTCTGGATCGTAAGAAGCTTTGGATTTCGGCTTGTTATAGACTAAATAGACGTCGCTGATTTCCCTCTCGGCGCGCCATTCGAATATCTTCATCCAGACCTTGCGGGTCGCGTCGTTGATGCCGTTAACCGATGCCGGCACGGCCTGTCTCTCGTCGATATTGAAACCCCGATCCCTAAGAAGACCGGCGGCTTTCATTCCAAGGACGAGCGTAGCCACATCGCGTCGGTCTATTTCCATATTCGACAGGATTTTCTCCAGATACTCGATGGCGTTTTCGTTGAATTGCCCGCACATCCCCTGATCCGATCCGAAAAGCACCGCCCCGTATTTTCGCTTTCCCCTGAAGGACGTCTCTTCGATTTCCGGTTTCTCCTTGAGAACCACTGAAAGGCCCATCTCTACTACTTTCGCGTAATCCCCCAGCGATTCGACCGCTTTCTCGTATTGCCGAATATTCACCGCCGCCATCGACTTCATAGTCCGGACGACGGAACGCATGTCCTCGGTTGCGGAAAGTTTTCGTTTGATTTCCTCAGCCGTTTGCATCTTTTTTCTCCGCCCACTTCAACGATTCTTCGGCGACCTCAAGTATTCGTTCGACTTCCGAATCGGTCAACTCATCGCCTTCGAGTATCTTCGACGAAATATCTTCCAGCTTCTCCCCGACCGCTTTTCTCACGCTGGATTTGGCCTTTTCGACCTGTTTCAGGGGAATCGAATCGAACAGGCCTTCCGTAACAGCTACAAGCACTCCGATTTGTTCGGGCACCGGTATCGGCTTATATTGCGGTTGTTTGAGGACTTCGCGGACTCTTCGACCTCGATCGAGCGTTTTCTGTGTCTCCTCGTCCAGCCGCGTGCCGAAACGCGCGAACGTCTCCAGTTCCTCGAACTGGGAATAGGACAGCCTTAAATCCCCGGCTACCATACGATACGCCGGCAGTTGCGTCTTGCCGCCCACGCGGGAAACCGATTTCCCGACATCGACTGCGGGCAGAATTCCCTCGTGGAAAAGTTGCGGCGATAGATAAATCTGACCATCGGTAATCGAAATCAGGTTGGTAGGGATATATGCCGACATATTCTGCGCCTGAGTCTCTACAATAGGCAATGCCGTCAGCGACCCGCCCCCCAAATCGTCGCGCAAATGAGTCGAACGCTCCAGCAGTCTCGAATGGATGTAGAATATATCCCCCGGGTATGCTTCCCTCGCGGGCGGTCTGCGCAAAAGCAGTGAAAGTTCCCGATATGCCCACGCGTGGCGGGTCAGATCGTCGTAAACTACTAATGCGTCCTTCCCCTGTTCCATGAAATATTCCGCGATACTGGTTGCCGCGTAAGGCGCAACATATTTCAGCCCGGGAGGATCCTCGCCCGTTGCAATTACGACTACGCATTTTTCAAGGACACCGGCACTCCGCAGATCCTCGATAACCTTCGCCGCGGTGGAAACCTCCTTACCGATAAGACAATAGATCGAAATCACGTTTTTATCGATTTGATTGATAATCGTGTCTATCGCAATAGCCGATTTCCCCGTCTGGCGGTCGCCCAGTATAAGTTCGCGCTGGCCTCTGCCTATGGGAATCAAAGCGTCGATGACCTGGATTCCGGTCTGAAGCGGCACGTTGACCGGCGATCTGTCCATTATCGCCGTGGCAGGTCTTTCGATGGGCAGTCTTTTTTCATGGGCGACCGCACCGGCATTGTCCAACGGCCGACCGAGGGGATCGACTATTCGCCCCAGCAAACCTTCGCCGACGGGAACGTCCAGGATCCTTCCGGTTCGTTTGACCTGTTCTCCCGCATCGACGTCGTCCGCGTGGTCGAGTAATATCACGGCGACCCTGTCCTGTTCCAGATTAAAGGCCGTGCCCATCCGCCCGCCGGGAAACCGGAGCAGTTCGTCGGCACGGACGTTCGGAAGCCCGCGGACATAAGCAGTGCCCTCGCCCACCGCGACTATCTCCCCGACCTCCTCGACCTTTAATTCCGCCGATTGCGTTTCAAGAACGTCGTCGTAGATACCGAAAAGCCCTTCCACCGGGGATTCGGTCATTTCCTTGCGTTCGCCGTTACCCATCTTCGGTTTCCGATTCCTCTTTACGTTCCTCTGTCATCTCCTCGAACGCTATCCGCACGCTCTCCTGAAGCTCTTCTATGTATTCCTCGATACTCCATTCGATCTTCTTTCCGCCCGCACGGACTTCGATTCCGGCAATTTTATCGGATTCGGTCTTTACGGTCGCCTCGATGTCGCCAAAGCGTTCCTTCAGGGCGTCTTGAATCGTCTCGGATTCCTCGTCGGTTAAATCGAAAGCGGAAATTATAGTCAGCTCGCGGTTCGCGTCTTCGAGAGCCTTGCTAAAACCGGCGATTTCGTCATCGGGAAGCCCCTGTAATCTCTCGCCGAATTTCTCCACGATTCGGGAATTCAAACCCTCATCCGCCATCTCGCGGAGCACTTTACGCGCGGTAGCGAGAACTCTTTCGGAAGCCTCGCGGTTGAGCTGTTTAACGAAATTTTCCTTATCCCGTCGAAGCGTCTCCAGCCACTTGGATTTCTTTTGTTCGATCTCGTCTCGGGCCGTGGATATCATTTCCTTTGAACGCTTTTCGGCATCTTCCTTTGCGGTGACTATTATCGAATCTTTCTCGCGTTCGATTTCGTCGCGTTTGTTCCTGTATTCTCGTTCGATCTCCTCCGCTTTAGCCTCTTTTTCCTCCGCATTGGATATACTTTCCGCGATTCGTCTTTCGCGTTCGTCCATCGTTTTAATGATACGCTTATACAGCAACGCGCGCAGGACTATCACCAGAATGAGGAAATTGACGATCTGCGCAATCAATGTGAACCAATCGATCTGCACGAATTAACCTCCGGCCTGTTCGATTACGTATCTCCAGAAGGGATTTGCGAAGATCAGGATAATCGCTATCACGAAGCAGTAAATCGCGGTCGATTCCACCATCGCCAGACCGACGAACAGCGTCCGTGTGATGGTGTTCGCCTCGTCCGGCTGTTGCGCGATTGAACCCAGCGCTCTGGCCAGAGCCTTGCCTTCGCCCAACGCCGGAGCGATAGAACCTATCGCGATAGTCAGCCCGGAGATGATTATCGAGGCCGCGCCGATAATGCTTATATTGTCCAACTCGTCCTCCCTATGTTATTTTTCTTTCTTTTCATGAACCCTCGTCGCCGAGGCGATGTAAACCGCCGCCAAAACGGCGAATATGTAAGCCTGTATCTGGCCGATAAGAAGCCCCAACGCTTCCATAACAATCGGAATAAACAGTGGCGCTATCGACAAGAGAATCCCGGCTATCATCGTGCCGCTCATAATGTTGCCGAAAAGACGCACCGCCAGCGCCAGCGTCCGGGAAAATTCTCCGATGATATTGAACGGCAACATGAATGGAGTGGGCTTGATATAATTCTTCAAATACGCCCCGACGCCTTTTTTCATTATACCGAAAACCGGCACCGCGAAAAAGACACAGATAGCGAGAGCCGCGGTGGTATTTATCGACCCGGTGGGCGGCTTGTAACCGGGCACAATATCCAGTAAATTTGATATCGAGATGAAGAGAAAAAGTGTGCCCAGGAAGGGCAGATAAATCTCCGGTTCCTGTTGAGTGATATCGCCTATCTGTTTCCGCATCGTCGAAACGACCGATTCGAGCATGTTTTGCCACCTGGAGATGGGCGTCTCGACGTTTATCTTACGCGTCGCCAGCCACGAAACCACGATAATAATCGCCATCACAACCCACGAAAATACGATAGTCGCGTTCAGTTTGAAAAAGCCGCTCTGCCAATAGATTGTCGCGTCGGGACTAATCTCCATGATAATCTTTTTCAGGTTTCGTTCGTTTCATCTTCATCGATATTCTTCTGACGTTCGACTCCCTTTCTTCCAATCGTCCGTATCAAAATTGTTCGCACTATAAGCGCAGAAGCAAGAGCTATCACCAGATAAAGCCAATTGCCGTATTTCGCGATGGCGTAAAACGCCCCCACGAAAACCGTTATCCTGATTACAAAACTGAAGAGCATCAACCAACCCGGATGTTTGATTCTGTCGATTACTCGAACGCTCAGCCATAGGCCGCCGAAAAAAACCAGCCCGACGATTCCTCCGGATATTATCGATAATAATATGCCTAAAACGTCCATTTCCGGCATCAAACTCGTCTCCAATAATTCAACTTCATTCTCCACTCGATTCTTTTTTTACCCAATACCATGCGTTAAGGCAACCCATCGCAATTCCTATACCCAACAGCATCAAGGTCCAGCTCAATCCGCTGTCCAGCCTGCTATCGATCCAGACTCCTATCGCCACGCATATTACAGTCGGTATCGCCACCGACCAGCCGACGATCCCGAACATCCCCAGCCCGAACCAGACGCCACGGTCTTTGTTGCGTCGTGCTTCGATTTTGCGTTCTTCTTTGTCGCCGACGTCTTGTGCAAGCCTTTTCGGTTCCAGTGCGATTCTTTTTCTCCTAATCCATCTCGATGAACTTGCGGACAATATCCGCTTCCAGTTTCGCCATAGCCGATCTCGCCCGCCGTTCGCTGTCGTCGATTTTAATAAACTCGCTCAAAACGGTCTCCTGTAACTCGCCAAGCCCCGGGCCGACAACCGCCCGCGGTGAAGATACTATCACGCTATCGCCCTGCTTGACCAGGACGCCGCCGTCCACCGCAACGAATGTCTCGTTGCCATCTACAACAAAACTCATTATCCCCGGAGCCAGCGCGGTTACGAAATCGATATGTCGCGGTAGCATACAGAATTCACCATTCACAGCTTCCGCCGTGACCTTGTCCACCTTGCGGTCGAGTAAAACCGATTTCGGCATTAGCAGGCGTAGCCTCATTTCTTCACCGCCTCATCGATATCGCCTATCATGTAAAGCGCTTTCTCCGGGTAATCCTCTAACTCGTCGTCGAGGATGCGCCGGCAACCGTCCAGAGCATCTTCCAGCTCCACGACCTTGCCCTTATTCCCGGTAAACTGTTCGGTCGAATAGAACGGCTGTGTCAAAAAACGCTCCAGCCGCCGCGCGCGGTTGACCGTCATCTGATCCTCGCGGGAAAGCTCTTCCAGGCCGAGCATAGCTATAATATCCTTCAAATCCTCGTATTTAGCCAGCGTCCGTCGGACGTCGCGGGCTATCCAGTAATGCTCCTCTCCCACGATCGTCGGAGTCAGCATTTTCGACGACGATTCCAGAGGATCGATAGCCGGATACAGCCCCTGGCTCGCTCTCTTACGCGATAACACCACGGTCGCGCCAAGATGCCCAAATGTATGCACCGCCGCCGGGTCGGTGAAATCGTCCGCGGGCACATAAACCGCCTGCACGGATGTTATCGAACCGTCCGCGGTATTGCAAATTCGCTCCTCCAGCCCGGCCAGTTCCGATGCAAGCGTCGGCTGATAACCAACTCGCGAAGGCAATTTGCCCATCAGTCCGGAAACCTCCGAACCCGCCTGCACAAACCTGAAGATATTATCGATAAGCAACAGAACATCCTGTTTGGCGTCGTCGCGGAAATATTCCGCCATAGTCAGCGCGGTATGGCCGACTCGGAAACGCGCGCCCGGCTGTTCGTTCATCTGCCCGAAGACCAGCACGGCGTCGTCGATCACGCCCACGCTACTGACCTCGCGATAAAGCTCCTCCCCCTCGCGGCTTCGTTCCCCGATACCGCAGAAAATACTTACTCCCGAATGTCGCCCGGCGGTGTTGTGTATCAATTCCATGACCAACACTGTCTTGCCAACTCCCGCGCCGCCGAACAGCCCGGTCCTGCCGCCGCGCTCCAACGGCGCCAGCACGTCGATTGCCTTGATTCCGGTGGTAAACGTCTCTGATTTGGTAATCTGCTCCCCGATTGGCGGTGGGCGCCTATGGATAGAACGCATCTCTCCCTCTTCGAGCGGTTCCTTGCGGTCGATAGTCTCGCCGAAGACATTGAACAGCCGCCCCTTGATTCGATTTCCCACAGGAACCTTCAATGGCCCGCCGGTGTCGATAAGTTCCGTGCCACGCGATATGCCGTGCGTCGCGGTTAGGGCTATACACCGCACCTGTGTCGCCGAAAGCTGGGAGACGACCTCGATAGCGATATCGCCCTCCCGGTCGCGAAGCAGATTGTTGATCGCCGGTATCTCTCCGGGGAAATCCGCCTCGATAACGCTTCCGCGCACGGTAATTACTTTTCCAACGTTCTCTGCAACCATTAAAACCTTTCCAAAAACATCTACAAACAATAATATATAGATATTCGACTTGATTAAAAGCAAATTATCCGGTAATTTCAATTGAATACATTCGCTCACCGCGTGTAGGACAAACCAAATGGAGGGATGATGAACCGAAAATTTATCATATTAACAGTTGCACTACTTTTCGCAGGTTTGGCTACCTTTCTCTTTCTAAACCAGAGCCGTAACTCGATGCCGGAAGAAGACAGATACGCGAAAATATTCCCAGTCCTCATAGGTTCTTTCGTGGCGACTTTCTCTGTTATTTTCCTATTGACCAAACGGTTTCGTGAAGGTCAAGCAAGCCATTCAGAGGAGATCCACAGACCGAAATTCCTTCAACATAAATCCAAATCGCCCATGATAGTTGCGGTTCTGGCCGGATTGGTTTTGGTGGCTTTGTTGGGCTATTTTGTTATGACGCGCAACGGAATCCCAGAGGAACCTGGAACAACGCATTTGATCGGCGGGATAGTCGTTTTAACATTGATAGTTTTTATAGGAATTGCAATGATCCTATTCCGCTTGTTCAAAGAGAGACTTAATGAAACCGGCATGTATGGTAAATCCGCTCGCCAGATACTCGATGAACGCTACGCCCGCGGCGAAATCACAGACTCGGAATATCGCTCCAAATTGGAGGAACTCAATCGACGATAATTCCGGACAAATTGCCTTAACGGTGGTTTTTTTCGACTTTTTGCAAAAATTGGTGAAAATCCCCAAATTCTCGTAAGTCGTTGAGCCTCAGGCTTTCCCAGGAGTCCCTTACGCGTTCCCACGACTTCTTCTTCGGTTCCCAGCACTCCTGTCAAGTTTCCCGCGACTTTTTTTCGATTCCCTCGAAGTCCATTTTCATTTCCCGGGACTTTTTTTTGATTCCCCCGGATTCCGCGACCGTTCCCTTCGACACATTTTCGGAATTTTTCGACCATACGGGGTAATTTCGTCCCCAAAAAATCATTTACCAAACGGAACTTTCGTTCAAAACGCGGCGAGACACCGCGTCTTTTATCCTAAAACTATACTCTTTATCCTAATATTCTGGTTCGACATTAATTTCGGAGGGTTCCCGATAGTAACGGAGAGCTCTGTTTTATTCGGGAACCATTCGTTGAAATTGCATAGTAAAGTTATTTTAAATATACGATTCGTTTCGTTACCGATTCACGCCCGACTGTCGCGCGGACAAGGTAAATTCCGCTTCCTATAAGAACCTCCGGTTGCCAAACCTTGATCCCACCGGATAATTCGGTAATCATGTGGCCATCGATATCGAAAATCTCTACATTCGCCATCTTCGGGGTATTAATCATAACTGCCGAATTGAAGGGATTCGGATAAGCTGTAATCGATAATTCAGGTAAGAAGGCGCTATTTTCTCCAACTCCAGTCGTTAAATCGAGTTCGCCGGATTCCTCATAAACGCGTTCTGTTGTCGATAGGGTGATGGTATAAAATGTCGAAGACAATCCCAGGAGTTCCGGATTATTTATTATCCATACAACCTCGATATTACTAAGTCCGTCGTATTCCGGCCCTGTTAAGTCTATCGTAGATGAATCTACCAGCAATTCCGATGCGAGTCTCGTAATCGATATTGATTCGAGTTCCATCCCGGTCAAGCCGGATACGGTAGCTTTTATACCGCAGAGATTGTTGTTGGAATCGACCTCACATATATCGGACACTATAGCATCGAAAACCTCTATCCATGTCGAAGTGAGACTACGATATCTACTCGCGGGCAAATCGAAATAAGCTCCTCCAGTAGCTTCGGTTAAAGCTTCATACACGGAATCGCAGTCCATGCCCTCATAAGGTTCGAAATCCCCTGCGAGTATATATAGGACTATTCTGTTCAACATCAATTCGGTTAGCACGTCGTCCGGCGTTAAATCCGATATTCCGGTCGGATCGCCGTAGAAGTGAAATGCCTGGTCGGTGAACATTATAACTACATGTTGAGAAGCCCAATCCCATGTATAATTATTCACCAGATTGAATATACCGTCGAGACTGACTTCCGGTCGATCCCCTCCACCGCACCCCCCTGCATCTGAAAGTTTCAGTTGAAATTCGGTTACGTCAGAAGTCATATCGTAACCCGGCGTTAGAGTATTGAAATCCCATGTGGTAGTGCTGTCCGCAAAGGTTGTCGCGCCTATCCTATAAGAATAACCCGAATCCTCGAGCGCGTTGGTGAAATTCGTTACGTAATCGCGGACACCCTCAAGTTGAGGATACATCGAGCCTGAAGTATCCATCGCGAAACCGATATCGACAGGATCTTCTATGTCCTCGAATATAGCATCGATCGACACCTGCCCGCAAAGCAAAATTGGTGTTAATAAAAGAATAGCAAACGTTCTTAACATATTTCCCCTTTTTCAATGCGACCATTACATAATTATTATATCTATTCCGTGCGAAACTACAAGTAATTTTGATATATTTCTATCTTATCTATTTGCTATATCAGATGTCGAAATAAAGCTCGATTTCGCGTGGGGTCGGGTGCAATTCGACATCCCGCGCGGTCTCCGCCGCTATTTCCATATGACGTCGGATCAGACCCTCGTCGAAAACACCTCCCGCGAGTAGATAGTCGTTATCCTTGCTCAAAGCTCGCAGTGCGCTCATCAGATGCGTGGGTATCCCCTTTATTTTCTTCCGGATTTTCGGCGATAGCTCACGGACGTCGGTATCGTAAGGCCCGAAACCCATTTGGGACGGATCGAGTTCGCGTTCGATGCCGTCGAGCCCGGCCATCAACTGCGCCGATACCGCCAGATAAGGATTGCAGGTGCCGTCCGGCGGGCGAAATTCACATCGTTTCATTCTCGGATTGTCGTCGTATTTCGGAATACGAATGGCCGCGCTTCGGTTAGCCAAACCGTAGAAACGTCTCGTGGGCGCTTCGAATCCGGGCACCAGCCGTTTGTAGCTGTTCGTCGATGGGTTCGTCATGCCGACGATCGAATCGGCGTGGTCGAGAAGCCCTGAGACATAAGCTTTGCCCATCGATGAAAAATGCGCGTGGTCGGCGTTTTCGTCCCAGAAAAGACTTATTCCGTCTTTACTCAGGAATTGGTGGAAATGCATGCCCGTCCCCGCCTCGTTATAGAGCGGTTTCGGCATGAACGACGCCACCAGACCGTATTCGTTCGCCACCATACGAATCGCGTATTTCATCATCATCACGGCGTCGGCTGACTGCACCAGGCCGGTGGGGATTATCTCGATTTCGTTCTGCCCGCTCGGTCCGACCTCGTGATGATGGTATTTCACTCGAATGCCCATCTCCTCGATGACGGACACCATCTCCGATCGGACGTCGCTACTCTTGTCAGTCGGCGGAACCGCGTGGTAACCGCCACCGTGGACTAAGGCGAAACCGTCGTCGGTGGTTTCGGTTTCGTCGCAATCGAACTCATAGAAGCCGTAACCTTCCCCCGTTCCGTATTCCGCGTGGTCGAACAGGTAGAATTCCATCTCCGGCAACCATACCGATTCCGCGCCGAGTTTTTCTTTGAGGTATTTTTCGGCGCGCATCGCCACGCCCCGTGGATCGCCAGCGATACTGGCTTTTGTGTCGGCCTCGCAGATATTGCAGATAAAACACAAGGTCGGATGTTCCGAGAAAGGATCGACGAAACTCGAGGATAAATCGGGGATAATCGCCATATCCCCGCATTCTACGCCCTTGAAACCGGGGATACTCGAGCTGTCGAAGGGGATGCCCTCCTCCATGATCCGTTCGTCGAAATTCCCCGCCGGGATGCTGTTATGTCTCCATCTGCCGGGGACGTCGGCGTAGCGTAGATCGATAATAACTATGCCGTTGACTGCGATAAATTTCCTGACTTCATCAATATTTGCGAACATACCACCTCCGTAAATACGTTAAAGCAGTAAATATTATAGACTTACGAGCAGGACTTTTCAAGTTAAATATCGCGGTGCCGTTCCGGACGGCACGCACCGAAATAATTCTCTTCTCGCGCCCCGATTATAGTAGTGGCGTCTGTTTGAATCCCACAGATCAAAGAGGGTAAGTAAAAAACACCTGTATTTCAAACTAACGGCGCATATATATATAAAGTAATGATCGGTTTTACTTCCAAACATCTTCTTTCTTCTCCCAGAATTCCCGGATTTCCTTAAACTCCGCAACGCGTTCGGTAATTTTTAGAATCTCTTTGGGGTAGAATTGAAGAAGAATATCGCAAAGTAATAACATCCATTGTTTTCTCGAAAATTTATCATTTATAATTACATTGTTCGAATTTTTTATCTGTATCTGCCCCAGCCAAGAGCCCCAATCGTTAGACATTCCCAGCTAAGGAATTCGATAGGCGCGAAAATAACCTCGCTAACAACTACCTTTTCACCGTTCTAGGAGGTATTTAACCATGATTAAAGCAAAAACATTGGAGTCATCCTCATATAAGCGTGAAAGCCTTTTAACTGATGTTAAATTTGGCATATTAAAGACTGTATCTTGCCGATGTGTTTTTACATCAACCAGGCAATAATTGCCGCCCTTATCTTTAAAGGCCAAATCAGCCATCGCCCGGCGGGCGAATTCGGAAGAATACTCAAGGCACCAATCCCCCAAAAAAGTATCAAACTTGTCCGCGATTATTCCTTCTATTGCATCACCTACGGCCCTCGTACTACCTGCTGTCTGTCTTGTTAGATAATCAGGAACACTATTTAAGTAGTCTTTAATTCTTTCTGCCACAGCTTTGTAAGCACCTTCGTAAAAGAATGTCGCTTTCAAAATAATTCCTCCTGTTTAATATTCGTATTTACTTTTTCTTTATCGTCAGGTTGGTCAGCGAGAGTGTTTCTTTCCCAGAAAACGCCATCGGCATATCCCTGTATTCGGGGTTCTTCTTCGGCGATCGAAAGCCTTTTTTCTGTCCAACAGCAATATTCTTCATTAATTTCTATTCCACAGAATCTCCTGTTCAGCTTTTTTGCAACGACTGCAGTCGTGCCGCTCCCCAAAAAAGGATCGAAAACATAACTATTCTCTTGTGAACTAGCTAAAATCAGCTTTGCTATTAGCTTCTCTGGTTTTTGTGTTGGGTGATCCGTGTTTTCTGGCATTGACCAAAATGGTACGGTTAGGTCATTCCAAATGTTCGATGGGTGCGTAAGTCTGTAATTTCCGCTATTTCCTTGTTGCCAGTCCTTCGGTTTTCCGTCTTTTGTTCGATAAGGCGCTAGCACCCGTCTTTTTAATTTAACAGCTTCAACGTTAAAGAAGTATTCGTCGGTATTTGTGCAGAACCATATATCCTCGGTATTGTTTTTCCAGTTATACTTGGCGCCTCTACCCTTTTCCCTTTCCCACGTAATTCTATTAATGACATTGAATTTGCTGTTTAATACGGGGAATATAAGATTTGACGTTTGCCAATCGCTACAGACATAAATCGTCGCAGTCCTTTTTAATACATGCAACATTGAGTCTATGAAGGTTCTAAACCAGTCAACATATTCTTCCGCTTTTTTGGATTTGAATGTCCTGCCGTGATAGTCTTTTGTAAGATTGTAAGGAGGATCTATAATAGCTAAATCAACAAACCTGTCAGGTAATAGGCTGATACAATCAAAGAAATCCTGGTTAATAATCCTGTCTTCTATTTCCGCTAATTTAGCCTTATTTCTCAATCTAATTAGTCGTTTCTCTAACTGCTGTCTATCCTTATCAGTTAAGGATAATGTTCTATTTCGTGGCGCTCTTTTTTTCATATTTCTTTCAAAGGTGGTTTACTCTTTATCGTGAATTTAATAATAATTCGTCTTAACTAAATGTTAAACGATAATCCAATCGTTCATATCGTTCCGATCCTTTTATTCTGATGAATGAACCGGATTCTTCGATAATCGAATACTGTGCCATTTCAATTCCACTAATCTCCTCCGCCTCGTCGTGCGAAAGAAGAAGAGATAAGCTCGAAACTATTCTCCCGGGAGAATCGCGATGTCGTCGTAATCGCCGACCGCGTGGGTTTCGGTGTTGTCCGAGTCGGTGAGGACGCCCACTCCGCGGGCGTCGGGGGTTTCGTCCGGCTCGTCGAAGGCTGTTCGGTAATCCTTAAGAACGTTGCGTTCCTCTTCGATCCATTCTCCCGTTCCCTCCGAACCGCAACGGACGGCTATCATCTTCGTCTTGCCGGAGAAGGGCGACGGTAAAATCGTTCCGACGGGCAGAGTCTCGCTCCAGATGTATTTGATACTCTTAGGTATCGGCCAACCGCCAAACACGACATACACGCCCAGGACATCGTCGTTGCCGGATTTCTCGTGCTCGTTCGTGCCGGTGGGAAGTGTTACCGCTCGCCATTTCCAGCGGATTATGGGGTAATCGCCCAGGTTCCATTCCTTATCGTAACCTATCGTAACGCTGTTATTCCGCGAATCGGCGTGTAGATAGCGATTGCCCTCCTCTTCCGCGACCGAATACACCTCGACCATGCCGTCTTCGTCCTTCGAATCCCATCCCGACGGAAATTCGCCGGGCGTATCGGTTTGAAAGTCGATTTTCATCAGCGGTTGAGCGACACCGGTGAAAACTATAATTATCCCAATAACCAATATCCATCTAATCATGATCACTCCTCACGTTTTTTTCCGAAGTATATCGCGCATCTCTATCTTTATCTGAGACAGCCTTTTACGCATAACCGCGAGTTGCTCGTGATAAGCCTTTTCGAATTGCTCCTCTGTCGCTCCCTCCCATTTTTCCCGTATAGAGTCTATCTGATCCTCCAGTTCCGCCACTTTCACCTGATCTCCAGCCGCCTCCGCCTTTTCCTTCTGGATTCGCAGTTTCTTCAACCTGAAATAGGGATGTTCGACCAGGAGTTCTTCCTCCTTGGCCTTGATGGCGCGTTTTTCCTCGGCGAGTTCGTCATATCTTTCCTCGCGCGCGGCTATTTCCGGAGCGGTTTCGGCTTTCTTATTTCGGACACGCCTGCCAATGAAGATAACCGCGAAGAAAAGGACAACCAGAGCGCCGGTTACGATATATATCAAATCCATTTTTTCCTCTTGAAATAAATTAACATCACGACTACTACCGCGGCCATTATTCCTAAAACCGCCGGATAAGCCCATTTGAAACCAAGTTCGGGCATATACTGGAAATTCATCCCGTAAACCCCCGCGATAAAGGTCAACGGAATGAAGATTGTGGCGATTATCGTGAGAACCTTCATCACCTCGTTCATCCGGTTGCTGGCCATCGACAGGTATATATCGAGCATACCGGATAAAACATCGCGGTTCGTTTCGACTGTGTCCATCACCTGAATAGTGTGGTCGTAAAGGTCGCGCAGGAAATACCCGGTATCGTCGGAAATGAGATCCGAACCGGTGCGCTGGAAAGCGCTTATCACTTCACGAATCGGCCAGATAGAATGGCGAAGGCTAATTGTCTCACGTTTCATCTTATGGATTTCCGACGACAACTCCGGTTGAATCTCGTCCGATATCGCCGTCTCGATATTCTCTATTTTCAGCCCGATATTCTCCATCACCACAAAGTAATTATCTATTATAGCGTCCATAAGGGCGTATGCGAGATAATCCCCGCCCATTTTGCGGATTCGACCTTTTGAATTGCGGATACGGTCGCGGACATATTCAAAGGTGTCTCCAGGGCGTTCTTGAAGAGTAATGACCCAACCCTTACCGAAAATGAGACTGACCTGTTCGATATCAAGCTCTTCGGTCTTTTCTTCCCATTGTAACATCTTGACCACGACGAAAATATAATCGCCGTAATCCTCAAGTTTCGGGCGTTGATCCGTATTGACGACGTCCTCGAGAAGTAAGGGGTGTAAACCGAAGGAATCCCCCAGCTTAGCTATCAGTTCCATATCGTGGATTCCATCGACGTTAATCCAGCTTACGTGCCCGTCTCCCTTTGAGCCGAGAACTTCCTCGATTGAACTCGCATCGACTTCTTTATAATCCTGTTCGTTATATTCTATTAGAGTAATTCTCGGCGTCTCGATCTTCCGTTCGCCGATATGAACCATAGTTCCCGGAGGTTCGCCTGCGGATCTTAAATATTGCTTTCTACGTTTCTTCATAACCGTCCTTTCCATTGTAATATAACCTTTCAAAGATGCGATGTCAAGCCACAGAACGATCTGATTAAATCAATCGTTTTTAGGTATTGACACGCCCTAACCGCGCACTTACCTTTAGTATTCGAGGAGATATTATGGATCGATTTTGGGCACCATGGCGGATTAAATATATAGAGAGCGGGGAAATGGACGGCGGATGTTTCCTCTGCGACGCGCGAGACGCCTCCGACGACGAGGAATGTCTCGTTCTGGCACGCAACGATAGTGCCTTTTTAATTATGAACAGATACCCTTACGCCAACGGGCACCTTATGGCCGTCCCAAATTCCCATATCGGCGAGATCGAGGATTTGAGTCGGGATGAATTATCCGCCGTGATGGAACTGACTCAACGTTCCGTAACCGCTTTGAAAAAAGCCGTCAACGCCCAGGGATTCAATATCGGAATAAATATCGGACGAGAAGCCGGCGCGGGATTGATAGGGCATATTCATGTCCATATCGTCCCGCGATGGGGCGGCGACACTAATTTCATGCCAGTATTCGGCGAGGTCAAAGTTATAAACGAACATCTGGAAACGACCTATCGCAGATTAAAACCATTTTTCTGATGCGAAGGGTTGCGTCTTTTATAATAAGTGTTATTATTATTCCGGTTCTTTATGTTCTTTCGATTGTCGGCATCATTATGGCGGGGTTGCTCTATCCGTTCGGCCGGAAAGCCCGTTTGGCCTTTGTCGATTTTTATTATCGATGGTGGCATAGCGCACTTCTGGCATCGACGTTGTCCAGTGTGAAGGTGTTTGGAAATCGTAACACTGCAGGCGAAACCGTTGCGTATTACGTCAACCACGCCAGTTACGTCGATATATGCGTTATGTCCGCGAACATCGATAATCACGCTTCATACATGGCCAAACGATCTCTGCTGTGGTTATTGCCTATCGGATTCTGGATTATAGCGGGCGACGGCGTTCTCGTCGAGCGGAAAGGCACACGGCGCGAATTGGAAGCGATTTTGCTAATAATCGACCGGTTAAAAAAGGGAAGGAGTTTTATCATCTTCCCGGAAGGAACTCGAACGCGAACGGGACGACTTGGCGAAATCAAGATCGGCTCTATTAAAATCCCTCAGAAAGCGAGAGTCCCAATTGTGCCGGTCAGGATCGAAGGAACTGCGAAAATTCTGCCGCGCAAAACTAAATGGTTCTCGACGGGCGAAGTGGCTGTTACGATAGGCGAACCGATATCGCCCGAGGAAATCGACGAAGATAAGGAAAAAGTCCTCGATAAGCTAAGATCACACTTATCGGGAGAATAAGAAGGAAATAAATATATGGGCAAGACATTAGCCGAAAAAATACTCGCTAAAAACGCAGGCGAGCCAGAAGTATCCGCCGGGCAAATCGTGACATCCCGGCCGGATTATATTCTATCGCATGATAATTCGTCTGCGATAATAGGGCATTTCGAGAAGCTGGGTGTCGATAAGGTCAAACATCCCGACCGAATAGCCATTATCCTCGACCATATCGTGCCCCCTGCAAGCGAAACCAACGCAAAAAGCCATCAGAAAATAAGGCGATTCGTTGAGAAGCAGGGGATTACGCATTTTTACGATGTTGGCTGTGGTATATGCCATCAGGTTCTGCCGGGGATGGGGCTGGTTGTTCCAGGGAGTGTTATCCTCGGCTCGGATAGTCACACTACAACCCACGGAGCATTTGGGGCTTTCGCGGCGGGTATCGGCAGATCGGAAGCCGCGGTTATTTGGGCAACCGGAGAGCTGTGGCTTCGCGTTCCGGAAAGTTTCAGGATCGAACTGACTGGCGAATTCAGCAAATTTTCCACGCCGAAAGATTTAGCGCTGACTATCATAGGCGATATCGGTGCGGACGGCGCTATCTACAAATCCGTGGAATTCACGGGGCAGGCGCTGTCCGATATGTCAATCGCCGGACGCATGGTGCTGTCCAACCTCTCAGCGGAAATGGGAGCTAAGTCGGGAATATGCCACCCTGATGAAAAAGTCGTGAAATGGCTGGAAGGACGAACCAATGCGGATTTCGAACTTATCCTACCCGACAGCGACGCCGAATACGAACGCGAATTGGTTTTTAATTTAGATGAAATCGAACCGGCAATAGCCCGCCCTCACACTGTAGATAATTTCGATCTGGCTAAAAATGCCGAAGACGTAGAACTCGATCAGGTTCTCATCGGAACCTGCACCAACGGCAGAATCGAAGATTTACACTCAGCACGAGAGATACTCGAAGGCAAGAAAATTTCCAGACACCTTCGTCTGCTGGTGTTCCCTGCGAGCCGCGAGATATACGTCCAGGCCAGCCTCGACGGCACACTTGCCGCGCTTGCCGAAGCCGGCGCGACTATAATGAATCCCGGGTGTGGGCCATGTCTTGGAGCGCACCAGGGCGTTATGGCTCCCGGCGAGGTTACTCTTTCCACCGCCAACCGCAATTTCAAAGGCAGGATGGGGTGCGCCGAAGCCGAGATCTATCTCGCAAGCCCTTATACCGCGGCGGCATCAGCGATAACAGGACACATCACCGATCCGAGGTCGATATAATGAAAATCAACGGAAAAATCTTCGTTTACGGCGACGACGTCAACACCGACGTCATCTTCCCCGGTAAATACACCTATGAACCCTTGACTCCGGAACAGATGGGCGAACACGCGCTTGAAGACCTCGACCCCGAATTCGTGAATAAGGTCGAGGATGGGGACGTAATAGTCGCGGGCAAAAACTTCGGTTGCGGTTCGAGCCGTGAACAGGCGGCTATAGCTATCAAAGAAGCGGGTTGTAGTGCCGTGATTGCAAAAAGCTTCGCGAGGATATTTTATCGAAATTGCCTCAATAACGGGCTTTTCGCTATCACGAATTCGCAGATCCAGAATGTAGTGAAGAACAGCGACAGGATCGAAATCGACCTCGAGAACGGGAAAATTATGGTCGATAACGATGTATATACTTTCCCGCCGCCGTCGCCGGAGGTTTTCGGGATATTAAAAGCAGGCGGTCTTATCCCCTGGACACGCGAGAGAATCGCACAAGAAAAGCAACGATAACGTTTGCGCGGAGCAGGCAATCGCTTTGTGAACTTTACCTTTGGAAATCGCGTTTTAATTTATTACCTTAATAATGCGATTGCGCCGATTTTACGTCGCTATACAAATCGAATTTATTGAATATAATCTCCAAACAAGGGGAAACTATGGATATTGAGAAGATTAGAGAATTACTGGAACTTATCGAGGAATCGGAGCTGGAGGAGTTCGAAATAGTTATCAAGTCCGAAGATGGGACGTCTATCAAGCTTCGTAAAGGTTCGCGCGTTGGAAACATTACGACGGCTCAGGTCTTTGGAGGGGGCGGAACGGCTGCTCAATCCGCGCCTTCGGGAGTTGCACCTTCGGCTATTTCCGCTCCTTCCGCGGATGAGACCGACGAAGCGCTCGAGAACCTCGGCCTATCCGAGATTACCTCGCCGATTGTCGGGACTTTCTATAGTGCTCCATCGCCGGAAGCCGATCCTTACACTAAAGTCGGCGAACATATCGAAGCCGGACAGGTGGTTTGTATCGTAGAGGCGATGAAGTTGATGAACGAGATACAGTCCGAAATCTCCGGAACTGTCGAGAAAATCCTCGTGGAAAACGAACAGCCGGTCGAGTTCGGTCAGGTATTATTCCTCATAAACCCGGAATAGAAAAATGGCTATCGATTTAATAAGATTACTTTCGAGCATGCCCGCCAAGAAGGCTTCCGACCTTCATGTCAGGACAGATATGCCGCCGGTTTATCGAATCAACGGCAAACTTTATCCCGCTGTAAAAGAGTTCGTCCAGGAAGTCGATATGGAGCGTTTTCTTACCCTCATGCTCAACGAGGAACAAAGGCAACGATACGATCAGGAATGGGAACTCGACCTGGCCTATTCCGTTCCGTCGGGTAGCAGATTTCGCGTGAATATTTATAAAGAACGCGGCAACCCGGGGATAGCTTTGAGGTTGATAAACACAACAGTTCCTGATTTTGCTGGATTACATCTTCCAAAAGTCCTGGAAAAAATCGCCATGGAACCTCGCGGTTTGATATTGGTTACCGGCGTTACAGGATCGGGTAAATCCACCACGCTGGCGTCGATGATAGACTATGTCAATAAACATCGCGGGGTGCATATAATCACGATCGAGGATCCTATCGAATATATACATACCAACAACAAATCCATAATCGCTCAACGCGAAATCGGCAACGATTGTCATTATTATGCGATGGGGCTCAAACAGGCGCTTCGACAGGATCCGGATATTATTCTTGTAGGCGAGATACGCGACGCCGACACAATGTCTATCGCTCTATCAGCCGCCGACACCGGCCACCTCGTTTTAAGCACGCTTCACACTCTGGACAGCGTCCAGACGATTTACAGAATACTATCCTTCTTCCCGCCACACCAGCATCAGGAAATACGGCATCTTCTCGGAAGCACGCTTAAAGCTGTAATTTCACAACGTCTCATACCACGTAGCGATAAAGTGGGAAGATTACCCGCGGCGGAAATCATGATAGGAACTGGCGCGATCCGGGAATGTATCGCATCGGCGGAGAGAACGAGTGAAATACGCGATCTTATCACGGAAGGCGCGGCGCAATATGGTATGCAGAGTTTCGACCAATCCTTGATGTGGTTCTATCAGAATAACGCTATTACGCTTGATACCGCCCTCGACAACGCGTCTAACCCGGACGATTTCCAGTTGAGAGTCGAGGGAATCGTGGGAGGTTCCGATCGCGGATGGAGAGAATTCGCACAGGGACAAAGCGAACTCGATGTCGAAACGCTTAAAAAGGACGCCGGAACAAACGCCTAAAGAACTGGAATCTTATGCTAAAAAAAGTCCTTGTTGCTAATAGAGGTGAAATCGCCCTGAGGGTAATTCGGGCATGTCAGGAACTGGGCAAGAAATCGGTCGCGGTCTATTCCACCGCCGATGAGGACACGTTTCCCGTCCTTCTCGCTGACGAGGCGATATGTATTGGCCCGCCACGTTCTATCGAGAGTTATCTCGATCCGCGGAGAATCCTGTCCGCGGCGATTATCTCAAACTCCGATGCGATTCATCCCGGTTACGGTTTCCTGGCCGAAAACACCGACTTCGCCGAGATGTGCGAATCGCATCATATAAAGTTCATCGGCCCAAGTTCCGATATGATCAGGAAGATGGGCGATAAAGCCGAGGCCAAGCGTATTATGAAAGAATCCGGGGTGCCTACGGTTCCCGGTTCGGAAGGTATTATCGAGGACCCCAAGGAAGCGCTAAAGGTTGCAAGCGACATCGGATATCCGGTGATAATCAAGGCCACCGCGGGCGGCGGCGGCAAGGGGATGAGAATTGCGCTGAATAAAAAAGAGTTCAAATCCAGTTTCGATATGGCGCGAAACGAAGCGCAGAACGCTTTTGGAAATCCGGGAGTGTATATCGAGAAATACGTGAAAAACCCCCGGCACATCGAGATACAACTTCTCGGTGACGGTAAAGGCAAGGTGATTCATCTCGGCGAACGCGATTGTTCCATACAGCGTCGCCATCAGAAGCTAATCGAGGAATCGCCTTCTCCGGCGGTTACTCCGGAAATCCGTGCAGAAATCGGAGAACGCGCCACATTGGGAGCCGCTCAGATCAATTACGAGGGCGCGGGAACTGTCGAGTTCCTGCTGGATAAAGAGGGTAATTTTTATTTCATGGAGATGAACACGCGAATTCAGGTCGAACATCCGGTTACTGAGATCGTTGTGGGACTGGATCTTGTCAAGGAACAGATACGTATCGCCGGCGGACGCGATTTACCATTATCTCAGGAGGAAGTCGAAGTTCGCGGACACGCCATCGAATGCCGTATCAACGCGGAAGACCCATACCACGGCTTCGCGCCGCGTCCCGGCCTGATAACCGAATTCCATCCGCCCGGTGGTCCTGGAGTTCGAGTCGATACTCACGCATACGCCGGATACGCCATTCCACCCTACTACGATTCGATGATAGCCAAGCTTATCTGTCACGGCCGCGATCGAGAAGAAGCTCTGGCCAGAATGACGCGTGCACTGGATGAGTTTATTATCGAGGGTGTTCCCACCACCATACCGTTTCATAAACAGGTGATGCTCGACGAAAGATTTATATCGGGCAAGGTCGACACATCCTTTTTGGAGGATTTTAAATTAAACGGTATCCATTAAGGATATTTAATATTATCAGGAGGAAAACTATGTCTAAGAAAATCGCAGTATTACCAGGTGACGGCGTTGGCAATGACGTTATGGAAGCGGCGTTCATCGTTCTGGAAAAACTCAACCCCGATGTCGAATACGAATGGGGCGATATCGGATGGGAATTCTGGAAAACCGAGGGCGATCCGCTACCCGACCGCACCGTAGAGTTACTCAAACGAACCGACGCCTGCCTTTTCGGCGCGATAACATCCAAACCGAAGGAGGAATGTGAGGCGGAACTCGTGCCCGAACTTCAGGGCAAAGGAATGATCTATCGTTCGCCAATCGTGCGCTTGCGCCAGATTTTCGACCTGTATGTCAACTATCGCCCATGCAAGGCATACAAAAACAACCCGCTTATCTATAAGGACGGCTTAGATCTGCACGTGTTCCGGGAAAACACCGAGGGGCTTTATTCCGGCGTGGAATACCACCCGCTACCTGACGACCTTCGTGAATCGATGCGTAAACACAATAAAAACATAGGCAAGTTCGACGATTTCGGCGGCGAGGATATCGCAGTATCCTGCAGAGTTTTCAGCCGCCAGGGTTGCCAGCGAATTGTTCGCGCGGCTTTTGAACTGGCGAAAGAAAAAGGCTACAAGACCGTTACCGTCGTGGAGAAGCCGAACGTCGTGCGCGAAACTTCCGGCCTGATGGTGCGCGAGGCGCGCAAAGTGGCTCAGGATTACCCCGGAATCGAGCTGTGGGAAACCAACGTCGATGCGATGTGCATGTGGCTGATTAAAAACCCGCTGGACTACAATGTCATTGTGACGAGCAACATGTTCGGCGACATAGTGAGCGATCTTTGCGCACAGCTGGTCGGCGGCCTTGGTTTTGCGGCGTCCGGGAGCTCCGGCGAAGACTATGGGCTGTTCGAACCGACCCACGGCAGCGCGCCGAAATACGCCGGGCAGTATAAGGTCAACCCAATCGCCATGTTGCTATCCACGCACCTGATGTTGGACTATATCGGCGAAAAGCAGATGAGCGCCGACCTGGAACGCGCGGTAGCCGAAGTGGTCGAGGAGGGCAAGTTCCGCACCTACGACCTCGGCGGCACCAGCTCGACATTGGAAGTCGCGAAAGCGGTGGCGGCGAAACTCTGATTTGAGAGTTGAGAGTGTTGAGTTGAGAATTGAGGGCGGCTGTGGAAGGCCGCCCTTTTTAAATCCCTGCAATTCGCCTCTGTCACGAGGATTACGACAGATCCTGAATCCTCCCGCCAGAGGCTTAGCTGACCTGCAGAACGGCGTTAGACGCGCTATTAGATGAAACGTTCGCACCGCGCAACCGGTTGTCACAGTTCTTGCTGATGATTTTAGTAGAATTTCCCGGCATTTTCAAAGGGCAAGAACTGCGCCAACCTGCGACCGGGCGCTGTCACGCTGTTTGCTACGTTTTATCTCAATTGATAAGCTTTCACCTAGATACAAACATCGCGCCAGCGCCCTTGAAAGTATTTTGCGGCGACGTTAGCCGCCTCGCGCTACGGCCCTATGACAGACCACCCGCTTGGCTTTACGGAAAACATAAAAATAATCCTTTGACATACCCCCTATGCCATTTCATATTATATAAATGTGAATTCTACATATGGGAGTTAAAATGAAAAAAGTGTTCCTTTGTTTGATCTTTGCCGCCGTTGCTATTTACGGCGCGACTATTTTCGGGCCGGTTTCGTATTATCGCACGACCGGCTCGCCGGACACCTACGACACAAGTTTTGCGGCTTTCTTTTCTCGTCGCATAGCTCCAGCTGTGCGACGGTATTGCGCTCGAAGCTTTGCTTCGATAAGGGAAAATGAAGCGGAGCTTCAAATACAAGGACGTTACACAGCTCCAGCTGTGTAACGAGCAGGGTAAAACCGCTCCCTTCAGGGTGCGGTTATTAGTAATATGGTGGAGGCGGGGGGAATCGAACCCCCGTCCGATGTGCGTGATTAACTATAGACAAGCGGCGTGTTGCTCGTGTCCTCTATTGAGTTCAGGTCGAGGTCGATGTCGAGTTGCGGCCAATAGAGGTGGAAGCCGTGGAGAAGCTGGACATCGAGGACGTCGGCGACTCTGGCTTCCCTGAACCAGGGGAAATTAGAGTATGGCAGGAAATATTCCTTATCGTTGGCGAAAAGCCATATACCGTGGATGTCTATATTGAGGACTTCAACGGCGGAAGTGCTTTTGCCAGGCGTTTCTAATTTCATCTCTGTGCTCCTCTACGACTTGTAGCAAATCATTGAGTTGTGTTTGAGAAAGTCCCCAGTTTTTAGCCAATGTAACTTCAGGCTCAACCCAGAACTTAGCTTCTCCATCACCCGAATAGACATGGACATGCATTCTATCCTCTTCTCGTGAAAAGAAATAGAAACGATATCCTTTGTATCTAAATACCGTCGGGCTCATGGCAGAATTAAATTTTTTTCTCGTCGCATAGCTCCAGCTGTGCGACGGTATTGCGCTCGAAGCTTTGCTTCGATAAGGGAAAATGAAGCGGAGCTTCAAATACAAGGACGTTACACAGCTCCAGCTGTGTAACGAGCAGGGTAAAACCGCTCCCTTCAGGGTGCGGTTATTAGTAATATGGTGGAGGCGGGGGGAATCGAACCCCCGTCCGATGATAGCTCCCCGCATCCGTCTACGTGCGTAGTGCAGAGTTGGAGATTTGCCCTCATATTAGCACTGCACGCACTGTATGAGGACTATCGCCGAATGATAGCACACGATCTCGACCGACGAGCTCTCGATCGCTGCGCTCCATTTTGCGGCGCCCTGTCGAGGCGTTAAGAGCATCACTCCTCGGAGGACGTGGCCAGCTTTATTTAAGCAGCCATTGCGTAATTATAGTCCGCATTTCTTGCGGTTCGAGGTTTTTCCAAGGTTCCTCGAAACTCGGCACGCGAGACCCGGTCCGCTTATCACCGTCGAATCCTGTTCGCCCCCAAATTGTCAAACAACAATAACCCCGACGATCCCTCGCCAGGGTTATAATATAAGCATTTTCAGCGATTTGTCAAGCCGTTGTGAGAATTAAAATTTCTCGCAGAGAATCTGGTAGTATTTCGTCGGATGGCTACATGACGGGCATTTCGCGGGCGGTTTTTTGCCTTTGTGGATATAGCCGCACACGGAGCATTTCCATTCGACTTCGGTTTCTTTCTCGTGTAGCGTGCCCTTCTCGACCTGTTCCAGAAGTGCCTTGTAGCGTGCTTCGTGGTGTTCTTCGACTGCGGATATGGCGCGGATTCTGGCGGCCATTGCCGGGAATCCTTCTTCCTCGGCGTCGTCGGCGAATTTTGGGTAGAGCACGGTGTGTTCTTCGTTTTCGCCTTCGATTGCCGCACGGAGGTTGGTTACCGTATCACCGATTACTGTCGGGACATCGGCCTCAATTTTAATCATATCGAAACCGCATCCTTTTTCTTTTAGTTCGTCCAGCATGCGGAAGAACCATTTGGCGTGTTCCCGCTCGTTTTCGGCGGTTTCCAGGAAAATATCGGCTATCTGAGGATAATCGTCTTTTACCGCCTGTTTGGCATACATGGTGTAGCGGTTTCGCGCCTGGCTTTCGCCCACGAAGGCCATTGCGAGATTCTTTTTCGTTTTTTCCATTTTTACCCTTTCGTTCATTTTTTTCAATCGGACTTATATCTTATCGATAATAAATTGCATTTGCAAGGTCGATTTTAAAAGAATAGTCCCGACTGCCGTCGGGTAGGTCGGTGACGGAGAATGTGCACGCGCGGACGTTCAGGTTGGCGGATGGCGATGGCGTCCGGGAATCGCAGTTCATGTAGGTGGAATACATCACCGTGGGCGTGGGGACGTAGTAAAAAAGGAACCCGGCGATAACGAGGGCGTCGGTCCAGAAATCGTGGTCGAGTTGATATCCGAGGATCATCAGGCCGATGCCGAGGGCGTTGCATGTGGCTTCGGTGATCAGACCGGATTCGAGGAGCCTGTCGTAGTTGGCGTTTGGATCGTCCATGTGAATATTGTGCGCGACGATTTTCGGGGCGAAGAGGGAAAGGCCGTAAGCTGTCGCTATGCCGCCATAGAGAATGACGTTCGAGATCGCGTATTGTAGGTTCGCTTCCGCGTCGTTGCCCAGGAGGTCGGCGAAGATGCCGCCTATCGAATAACCGGTGGCGAAACCCACCGCGGAAACGCCAAGCGCGACACAGGCGGTTTTGTAAATTGTGTAATAACCGTAGGACTGCCAGGCCGCACTGCCGGAGGAGAGTCTGGAATCGTCGAACTCTCCTCCGCTTTTTGGCAGATAATCGAGGGAACGGTCTTCGATTTCGAGGGACAGGCGAACCTCACCGAAAACTGTAGCAAGCAGAATCAGGAGAAATGATATTATGGTTATCATTTTCATTTTGCGTCATCTCAATTTATTGTCGGGCGACGGATTTCAAAGCGAAATCGGAGTTTTAGGAAAAAGTATTGTCGAATGCGTTTGTCTTTTTTATATTTAAGCCGAATTTGAGTTAGGAGAATTATGGAACGCAAGGCGTTATATCCTGGAAGTTTCGATCCGATAACCAACGGCCACCTGGACATAATCGTTCGGGCGCTTGAGATCTTCGACCGGCTCGTTATCGGAGTCGGGGTGAATATCGATAAGAAACCTTCCTTTTCGACCGAAGAGCGTCTCGAAATGATAAAGGAGACCACACGAGAGCTGGAACGCGTCGATGTGGTCGCATACAGCGGACTAACCGCGAAATTCGCCGAACAGATCGGCGCGGTGGCCCTCATACGCGGCCTTCGTGCGGTATCTGATTTCGAATACGAATTTCAGATGACATTGGCCAACCGCCAGCTTTTCCCTAAGGGCGAGACGGTTTTTCTTATGCCGAGTCTGGCCAATGTCTATCTCAACTCTTCGATGGTGAAGGATATCGCACGGCTGGGCGGGGATATCAAACATTTCGTGCCGGAATCGGTGGCGAAAAAGCTTATGGAGAAGCTTGCGAAAATGGAATCCGAATGACAGCTAGGTGCCGATATATAGCGCTTCTGTTTCTTGTCATGGTTGTTGCGTCTTTCGCGCAATGGCAGGCAGATGAAATTCCCGACGGCGTATATTGCGACACCGACAGCGACTGTTTTCTTCTTCCCGGCGCGCCGCTGGAAAAGCCGGTTCCCGCGTTGATTTATCTATCGTGCACCGGCGGTAAGCCCCGGGATATCGATTCGATGCGTGCCGTTTTCGACGAACTGGGATGGGCGATAGCGACATGCGGCAAATCTCGCAACCACCGAGCGGGCAATCTGAACGAGGAGGATATTCTCCGCCTTGAAGCCAAACTCGAACGCACCGGTCAAATCGATAAGAATCATATTTATATGTTCGGTTTCAGCGGGCAGGGCGCGCAGGCGCTCGGGACGGCGCTTCGACATCCGAATCGCTTTGCGGGCGCTATTACCGATTGTGCTCATACCGGAAGTATCACATATTTTGACCCGAAGGCTTCGGCAAAACAGGCCTTTTACTTAATCTCAAAAACCGGGGATTGGAACCTCGAACATAACGAAAGCCTTCATAAAGTATTAAGGGAATATGGTATCCGTGATACGCTTATAATCGAGGAGGGCGAACACGGCATCGGTCCGGCGTCCGAAGTGTATCTTGGGTGTTTATGGTTAAACGAGGAAATCAACTAACACTAGGGGAGAATTATGCAGGAACAACAAATGCAGGGTGGATACCAGCCACCGATGGCGACGCCGCAACAGCCCAAAAAGAAAACGAGCGTCGGCAAAATCATCGGAATAGGTTGTCTGGTCGTTTTCATCATCTGTATCATCATTGGCGCTCTGTTATGGTGGGGCGGCAAGAAGGCTCTCAATATGGGCATCGAAATGACCATGAAGGACATGAAAACCGACGTCCTGGCCAATTACGAAAAAGGTTCTACCGAATACGACGCGGTGAAATACGAGATGGACATGCTCGTCATGCTCAGCAAACAGAAAAAGATCGGCCTGCTCGATTTCGCATCGATAAGCGAAAAGTATGACCAGTTAAAAGCCGACGGCGAAATCGACCGGAAGGACTCAGAAATCCTGGTTGGAATGGCGGAAGATTTCAACGAAACGCATTCTTTCGTTCAATAATATCGAATTGTATTTTCGACCTTGTTCAATGACGCTCTGACAAATGGCAGGTTATGCTGTCGTATTTAAGTGTTATTCCTTGCAATGTGGACTGATAGGTCTTATCATTCAAAGATAATATTGTTTGATTAAAAGGATGGATTATGGGCAATAATATAATTGAGAAGATATTTTCGGCGCACACCGACGACGAATCGAAGGTCGCGCCGGGGAATACTATATGGCTGGATATCGATATCCGCAGTGCGCGGGATTTCGGTGGCGCGAACGTGGTGAAGCACCTTTTGCGTGAATACCCTGACGAGAAGAAGGTGGACGATCCATCGAAGACCATCTTCACTTTCGACTGTGTATCTCCGGCGAATACTATCCCTTATGCGGAAAACCAGCAAATCAGCCGTGTTTTCGCACGGGAGAACGATGTCGTTCTATACGATGTCGGGCAGGGGATTGGAACTCATGTGCTCATTGAGAACGGGCATGTCCGCCCGGGAATGACCGCCGTCGGAACCGATTCGCATTACAACATAATGGGCGCGATAGGCGCTTTTGGACAGGGTATGGGCGACCGCGATATCGCGTTCGCGTGGAAAACGGGCAGGGTCTGGTTCGATGTGCCGTCGGTGGTGCGAGTTAATCTCGACGGCATACCATCGCACCCGGATGTTACTGCGAAGGACGTCGTTTTGCGTCTTCTACAGGAGTTCGGCGCGAGTGGATTACTGGGGAAAGTGGTCGAACTTTACGGTGAATATGTCGATAATATCGGCCTCGACGAACGAATCACGATAGCCAGCATGGGCACGGAAATGGGTCTGATAAGTTTAATGATACCCCCCAATCGGAACCTGGTCGATGAACTCAAAGACTGGTATCCCGGAGATTTTGGGATAGTTACTGCGGATTCCGACGCGGAATATGAAGCTGAATATACGATAGATATAGGAAATCTCGAACCGCTTATTGCCGCGCCTTTCGAGCCGCATAATATCCATCCGGTAAGCGATTTCGACGGAAGAAGCATAGACAGCGTATTCGTGGGAAGTTGCACCGGCGGAAGAATATCGGATTTACGTAATCTGGCGGAAGAAGTGAAAAGCGGTGTTGCGGAGAATGTTATCCTCCGGGTCGTTCCGGCCACGCGGCGAACTCTGGCAACAGCCATAGAAGAAGGCGTTTACGCAAGTTTATTTAATGCCGGCGCGACAATCAGCCATGCCGCTTGCGGAGGTTGTGCCAGCGGGCAGATTGGAATGACCGGGCCGGGCGAGGTGCAGGTGTCCACGGGCAATCGTAATTTCAAAGGCAAACAGGGGGCGGGAGAAACTTTCCTGACCAGCGCGAAAATCGCAGGGAAAACCGTGGCTAAAGGGGCACTCTGAGGACAACCGATGGCTATTAAACCAGCGTTGAAGATGTGTTCTCGACTTTCCAATCGATACTAAATGGGAATCCTTGCCTGGATATTAGGTTTTATCCCCGGAGTTTTGTGGCTCTGGTATGTCTATCGTAAAGACGTTTACGAACCCGAACCCATTGGCTGGGTCATTCTCCTGTTCGGGTTGGGAGCGCTGTCCGTTTTTCCGGTAGGCCTTATCGAACAGGCGGTTAGCGCCAGATTGGGGATATCAGACCAGTATTCCATTGTCGATGCCGCTAAAGTCGCCTGGTTTATAGCCGGATTCATCGAGGAACTCGCCAAGTTCACGATTGTTATCGCAGTGGTTTCCTACCGTAAAACGCTGGACGAACCAATGGACGGCATAGTTTATGCATCCGCGGTCGCACTCGGGTTTGCCTCGGTCGAAAACGTCCTCTACGTTCAAAAATTCGGAACCATAGTTATCCTTTTCCGCGCACCGCTATCGACACTGGGGCATTTGCTCTTTTCCTCTATATGGGGTTACGCTATCGGCAACGCCAGATTCGACCACGACCATCGAATGTCGATGTTGGGCAAGGGATTTATACTCAGCGCTTTTTTCCACGGCCTTTACGATTTTCTGCTGTTTACTCAGGTGTTCGCGGCACTGGCGGTTTATTTAGTGATAGCTACGTTGAGGAAGATGCTCATTCGTATGATAGATTCCGCGCAGGAACGAAGCCCTTTTAACACAATGAAAAAACCGAAAGCGACGACATGATTTATACAATAACTCTGAATCCGGCTCTGGATAGGACAATCTGGATTAAGGACTTCAAATTCGACGACACCAATCGGATAATATCCGAGAAAAGGTTCCCCGGCGGTAAAGGAGTTGACGTTTCGCGTATGATCAAGACTCTGGGCGGCGAAAGTGTAGCGTTGGGATTTATCGGTGGTTTCGATGGTCTGGAATTCCAGGGCAGACTTCTCAACGAAGGCGTCCCCCACGATTTCATTAAAATTAGCGGCGAAACACGAACGAATATCATAATCCATGCGGAAAACGACGACCGCGAGATGAAAGTGAACGCCCCCGGCCCGGAAATTCGGCCGGACGAACTGGGTATGCTAATCGAAAAAATCCGCGCCCTGAAACCCACGCCGACTTTTGCCGTCATCTCGGGGTCTATTCCGCCGGGATTGTCTCAGGGAATATATCGTCAAATGACCCTCGCTTTCGAGGAACTTGGAGCTAAAGTTATCCTGGATGCCGACGGCGAATCCCTCGAAAAGGGCCTTCCGGCAACGCCGTATATGATCAAACCAAATGTAAATGAACTGCAACGACTACTGGGCAAGGAGTTCGATTCCAGGTCGAGTATGATAGAAAAAGCGCGTTCGTTGCTTAAGGACGAACTGAAAATTGCGGTCGTTTCCGCGGGTGCGGAAGGCGTATATGTGGTTCTCAAAGACGGCGGCTTTTGGGTGACACCACCCGAAGTCGAGGTAAAGAACACCGTCGGCGCCGGAGACAGTCTCATCGGCGGAATCGTATTCGAACTCGATCGCGATGGTGCTCTGGAAGACGCCGTGCAATTGGGGGTAGCGTGCGGCACCGCCACCGCGATGTCCGAGGGCACTGCCCAGGGAACAAAAGAGGATATCGAGAAAATTCTGCCAAAGGTCGAAATTAAAGACCTGCCGGAATAACTTTGACAATATTGGAAAGGCGATTCAACAGGGCGAATATCGAATACCCGCTGTAATGATCATTATTATTAAAATAATCTTATTGCTTGTTCTATTGGGGATGTCCGCCTTTTTCTCCGGGTCGGAGACGGCATTTTTCAGCCTTTCCCGTTTCGATATCCAGCGAATGAACGCTAAGAACCTGCCGGGAGCCTCCAGAGCGACTTCGCTTCTGCATAATCCTTCGCGGCTACTGGTCACGATACTGGTTGGGAATACACTTGTAAACGTTTCCGCGACGACATTGATGACGGGCACCTTACTGGATATAGTCGGCGCAGGCGCGGTGCCGATAGCCGTGGCTATCATGATTATTCTTATCCTGATTTTTGGCGAAATCACGCCGAAAGTATTCGCCGTGGAACATAACAATACCTGGGCAAGGTTTGGCTCCCCGTTTCTGTCACTGGTTATAGTCGCTACACTCCCGTTGACTTACATGCTTCATCTTATTCAAGGCGTATTCCTCAAGGGTACTTTCAGAGACGATATTCGACTGGGCGAGGTCGATTTGCAGAGCGCCCTGGAACTCGCCCTCAGGAAGGGAGCTATCGGCCAACAGGCGCGAGACTTACTCCTACACTTCCTCGATTTGGAGAGAATCACAGCTGAAGAGATAACCAGGCCTATCGAGAAAATCCCCATAATATCCGGTGAAACGAGTTGCGAAGACGCCTTGCGAAGAATATGCGAATCTCATATCGATTACGCCTTCGTCGGAGGTTTACGGGAAGTCCCATACTTTCTTGTCGAACAGGATAGCCTGGCCTTAACCGATTCCGGCGATTTAGTGAAGGAGTGCGCCGAAAAAGCGATCGTCGTTCAAAAAAACACGACCCTTGCCGCCCTTTTCCAGCAATTATACGGCGATAAATATCGCCATATTGTGGTTACAGATGACAAAAAACGCGCTATTGGCGTCGCCGCGAGAGAAGATATACTCAGCGGAATTTTCCTTGCGCCGCTTATTAAGGACAAACCTAGCTTGAAGGAACTCTCACGAGTGGGAAGGTTTTATATCGTAAATGGGGATATGCCGCTGGAGAATTTCAACGAAATATTCGATACCGAAATAGGGATTTCCGACAGGAAGTCTATCGGAAACTTCCTGGTAGAAAAATTCGGCACTCTTGGAAGAGGTGAAAGCGTCGAGTTTGGAAACTTCAATTTTAGAATTATACGAAGTCACGGAGACGTTATCGAGAGAATTGCGGTGAAGAAATCCTGATGATATTCTCTTTCTTCATATTGATTATCGGGCTTGTCGGAGCGGCTTTTTTCGCCGGCACCGAAACGGCTTTCGTGAAACTGCTTAGTTTTAGCGAGGACATCTCCGCCCTTCCATGTAACATCCGAAAATGGCTAAAACGGCCCCAGACCATCCTGTCCACTACTCTTATCGGAACCAATATATGCATCATCATGGCTTCTTCCGTGGCAACCGGAATCGCGGAAAAACTCTTTACACGTAACGGCGAATTATATTCGCTGGTAACCATAACCCTCGTCGGTCTTATCTTCTGCGAGGTTCTTCCCAAGAGCCGCGCTCTCGCCGGCCCGGAATCTTTCGCGCGTTTCGCTTCGAAGCCGTTCAATATCGCCGCGGTAATTTTCAAACCGATTTCGCATCTAACCGATCTTTTATCCTCTATTTTAGTCAGGTTCAGCCACAGGTTAGTCGCCCCCGCCCCGCCGCCGGACTGGAAGGATTTTGAGTTGGTTACCAAAGAGGGCGAATTGAAGCTGGGAAGTAATCGCAACGCACTTCTGGATCTCGTCTTCGACCTGACCAAGAAGACGGCTTTCGATATTATGACACCGATTGGTGAATTACAAATATCTACAAAAACCGAATTCGAAAAGGCCAAAATCGAAACCACCGCCAGGGATATCGAAAACCGGTTCCTCCTGATTGAAAACGAAGATGGTGAAATCGAGGAAGTGCTCGACATAGCGGAATTAATTTGCTATCGTTGCTATCGCGGAAAAGCCAGACGCGGTTTAACGGAGCCATTCTACGTCCCGGAAACGACGTCGATTATGCGTTTATTCGCCGAGATGCGGGATTCCGACTCCGAATTCGCTCTGGTGGTAGATGAACACGGAACTGTTACCGGGGGCATCTGCAGGGAAGAAATCGCGGATATGTTCTCCGGGGTGAGGTCAAAAAAGAAGGGGCTTCGTGGAAAAACCATCGACGGTTATATTGTCGACGGGACAATGAATATCGGCGATCTTGCAGAACTGCTCGATATCGAGTTCCCCGACGGGCCTTTCAGAACTGCGGCGGGATTCATCGAGGAGATTGTAGGGGATATACCGGAAGTCAATCGCCCTATCAATTGGGGCGGATACGTTTTCGTTGTAATGAATAAGACCGCCCGAAAAATACATAGAATCCGCATCGAACCTAAGTAGATTATTCGTATCAATCCATACTCGGCACGGCCAGGATGTTTATTTTCAATATCTTTTCGCCAAAAAGAGTAGAATCTCGAGGCACCGGCGCACAGAACTGCAACCAGAGAAACATTGTGTCCGGTGGATCGAATTGCAGTCCAAAACCATCTGGCCCGAACCTGCTCGACGTCGCGAAATCATGCGGGGCAGAAAGAATCGCATCGTCCAGAGGGAAGTAATCCACCGGACAATCATCCTGAAAACGTCCGCGTAACGAAAATCGGGTATCCGACGGATAATATCCTACCCGCCAATCAGAAGAGTCCGTAACGGCAAGGCCGAGATCGATATCCAGGTTTGACCAGTTTACGATATAAATCTCCTCCCCGTCAAACATCGAACGGACTTCTCCGGCCAATACTGTATCAAGATCCCATAACGTATCGAATACCCATATATCGAGAACCGGTTCATTAGCGATATAATAAGCGATAAACGTCGTATCGCTCAATATGTTTGCTAGGAAATCCGGCGTTGTCAGTCCCGCGACCGACCAACGGTCGAAATCGTAGATAGAATCTCCACAAAAATCGTGGTCGGAAACCTCAATATTATGCAAACTCCCGTATTTCCACCACCTGTTCTGGATCAAAGATTCCGTGCCCCACAACGTGTCGCCGTCGAGAACGAGCCAGCCACAACTATCCGCGGAAGGGTCTTTTTCGACTGTTACATTGAATTCGCGCCAATAAAAAGCTATGAGAGTGCAAGGCGTATCTATTGCCGTAGTCGTGTGCCCTATCGCCGAACTATCCGACCAGGAATCCCAGCTGTAGCGCTCCAGAGAATCCACCGTATCGGTTTCGGAAACTTCGACATAATGGGAACTCCCGCGATTCCACCAAACGGTTGCGCCGGCGCTTTCGCCGCCACGTAAAGTGTCTTCGTCCAGAATCAAATACCCGAAAGTGTCGGATGACGGCGATTTCGTAACATAGCAAAGATGTTGCATATCGTAATAGGCGATGTAATCGGTGGGCGCAATAATGGGCTCGGTGAAATGCGAGGAGTCGTAGCCGTCGGAAAAATACGAAAGCGCGTATCGGTTGCTTCCGTCTATCGTATCGTAATCGCTTGCCACCAGCAAATGGACACTGTTTGAATCCCACCATGTTCGCTGATATATCGAGTTCACTCCCCAGAAAGTATCAATATCGTATGATATGAAACCGAAGGTATCCGCCGTAGGTTCTTTTGAAATATTGATAGGGAATCTGGCAACGTAATTAGCGATATAATCTTCAGCCGAACTGGCGGGCGAGGTCGAATGAGCCGACGCACCTCCGTCATTCCAGTTTATAAACCGCCATTTCCTGAATTCATCGACAGAATCCATAGCGCTAACGCCTATATCATGGACTGTGCCCTCTTCCCACCAATACCACTGCGAATCCGACTCGACGCCGACCATAGTATCCGTATCGACAAACAACGTTCCCGATATATTTTCCAGTGGGTTCTTCATTACGAGTGTATGATATTCTTTAGTGAAATCATATTGAGCGATAAAAAGGCTGTCCTCCGTAACGGGCGTAACCCACTGCGCGCTGTCGCCACCGCAATCCCAGGAAACAAAATCGAAAAAGTATCTTGTTCTCTCTATGTAATAAGGACTTACAGGATTCGCCGGCGCGATATGGATCGAATCCCCCGTCGGAACAACAGTCTGATATGGAGCGCCCCGCTTGATACTGTCGATGAATACCGAATCTGGAATTTCGGGTGGTAAATCGGTCGTTACGGTAATAACGCCCAAAGGGGTTTCGGAATATGTCCCCGATATTCCTTCACATCCGGGATCGCCCGGCGACCCGTTTCCACCAGGGTCTTCCCCTCGTAGCCCTCCGTTCCCCGCTGTATAAGAAAAAGCGGCATTGTTCACGTAATTATCTTCCCTGTAGAAGATCTTTATCCTTCCGCCGCCGCCCCCTGAACCTCCGTCTCCTCCTCTTCCGCAAGCGCCGGACGGCCCTCCCGTTCCTATATCGCCACCGGAACCTCCGGAACCTCCGTTAACTGAAAAATAGGCCGAGGAAGTTAGTTCCATTCTCTGCGCGTATATCAGGATACCTCCACCGGAACCTCCACCGGCACCTCCACCTCCGCCGCCCGCGGCATCTCCGCTCCAATAATCGCCGTTCCCGCCGTCGCCGCCGTCGCCGCCCGAAGTGCCGTTTGAAATAACCGACCCCGAAATGTAGATCGTGTCGGCAAAGATTGCAATTGCGCCGCCCCCTGAACCTCCAGGCCCTCCGGAATCGCCGTAGAAGGTTATATATCCGCTATTACCGCCTCCTCCAGCGCCGCCGCCACCGGAACCCATATAGACATCTGGACGGTTTTCGTTTCCCGAAATATATTCCGTGCCCCCCGGACACGATCCCGCACCGGCACCTCCGTATCCACCTGCGCCGCCTGCGGCAAAATATGGCCATACATCGACACAGTTACCGCTACCGCCGTCGCCGCCCGCGCATGACGCTCCGCCATATCCGCCTCCGCGACCACCGCCAGCGCCGCCGCCGCCGCCCCATGCTTCGCCGCTAACAGTCTCAGTAATCGAGCCATAAGAACCTGTATCTCCGGGACATCCCCCTGACGAGCCTTCGCCAGACATCCCCGCGCGGCCACCTCTTCTGCTTCGTGGCGAAATTTCACTGGTCGATACGCCTCCCGAACCACCGCGATAACCGGCCCCGGTGGCTTCGATATCTCCCTCGATTAAACCGGCGATACAATAGACTTCAATACAACCGTAATCCGCGCCATCATAGTGTTTGACATAAACTGTGTTCCCGGATAAGATAAAAAGGGTATCGATACTGGTATGAATCCCTGCAACGGAATCTCCATCGGAGATAACCCAGTTTGCGCCGCCGTGATCGCCACCCGCTATGGGAGTCCATTGGGCTAAAAGCGCGATCGACGATAAGCAAAATATTATCGTGGAAAGTCTAATCAACCGCATTGAAATTCCTCGTTTAAAATTAATATATATTAATTTTAATGATTTCTTGTTCCAATGCAAGTTCCGGGATAGCTAAAAACTGCCTTGCGAGTTAATCGAATATATAACTATTCCCGCGGCGACTGCGGCGTTAAGCGATTCCGTGGGGCCGGGAGTGTCTATTTCGACTTTGATATCGGCTAAATCAAGGATTCCGGGCGAAATGCCCGCCCCTTCGGAACCTATTATCAGCAGTATCCTATCTCCGAACCTGCAATCTCGTAACAGAGTCGACCCCCGCCCATTATCTGCGGCGACTATCTGAAATCCCCCACCGGCAAATTTTGACACGATTTCCTCTCCGCTCCTATCATGCATCTCCGCTACCGGAACACGGAATATAGCGCCCATCGTGCTCCGCAATGTTTTCGGATTGAACAATCCCGCTGTCCCCGACCCCAAAATCGCGCCGTCTATTCCAAAAGCCTCACATGCGCGGATTATCGTGCCCACGTTGCCGGGATCCTGAAGGCCGTCCAGATAAACGACCGCCCCGATTTTAACCTGCAGAAGATCCCCGTAAATATCGCCGGAAGTCTTTTTCGGCAACGCGATTGCCGCCGCTATGCCCTGGTTGTTCTCCGTCCGGCTGATCTTCTTCATCTCACCGGCGTTGGCGTGCCAGACAGTAATCCATCTTTCATGAGCTTGTTCTATCAAAGGCGCTATTCTGCCGTGCCTTTCCGCACCGAATTCCACTACGAGTTCTTTTATATCGACATCGGCAATAAAGGCCTCTTCCACAAACCGAATACCCTCGGCAAGATACGACCCGTAACGGTCGTGGTATTTTCTATCGCCGATTTTAGATAATCGTTTTAGCGCGCCTTTTGTTAATCTCGTAAGTTCCATATATTTCAAGATAAAACAATATTTTGATATGTCAATCGTGCACCGCAGATAAGGAATTCTTTTTAGTAGAATTGCGACGGAAAAATAAGAAATGCTTCGATAGTGAAGTGTCGGGGGCGTCGAGCCTTCCCGCCGATCGACGATTTCCTTTTTATCCAACAAACCCTAACCGGCGAGAAGGCCAGGCAAATCGGCTATACAATACCGGGTCATTCGATTTTTCGCGGAATGGTTTATAATCCCGCATCGAAATTCATTTTCACAAAGCCGATTTGCCCAGGTGCGCGAGGCTGACGCACAATAGGACAACAGATTTCTAAGAAACTTAATTTAGAAAAAGGGTGATAAATCCACTACCCAGAACCTCGCGCGCACGACGCCCCCTTCTCGGTGAGCAATTCATCTTAACCAACTCAACCCGAAAGCAACAACAAACTTTCCTTTTTAACCGGCTATAACTTCGATTGTTATTGTGATTGTCTGTTCGCTGGATAACGTATTTGGATTGGGCGCGGCGAACAACAGATAGAGATAGCGTCCTGTTCCCACCGTAACATCCACGCCGTTTGAACGCGGAGTGGCGAACGGTTCGGGATTGCTTGCGCCGGATGTCCTGTAAGATGTGTTTATCCTATCCATTGGAGTCGAATAATCTGACGCCGGCGGAGGCACGCTTTCCTGGTCGAAAACCCCCATTAAAAGCATCTGATCCGAATCCTGAGTATCGCCGAAAACCCAGCTTCCGGATGTCGTTGCCTTTATTCGGATATCGAATGGGACGGTGCCGGTATTTGCGATATACGCGCAATCGCCCGCCGACATGATTATAGTATCGCCCTTGCCGATATTTCCGATATCCCACGACGTCGTATTATATGTCGGGCCTGACGAACCGCCCTTGCGGATTTCTACTCCCAGTTCCGATGGCCTCCAGGTTACCGACCAATCGAATAAATCCGGGGCGTTACCAGCATTGGATACCAATTTCGCTCTTAGCCTAATCGTATCGGAATCGGCCAGAGAGGATATATCCAATGTTCCCGCGGCAACCGAAGTTATTCCTGAATCCGCCGGCACCCAGCTTCCACCGCTACGTTCTTCCACGACCATAACTATCGAATCGTCCGCGCCTTCCGTCCACGTCACTTCGTCCCAGGCAGAAAATCCCGGATTCCAGCCGAAGACAATCGGAGGGCTTGTTATAGTTCCCTCTCCAGATCCTCCGGATTCGCCCACGCGAACGTCGTCGAAATAAAAATCGCCCGTGTATGCATTATCGCCACGTGGGCCGCACATCACGTAACCCATAGGAGCCGGGGTTGTCATATAACCGAAGGGACCGTATGTCGATGTCTCATCGATTGTAACGTATATTTCGTTGGACGATTCATCGAAATCGACCTGAAAATGATGCCACGAACCGGCGTCGATAGCTTCTAAGTTCGTTCTCGTCGAACCATCCCAATAAGCCACATAACCTGCACGATAATATACCTGCCCCTGCCGATTAGTGGAAGAATCGTAGAAACGGAGTATCTCTCCCTCGTCGCTGGTGCTCGTTACACCGTTCCAAACGGACATGAAACCACTACTCAAAGCGTCGAATGAGTGATACATATAATGCGCCGCATCCGTTGTATTATCGTCGATGTATATGCAATGGGAGGGCGAAACCGAAGCCGAGGACGACCAGTAAACGTTCGAGCCGGCAACTGTCCATTCGGCTTCGAATTCCGCTTGAGATGCGTAACTCTCGAAATCGTCCTCGAAAACGATGTTCATGCCGGTTACATGGACTTTGTCAGAGGCTATTTCGACATCTTCTCCTGTGCCCTTTTGGAATTGTTCGGTTGTCGTTTGATGCCAATCGATTTCGGAATGGGAGTTATAGATAGTTAAACTGTGGTTTGCCGAGGGATTACCGTAAGCGACGTCGTCCCTCGCTATAACCTGCCACCAATAAGTTTCGCCGTTTGTCATCGGGCCTTCGCTCTGGCTATCTACAGTATATGAGCAGTTCCCGGTTCCGTCCGGGAGAGGAGGAGTCGGCGAAAATCCGGTGGTATTGAGATGACTTTCGACGAAATCCGGCGAACCGTAACCGGCGTCATCGTCCCACCTGACACCGAAATGCAGATCGTCGTCGTCGGGATCGTCTGGAACGAACCATTCGAGTTGGGGCGTTATTGAAGATACCCCGTCGCCTATCCGGGCGTTATCGAATGGGAAAGACAAAATCGGGGCCTCGGGGAGAGAACTTATCACCGTAATAGTTCCCTCGTATGGTTTTTTATCTCGCGCGGTAGCTGTTACATAGAGCGTCGAACCGCCAATCGCGTCAGAATATGTGATATTTACGTATCCCGATGAATTCGTCGTCCCGCGGCTCCATACATTGGCGTCGTCGGTGATGCAAACTGTAGCGCCTTCTACCGGCGAGCCCAGGCACGTTACAGTAACGTCGATGTTCCCGCTACCCGGCGCTACCGTAGCCGGATGAGACGCACTCAACGGGTCGGGTTCTTCACGGAAAATTCGCATTGTAGGATCGCCATACCAGTGGAATATTTCCCACTCCAGGTCCCATGTGTCCCAATAATTCTCCATATAGTATTTGCCGTAGGTCAAACAGTGGCCGAGTCTGCCCCCGGTCGGCGGCGATGATGTCGCGGATGTGTTAAAATCGTCCCAGATTCCATCGATGAATCCCATTGCGAGATAGTCGTTATATCCGGAATAACTGACTCTTGTCGCGCCTATCATTCCCACTGTCCCGCCATCGGAATTTCGCCACCAGTATTCGCAGTAACATTCCTCCGTGCTTCCGGTTCCATCTCCGCCTTCGTCCGTTTCGTTGTCGAACCAGCCAGTTTCGCAATTAATACTCATCACGACCGGGACTTTGTTGCCGTTGCTCAACGCCGCTACGTCGGAATTGCTATACGCCGGTTCGCCCCAACCCTCTCTATAGCCGTGGTCACGGTGACTCAATAAGAACCTGCCGTCTTCGACGGCGTTAGTAATATCCGTTCCGGAACCATCCCAGGGGAACCCGGGTTTGCGGAGTTCAGCCGGTATAGGTTCGCCACTGGAATACGTGCCGTTGTTCCAGTGGGTCGGATCGACCCAGGATTCGGTATAATAAATCCTGTCAACGGTATAACCGGCGGAAATCAGGTAATCGCGGATGTCCTCCGAAGTTTGCGCGAAACGGCGGTCGGCGTAACCGTTGTCGTCGTCGTCCTGAAAATAGGCCGCGCAGGTGGCGTGGTTGTAAAAGTCGCTACCGAGATCGAACGATACTTTTTCGTAATTGATAATTCGATTAACGGCAATATTAGCCTGAGTAAGGCTCTGGACAAGCAGACGCCCGTAGAATATTTCCGGGTAATAATCGCCGCCGTCTGTAGTAACGTAATATAAATCCGTGCCGATGTGGGTGCCGTGATAGGGATGGTCGTCGGAGGTGTAATTAGTGGGGACGTCTTCCGCGTCCCCTATGATAAGCAGATATTCCGGTGCGGGCGACCAAGTATCGTAGGCGTTTTGAACGTAACTCCGAATCGCCGAAGCCGTCGAGCCGGTCTCATCTGTAGTTCGCACTTCGGTGTCTATACCGCAACGGTTTTTCCAATGCGCGAGAGTCTGTGCCGCTGACGACATCGCCTGAGTCGTGATAATAAGATATTCTGCCCCGGTGGAAGATTCCGGATCCGGCGAACGGAATCCGCGCCCCGTCCTCAATATGTCCGGATTAACCAGGATATTCCTGAGCAGGTCGATATATGTATCGGACGATATTCTTTCCTCGATAATAGCCGGCGTGGGATGTTCAAACCGTATCGTCAGGTCATAAACAACTTCTAATTCCTCGCGGTCCGGGTAATAAATTATCGGAAGAACCTTTACACGGCGGACTTCCGCGCCGCGGATTATCGCCGTCAAGACATCGTGCACAGGCGTTTCCGGGAACTGGTTATCGGATTCATAAATCGACGGATCCGGTTTTGGAGGAGTTGGGTTAAATCCCATTTTGTCCGGTTGAGGTTCGATCTCCGGCACCAACCGAAAATCTTTCAATAACACCGACTTTCGTTCGATAACCGTCCAATCGATTCTTCCCTTCCCAGCATGGAGGAGAAAGTTAAAGGCGTTGACGGCAGGCTGTCCCGGTTCCGCACCCCGAGCCATACCCGGAACCTTAAAATGACGATATTCCGTTCCACCGATAACTACTGTTCCCGTATCGGCGCGTGGAATCATAAATCTGATAATCGTATATTCCGGCGCACTCTCTAAAACATCATAAAACGCTATATCCGCTTGAAAATTATCCGGCGAGATCCAGAAAGCGTGACTAATTGAAATTAACAGGATTATGTAGAGAAGGCTTTTGATTAATTTCATGGCGACAGAGTGTTTTTATTCTCATCGAACCATATAATATAGATATATTCAGCTTTCTTTCAAGTTATACTAATTCGATTTTGAAATTATTTAATTTGCGCGATTCCGATTTGCCCTTTAATTATCCTCTTTTATTCGGACGCTTATGAGAAATATAACTCAATTAACTGCCGAAAGTCTGCTAATCCTCACAACCGCTATCTGGGGTTCCACATTCCTGATAATAAAATTGATGGTTACAGGTGGAACACCAAACTCGCCATTCGCGCTTTTAACGTCGAGGTTTATTGTCGCCACCATTTTTGCGTTAATAGTGTTCAATCCACACAGAATGCCCGCCAGACACGAACTGTTAGGTGGCCTGATTATCGGCCTCGCGGCATTCGCCGGTTTCGCTTTTCAGACTATAGGTCTTGTCCATACTACTCCTGCTAAGAGCGGATTTATAACTTCGCTCTTCGTATTATTAGTGCCTTTTCTTTCTCGATTCTGGGAAAAAGCAAAAGTGCCGATACAGGTCTATCTCGCGTTGATACCGGCGGCTATAGGCCTCTGGGCTATTTCCGGCGCGGGATGGTCGATAGCCGAAATAAATCCCGGCGATAAGATCACGTTCCTGTCCGCCTGTGCCTATGCCTTCCAGATTGTCGGTATCCAGATATATACACGTCGTGGCGACTGGCGATGGCTTTCGATATTTCAGTTTGCGATTATCGCAATCGGCGGTGCAATTGGATTACTTTTCGAGAGTAACTCCGTCCTGTATCTCGATATTATGAATATCGCCGGAATAGCTTATCTCGCTATATTTGCCACAGTCGGAGCGCTTGGACTGCAATTGTTCGCCCAGAAATACACGACCTCGTCACGAGCTTCGTTAATCTACATAGCCGAACCGATTTTCGCGGTGCTGATAGCGTGGTTTTTCGCCGGGCATAGTATGTCACCTGTAGAAATTATAGGGGCGGGTTTTATCCTGCTATCTATGTTCGTTGGCCGTTTACGAATGGGGCGTCGCGCGCGGCGGCAACCGGATTAAGCGGTTCCAATCCGTAAGATTATTACTCCCCCTTTTCTCAGAATCATTCCCGATGCAACAGCCGCCGCGCAGAAGGCCTGGCGGGCAACGCACTTCACCTCGAAAGAAAATACTTCGTCCGCCCGGCCTTCGCCACGTCGCGCGGGTAAAATACTCTACATCATCCACAAGACTCCTCTCGCGCGACGTGGCGCGACGCCCCAAAGCCGTGAATCAGGATTTGATTTCGATTTCGGTAGTATCCGCGATTTTGGCGAGTATCTCTTCGCCGTGAGTTGTTCGAATAGGCAAACGGTTGCCCAGGGACGGTTTATGAAGTTCGATATAAAAGCCGGAACCGGTTCGCACAATTTTGGTAACTTCGGATGTTTTTAACTGAAAACAAATCCCGGGGCCTTTCAGGTTCTCGAACAGGAGGCTATCGGGCAGGATAATCATCTTTGTCAAAATAGACGCACCGGGGAGATCATAAGCGAAGAAAGCTACAATCGCAACGATGAGGGCAATTACGGACGGCGTATTCCATCCCGGAAAAGCAAAAATCGCCGCAATTATTGATAATGCAAAGGACACTATCAACAGCCATGTTCGAGAGTAGATTGGATGCGGTTTGACAGTGTAATCGGCGTATTCCATAGCCTCCACCGGCGGCGATTCGACGATGTAACGTTTCAAGCCGAACGTTCTGAGAAGATATAATCCCGAGGACACCAGCGAAGCCAGAATACCGAGCCATAAAAGATTCATCATTACTCCTCGAAAAGACCTGCGATATAACGTTCGGCGTCGAAATCTATCAAATCGTCGATACCCTCACCAACCCCTACCATTCTCACGGGAACATGGAATTCCTTCATAATCGCCAACGCGATACCGCCCCTGGCTGTGCTGTCCAGCTTGGTCAGGATAATTCCGGTCAAACCGATAGCCTCGCCGAAAAGCCTTGCCTGGCTCAATCCGTTGTTTCCGGTAGTAGCGTCGAGAACGAGGAACATATCGTGAGGCGCGCCGGGAAGTCTTTTTCCGCAAACACGGGAAATCTTCTTCAACTCTTCCATCAGGTTGACTTTTGTGTGCAATCGTCCCGCCGTGTCTATAATAACCACGTCATATCCGCCGGAAATCGCCTTATCCACGGCATCGTAAGCCACCGATGCCGGATCTGCTCCGCTGGTGGAACGCACGATATCCGCGCCCGATCTTTCAGCCCATATATCCAATTGCTCGCTCGCCGCCGCTCTGAAAGTGTCGGATGCTGTAAGAAGCGGTTTCCCACCGGTCTCAATTATCCGCTTGGCAAGCTTGCCCGCGACTGTCGTTTTGCCGGTGCCGTTAACTCCCACCAGCAGAACAATATGCGGCTTCTCCGTTGGTTTCCAGGACGACGCCCCCTGATAATTCTCCACGATCGCCATAAGCTCTTTTTCCAGAAGTTCGACTACTCCGTCCGGAGGTATCCTGTTTTGGCGCGATGCCGATTTCATGTGTTCGATTATCTTCTCGGTAGTATCGATTCCTATATCCGCGGCAATGAGAGCCTCTTCGAGCTCCTCCAGATCGTCTTCTTCCAGCGTCCGCCCGGGAACGAAAATATCCTCGACGCGAGTATTCAGCAGGTCGCGTGTCTTGCTTAACGCCTTCTTAAACTTATCGAATGCCATAAATCCTCCGTCTGTTTCCCAAAGATATTGTTTTACGGAATTTTCTCAAGCTAAATCACAATCGCTTTCTATCCGCTTGTAACTCCTTGCATATACCGCCGGCAAAAGGATAATTCTGCGTCGGTTGTTTTTGCATTTGCATATTTTAATCTCGCTTATATATTTGATTTACCATGATTGGAACCGCCGATATTATTAAAGCTCTAGTCTCCGCCGGTAATGACCTATATCGACAGGGACTTATGCCGGGCGGCGCGGGCAATATTTCAGCCAGAGCGGGCGACGAAATCCTGATTACGCCGTCCGGTATCTGCAAAGGCCGAATGTGTGAACACGATATCGTCCGCATCGACATGAAGGGCGGTGTCATCAACGGCGGAACGCCGACCTCGGAATTACACATGCATATGCGGGTTTACCAGCTCCGAAACGACATCCACGCCGTCGTGCACGTCCACGGCGCTAATGCCGTAGCTATGACAGTATCCGGCATACGATTCCGCGACGACGTCCTGCCCGAAATCCCACTGAAATTCGGCAAAGTAGCGACCTCTAAATTCGCCACGCCCTCTACACCGGAATCCGCGGAGGTTATCGAACCGTTCGTGAAGAAAGGAATCGACGCCATCATAATACCTCGTCATGGTATCGTCGCGCTCGGCGAAAGTATCGAAAGGGCGGTGATGATTGCCGAGGCGGTAGAATATTCCGCGGGTGTCCAGTTGAAGGCTACCTACGCGGGCGGAATTAAGAAGTCCAGGAGATAGAATGAAAATCGCCATACTCCAGTTTGCACCGGAATTTGGCCGGGTAGAAAAGAACCTTAATACCGTAGCTCAAATGACCGCGGATGTTAAAGCCGACCTCTTCGTCCTCCCGGAACTTTTCGCTACAGGATATATTTTCAAAGATAAAACCGAACTTGCCGGTTTCGCGGAACGGCCAGGCAAAGGACTCACCGGCGAATTCCTCGCTAAACTATCCGAAAATAAAGACGCCGCTTTTATAGCCGGCTACCCCGAACTCGCCGACGAGGGAATTTACAACTCTGCTCTGTTCGTAACCTCCGATGGAGAATTAATAAACTATCGCAAAATCCACCTATTTAACCGGGAAAAAACGATGTTCGAACCGGGCGATAAACCCTTCGACGTCGTCGAATATCGCGGCGCTAAAATTGGGATGATGATCTGTTTCGACTGGATTTTCCCGGAAAGCTACCGTTCGCTGGCAATCAAAGGCGCGGACATCATCTGCCACTGCTCGAATATCGTTCTGCCCTATTGCCAGAAAGCGACTTACGCCCATGCCGTCTCAAATCGTGTATTCATAGTCCTGTCCAACAGAACCGGCACGGAAGAACACGCCGGTATGAAACTTACTTTCACCGGTCAGAGCATCGCATATTCGCCCGGCGGACAGATTCTATGCGATTTCGACTCCACCGAACAAACGGTCAAAACCATCGACATCGACCCAAGGGCCGCCAGGACTAAATTCGTAACAGAACGAAATCACGTGATAAACGACAGGAGACCCCATCTATATGAGATCTGAATTCCGTCTCATATTATTCCTGGCAGTCTTCGTTATACCCTTTCTTTCAGCGGAAGACACCACTTTTTTCGCGGATACGCTCCCCCCGCCCCCGCTGAATCCAACCATCGAATTGATGACCGAATCGATCGAGTTTTCTGGATTAAACATCGGTTGGTCAGGGACGTTTTTCCCGAATGTCGTCTTCTTCGAGCGGGGAAGTCACGAGCTCGATCCCGCTTATAAACCCATACTCGATTATTTCGCGGATTGCCTTGTCCAGAATCCCGATGTCAACTGCGAAATCCGGGGATATTATTCACCAATCATCGACGACATCGACTCGCCGACAGTGGGCAAAGACCTCGCATATATGCGCGCTATGGAGATCCGAGAGGTCATGGTTTTGAGACATTCTCAACTCGGTTTACGCCTTACTTCATCGCTCCAGGGTTATGATTATTCGGCCTCCTATCTCGATTCCGCGGGGCAATTCGACCCTCGAGTCGAACTCGCTCCGGTGATCAGCGGCTGGACACAGCGGGTGATTGTCTCAAGCCCTAATCTACCTTACTGGCGACGCGGATTCCGCAATATCGCGGAAAAAGAGGGCGAAAAATTAGCGGAAATCCTGTCAAGAAATCCCGACCTGAATCTCGTTTTCGCAAGCGGGTTACTCGATGTGCCCGCAGTAGAGGCTTACGACCGAATCGAAACGGTGGTTGATAAATTCCTCAAGGAAATGGATTGGGAAGACGATTCTCGAATCGTGGCCGTTTACGGCGGATTCTCCAAGGACGACGAGATGGTTATCGATCTCAGGCTCTCGTTCTACGGTTCCCAGCCCCAGAAGCGGAATATACTCTGGTTACAGCCCGAAAACTATAGTGCACCCGATATAGGTATCGACCTCGGCTCCGATACCTTATCCGAAGTATATGCCTATCGCGTTACTACCCGCACCAACGGCTATCAAATGCCTATGGTTCGCGGTTTTGGAGACCACCCGGGAAGACTCGAAATCGACCCGTTGGATTCCTCATATATATTACTTCCTGGCGAAATCGATTTTTCCCTTCTACTATGGCACGATATCTTCGACGTCGAGCAGTCTAAATGGCAAACGCTTGATATTAAAAGATCAGGCGAATATTACGAAATGGCCGACGTCCCGTTGATTAACTTCATTATAGACAAAACCGCACCGGCATGTTACTGGGAATCGTCGTTGGAACCGGTCGCCAGACGAATTCACTATCTCGCCGAATCGAAGGGAGAACTACGCCTTTCCGTCATAGGCCATGTCGCGGATTTCGAAACCGGAATCGATACACTCGCCATCTCCCGCGCACAATACCTATGGAAAAGGCTCTCTGACAGATTAATAGTGCTCTTCGGCGCGAAAGACATCGACAATCTGGGAAAGAAATTTACAAAATCCAACGTTATAGTCGAACTCAGCCAGGAATTTCACACCTTTCAAACCGGGCAACCCAGCGCACTGCCCTGCGATTCCGGCCCGATAAAGGCATTGCCAAAAGACCATCTCGCTCCCTGGGTGCCTTTTGCGACAGTCAAATGGGAATTCCGAAGCCATGAATAAGATCGCACTGGGTATAGATATCGGCGGAACGAACGTCAAATTCGGTCTGGTCGATGATGGGGGTGGTATCGTCGCCGATTCGATGGAACCTACACCTTCCAGCAATCCGTTGCCTTCGGTCGGAATAATCTCCGATTATATCGGCGAATTCCTCGAAGATAACTCCGTCGAAATCGAATCACTCGCCGGCATAGGCGTAGGTTTTCCCGGGGCAATCCAATATCCCGAAGGAATCGTGCGATCCGCGCCTAACCTGAAAGGCTGGGGCGGCACAAACCTCGGAAAACTGTTCCGCGAAAGCCTGGGCGTCGAGGTCTTTATCGATAATGACGCAAATCTAGCCGCTCTCGCCGAATACAGATGGGGCAATGGAAAAGACGAAGACCCGTTGATCCTTTTCACTCTCGGAACCGGTGTCGGAGGTGGTATCGTCGTCGATGGAAAGATTCTCCACGGCGTCTGGGGCGGGGCGGCGGAAATTGGACACATGACCGTCGATTTCGACGGCAGACTATGCGCGTGCGGAAATCGAGGTTGTGTCGAGGCTTATGTCGGCTCAAGCGGCGTGGCCGCACAGGCCTGGGAATTGCTCGAAGAGGATAAAGGCTCGATGTTGTGGGATATGATGAACGGAAATTTCGATTCCCTTGACGCCCAGTTGGTTGGCCGTGCCGCAAGAGACGGTGATGAGACCGCTAATATCGTCGCCCGTAAGGTCGTAAGAGTGATGGGTGTCGCCGTCGCAAATATAATTGATATATTCAATCCCGCATGTGTCTTGCTTTCGGGAGGAATGACCGAATGGGGCGCCGAATTACTACTCGATCCGATAAAAAAAGAGGCCTCGAAAAGAGCCTTCAAAGCGCATTATAATAGCTGTAGGATAGATTTCGCCAGCGGCGGCCAATGGACCGGAGTCGTCGGCGCGGCGGCGATGGCCATGTAATTTATCCCTCTAAACGGCCTGTTATCAGAATATCGTCACCGTATTCCTCTCTTCGGACGGTTACCAACCTTAAACCCCCGGATATTTCTTCGATATCCAGATTGTTTACCGCAGAAATTCCTTCACCGAGAATCATCGGCGCGATGACGCAGTATATTCTGTCGGCGGCGTTTTCGCGTAACGCCGAAGTGATGATTTCCCCGCCGCCCTCGACGAGCACCGAACCTATCCCGCGATTTGGGAGTTCTTCGAGCAAATTAGCCCAGAAGTTGTCGTCCCGTGAAATATCTATATTCGATATATCCGCCACGGTCTCTAAATCGGGCTGATCGGGAGATTGATTAACAATAATTATCGGAGGGCCACCCTCGAACATCCGACGGTCGTTCGGAATTACCTTTCCGCCCGCAAATACTATTCTGATCGGCTGATGGTGCGATTCTACCGACCGCACCGTCAATAATGGATCGTCCTGGATGAGAGTCCCGTATCCAACCGCCACCGCCGAATGCATCGAACGCAGTTTATGAGCGAATTTCCTCGCCGGTTCGCAGGATATCCATTTCGAATCGCCGCTCGCCGTTGCAATCCTGCCGTCAAGGCTGGAAGCCCATTTAAGCGATAAAAACGCCCTGTTTTGGAGCCGCTGGATAGCGTAGTGTTCTATAAGCTCACTGCCATCTTCCTCCAGCAATCCCGATGAAACTTCGATACCGGCGTCGGCCAGTTTTTTCGCACCGATTCCACAAACGCGTGTATCGAATTCATCCAAACAGGAAATAAATACCCTCGAGATGCCGCTGGCAATTATTCTATCGGTGCAGGGCGGGGTTTTTCCGTGATGGCAACACGGCTCCAGAGTTACATACATCGTGCAACCTTCGAGTTCAAAACCCTTGCCCTTAGCATCCTCGATAGCCAGAACCTCGGCGTGCTTTTCACCGCACCGTCGATGCCACCCGGCACCGAGAATCTCGCCTTCGCGGACAATAACGGCTCCAACAGGAGGATTGGGAAATACGGAACCTTTGCCCAAAGCCCCGAGCCGAATCGCCTCGCGCATGAAATCTCTATCCATCTCCGCGAATTTCATCAGCTTCGGTTATTTCCACCGGGGATGTCGTAGGCCGCCGTATAAACCTGCCTGAGCGCGTCGAGAGTTTCAAGAGCGTCCTTTTCCGTGGTCTTAGAAATAGCGAAACCTGCGTGAACAAGGACATAATCCCCGATTTTTGCATCTGGTAAAAGCATCATATTTACCGATTTAGTGAAACCGCCGAAATCGATATCCGCGCGGGTTCCTTCTACCTCAACGATTTTACCGGGAAATGCGAGACACATAATTATTCACCTGTAATATGGAATTCTGTTCTGCGGTTGAGTTGCCTGCCTTCCGGGGAGACGTTATCCGCGACGGGAACCATGTCGCCCATCCCCTCCGCTTTCAACCTCTTGGCGGCGATTCCGTGATCCACGAGCCACCTCAAAACCGCCATTGCCCTGCGTTTGGAAAGGTCGAGGTTATATTCGCTAGTTCCAATCGAATCGGCGTGCCCCTGGATTTCGATACGCAAATCCGCGTATTTTATCATAAGGTCCTGGACGCGGTTCAGTTCCGATTCCGACTCCGGTTTAAGTTTGTCCGAATTGAAATCGAAAAAGATATTCCGCATCTCCACTATCTCGCCCACCTGCACCTTCGACAGTTTGAAATTCATCCGCAGTTCCTGATACCCCTTTTCGACCGGGACATCGTATCGTTCGCTCGAAAATGCGTATCCTTCCGCAGAAACGCTAATACCGTAAGTTTCCCCTGCAGGTAATACGATGAAAAATTCTCCGGTTTCCGGATTCGTCCGCGGTTCGGCCAACACCTCTCCGGTAACTATTCTCTCCACCGTGATGATCGCATCAAGAGGCTCGCCGGTTTCTTTATCCGTTACAGTCCCGGCAAGTGTGGCTACGACTTTTGGTCTCAAAGCCTCCGAAAGCGGAAGCCAATATATATCGAAACCGCCGTAACCTCCCTGTCGGTCGCTGGCGAAATAAATGATATCGCCCTTAGCGGGAATACTGAAAAAATAATCGGAACCGGGCGTATTCACCGGCGGCCCCAGATTAATTGGCTCGGACCAATTGCCGCTGGAATCCATTTCCGCCTTGAATACGTCCAGCATCCCCAAACCACCGTGTCCGGCGGATGCGAAGTAAAGCGTAGTCCCGTCCGGATGGATAAAGGGGCTGGCCTGGTCGCGCGCGTTGTTAATCGGATATTTCAGGTTCTCGGGTTTCCCCCAGCCGTTTTCCCTGAGGGGCGAACGCCATATATCCCGACTGCCAAAACCGCCGTATCGATCGCTCGAATAATAAAGCCATTTGCCGTCGGATGAAATCGAAGGATGGCCGTCCCAGCCGGAGCTGTTGACATATCGCCCGAGATTCCTCGGTTCCGACCAGCTTTCGCCGGAGCGTTCCGAATAATAGAGATCGCATCCGCCGTAGCTGTCGGTTCTGCCGCAAGCGGTAAAGACTATAAGGTTGCCGTCCGAGGAAATCGCCATACTGCCCTCGTTGGCGTCGGTATTGACAGGTTCGCCAAGTGAATAGGGCGTCCTCCAGCGATTATCCTCGAAATCGGAGACGTAAAAATCCTCGTTGCTCCCTTCACGAACGCTGGAAAAATATAGCCTGTCCCCGGAAGCCGAAACATAAGGCGCGAAATCGGAATGTATCGAATTGACTTCTGTTAGATTGGTAGGAGCTATTATGCTCTCCTGCTTACGCGAACCTCTGGGAAGAGAATCCGGCGTAGTGAAAAGGAAAGTCGAATCCCCCGCAGAATCGGGTATCTCGATCCGAAGCGTGTCACGGGTTACCGTTTCGGTCGGTTGCGGTTGAACCGGGCTTACCTGCGCAAAGCAGAGAAGCGGCAACAGGAGAAAAAATATTATTCTCATAATCAAGCTAACCATATTTATATCGATTATCGCAAATATCAGGCCATAAAAGGCTTCATTTGGCTATTGGGAAGTCCAGGATAAATGTCGTCCCCTGATCTTTTTTACTTGCTACGGAAATCTCCCCGCCTGCATTCTCCACGATATTCTTCACCAGAGTAAGCCCCAAACCCGTTCCATTCGATTTACTCGTGATAAACGGCTCGAATATCCTGTCGAGGGTATTCCTGGACATCCCCTCGCCTGTATCGCTTATCTCCATGAGAACTCGCCCCTTCGACCTCGAACTTCTCACAGATAACTTTCCACCTTCCGGCATAGCTTCGATTGCGTTGAGGAATAGGTTCAAAATCGCCCGGCGAATAGCGCTGTCGGGTATTAATACTTCGCCGTCGCCTTCATTTCTCACATCAATTTCAACATCATTCTGCTGAGCGCGTTTGGTTATTCTCTTCGCAACATCTTCCGCGACCGCGCCCGGTCTAATCGTGCCGGTATCGCCCACCGCAGGTCGGGCAAAGGAAAGATATCCCGTGAGAATATCGTTTATCCTCTCGACTTCTTCATCGATGAAATCCAGGAACTGCTCTCGTTCCTTTTGATCCAGCGCTTTCCTGATTCTCTCGGTAGATCCGCTTATTATAGCTAAAGGATTACGGACTTCGTGCGCCATCCCGGAAGCCATCTCCCCGATAGACGACAGTGTCGAAGCCTGAACCAATCTCCTTTCCATCCTATTGAGTTCGACCGCGGCGGAAAGGAGAATCGCGCCGGATACTATCGCTACGACAACCGACAGGAATATAAATAATAACAGGTTTCGCTTGAGCGTGCCCAATATGGAATAATATTCCGCGCCAGCTTCGGTTCCGAGAACCCACCCTATCTCGCCCAATTCGTCTTTTACAGGCGCATACGCGCCGCGTAAATAAACCCCGGCACCCTCGTAAAGTTCCGTATATCCCGGAATCCCCGAAAGCGCCTGATTAAACGCACTCCTGTCCATTCCGAGATAATAAAAATACTCCCCGGGTTCATAACCCCCGCCGGAGGAATAAATCACGGTTCCCGTAGTATCGAGAAGTGTGATCGAGACGAATTCGCCATCGTCGCGAAAATCGTCTATCGTATTCTTGAGTATTTCGCCGTAAATACCGTTCGGGCGCGCCGTGTATGACCTTATCCATGAAGGCCTAATAGCATGAGAGATAGCGTTGGCGGTGAACGCTTGATTCTTGCCCATCTGTTTGGAAACGAGCGGTTCAAGCTGGTTATACAAAATCACGTTGCCGATATTGAACATAATCAACACCAGCCCGACCGCCAATGCGACCCACCGCACCAATCTGCCCAGCTGGCTTCCGCGTATTTTCTTGCGTGATTTTGTCATAATCTCACCCCTAAGGGGCTAATCCCGTTTCTAATACTCCTCTCAGGATTTCGCAAACAACTTTTATTGGACTATTTGCCGCGAAGTTGAATAAGCTTCCTCTGCATTTCGGCGATATCGGAAGCCGCCGGGGCAAGCCGTATATATTCCTCGAGCATTTCAACAGCGAGATCGAAATCCCCGCGCTGATAATAGACCGTTGCCAGATTAGCGTATGCCGGGGGATACAGCGGATCGAGTTCGCGAGCGAGGGATAATTCCGCAATTGCTTCGTCGTATGTTCCCTGGTAAAAGTATATGCTCCCCAGATCATTATGAAAAAGCGGTTTCTCCGGTGCCAGCTCGATTGCCCTACGAAAATACTCGGCGGAGGCTTCGTAATCGCTACGTTTAAAACTGACCCACCCCAGACCGAAATATCCCCAGGGACAATCCTCTTCGAGTTCCACCGCTCTGTTGTGGACGGCCTCCTGCTTCTCTATCTCGCTGAGAAGGCGGCCATAAAGATAATGAAACCTCGGATCGCTCTGGTTCTGTTTAAGAAGCCTATCGTATTCTTCCAGAAGCTGTTCAGGCTCGATTTCCAGGGCGCGCAACCTCTGATATACTATATGCGCCTCGACGAATTCGGGATATTTATCGAGCGCTTTCAAGATTTCCTGTTTGGCCTGATCTAACTTGCCCTCCCGAAGATATGCCCTGCTGGATTCGTAAAACGGCGTGGCCTCCAGAAGGTGCTTCTCCTCCCTGCTCGTCCAGCAACCGCCTATCGTTAATACGAGAGCGAAGCAAACTACGACTAAAATACATGTCCTGATGCTCTTATTTACTGGCAAATTTTCCCCTTCAATTCCGGGTGGATGAAGAAAAACTCGCTCTTCTCCTGCTCGGTTGGCAAATATTGGTCGAGATAATCCATTTTTACCTTTGCGGCATTCGCCCATTTTTCGCAATCCGAACGGCGGGCGCGGCGATATATCTCATAACAGCATTCAAAACTGAGCTCCTCGCGAACGCCGATTCCCTCCTCGGGAACGCTTGCCCTGGCTCGTCCCACGCAAATATTGCCCTCGACTACAATCGCCTGACAGCTATTCGACTCTATACGGCGGGCTTTGGCAAGATAACTTTCCGCGTTGCCGTATTGCCCCATATCGACGTAAATATCGGCCATATCGAGTAGCAGTTTTGCATTTTGCGGGTCGATCTTCTCAGCTTCCGCGAAGGCATTCATCGCATCCGAATATTTCTTGTTCGCCGCATGGATAAGCCCCATATACTGATAACCCTTGGCGCTATCAGGATTATCCTGTATGTAATCTTTAAGTGTTGAAACAGCGTTTTCGTAATCTCCCGTATTCGCTTGAGCGCGCCCTAAGCTTAACTTATAGTCGGCGTTATTAGGGTCGATTCTTCGCAAGTTTGAGTAAGCCTCGCGCACCCCTTCCCAGTTGCCGCGTATCAAATATAAATCCGCCAGTTTCTCCCAGACATCTATATTATCTGGATCCGCAAGGACAGAGAACTCGAACCATACGATAGCCGAATCCAATAGTGCCCGCGATAAATATATCCTGCCGATCTGTTCCGCGGAAAAGGCGTCCGTAGTGTCGAGGTCGCAGGCGAGTTTATATTCGACCAGTGCTTTTTCAAGCTGTTCATCCTGCGCCGATGGGTCCTGGGATGCCCGTTTTTGGCAGACAAGCGCACACCCGCGATGCAGATACCCCCTATCGGGGAACTTCTCGAGGCCCTGTTCATAAACCGCCATCGCGCTGTCCGGCAAATCCAGTCTCAAATAACTATCCGCAAGGTATTTCCAGCCGCGCTCCTCGCCGGGATCGATTTCTTCGATAATCCTACGAAAATATGGGATAGCGTCGCGATATTGCTGATTTTTATAATATTCGAGCCCCAGGGAAAGGGCTTTGTTCTTCTCGTATGTCATTATCGAATCCTGTCTCACCTGTTCGACAGAGTCCTGCAGTGCGAGTTCATCGGGAGAAGGCCCGGATGAACCGGCAAATAGACCGACCGCTATGACGAGTGTTAACATAAGGATGAAAACGTTTCTCATATTTATCCTCCTTATTTATCATCGAAGTACTAACCTGAAAATATATTTTTATCGTGCTACAATGTCAACTCGAAAATGAAGTGTTGAGTTTGTCACGTAATTTTAAACCAAAACGCCTGCCCCACGCGGAAATTTTATTAATTAATGTGGATGAAACCTTGCAAAGTCGTCTTTTTGGAATATACTTAACAAAATGTTCAGTTTTATCGAGGTATAGTGCCACATTCAGAATACATCACAATCAAAGGCGCGCGGGAACACAATCTAAAGGGTATAGACGTCGTTATTCCACGCGACAAACTGACTGTAATCACGGGGTTGTCCGGCAGTGGGAAGAGCAGTCTCGCTTTCGATACACTTTTCGCAGAAGGCCAGCGCCGATATGTCGAATCTCTGTCAGCTTATGCCCGCCAGTTCCTCTCCTTAATGGAAAAACCCGACGTCGATCACATCGAAGGCCTATCGCCCGCAGTGGCAATCGAACAGAGACGGGCAAGCCACAACCCTCGCTCAACCGTGGCAACCGTTACCGAAATATACGATTATCTCAGACTACTCTACGCCAGAATAGGCACAGCATATTGCTACCAGTGCGGCAGGGAAATCACACGCTGGAGCGTCCAGGGCATCGTGGATAAGATAATGGATTGGACGGACGGCAGGAAGATACTCGTTCTCGCGCCGGTTGTGAGATCGCGCAAGGGTGAGTATCGAGACCTCTTCGATGACATCGGGCGCGACGGGTTCGTCCGCGTCCGTGTGGACGGCGAAATCCATAACCTCGACGAGGAAATCAACCTCAACAAAAAGGTCAAACACGACATAGCCATCGTAGTGGACAGACTCGTTCTCAAGGAGGGCATCCACCAGCGGCTTACCGAATCAGTCGAGACCGCGCTTAAATTCGGCGAAGGCATGGTTGTAATCTACGATATGGATAACAACGAAGACCACATGTTCAGCGAAAACTACGCTTGCCCCACCTGCGGGATTTCCTTCGAGGAACTTCAGCCGCGTTCCTTCAGTTTCAACAATCCTTATGGCGCCTGTCCGATGTGTGACGGTCTCGGCACCGAACGTAAACTCGATAAAGACCTCATCGTCCCGGACAAATCCATCGGTATTATGGAAGGCGCGGTCAAGGCCTGGGGCGACCCCAGCGGAAGACACTGGGGACGAATGATTAGAACCGTCGCCCGCGAAATGGGTGTCGATATATATAAACCCTGGGAAAAACTACCCGAGGAATTCCGTAAAATCGTCCTTTATGGTAGCGGGAAAAAGGAATACACTTTCCACTACGAATCATCCACGGGTAGGTCGAAAGGGCAATGGAGAAGCTCTTATGAGGGAGTGATTCCGAACCTCAAGCGACGTTACCATCAAACGGATAGCGCCGGTATCCGCGCCTGGATAGAGGGCTTCATGAGCCAATCACCGTGCCCAGAGTGCGGCGGCTCGAGGTTGCGCAAAGAATCTCGAAGCGTCAAGATAGCCAATATCGGTATTCACGAAATATCCATGATGAGCATTTCCGAGGCGACCGAGTTCTTCGAAAAGCTCGACGAAAAACTATCCGAACGCGAAAAGATCATCGGCAAACAAATATTAAAAGAAATAAACGAACGACTGCGTTTCCTCAACGACGTCGGCGTGAGTTACCTAACGCTAAATCGCCAGTCCAGCACCCTTTCCGGCGGCGAAGCCCAGCGAATCCATCTGGCGACACAGATCGGTTCCCGGCTCGTCGGCGTTATGTATGTCCTCGATGAACCTTCAATCGGCCTACACCAACGAGACAATATCCGTCTGCTGAACACGCTCAAATCCATGCGAGACCTCGGCAACACTGTTATCGTCGTCGAACACGACCGCGAGACAATCGAGTCCGCGGATCACATCATCGACTTAGGTGTCGGCGCGGGAGTCCACGGCGGAAAATTAGTATGCGAGGGCACACCGAAGGAAATCGAAGGGTGCAAAGAATCTCACACGGCGATGTATCTTACCGGCAAATTGAGTATCCCCGTGCCCAAAAAACGGCGCACCGGGACGAAGAAGAAACTCGTTATCGAGGGCGCGAGGGGGAACAATCTGGCGAATATCGACGTCGAGTTCCCTCTGGGGAAAATGATATGCGTGTCAGGCGTTTCAGGTTCTGGTAAATCCACGCTGGTCAACGAAACGCTCTATCCGATCCTCGCCCGCTATTACCAGAAGAAACATGTCAGACCGCTACAATACCGTTTCATTCGCGGCCTCGAGTTTCTGGACAAGGTCATCAATATCGACCAGTCCCCCATCGGAAGAACGCCCCGTAGCAATCCCGCGACATACACAAGCGCCTTCACTCCCATACGTGAACTCTTCGCAAGCCTGCCGGAATCCAGAGCCAGAGGTTATAAACCGGGAAGGTTTTCATTCAACGTCAAAGGTGGACGGTGCGAATCCTGCGGCGGAGGAGGAACAATCAAGCTGGAAATGCACTTCCTGCCCGACGTCTATGTCCCCTGCGACGTATGCGCCGGCAAACGATACAACCGCGAGACACTTCAGATAAAATACAAAGGTAAAAATATCTCCGAAGTCCTGAATATGACGGTCGATGAAGCCCTCGAATTCTTCGGGAAAATATCTGCAATCGAACGCAAATTACAGACAATGCACGACGTCGGACTCGGGTATATACACCTCGGCCAATCCGCGGTTACCCTGTCCGGAGGCGAAGCGCAACGTGTCAAACTTGCGACAGAATTGTCAAAACGGAGCACCGGTAATACGCTTTATATCCTCGACGAACCTACAGTTGGACTTCACGCCTACGATGTTAAAATCCTGCTGAAAGTCCTGGACGAATTGGTCGATAGAGGCAACACCGTTATGATAATCGAACATAACCTCGATGTCCTCAAAGTAGCCGATTACATAATCGACCTCGGCCCAGAGGGGGGCGATATGGGCGGCACAATAGTCGCAACCGGAACCCCGGAAGAGATAGCGAACAACAAAGCAAGCCACACAGGTAAATTCCTCAAGAAAGCGCTGGCGGAATAATGCTGAATAAAAAAACGCCCCTGATATTCTACAAAATCCCCGCGATAATCTTCGCCATGGCAATTCTCTATCTTGCCGTCGTCCCAATTCCCCAGCCCCCGATAGACCTTCCACTGTCCGACAAAATTTCTCATCTCGGAGCTTTTCTGGTCCTGGGTTTCCTATTGGCGCTTCCAATTAGAAAATCGGGCACGCTATATCTATGGACTCTCATCCTCCCGATTTCCTACGGCGTCCTTATAGAGCTTGTCCAGAGCCAATTGCCTAACCGCACTTTCGAATTGCTCGATATACTCGCGGACGTCGTCGGCGCTTCGATTGCGTATCTGGTTGCCTTTTTTATTATTAGATACAGAAAAAGAAGTCAAAATGACCGTTAACGCCGCGATAGATATTGGAACGAACTCCGTCCTGATTCTCGTTGCGGAAATAAACGGACAAAAGGTAATGCCCCTTTTTCAGGACCTCTCCGAAACGCGTTTGGGTAAAGGAATTTCAAGATCGGGGAAAATTCCCCGGGAATCACTCGAACGGACGATATCCGCCGTAAAAGAATTCTATTCCTTAGCCGGGGATGCCGGCGCTGATGAAATCTATCTATACGGCACCGAGGTCTTTCGAAAAGCATCCAACGGTTTCGAATGCGCACGCAAGATTGGCGACGCGGTGGGCGCGGAAGTGAAAATCCTATCTCCACAAGAGGAGGCCTTTCTCGCGTTCCGCGGCGCGGGAAGTGGATTGGAATCGACATCAAAAAAAGTCGTATTGGACGTCGGCGGCGGAAGTTGTGAGACCGTTATCGGCGCGGAAAAGCCTATAAACTGGGCAAGCTTACCAATTGGGGCGGTAAATATCGCCGAAGATCTGGGCTGTATTCCCCCCTTCGACGAAAAAAAATCCCGATCGATTATTAAGGCAATACAAAGAAAACTCGATTTCCCATTTATAATTAATCCTGCAAACACTGTTTTAATAGGGGTTGGAGGGACAATCACGACCCTGGGCGCAATTAAGATAGGGTTAAACGAATATGTCGGCAGGTTGGTCAACGGGAAAAAAATTTCCGAAGGCTGGTTGCGCAAAATTTTCCTTTTTTTCCGCGAAAAAAGACCCGATGAAATAGCGGAGGTTATCCCTTTTTCTCCTGAACGCGCGGATATTATCGCCGCGGGAACCGCAATATATCTGGCTTTCATGGAGTTATTCGGTTTCGAGGAAATCACGGTTTCCGACCGGGGTAGCCGGTATGGAATACTCATCGACAACTCGATTCCTAACGAAAAACAATGACCCTAACTTAAGAAAAAATTAAAGGATTATTTTTTTGCCTTGACAATTCTCTTTAGGTTATCTATACTATTTACAAGCTATAGCATAAGTTAGGCTAAGTAAGGAGCCGAAGTGCCACCTGCAAAAATGGGAATATTAGGAAGCAAAACTCAAGCCGCATACGGCCTGGATATAGGAACGCACTCTCTCAAGATGGTTAAAATCACCCCTCCGGGCACCGAGCGAAGACATCTTCTCGCCTTCGGAACGAGGGAATTGCCGGAAGGCGCGATCATAGAAAAGGACATTCGAGACCGCGAGGGGATGATATACGCCATCCAGACTCTTTTCGAGGAAAAAGCTCCCGAAGCTCTGGATGTTGTAGTAAACGTGGCGGGGCACAAAGTTTTCACCGACAGGATACAGATCACAACCGGCGGCAAAAAAGTAAAGATGGAGGAAGCGGTCATGGTGGAGGCCGAGCAACGTATTCCCACCGGCACAAGCGGTATCGTGCTCGACTACCACTCGCTGGGATCCGTAGCATCCGGCAAAAAGGAAGACCTTATCCTCGTAGCGGTCAGAAGAGAGCTGGTGGAGGATTATTTCAACATCGTGAGGGACGCCGGTTTGGATCCGATTATTATGGACATCGACTTTTTCGCCAACTACAACGCTTTTGAGTTTAATTATGGAATACCGGAAGAGGGCGCGATCGTTCTGGCAAATATCGGCCACATGCTTACGAATCTCACCTTTATTATCGACGGATTGTATTACACGGTCAGGGACGTTTCCAGCGGCGCGCGGGAGGTCTGGAACAGCCTTCAGTCGGAACTTCGCCTTTCATCCGACGATCTGGACGATATAATCAAAGGCGATTTCCCAATGGACGACGAAACACCCTATAAACAGGCCATAACTAACGCGGTCGATGAATTGAAATTAGGCCTTGACGTCGCTTTCGGATACATCGAGAACGTTACCGGCGGCCTCAGGATAGAACAGATGTTCCTATCGGGCGGAGGAGCATTAATCCGCGATTTGCCGGAAGCCCTTTCGGCAAAACTCTCGATTCCGGTGGAAGTTATCAATCCATTTAAGAGCTTCGTCCCGGGACAGGGAGTTTTTTCAGGGGTCGATCCCGATAAGGTGGCGTCATTATACACAAACGCCATAGGTTTAGCGCTAAGGGCAGAATGATACGGATAAACTTAATACCAAAGGAACTTCGCAAGAAGAAAAAAGTCCCCTTCTTCGACAAGTATTTCCTCTATGTCTTCGCTATCCTGGTGCTAATAGGCATCGCACTATGGCTTCAAGCTACCGCGCAACAACGCGAAATCGCCAGACTCGACGACGAATTAGCCCGCGTGGAAGCGGAAATCCAGAAATATAACCAGCAGATTAAAAAAGTGGAAGAAGCCCGCGCGCTAAGAGATAAAATCCTCGCAAGAATGGCGGCAATACAGGACCTCGATGTCCAGAGACCACTCGCGGTGAAAATGCTGGAAGATTTCTCGATGTTGATTCCAGAATTCGTCTGGATTGAGGGTTTCACCGAAATAGAAAGGGTTTTGACCCTGACGGGTAAAAGTTATAACTTGAAAGGAATAGCTAATCTGATTGTGGGATTGATAGGCTCGGAATATTTCGACCAGATCAAATTGAATTATGTTCGAGATGAGAGTAAATCCGCTACCGTATCTACTTTCATGTTCGAAATGTCGAGTAACGTCGTGTTCGAATCCGCGGAAACCTATGCCGGTGAATTTACATCTCCGACAATAGAGCGGATACCAGACCAGAAAAGGCAGGAAACCAGACGACCCAGCAGTATCATAGATAAAGGCAAGGAAGCCTTGAGCCTCGATCCCGACCTCGCCAAAGAATCGGTTCAGGGACTTGGGAATTAATTATGGCTTTTTCAGATATCAGCTTTAAAGACCCGCTTATCCAGAAAATGGCTGGAGGAGTAGTTATTCTGCTTCTAATGGTCGCGGGCTGGTACACACAGCTATATTCTCCGAATAAGGAACTGGTAAACGATAAGAGCGAGAAACTCGAGCAGTTAAACCTTAAACTCCAATCGGCAAGACTCCAAGCGGGGAAACTCGCCGAGATCGAGGCCGAACTCGAAGAGGCTTTTGTTAAATACAAGCTACTCGAAAAACTCCTGCCTACCGAGAGAGATGTTCCCGATTTCATCAAAAAGATCAACGTGGCGGCGCGGCAGAATAATATCAAGATTTCGCGTATGGACCTCGATCCGTCCGAAATTATGCAGTATTACACCGCAGACCCCTACAGAATCGAAATTAGTGGAACTTACCACAACCTGGGTTTGTTCCTGAGGGATGTAGCCAACCTTCCCTTTATTGCTACGACGAAGAACGTCCAACTCACCAGAAGTTCTCAGGGAGATGTAAACGCTTCTCTGATAATAACATCTTTTCATTTACCATCTACGGAACGTCTTGAAGCGCCTACCGAAGCCGAATCGGATACCGTAACCGCTCCGGCGGACGCGGGAGCAAACGCTATGAAGGAGGCACACGCGGGATGAGGAATGCAATTCTCATAATACCGTTCCTCATAGTTGCCTTCTGCGCCGCGGACTATAACGTCATCGGCTTCTCGATGTCCTTCAGCAACGACAGCACAACCACCGAGATCATAACTGACGGGCCGACGGACATCAAAACGATCGAGCTGAAAAACCCCGACAGATTAATAATAGACTTGATAGGCGGCGTTCACCGCTTGAGTACCGACGGTCTGCCGCCTTTGCCCAAATCCGTCGTTGTCGATATGAGATCCGCTCAATTTCAGGCCAAACCCGAACCGATAACGCGTATCGTCCTTGTTCTGGCCGAGCCGGTGGGCGATTTGCGTATCGAAAACGGACCGCGTGGAGGAAAAGTTATTATCCCAACACCCGGATACCCCCATTTCGACCATTGGTCGATAGGAAGGGAAACGCCGGGCGCAACCCCGGAACAGCGCTTACCGGAAACCGTAGGCGAAGAAACTACTGCGACAACCGGGACCGGACAGGTATCCGATACGACTAAACCCTCCCCGGATACGGCCGTAACCGCGGTTACATTTACGGACTCCAGCGGTTCAGATATATCCTTTATCCGCCCAAAAGTAGATTATCTTGGAACCGAATATCGCGACCCGTTCGTCGTTGCCGAACCGCGCGTAGAACGCGAATTTGGCGCAGAAGCTATCCCCACGGTGGAGGACCTGATTCTGGTAGGAATAGTAAAGGACGAAAAAAACGATTTCCTCGGCGTATTACAGGACAGAAACGGTTGGGGATATATTCTCGGCACAGAAGATAGCGTCGTTGATGGCATAGTCGGAGAAGTTACAGATTCAACTATTCGTTTTGATATAGAGGAATTCGGGGTTACGCGCCCCGTAAACCTCGAATTAATAAAGGAGAAAGAATAAACATGTTAATAATACATCGATTAATACTATTGATGATAATCTGCACGATTATCATAGGACAATCGAACGGTGGTAAACCGTTTCTAATGGAAGAAGAGCCGGGACTCGTCGCGCCTTCGGAAGTAACCGACAAATCCGATAAGATGTTCCCGAAACTGGTTTTCCAGGACGCCGATATAGACGCCGTTCTCCAGTTTTTCGCCGAAATGGGGGACATCAATTTCGTTATAGACCCGCCCGTTACCGGCAAGGTTAATCTCAAATTATACAACGTTAGCTGGGAAACCGGCCTTACGAGTATCCTTAACACTTTCGACCTAGTAATAACCAGAGACGCCAACATCTTTCGTATCCAGAAATTAGTCGATTATCGAAAACAGATCACTGATATGAGGGATTATAACATTAAACAGAAAGAGCTATTACCTCTGGAAACCAAAATAATATCGTTGAATTACGCCGACGCGTCATCGATGGTGGAAATTTTGAAACAGGCCATGTCCGACCGCGGGGAAATAATCATCGATACCAGAACTAATTCGCTTATAATTAAGGATATCAGAGAGAATTTCCCAAAAATCGACAGCCTTGCACTTGCTCTGGATAGTGAGACACCCCAAATTCGAGTTTCAGCCAAAATCATAAGCGTCGATAAGAACCATATTCAGGAACTCGGTATTGCGTGGGGAGCTTCCGGTAGCGATATCCAACCGGACGAACAATCCGTCTCTATAGACGTTGCCCCTGTCAAAGCCGTTCCGATGGGTAGCGTCAAATGGGGTATCGTTCCTGGCGATTATGACATTCAAGCAGAAATAAGTGCAATGGTCAGCGATAATATCGGCGAAATTATCGATAATCCGGAAATAGTAACACTCGATAACCAGGAAGCGTCGCTCAAATCGGGAGACCAGGTTCCCGTTTCCTACGTTGACGAGGCCGGGAATATTGTAACGGCTTATTATAATGCCGGCGTGGAATTAATCGTAAAACCGCATATCACCAGCGAAAATCGTATAGCGATGTCGGTATCCATAACGAAAAACGATTATTCTCCGGGCGAATCGGGTCAATACATAATCACCGAACGTAAAGCGATCACCAATTGTATCGTAGATAATCATGGGGCCTTAGTTATCGGAGGGATAACCACAAAAGGTTTGACCACAACGAACTCGGGAGTCCCGGTGTTGAAAGACCTTCCAATACTGGGGCGACTTTTCAGATATGACAGTAGCGATGAGACAAACAAGGAACTCGTTATTTACATTACACCTCACATCGTTCTGCAAGAGGCTTCAATCGACACATATTAATACCATGCCCGCTATACCGGACTCATTGGATAATCTCATCAGCGAACTCTCGCGCCTGCCGGGTATCGGCTCCCGTGGCGCGCGACGGATCGCATTTTATCTTCTGCACAAACCTTCAGAAAACTCTTACGCCCTCGCCGACGCTATTCGCAAGATGATCGACAACGTTCGCTTCTGTAGTATTTGCAATTCGCTGTCCGAGAAAGATCCCTGCGATCTGTGTTCCGATTCCCGTCGCGACAGGTCGATAATATGCGTTGTCGAGGAGATTTCCGACCTTCTGGCAATCGAATCGACCGACAGCTTCAAGGGGTTGTATCACGTCCTGGGCGGGGTCATAGATCCGCTATCCGGGATCGGCCCCGACCAACTCGCAATTCAGCAATTGCTCGAAAGGCTTAAGACCGACGAGGTCAAGGAGATAATCGTAGCCACCAATCCTACTGCAGAAGGCGACACTACCGCGATGTATCTCGCCCGCCTCGCAAGACCGCTGGGGATCAAAGTTACTCGAATCGCGCGAGGCTTACCAGTAGGCGGCGATCTGGAATTCACCGATAAATCCACACTCGCCCGCGCACTGGAAAACCGCACCGAACAGAATTAAATCTGTCAAATTACAACGACATCGGAATGCTGATATAGCGACTGGAGTTTTTTATTCGGGAAAACGGTTTTTCAGGTATTCCAACAGGGGGCGAATCCTGTCCAGAGGCCATTGTGTGGTTACGTCGGATATGGCTTCGGCCGGATTGGGATGGACTTCCATGTAAATTCCGTCCGCGCCGAGGGATAGAGCGGCTACGCCGAAATGCGGGATGAAATGCCTGCTTCCCCCTGTAGTGCCTTCGCTTGAACCTGGTTTTTGCTGGCTGTGGGATACGTCCATGACGATAGGCCATCCGGGGCGCGACATTATGTCAATCGATCGAAAATCGACGACCAGGTTGCGGTATCCGAAACTCATGCCGCGTTCGGTCAAAATGACACCGCCCTTTCCGGAATCGGCGGCTTTTTTTGAGATGTGTTCCATATCCTCCGGAGCGAGGAATTGACCCTTTTTAATATTCACGGGTAATCCCGTTTTCGCCGCCGAGACGACAAGGTCTGTTTGACGGCAAAGGAAAGCCGGTATCTGAATGCAATCGACGACGGCGGCGACGGCATCGACCTGAGAGACGTCGTGAACGTCGGTTAGAACGGGAACGCCGAGTTGTCCACGGATATCGCCGAGAATCCGTAAACCGCGTTCGAATCCAACACCGCGTGGTGAATCTATGGACATGCGATTGGCTTTGTCGAAGCTGGCTTTGAATACGAATGGTATTTCCAGTTCGTCCGTTATCTTTTTCAGCCATTCGGCAGTTTCGAAGGCCATTCTATCGTTCTCGATTGCGCAGGGACCGGCAATCAGCGCCCAGCGCCCATCGCCGCCAATGCCGACATCCGCGACAGACACCTCTCTCGCTTTTCTCCTTAACTCGAACATCAGCGATAATCAGACGGATCGATTTTGTATTTTTTAAGACGATAACGGAAACGATCGCGGGAAATTTTAAGGCGGCGCGCGGCCTCGGAAACGTTGCCCCCGGTCTGCACCATCGCATGGCGGATGAGGGTCTCCTCGGCCTCGGGGAGTGTCATATCCAATCCGACGTGTTCCTCGGGCGTAAATCTCTTCTTGCCGGTTATCTCGGGCGGAAGGTATTTTACGCCGACTATCTCTTCGGGGGAAATAACTGCGCAACGTTCGAGCACGTTGAAGAGTTCACGGACGTTGCCCGGCCATGAATAAGCCGTAAGTAAGTTCATCGCTTCGTCGGTAACGCCTTTTAATCTATGGGGAAATTGATCGGATAGTCTTGTCAGGAAGTATTCTATTAGCATCGGGATATCTTCGGGATGTTCCCTGAGGGGCGGGACTTCTATCGGGACGACGTTCAATCGGTAGAATAGGTCTTCTCGGAATCCCCCGGACTGAACCAACGCTCTCAAATCTCTATTGGTCGCCGCCAGAAGACGCGCATCCGTCGTTAATGTTTTTGTCGAACCGAGCCTTTCGAATTCCTTTTCTTGCAGGATACGTAACAATTTGGACTGGACGGCGTGGCTAATTTCTCCGATTTCATCGAGCAGTATAGTCCCGCCGTTGGCCACCTCAAAACGCCCCGGTCTTCGGTCGGTCGCGCCGGTAAATGCGCCCTTTTCGTGGCCGAACAGTTCGCTTTCCAGCAGGGTTTCCGGCAATGCGGCACAGGATACTTTCACGAAAGGCCCGTCGGATCGTCTGGATAAGCGATGGATTTCGTGAGCCACCACTTCCTTTCCCGTGCCGGATTCCCCGCTAATAAGCACCGTAGTGGGCGTCTGGGCAACGCGGGTAATCAGGTCGCGCAGATATTTAATCACTCTGGATTTACCTACAAGCTTCCATCTGCCAAAAGCCTGTTCACGCAACTCCTTGTTCTGGCTCGTCAGTTTCTCGAATTTTCGGGCATTATTTATCGCGACGGAAGCCATCTGGGCGAAAGCCGAAAGCTCGGTTAAATCCTTCTGCTCGAACCTGCCGCGTTTCTTGTTTACCGCCTCCAGAACGCCGATGACTTCGTTATCGTGGAACATTGGAACGGCGACCAGCGAGGTGGTTTTGAATCCGGATTTTCTGTCTATCTCCGACGCGTGTCTGTCATCCGACGCCACGTCGTTAACCAGAGTAGCTTTGCCGGTCTTAGCCACCCATCCCGCGATTCCATCGCCGGGCTTCAGCCGGATATCCGATAACTTCGCGCCACCTTCACCCGTGGCAACCGCGAAAATCAGGTAGCCGGTGGATTTATCGAGTAGCAGAACACTGCCAGCTTCGGCACCTGTGAGGTCTGCGGCGGTATCCATAAGGACACGCAACAGCTGGTCTAACCTCAGTGTCCCGGCCAGCGCCGCACCTGTCGAAAATATTTCTTTTACATCGGTCATAATCAAAAAGGGGCACTTTAACTCGTGCCCCGGAATCAAAATGGAGCTAAGGGGGATCGAACCCCTGACCTCGTGACTGCCAGTCACGCGCTCTCCCAGCTGAGCTATAGCCCCATAAATTCGATTTCAAGGCTCAAATATATTCATAAAGAACCGAATAGCAAATAAAATCGCTATTTTTATAGTTTAAGTAATATTCCCCAATTTCGCAACCGAAATCGACATCAAAATTCCCAACTCGATAATCTGGGATAAAATTATCACTCGATTCATACAATCCGACCTTGACATCTGACCCTTAATAGTGTAGATTTTTAAATTATTGTTTATTAACCTGTTATCAGGGGTCGATATGAACAAACCTTTCTACATTACGACACCGCTTTACTACGTTAATGACAATCCTCATATAGGCCATGCCTATACCACGGTCAACGCCGACGTAATCGCGCGATTTCATCGTATCGCCGGCGATGACGTATTTTTTCTGACCGGAACGGACGAACACGGCCAGAAAGTTGCCGAAGCCGCAAAGAACAAAGAAATGACTCCAAAACATCATTGCGACCTGTTTGTCGAGAACTTCAAGAAGTTCTGGAAAGACCTGGGTATAGAATACGATCATTTTATCCGCACAACCGACAAACATCACGAAAACGCCGTGAAACAGGCTTTGCAGGTTTTGTGGGAAGAGGACGAGATATATCAGGACGAATATTCCGGCTGGTATTGCACGCCCTGCGAGAGATTCTGGACGGAGAAAGACCTGGTCGAAGGCGATTGCCCCGACTGCGGCAGGCCGGTCGAACACCTGACCGAGAAGAATTATTTCTTCAAAATGAGCAAATACCGCGATTGGTTGGTCGAACACATCGAGGAGAATCCCGACTTTATCCAGCCTGAGAGCCGGCGAAACGAAATCCTCGGTTTTCTCCGCAGAGAACTCAACGACCTCTGCATCTCACGCCCCAAAGAGCGGTTGTCGTGGGGTATCGAACTACCCTTCGATAAGGATTATGTTTGCTATGTCTGGTTCGATGCGCTTCTTAACTACATTACCGCGCCGGGATGGCCGTCCGATATGCCGAAATTCGAACATACCTGGCCTGCGGATTACCATTTAATCGGCAAAGATATCGCGACGACGCACTGCGTGTATTGGCCTACTATGTTAAAAGCTCTGGGGCTGGAACCGCCGCTAACCGTATTCTCGCACGGCTGGTGGATGGTCGAGACGGCCAAGATGGGAAAATCGCTGGGCAACGCTGTCCCGATACCGAAACTTATCGAGATGTTCGGCAAGGACGCACTGCGGTATTTCCTAGTGCGCGAAAAGGTTTTCGCGCTGGATTCCCAGTTCTCCTTCGAGGCGATGATCAACAGGATAAACACCGATCTCGCCAACGACCTGGGTAATCTGGCCAGCCGTATCCTGACTCTTATCCAGCAAAACTTCCGCGGGATTATCCCGGAACCGGGAGAGGCAACCGACGATGAGATTCAGTTGAAGAACGTTGCCTTAAATTCGGCTGAGACGGTGCGAAGTGAAATATGGGATATGCGTCCCTCTAAGGCTATCGAATCGGCAAACGAACTCGTTCGCGAGACCAACAGATACCTTGAACGAACCGCCCCGTGGACTCTCGCCAAAGAAGAGAAATACGAAAGACTGGAGACCGTCCTTTATAGTGCCGCCGAAGCACTCCGTGTGGCATCGATTCTGTATTGGCCGGTAATGCCGGACAGTTGCGATGAGATCCGGTATCGTCTTGGACTGAAAAACAAACCGGTTGACCTGGACATGGCGGAAGAATGGGGCGGATTGAAAACAGAAGCTATGATAGAGGTAGGCGATCCGCTTTTCCCGCGAATCGACGAGGAAAAGGCGTTGAAGAAGCTCGAATCCACCGTGGAAACAAAAGAAGACCTTATCGACATATCCGAATTCGCCCGGTTAGAGATCAGAACCGGGAAAATAGTCGAATGCGTTTCCGCGCCGAACGCGGACAAGCTCTACCTACTCAAAGTCGATATCGGCGGGGAAATTCGGCCACTGGTGGCTGGAATCGCGCAATGGTATGAACCGCCGGAACTTATTGGAAAAACCGCCGTGGTTATTACAAACCTCAAACCGGCCAAGATACGCGGCCATGAATCGCGAGGGATGATACTCGCCGGCGAGGGCGACGGAGAAGTAAGGATACTTACGGTGGACGGCGAATTGCCTCCCGGTTCAAAAATCAGATAGAATACAAAAGTGTAAAACAGTGTAAAATAGAATACATTCGAATACAAATGAATGCAAATCAATTCAATGAATTAAGGAGAACAAATGGCTTCCAGTAAGGCGAAATTGATTGAGAAGATCGATGATCGCAGTGCAAAAGTTTGTGTCATCGGAATGGGGTATGTCGGATTACCGTTGGCAGTCGAAGCTTGCAAAGCAGGATATACCGTGGACGGTTACGACGTTTCCGAGAAGAAAATCAATATACTAAATTCGGGCGGTTCCGACGTCGATGACATCCCGGCGAGTGTAGTGGCGGAGCTTGTCGAATCGGGGAAATTGAAGAATACTACCGATCCTTCGATAATCAGGGAAGCGGATATCATAACTATCTGTGTGCCGACGCCGCTCAACAAGACGAAAGATCCGGACGTTTCCTATATCCTGGACGCGTGCGGAAAAATAGCCGAGTTCATGAAACCGGGAACATTTGCGGTTCTCGAATCAACTACATATCCCGGCACGACCGAAGAATTGATTCTCCCCAAACTGGAGGAAAGCGGTCTCAAGGTCGGGGAGGATTTCTTTCTGGCCTTCTCGCCCGAGAGGGTCGATCCGGGGAATCCGGTTTACCAAACTCACAACACACCAAAGGTCGTCGGAGGGATTACGGACGCCTGCAATGAAGTAGCTAAGGCGTTTTACGAAACGACAATCGAAAACGTGGTGATGGTCTCCTCGACCAAAGCGGCTGAGATGGTCAAACTACTCGAAAACACTTTCAGAAGCGTGAATATCGGCCTCGTTAACGAGGTGGCTCTGATGTGCGATCGCCTCGGAATCAACGTCTGGGAGATAATCGATGCGGCGGCGACGAAGCCTTTCGGTTTCATGGCTTTCTATCCCGGTCCCGGTCTGGGCGGTCATTGTATTCCGATTGATCCGCATTATTTATCCTGGAAACTTAAAAGCCTGAATTACTATGCCCGCTTCATAGAGCTTGCCGGCGAAATAAACGGCAACATGCCGTCGTATGTGGTATCGCAGGCCGCCGATATTCTCAACGAAATCGGTAAACCCATAAAGGACAGCAAGGTAGTGATTCTGGGAATGGCTTACAAAAAGGATATCTCGGACGTTCGGGAATCACCGGCGCTGGATTTACTCCAGCTTTTCAAGGATAAGGGCGCGAACGTTGCGTTTAACGACCCCCACATCGAATCGATCCATTGGGGCGACGGCACTCTCGAATCATCCGATTTAACGGACGACCTACTCTCCAACGCCGACCTTGTGGTAATCTCCACCGACCACAAGGTTTACGATTGGAACAACATCGTAGCTAATTCCAGGCTCATTCTGGACACGAGAAACGCGTTAAAAGACTTCGATGAAGATAAAATCTACAAGCTCGGTGGAGGTCGTTTTCCGGCGAGTGTGGGCTTGATGCCCCATTAATAAACACCATCCCGTAATCATCGGGTGCGTCGAGGATTTTCCCGCTCCCGATGTTTCCGGGAATATACGAGATGGAATTGAACGAACTTAATCACTATTGCGGTGTTTTCGGCGTTTACGGTTGCGAAGACGCCGCCTTCAAGGCGTATATGGGTTTATACGCCCTACAGCACAGGGGGCAGGAATCCGCAGGTATTGCCGTTACCGATGGCAAACAGCTTATCGAGAATAAAGGGCTCGGTCTGGTAAGCAATGTTTTCGGCTCTCCCGAGTGCCTTCGCAACATGAAGGGCGACGCCGCGATAGGCCACGTCCGCTATTCTACTACCGGCAGAACGACGTTCGCAAACGCACAGCCTTTTACCATAGACTATAAACGCGGCCAGATAGCCGGCGCGCACAACGGCAACCTCGTTAACGCGGAAAAAAACAGACGATCCATGGAGGCCCAGGGTTCTATTTTCCGAACGACTACGGATACGGAAGTCATCCTGCATCTTCTCGCGCGAAGCCGTGCGAAAACCACCCCCGACGGTATCTCCGATGCGCTGTCGAGAGTCCGTGGGGCATACAGCATTGTTTTCATAACACCCGAATACTTGATTGCCGCCCGCGATCCATACGGGGTGCGCCCGCTGGAAATAACCGAATTTGACGGCGGAATAGCTTTTTCCAGCGAATCCTGCGCTTTCGATCTGCTCGATTTTCCTCGTGGCAGGAGTCTAAAACCGGGTGAAATGGTAATAGTCAAACGCGGCGGCGACGTCGAATATCGGTTCCCCTTCGAGAAACGAGAGTCCGCCGCCTGTATTTTTGAATTCATTTATTTCTCCAGACCGGATAGCCGTATTTTCGACACGAACGTTGATAAGATCCGCAGACGAATGGGCGGTAAACTCGCCGCTGAACAGCCCTGCTCAGCCGACATCGTAATTTCGGTTCCCGACAGTTCAAACACGGCGGCGCTTGGATTTTCCCTGCAAAGCGGTATCCCTTTCGAGCTTGGATTAATCAGGAATCATTATATCGGCAGGACGTTCATTCAACCTCGTCAGGCTATACGCGATTTCGGGTCGAGAATAAAGTATAATCCGGTAAGAGGGATACTCAAAGACAAGCGTGTTGTTGTGGTCGATGATTCCATCGTTCGCGGAACAACCTCTCGCGCACTTATATCGATGATTCGGCAGGCGGGCGCGAAGGAAGTGCATCTGCGGATTGCGAGTCCGCCGATCAAACATCCGTGTTATTATGGAATCGACACTCCGACCTATGATCAGCTTATAGCAAGCTCTTCGTCGGTCGAAGAAACCGCGGAGTTTATCGGGGCGGACAGTCTGGGATATCTTTCCCTGGAGGGCATGCTATCTATCGACGGGCTTCCGGACATCGGGTTCTGCGACGCTTGCTTCAGCGGCAATTACCCTATATCTTTAGAAGATATCCCCGACAAGTGCAAAATGAACAATTCTAAATGCGGTTAATCAGAATCAACAGATGAACATTAAATCTGAATAATAGGAGGCAACAAATGGGAGAGAACTACATGTATTTCTTCAGTAAGGGTAGCTCGGACGGCGATTCCAGCATGAAGGAGATTCTCGGCGGCAAGGGGGCTAATCTTGCCGAGATGTCCAAAATAGATATTCCGGTGCCCCCCGGTTTCACTATCTCGGCCAAAGTCTGCGATTATTATTACACGCACGACGAGAATTACCCTCCGGAACTATGGAAACAGGTAGAAGAGCATCTCGCTAAACTCGAAAAAGTCATGGGCAAGAAACTGGGCGATCCGAACGATCCATTGCTGGTTTCAGTCCGTTCCGGCGCGGCGATTTCTATGCCCGGGATGATGGACACAGTGCTAAATCTGGGATTAAACGAAAAATCCGTTCAGGGGATAATCCACAGGACGAACAACGAGAGATTCGCCTGGGATGCATATCGCAGGTTCATCAACATGTTCGGCGACGTCGTGATGGGAGTCGAGCACGAGCATTTCGAACAGGCTATTCAGGCCAAAAAGGACGAGGTGGGCGCAAAAAACGACACCGACCTTTCCGCCGAAGACCTCAAGGATCTCGTTTCTCGTTACAAGGATATCTATAAACTCCACACCGGCGAGGATTTCCCGACCGAACCGATGGAACAACTCCGCAAATCTATCGACGCTGTTTTTGGAAGCTGGAACAATCCCCGCGCGATGAAATATCGCGAATTAAACGACATCAAGGGATTGCTGGGCACCGCGGTGAACGTTCAGGCTATGGTTTTCGGCAACATGGGCGATAATTGCGGCACCGGAGTGGCTTTCACCAGGAACCCATCTACCGGCGAAAACAAGTTTTACGGCGAATATCTAATGAACGCACAGGGCGAGGACGTGGTCGCCGGAATCCGCACGCCTCACCCTATTTCCGACCTCAAAAACGAGATGCCCGAGGTCTTCGAACAGCTTCTGGAAATCCGTGATACGCTGGAAAAACACTACAAGGATATGCAGGACGTCGAGTTCACGATTCAGGACGGTAAACTATGGATGCTCCAGACGCGCACTGGCAAACGCACTATTTTTGCGTCGCTACGGATGGCGGTGGAGATGGTCGAGGAGGGACTTATCGACCGCGAGACTTCGATCATGCGAGTCGATGCGGACCAATTGAATAAACTATTCGCCCCCATTCTCGACCACGACGACGTTGCACAGGCCGAATCGGAGGGTGAAGATATAGCGCAGGGATTACCGGCATCTCCGGGCGGAGCTACCGGGCAACTGGTTTTCAACGCCGACCGCGCGGAGCAGATTGTCAACAAGGCCAAAACGGAGGCGAATAACCTTCCAAAAGGCGACCGCGAAAATTACATCGAAGAAAACGGACATGTTATCCTGTGTCGTATCGAAACCACCCCCGAAGATATAGGCGGGATGGCGGTAGCAAAGGGAATCCTTACGGCACGCGGCGGTATGACGTCTCACGCGGCGGTCGTCGCCCGTGGAATGGGTGTTCCATGCGTGGCTGGCGCCGGAGAACTAAACATAGACTACGATCAGAGGATTGTCCGGGTTGGAGACAGGTCTTTCAAAGAGGGCGATTCGATATCGATAGACGGTTTCACCGGCAAGGTTTACAGCAGACCGATAACGGTCAAACCTTCCGAGATTCTGCAGGTTCTCAGCGGTTCGATGGAAGCCGGAGAGTCGCTTTTATTCAGGCAGTATCGAGAATTTATGGCCTGGGCGGACGCGATACGCGATATGGGCGTTCGCACCAACGCAGACACTCCGAAAGACACCAAGGTAGCCATTAGTTTCGGTGCGGAGGGAATTGGCCTATGCAGAACCGAGCACATGTTCTTCGAGGGCGACAGAATTGTAGGGTTTCGCGAGATGATCCTCGCGAAGGACGAGGACGCACGGCGTAGAGCTCTGGGCAAAATACTTCCGTTACAACGCGAGGATTTCGAGGGCATATTCCGTGCGCTCGAAGGCCGCCCGGCGACGATCAGGTTCCTCGACCCGCCGTTACATGAGTTCCTCCCCCACGACGAAGAAGGCCAGATACAGGTCGCACAGCAGGTAGGTGTGAATCCGGCCGACGTGCGCTACAAGGTTAAATCCTTATCGGAAACGAACCCCATGCTGGGTCATCGCGGATGCAGACTGGGAATCACGTATCCGGAAATATCCGAGATGCAAACTCGCGCGATTATCGAAGCGGCGGTAAAAGTTAAGAAGGAGGGCATTGAGGTTACACCGGAAATCATGATTCCGCTAATCGGCAACGTGAAAGAACTCGCCTTACAGAAGAAACTGGTCATCCAGACTGCTGAGATAGTGTTGACCGAAGCCGGAATGACTAAAGAGGATATCCCTTATAAGGTCGGCACGATGATCGAGATTCCCCGCGCGGCGGTAACGGCGGATGAAATCGCCGTGGAAGCCGAATTCTTTAGCTTTGGCACTAACGACCTGACGCAGATGGGTTGCGGATTCTCCCGCGACGACGCCGGACGTTTCCTCCCGGAATACGTCAAGTTGGGTATCTACGACAAAGATCCCTTCCAGGTGCTCGACCAGACGGGCGTGGGCAAACTCGTCGAGATGACCTGCGAACTCGGCAGGAAAACCAACCCGAACATCAAACTCGGGATATGCGGCGAGCACGGTGGCGAACCGAAATCGGTGAAATTCTGCCATCGAACGGGCCTGAATTACGTGAGTTGTAGTCCTTATCGCGTCCCGGTAGCCAGACTTTCCGCGGCTCAGGCGCAAATCGAAACGCCACGATAATTCATCGGAATTATCACGGATAGGAAAAGCCGGAGGTTCCGTTCCTCCGGTTTTTTTATCTTTCGCTTCAAATACTTATTTATATTATTGACAATAAATCCGACCGGGCGGTCATTTTTTAATTGCATCGGACGATTTTTTTGTTTAACTTGATACTAATAAATAATAACACGCTCAGGAAGGTTTAATTATGGCAAAGAAGATGGATAAGCGGGACAAGTTCCTGAAAGAGATCACTGATTTATTCGGCCCGAGCGGTTTTGAGGAGGAGGTCGGAGCTTATGTTGAGAAGAAGCTCTCGTCTTACTGCGGTATAACCCGCGATGGCCTGGGGAGCACTTTCGGGATCAAAAAAGGTTCGTCCGATTCCCCGAAAATACTTATTGCGGGGCACATGGACGAAATCGGGTTCATGGTGGCCGGAGTAACGAAGAGCGGGTATATAAAGATCAACCCGCTGGGCGGATGGTGGCCGCACGTGCTATTGAGTCAGAGGGTAGTTATTCGCAACCGCAAAGGCGAATTGATTACCGGAGTTATCGGATCGAAAGCGCCACACGGAATGAAAGCCGAGGAACGCAAGAAGGTCATGGAAATCGACGACCTTTACGTGGACGTCGGTGCAACCGAGGATAACGAGGCCGCGGAAAAATTGGGGATCCGGGTCGGCGATCCGATCGTTCCTTACGCAGAATTCGCTAAACTCGGCCCGGACGGCAAGATGTTGTTAGCAAAGGCATGGGACAACCGAATCGGTGTGGCTGTCGCGATGGAAGTCGCTGAGGCACTCAAAGATAAATCGCATCCCAATACGCTTTATGCCGGCGGCACGGTTATGGAGGAAGTAGGATTACGCGGCGCGGGAACAAGCGCTTTTCATGTGAACCCGGACGTAGCCATAGCAATCGATGTAACTCTGGCGGCGGATATCCCTAATTCGCCCAATTCCGAATGGGGCGAGAAACTCGGCAAAGGCCCGTCGATAAGCGTCATGGACGGGAGCCTTCTTCCGAATCCCAGGCTGGTCGATTTCGTAATAGACATCGCCGATAAGAAGAAGATACCTTATCAACTTGGAAGCCTCCGTTTCGGCGGCACCGACGGCGGCGCGTTCGCAAAAACGCGTGGCGGCGTCCCCAGCCTGACGTGTAGTATCGCAACGCGATATATTCATAGTCATTATGGCATTCTGCACCGCGACGACGTCGATAATCTGATAAAACTCCTCGCCGAAGTAGTGATAAAGCTCGATAAAAAGGCGCTGGACAAGATTAGATATTAATCGCTATTAACTGTGGTCGCCGTTCGCGCCATTCCGCGAATTGGGGCGTCGCACGGCTATCGCCGCAAGGGGCGGTTTCGAGTAAGGTAAACTTCCATTAAAGCAGCTCGAAACCGCCCCATGCTTTGAACTTGCGACAATCCCTATTTTTGGTTATAATTTTAAGTTTCACGATTTTCTACTGAAATTGGAGATACAGGTGGAAAGTAAAGAAATAAGATCTAAATTTCTGGAATTTTACAAGGGGAAGGGCCATACGATAATCCAATCCAGCCCGTTGGTTCCCGTCGGCGACCCGACATTGTTATTCGCAAACGCTGGCATGAACCAGTTCAAGGACTATTTCCTGGGTAAAACCGAACCACCTTATTCTCGTGCGGCTTCCGTGCAGAAGTGTATGCGTGTTTCAGGCAAGCATAACGATCTTGAGGACGTAGGCAGAGACGGCACCCACCATACTTTTTTCGAGATGCTTGGCAATTGGAGTTTCGGGGATTATTTCAAAAAAGGCGCTATCGAGATGGCCTGGGAACTTTTAACTCAGGGGTATGGTCTCGATCCCGACAGGCTCTGGGTGACAGTTTACAAAGACGACGACGAGGCAGAGGAACTCTGGCGGAAAATATTGCCGACAAACCGCATATTTAAATTCGACGCAAAGGATAATTTCTGGGAAATGGCGGCCACCGGCCCATGCGGGCCATGTAGCGAAATCCATTATGATATGGGATTCGGGGCGGGCGAGAAACCCAACGATCCCGGCGGGAGGTTTGTCGAAATATGGAATCTGGTTTTCATGCAGTTCTATAAGGACGAATCGGGCGTAACCGAACCGTTACCGAAGAAAAACGTCGATACCGGATTGGGCTTTGAACGACTCGTCGCAATATTGCAGGACTGCGAGGAAAATTACGAAACCGACCTTTTCACGCCGATAATATCGAAGATCGAGGAGATAACCGGCGCGGAATATGAAAATCCCGATGAATCGGTGGCGATAAAAGTCATGGCGGATCACATCCGTGCGCTGGCCTTTGCAATAGCCGACGGCGCATTGCCCGGTAACGAGGGACGCGGGTATGTCCTCAGGAGAATCCTCAGGCGGGCGGCCAGGTTCTCGCGGAAAATAAATTATAAAGAACCGATAATGTTCAAGTTAGTCGCGCCTTTGACGGACGTTATGGGCGACGTTTACCCCGAATTGAAATCGAAAAACGAGCACGTCGTTCGAGTTATCAAGGCTGAGGAACAAAATTTCGCGCAGACATTGGACATCGGCCTGGAATTGTTCGATGAAATCGTGGAGAAGGCAGTTTCGCAGGGCGAGATGACAATCTGGGGTGAAGATGCGTTTAAGCTCTATGACACTTTCGGCTTTCCCCTCGACCTGACCGAACTCATGGCGTCCGAAAAGGGTCTAATCGTCGATCACGTCGGTTTCGAACGCGAAATGGAGAAACAAAGAGAGCGATCACGCAGTTCGGCGAAATTCGATGTGAGCCACGAAATCGGTAAGGGCGACTGGGTCGAGATGACCGAGGGCGACGACTCGAAATTCGTGGGTTTTGAGAAAAATCAGGTGCAGGCGAAAGTCCGGCAGTATTCAATCGACGATGATAAAATCAAGATTGTTCTCGACCAAACGCCCTTCTACGCCGAATCCGGCGGGCAGGTAGGCGACAAGGGCGAGATAATCGGCGACGGCTGGAAAGCGGCTATCGAGGATACCAAAATCGAAGCGGAGAGCTTTGTCCATATCGGACACATCGAGGGCGAAATAGGCGAGTCGGCGGAGGTTATGGCGCGAATCGATTCCGAACGAAGAGATTCTATCAGGAGAAATCACACGGCAACACATCTTCTACATTTCGCCCTGCGCAAGGTTTTGGGAGAACACGTTCACCAATCGGGTTCCTATGTTGCTCCAGAAAGGTTCCGGTTCGATTACACGCATTTCGAAGCCCCGACAAAAGCTCAGCTTCGGAAAATCGAGCGGATCGTCAACGAAGTGGGGATGGCGGATATCCCGGTCTGCGCAAGGGAAATGGCATACCGTGAAGCTCTCGATAAGGGCGCAATTGCGTTGTTCGGCGAAAAATACGGCGATGAAGTCCGTGTAGTCTCGATAGAATCAGTTTCACAGGAACTATGCGGAGGGACACATCTCAGTCGAACCGGAGAAATGGGCGCTTTCTTGATCAAATCGGAAGGATCTGTGGGAAGCGGATTGCGCAGAATAGAGGCGATTACCGGGAACTTCGTTTTGAAATGGACAAATATCCTCCGCGAAAACGAGGACGAACTCGCTGGAATACTGAAGATAAATCCCGGCGAGGATGTTATAGAAAGGACGCGCGCGCTGATCGCCGAAATGAAAGAACTCGAAGAGAAAATCGAGGAACTCCGAAGGGAACGGACCGGCGACACGGCGGATTTCCTTATCGACGACGCCACAGACATGCCCGGAGGAAGATATGTCGTCGAACAGGTCAAAGTCGCGGATAGAGAGCAATTGGCGAAACTCGTAGATGAATTGAAAGGCAAGCTCGGTTCAGGCGCGGTTTTTCTCGTTTCGGAAATCGACGGCAAATTAGCGTTGATATCAGGCGTAACAAATAATCTCGTCGAAAAGGGCATCCACGCGGGCGATCTTATCAAAGGCGCGGCGGGGATTACAGGAGGTTCCGGCGGAGGAAGACCCGATTTTGCCCAGGGCGGCGGAAGAGACGCATCTCTCGTCGATGACGCTCTCGATTGGGTGCGGGATCAGTTGAAAACGAAACTGGGCGGTTAATTGGCCAGCACGCCTATAAATAAAGCCAAATACCTGGCTATCGATATGGAGATGACAGGCGTCGATCCGAGGATACACGAGATAATCGAGATTGCCGCAGTGCCGTTCTTCGGCTTGAGAATCGGGGACGAGGAGGCGTTCTATTCGGAAATCAGACCGGAACGATCGGTGCCGTCGAAAGCGAAGGCAGTTCACGGTTTACACGGCAAGGAACTGTCCGATGCTCCGCCTATCCAGAAGGTGCTACCGGAATTCCTCGATTTATTCTTTCGGAGAATCCTCATCGCGCACGGCCCGGACGCCGATTTGAAATTTCTCATAGAGAAATCCCGAATAGTCGGAATGGAACCACCACGTAGGCCGGTAATAGACACTTCCAGGCTGAGTTACAGCGTATTCGACGATTTAAAAGAGCGACCCAGCCTGAACGAATTACTGCATAGATTCGGCCTGTCGCGGCCAAAGGATAAACACAACGCACTGACCGACGCTATATTAACGGCGAAAGTATTTATCGGTTCGGCTATACAACTGAAAAAAGCGGGAAGAGCAGAGACCGTAATGGACTTGCTTCGCCTGGGGGGAGTTTGAAATGATAGAATTTGACATCGAACAATATTTATGGGATTTGCAGGACAAAAACCGCGGCCTGTTTGTCCTGCTCGATCCGGACAGCGCGTCGCCGGGAGAACTCGCTCAAACCGCTAATAAAGCTACAAAAGCCGGTGTAGATGCCTTTCTTATCGGCGGAAGCTTTCTACTCAAGGACGATTTCGACACGGCGATCCGCGAGGTGAAGACTGCGACCGACCTGCCGGTAATTATTTTCCCCGGCAGTGGCTATCAGGTTTCGGCGGAAGCCGATGGAATACTCTTTCTGTCGCTTATATCGGGCAGGAACGCACGATGGCTCATCGAGGAACAGGTGCAAGCGGCTCCCAGAGTGATCGACCTGGGGATACCCACACTGCCTACCGGATATATACTCGTGGAATCGGGTGGGATAACGTCGGTGCAGTTCATCAGCGGCACAATGCCAATACCCCGCGAGAAGAGCGATATTGCAGTCGCTCACGCCCTCGCCGGTAAATTGCTCGGAATGAAAGCATTATACGTCGAGGCCGGAAGCGGCGCGGAGAAAACGGTTCCGCCGGAAATGATTTCGGCGATAAAATCCGCCTGCGATCTACCCCTATTCGTCGGTGGAGGGATAAAATCCGTTGAAACCGCGTCCGAATTGAGATCGTCGGGTGCCGATTTTCTGGTTATCGGAACAGCCTTTGAACGTAAAAACAACGCCGATTTTCTGCAAGAAATCTCAGAAGTCTTCTAATCGATTAGTTGCAAACTCCCACCGTCAATGAAAGGTGGATATTCGATTTATTTTCCTTATATTAGTAGGATATTGTCTCTTTCCTGACCGGGAGGTAAAATTGCGTCTCGCCAAATATGCCGCAGTCCTGTTGATTCTCGCATTGCCGATATTAGCTCAGATAATAGATGTTCGATTAGATTTCCCCTCGGAAGATTTTCGGATCGAAAACGGTTTATACACGAAGATATACCATAACGACGGTTTTCCCAGCGGGATTCCCGGAAATCCTCAATATGTAATTGTCAGTAAACATATCCTGCTTCCACCCGGAAAGACGGTATCGAGTGTGGAGATTCAGGATGCGGTTTGGGAACCACTCGCAGATGGAACCCCCTTCCCCGCACAACCGCCGGCGGTACTCTCTGTAGGCGATCCGGGTCTATATCCGCCGGACCCCAGTGTTTACTCGCGCGACGCATGGTTCCCACAAACGCCTTTAATTTCCCACTCGAGTGGCAACCTGTCCGGTTATAGCCTTGCGGGTATTTGTCTGGCTCCAATCCGATGGAATCCGGTTGATGGAATTGCAGAGAGACTTGCCAGTTGCCGTTTAATCGCAGAATACTCATCCGCCCAGGAACCGCCGATAGCACCGGCACGGCGGTCACAGCACGGAGCCGATTTCTGGGACAGGGCGGTCGGTGAGATCGTAGTTAATCCCGAATTGAAAACGCTATACTCAATTGAAATCGATCCGGATGCTTACGATTGGGCGATTTTAATCCCGGACAGTCCCTTCATCGAACTGCTCGAACTTCTCAAACTTCGTAGAAGCTACGGGTTGAGGGATACCGTTGTGGAATTGACAGACGTTTATTCGATTTTCCCCGGCGACGATGACGCGGAAAAGATGCGCAACGCCATAGCGGATTTATATATTGAATATGGAATCACTTACGCCGTGATCCTTGGCGACCCTCTGATAACGCCGGATAGAACCGTCTTCGCTTTCGACTGCGAAGCGGGATTTTACGACGACGAGAACCAGATTCGTTCCGACCTATATTTTTCGGACCTCGACGGCAGTTGGAACGCCGACGGCGACACTGTCTGGGGCGAAATCGAGGATTCGGTGGATATGTATCCGGAAGTTCTTGTCGGACGTTATTCGCTCTTCCCGGCTTCCGACCTCGAGGGCTATATCCAGAAATTGCTTTACTATGAGATGTTCCCCTCGGAGGATTTCGCGCATCGCGGTTTGATGCTCGGACAGGTTCTCTGGGACGATCCATATACGGACGGTGGCGAATTCAAGGACGATCTTATCGATAACGTTTTCCCGGACGATTTCACTTTCGGGAGAGTTTATTCCCGCGATGGCGGCAACGCCGAAATGGGCCTGGACAGCCTGGATACCGGGCCGAATCTGATAAACCACGCTGGGCACGCAAGCAGTTCGGTGTTATGTCTCGACCACGGAAGCTGTATATGGCTCGCCGAGATGGAGGAACTGCGCAACGAAACCCGGCCCTCGATATTGTTTTCTATTGGATGCTGGCCAGCGGCTACCGATAAGGACTGCATCGCCGAGAGGTATCTCAACAATCCCATCGGAGGAGGAACCGCGTTTATAGGAAATAGCCGATATGGCTGGGGCTCTCCCGGCAACTCCGGATTCGGGTATTCGGAGATACTGGACAGGGCGTTCTGGAGAAAAGTCTTCAACGGTTACCCCTCTCTCGGACAGGCTCTTGCCATGACAAAGATAGACTACATCCCCTACGCGCGCTGGGAAAACGTGTGGCGATGGGTGGTTATGGAACTAAACCTGTTGGGCGATCCCGCTACCGAGGCTATCGTTGGATGGAATGAGATTGAGATAGATTATGTTATCGAAGGGGATAACATCGGCGTATGGGCGACGGACGGCCTGGTTCCGGCCGAGAGCATATCGACTAGTCTCTTCGACGATGATGGTCTTATTGACCGCGCTATAACAAATTCCTCTGGTTTCGCGAGTTTGGATATTTCCGGCACAACGGCACCGATATATATATCGTCGAGAGAAAAAGGTCTCGATTTTACCTCGGACACGATTACCACGTTAGGCCCCGGCTTTTTCAGATATTTTTACGCCGATGAATACGGATATACCGACGGCACCGCCGACCCGGGCGATACTATAAAAGTGGTATTCGATTTCGGCGGTTTCGATTTTTATGCTTCGGGAATATCCTGGGATCCGACTTCAAATGTGGGAGCGCCCCTTCTGCAATCACCCACACCCGCCGATCTTGCTGTCGGAGACTCAACTCGCATCTGGGCGAATTTTGTCATCCCGGCTGACCTAACATCGGATGAGGAATTAACTATCGTTCCAGATATAAGACACACCAGTGGTGAAATAGGATTTTCCGTTTCGCTCAAATTGAATATCGCGGATTACAATGTTCTCGGAGCTGTTCTGGTGGATGACGATTCCTCTTTGGCAACAGGCGAAACGGCGCAGATGTGGATTTATATTCTCAATGTCGGCGACGGCACTAAAGGCGCGGGAATCCTCGATTTATCATGCCCCGGCGGAGAATTAAACGTGAGCGGTTCGCCGTCGTTTATTCCATTAGTCTCGCCCCGGGACACGGCGTTAGTCGGACCCTTCGACATCGAATGGGCAGTGGGAGAAGACGCCATACCCGTAGTAGAACTTATGGCAACAATACGGGATATCGAGCATCGATTCTACCTCTCGACGCGACAACTCGGTTTTACACACGACGCCGAAACCGGCGAAAGTCCCTTCTTCACGACCTCGATGGAAAGCTATTGGCATCGAGTGGATACAAGGGCTTATTCCGGTTCCCGGTCATGGTGGTGCGGAAGCGACGTTGACGGCCGTTACATCGCGGATATGTCCGACACTCTCTATTCGGAGCTTTTCGTTATTGGCGGAGATGCCGAACTCTCCTTCCACGCTTATATGTCATTCCCGAATTATGGCTCCGACGGTGTGAGCGTCGAGGTTCTGGGATCGGAAGATACAGTCCGACTGGATTATCTCGGTAGCGGCGGGGCACTGCTTTCGTTCATCGTCGGATGGGCGGAATATCGTTATGAGTTCGACGGCACGCCCTTCGAGCCGGGCGATACCATACGCCTTCGGTTCCGTTTCGATAGCGATTCGGAGGACGAGGAAGAGGGAGTATTCATCGACGACATCGAACTTTGCTGTAATTCGACTGAATTCACAATTGCGGTTAGAGAATCCCCCGATAAACCAGATAAGGTTTCGCTGGATGTCTATCCGAACCCGTTCAACGCCAGCTTGAAAATCGAATTAACGGGGAATTTTTCCACCGACGCGCGGCTTGGGATTTTCAACATCGACGGCAGGTTGGTAAGGGAATTACAAATGGATAATCGACATTTTATAATATGGGACGGGAATGACAAAGTGGGAGCTCCATTGCCTTCCGGGCTTTATTTCGTCCGTCTAATCGAAAACGAAAAGGTGTTTACTGCGCGGGCGGTCTTGCTTAAATAGCCCGTTAATTCTGGAGAAAAAAAAATGTCTGGACGTAATATTCTATTTCCCATGATCCTGGTTTTAATCTCAATATATAGTCTGTCGGCTACCCAACTGCCCCGCCATGCTAGCGAACTGGTGAATTTCTCAATACAGCCCTTCGAGTCGTCGAAGGGCATTCCAGCCGCGCCGGTTCCGGGATTGGCTTTCAAAGGATTCGACCGCGATTACGGATACTACATCGTCCAGTTCTCCGTCCCGCTGGATAACAGGGTCAGGGAGAAAGTCCTGGGTGCGGCTAAGGGAACACCTCTGGGTGCGAGGAGTTTCGGGTTCGTCCCGGATAATTGCCTTATTTACAGGTTGTCGGCGGAATCGCTGGATGACGTCAGGGCTCTCCCTGAAGTTCGATGGGTGGGAGAATTCGAACCGCAATTCAGACTGGATAAAAGGCTTCTCGACGACCCCGAACCTCCCGATCCCGACGGGCGTATGAAGATTTTCGTCAACTTATTTTCGGGCGAGGACATCGACGATTTCATTAATTCGCTTGTCGATTATAAACCGAAAGTAATCGAAACCGGGACGAATAAACGCCACGAATTCGTTCTATTCTCTATCGACCCGGAAATCGAGAGGAAATTCGCTATTGCCATTTCGAACTACGAGGGCACCGAGTGGACTGATCGGCGGATGCCGAAATATCCCAACAACGACTGGTCGCGGTGGATAAACCAATCGTATAATACAAGCGGAATGGGAAGCGTCGGTTCGGGTTGGTATGCCCAGATGTCTGCGGATGCCCCCCACACGCCCATCCATCGTAGAGGGCTTTACGGCGAGGGCGAATTGGTAGGAAGTTCCGATACAGGTATCGATTACGAATCGGTTTATTTCTGCGACACATCGCCGACTTCACCTCCTTTTATAGATTACGGCACATCGACCAACTGGACCTCTACCGTCTCGGATAACGGACATAGGAAGATACGCGCATACAGCAAACACACTGTAGATGGCACCGCTACGGATTACCGGGACACTCATTCCGGGCATGGCTCTCATGTCAACGGTTCTATCGGCGGTAACGATGAGGACCATACACCGCCGAGCACGACTTTCGACGCCGGCGACGGGATGGCGCAGTTATGCCGTCTAGTTTTTTCGGATCTCGAACCGACCTCCACCGACGCGTTGTATATTCCGTCCGATCTGGGTAACACTATTTTCAAATATGCCTACAATCACGGCGCGCGGCTACATACCAATTCATGGGGAAGTCGATACAGTTCCGGCGGCACGCATCCGTATAATTCGGAATCGCAGGACGTCGATGATTTCACCTGGGACAACAAAGAATTTTTGATTTTCTTCTCGGCGGGGAACAGCAATACTTATTATAGCTGGTATCCGCCGGACGGAATCAACGGCGAGGGTTTGGGCAAGAACATCGTGACGGTAGGCGCGGCTGAAGCCGGGGCAGGATCGGATTATACCTCATGGACCAATCCGGGTAGCACGGTGGATAATAATCCCGAAGATAATGCCGAATTCTCGTCGCACGGGCCTTCCTCCGAAGGTCAGATGAAACCTAACCTTACGGCCTGCGGCGGATGGTATATCTTCTCCGCCGACGCCGACGACGGGGCGTCGAATTGCCATACAGGTATCGAATACATGGGCGGCACGTCGATGTCTTCGCCTACGTCCGCAGGTTTGGCGGCTCTGGTTCGAGAGTATTACAGCGACGGTTTCTATCCATCCGGCGCTCCAGTTCCCGGGGACGCTTTCGATGCATCGGCGGCGTTGGTCAAAGCCACGCTGGAAGCTTCTTGCAGGAATATGACTGGTGAATACACTATCGATGCCTTTAACAATTCGGGGCATTCGGACGTGCCTTCAAACGGACAGGGCTGGGGTAGAATCACGCTGGATGACGCGCTCTATTTTGACGACACGTATGGCACTGATTCGAGGAATCTCGAGGTTTATGACGTTTCGCCGGGATTCAGTTCCACAGGAACCGATCATTATGTGATAAGTTGCGGCCCATCGACGTCGGAGTCCTTCAAGGTCGTTCTCAGCTATTCCGATTATCCGAGCACGCCGGGCGCTTATTCGGTAGTGAACGATTTGAATCTCGAGGTCGAGGTTAATGGCGATTCATATAAGGGCAACGTTTTCCCGTCGTCGGGCGCGAGATCGCAGACAGGAGGCAGTTACGACGATTTAAACGTGGACGAGGTCGTATGGTTGAACGGCTCGACTGTGTCAACGAAGCAGGTGGATGTTTATGTGCATTGCACTTCGGTGCCTTATGGCCCTCAGCCTTACGCGCTGGTTATTGTGGGCGACTTATCTCCAAACGAGCCAAATCTGATATATTATAATCACACAATCGATGACGGCACCGGTGACGGCGATGGATACGCCGAGAAAGGCGAATCTATTACAATGCCTATCTGGCTCGAGAATGTTGCGGGAAGCGCCCCCGCGACGTCTGTTACGGGCACCGTCTCGGAAAGCGATCCGTATATAAACTTCACCGATAACTCGTTAACCTGGCCGGACATAGCTCCGGGAGACAACGAGATGTCCAATGTCAACCACTGCAAATTCGACGTTGCCGACGACGACGCTACCTGCGGGCACGTTGCGACTGTAATCATCGATTGGGTAGCCGGTGGCGGACTTTATACGGGCACCGACAGTTTCGACGTTACATTGGGTTGCCCCTCACCCGTTCTTGAATACGACAGCCACGTTATCGACGACGGAAGTGGTGGCGACGGCGACGGCTATCCCGAACCGGGCGAGTCCATAGTGATGCCGGTTAGTCTCACTCACGTATCGGGGGCTAACGCTCAGGACGTTACGGGGACGATTTCCGAAAGCGACGCCTATATAACGATTACTGATAATTCGGCCTTCTGGCCGGATATTGCTATCGGCGGAATGGAACAATCACTCGCGGATCATTTTTCCTTCGATATATCGCCGTCCTGCCCAGAAGGACATGAGGTTACTTTCACGGTCGATTGGGACTGCTACTGCGGTTCCGGATCGGATAATTTCACGGTTTCTGTCGGCGGCCCGAAACCCGAACTGGTAGACGTCCCACCGGCGGGCATCGACGATGCGGCAGGCGACGGCGACGGTTATCCAGAAGCTGGCGAGACTGTCGTTATGTCGGTCGATCTCCGCAACGACGGCACCGAAAACGCTACGGGGGTGAGTGGACGAATTACAGAATCGGACACTTATATTTCAATAACGGACAATGCCTCAGACTGGCCGAATATCGATATCGGCGCGACACAGACATCGTTGAGCGATCATTTTGAATTCACGATCGACTCTTCGACGCCATGCGGACATGCTGTAGATTTCACACTGATAGACACCTGTAATACCGACCGTATCGATACGAATATTATCTCGGTGACAATCCAGAGTCCCGACGCCGATCTTTCGGAAAACGGGATTACTATAGTAGATGCCACCGGCGGGGACGGCGACGGTATTCCCGAAGCGGGCGAGACTTTCAGGATGGTCGTTGCGCTGGACAATAATATCGTTACAAACGCGCACGGCGTTTCTGGAACGATTTCCACCGGCGACGCTTACGTAACTATAATCGACAACTCCGCCGATTGGCCCGATATTGCCGGGCTCGGGAACGAGAATACTATTGCACCGCATTTCACATTGGAAGCCGATCCATTGACGCCCTATCTTCACGATGCTTCGATTACGCTGAATTGGACTTCGTGGTGCGGTTCCGGTAGTGAACCAATTACGCTGACAATCGGCGATCCCTCGGATAACGCGCCGGGAACTCCTGTTCTCGACCGTCCTTTCCCCTTCGAGCGAATCGGCGACGGCGCCGCATCGACCGAACCTGACCTTTCATGGGTCGTGCCGGTGGATTTGGACAGCGACGAACTCCATTTTGAATCCCGGTTCGGCGAGAACGAAAGTATGGCCGGCGCGACAATTATCGAGAGTGTTTCCGACGCTACTGGATTTTCGCCGTCGCCGCCCGTAGCGGAAGGTTCAGGCATGGCTTCATACGGTGTCAATTCGCAGGGTGAAGGGGCATTGTCGAATGGAACTTCTTATTGGTGGGACGCGCGCGCTTTCGATGGAAACCGTTGGGGGACTTATTCGTCCAACAGGTCCTTTACGATAGATACCGGACAAAGCGAATCCGACTGGTTCCAAACGACCGATGCCCAATTCCAGACGGGAACCGTTACCGATCTCACAGTAGCAAGCGACAGGGTGATTTCCGGCGAGGGTGTATCGATCATTTTCGAGGACGATTTTGAGGGATACGCATCTCAGGCGGAATTTGAAGACGAATGGAATACAAGCGGAAGCCATTACTCGTGGCAGACCGGAGATTACCATTCGTCTAATCATTCCATTCGGATAAACGACGGGTCAACCTCCGCCAGAAGTTATTTTTATCATAGTTTCACGGAAATTTCCGAAGGCTATATCGAATGCTGGTCGATGACGGAGAACACGTCTGACGAGCAGGAGATTCTGAGAGTATATAACAATTCTTCTGAAAGAGTCGGCCAGATATATTACAGGTCGGGATATGTGGCGTATTGGGACGGTTCAAGCAGGACGAATATGATGGCTATCGATCCGGGAGTTTGGCATAATTTCAGGATGGAATTCGACTGTGGAACGGATCAGATTTATGCTATTATCGACGGCACTTCGACTTTCGGCCCCTTCGATATGATTGTGGCATCTACTGCCCTTCAATTCGTATTGTCCGGTTCATATTCGACAAACGGTTATATCTGCGATTCATATTTCGACGATTATCTTGTCTGGCAGGAGGGCGGCGCGAGCGAGGGGGACATCATTTCGGAACCGATCGTTCTGGATTGGAACGACGGGATGACGGCGTGGAACATAGCTACATGGACACAATCAGCCGGCGATTCGGTTGTTTTCGTATGCGATTATCGAAGCGGCGGGGCATGGACACCTTTCGATTCCGCAACCACAACCGCCACGTCCGGGACGTTGGACATTTCCAGTTTGGCAGGAGCCGATACGATAAGACTTCGTGCCAAATTGACGACATCCGGCGGCGAACAGGCCGAATTATTCGATTGGTCGGTCAGCTGGGCGGCGGGGATGTTGGGTATCGAGGTATATAAAGGTGGTCCCGCCGGGCCGTTATACAGCACGACCACATGGGATATCGGGCAATTGGACGAGGGCGCGGAAGTCATAATGACTACCGGCGAAAGCGCATATATTAAAAACACCGGCACCGTCCCGATCGACGTCAGATTGAAGGCCGAAACTTCGACATGGACTCTGGAAAACGCCGCCGGAACAGACGCAGTTTTATTAATGGGGCTTTTCGATCTCGATACCGAGCCGCCGATAGTAGCCGATTATAATTCTCCAACGGACGTACTGAACAATGTGTTCAAAGCATCCGGTGAAACTGACCCGGAATCGTTCGCCAGCGATGTTTCAAACGGAGTGGATATAACTATAGGCGGCGGAAGATACCTCTACCTGTATTTCGGCGCGCCCACTTCGAATAGCGTATCCACCCAACAGATTATCACCGTGACGGTCGAAGCTCAGTCGAGTATGTAACGTTTGGGGGCGTCGAGCGGCAAAGGCATTTCCTCCTGAAAATATTGACTATACTTTTCTTATTAATTTATATCCTATCCACAGCTTTTTCCCGCATAGGCCTTTGCCGCCTGGGGCAAATCGCTAAAACGAGTTCTCACTGTATTCGGCCAATTCCACCGGCGATTTGCCCCGCCCCGCTATATTTTATAGCAGGATGTGTAGTCGCGTTAGGGCTCAATATCTAATTTAACGGTTACTTCAGGGTCAGGCGAGTAGCGGGGCCGACGCCCCCCGGCCGTGGACTATCGCTCAGCCAGGATTTGCTCGATCTCGTCCCACCTGTCGAGTTTCGTTTCGAGCTTTTCGGTCAGGCTATCGTATTCACGCTGGAGCGCAAACATTCGGTTCCAATCGTCGGCCAATTCGCCGTCGGACATAAGTTCCATCACTTTTACACGTTCGGTTTCGATAGAATGGACTTCCCGCTCTATCTCCTCGAGTTCGTGGCGAAGCTTGAAAACATTGACCGATTTCGACGTCGATTTTTTTGTTGGAATGGTTCTCTTCCTTTTCGTCCGATCCGTTTTCTCTTCCGCGTTTGAGGATATGGATTTCTCGCGGAAATAAGTGCGTCGTTCGAGATAGAACTCGAATCCGCCGTCGAAATGACGAATTCCATCCGGTTCGAAAGCTATTATTTTATCGATGGTCTTGTCTAAAAAGTATCGGTCGTGACTGACTATAATCAATGTTCCCTCGTAATCGCGCAACGCTCGTTCGAGGGTTTCTCGTGAAGGTATATCCAGATGGTTCGTCGGTTCATCCAGTAGGAGGAAATTCGATTTCGACAGGAGGAGTTTGAGCAGAGCCACCCTGGCCATCTCGCCACCGGAAAATGTCGATAATGGGCGAAAAATCGTGTCGTCGCCACGAAGGGAAAAAAGGGCAAGAGAGCTTCTAATAGACTCTTCGCCCATTGCCGGTTCGAGATCGTGGATTTCTCTGAAAGCCGATTTCGATTCATCGACGTCGGCGAGATTCTGGGAATAGAACCCCATCGAAATACCCGTGCCGACACGCACAGTGCCCGAATCCGGTTCGCGCCTGCCCGCTAAAATAGACAATAACGTGGTTTTGCCACAACCGTTTGGTCCGACTATTCCAATTTTCTGTCCCCTCGTAACGAATAGACTAAATTCTTCAAAAAGCGTTCTGCCACCGACTTTTGCGGAGAGATTTCTCACTCGAAGGACGTCGTCGCCACCGCGAGCCACCGTTTTGAACCGGAGTTTTATTTCGTCACCCCTCGGCGGAGGAATAATCCTCTCGATTTTTTTCAGCATCTTACGGCGAGATTGCGCCTGTTTTGTCTTCTGGCCGGCGATATTTCGCCGTATGAACTCCTCTGTCCGTTTGATTTCGGCTAATTGATCCTCGAATTTTTTCAGGATAGTCTCGTCCAACCGATCCCGCTCCTCGCGATAAACGCTGTAATTCCCGTCGAACCTCGTGATTTCGCCTCCCCGCACCTCCAATATTTCGTCGCTGATTTCGTCGAGGAAAAACCTGTCGTGCGATACGACAATATATGTCTTGTCGCAGTTCTTGAGATAATTCGCGAGCCATAATAGGCCGTCGTAATCGATATGATTCGTCGGCTCATCCATCAGCAGGACATCCGGGTTTTGAAGAAGCAGGCTTGCCAACGCGGCACGGTTACGCTCCCCGCCGGATAACCTGTCCACGGGAGTATCGAACTGCGATTCGTCGAAACCGAGACCTCCGAGCACCGATTCTATGCGATTGCCGAAATTGTAACCGTCCAACTGGCAAAATCTATTTTCGACAGTTTTATATTCGTCCATATCGTTCGGATCGAGGCCGCCGAAAGTCAGTTCTCGCATCTTTCTTTCAATTGATGGTATCTCCGGATGGCTATCGTGAATAGCTATTACCAGCGGTTTATCCCCGCTTAACCTGTGTTCCTGATGTAGCAGGCCAATTCTTATTCCTCGCTGGCGATGCACGAGTCCGGAGGTCGGTTCTAATTCCCCTGAAATCACGGATAGCAATGTGGTCTTTCCCTCGCCGTTCATTCCAACCAGACCGAAATGGTCATTCTGCTCGATGTTCAAGACGATGTCCTCGAGAACCGGACCTGCGCCGAAATCGACCGTTATGTCATCTAAATTAATGAGGGGCATGATATTACAGCAATGTAATGGGATCGACGATCAGTTTAAAACTGACATCGCCACCCCAGTTAGAGAGAAGGCGTTTGGCTATTTTCACCGTGATACCTGAACATTCTGTTTTAAGCAATAAATGCCAACGGTAATTTTTCCGTAGTTTTGTCAGAGGACAGGATGCCGGTCCGAGAATACGGTATTTATTGCCGTCCCGGTCGATCCGGGCGAGTTCACGAGTTAATCGGAAGATATTCGTGCGAACTGCGGAGGGGTCCTCGCTACGCGCTACAATACGCAACATCCTGCTGAATGGAGGATATTTCAACTCCTCGCGCGATTTCAATTCCACGTCGAAAAAGGATTCGACATCGCCGTTGACCGAGAAATCTACGGCGGCAGAATCGGGACGATATGTCTGGATGATAACTTCGCCGCGAATATCGCTCCGTCCGGCTCGGCCAGAAACCTGAGTCAATAGTTGAAATATCTTCTCCCCGCTACGGAAATCGGGTATGGTTAACCCTATGTCCGCGTTGAGAACTCCCACCAGAGCTACGTCCGGGAAATCGTGTCCCTTGGCTATCATCTGAGTTCCAACCAGAACAGCTCCGGGCATTTTCGAATATTCACGCAGGACTTTCGCGTGACCCTCCCAACGAGCCGAATCAGCATCAAGGCGATAAATCTTTTCCGGCGGAACGAGTTCCTCGAGCTCCTCCTCGATCCTCTGCGTTCCGTGCCCTCTATATAAAAACTCGGAGTTTTTACAATTAGGGCAAATATCGGCGGGTCGTTCTTCATGCCCGCAATAATGGCACCGCAAGGTCTTATCGATGCTGTGGTAGGTTAACCCGATGCCGCAATCCTCGCAAATAGGGATATATCCGCATTCCTGGCATTGAAGATATGATGAATATCCCCGCCTATTCAATAACAACATCGCCCGATGTCCAGAAGAAATCGTCTCCATCAATTTCTCTTTCAACGTCATCGAAAAGGGCGAGAAATTCTTATTCTCCTCCCGTTCCTCGACCATATCTACGATACGCACCCCGGGTAATTCCGCACCGGGCACCCTCTCCGGAAGTCTCAACAACTTATATTTGCCTTCACGGGCGTTATGGTAACTTTCCGCCGAAGGTGTCGCCGTGCCGAGCACTACAGGACATTTTTCGATGTAACCTCTCATCACCGCGACATCGCGTGCATTGTAATACGGCGGCGGCTCGTCTTGCTTATACGAAGTTTCGTGCTCTTCATCGACGACTATCAGCCCCAAATTTTGCACAGGTGCAAAAACCGCACTACGAGGTCCTATAGCTATTTTTAATTCCCCGGACAGCAGTCGCCGCCAGGAATCGAAACGTTCCCCCGGTTTCAGCCCCGAATGTAGAATCGCTATTTCGCCGGGGAACCTTTGTTCAAACCTCTGCCATAATAGCGGAGTCAGGGCGATTTCCGGAACGAGAACTAACACTCCCTGGCCTTTTGACCGAGCGTATTCCGCCGCACTGAGGTAAACCTCCGTCTTGCCGCTTCCCGTTACTCCCCAGAGAAGCGAGGTCTCGAATTTGCCCTTTTTTATCGCGCCCTCGATATGTTTCAAAGCCTTCGCCTGCGCACCAGTCAGGACAAGCTCTTCCGGAGAAGGGGCTACTATCGGCTGATATTCTATTCCCCTGATCACTTCTTCTTCGATAACCTCGACCCACCCTTTGTCAATAGCGGCTCTGACCGGCCCCGCACCGAATTCGGAGGATAATACCCGTCGTGGATGATTCCCAAATTTTTCGATAATAAACTCCAGCAACGCCGCCTGCTTGTGTGCGTTCCCCGGAAGGTTATCGAGCTGTTCGCGCAATTCTTCCCTGTCGAGGATAGGTTTTATTATCGCCCGCGTTCGGATTTTTTTAGTCGCCCTAACTTCGAGCCGAATTCGCACAAGCCCGCGCGAAATCAGCTCCTCCAGCGCGGAATTGAATCCGCTCGAACCGACCTTCTTTTTGAGCCAATTCTCCGGGATATGTGCTCTCTGGCGTATCAGATCGAGCATTATTCGAGATTTCTTCGGCAGACCTTTAACATCGCCGTCCTGGCTGAATTCGATAATATGTTCAACGTCGTAGCCCAATCCTCCCGGAAGCGCGGCACGAAAGGCGTCCCCGGGCGAACAGGCATAGTAGTCGAACAGCCATTTCAGAAGCTCCACTAATTCGGGCGAAAACACCGGCTCGTCGTCAGGAATCGTCGAAATCTGCCTGATTCGCTTTATATCGGTTTTATTCGACAGGCCGATTATAACGCCCGCGGTGTGAGTGTTTCTGAATGGGACGACCACGCGCATCCCCGGACGAACCTCTCCTTTCGCCCATTCGGGGATTTCGTAAGTCAATAAAAAATCCGGGCCTCCCGGCAACGCTATTTCAGCATATTTTCCGATGTTATTCCTCCAAAAAAACAGGAACCCGCCGGGTTCCCATTTGATTTTACTAATTCCGGCGCGGAATTATTCTCCACATGCATCCAATCCGGCTTGAGCTTTTTCCGCGCCTGCAGGGTTGTCCACCTCGTTATAAGCGACTTTGAGGACTACCCAGGGCGCGCACCATTTCGGGTATTTTTCTGTTACGGGTTCGAGTTTTTCTACGGCCTGTGAGTATTCGCCCTTATCCATCAATTCCAGGGCTTTAGCCACCTTTTCGGCGGCGGAACCCTTTTCGCTTGCTCCCATTCTTTTCAAACTAATAGTGAACTGCACCCATCCGAGTGTATACTGCGGATCGTTTGCCACCAGTTTCTCGCCCCTGGCGGCGGATTCTTCGTATTTTTCGGCCTTGTATAACGCCACGGTAAGGTTATACAGCGCGTCGGTATTGTTCGGGTCGAGATCTACCACTTTCTGGAAATACTCCGCGGCGGCTTCATAATCCTGTTTGCCGCTGAATAACAACGTCGCGTAGTCGAAAAATACGTCGGGATTATCCGGGAATTCCTCCATAGCCTTATTGAGAACACCCTCCGCCTCGCCGGTTTTCCCCTGTTGCATATAAACCCTGCTCTGCAGGAGATAGATATCGACGTCGGGCTCACCCTCTTCGATGACCTTGCCCAATATCTCCTCCGCCTCGCCCGCATTACCGGAACTGAATTCCCGGACAGCGACGGTTTTAGCATACTCGAGATTAAGGGGGTCTAATTCGTAAGCTTTTCTGTAAGCGGAATATGAATTCGCCATATCTTCCACCTGGTCGTAGAAATACGCCAGATTAATCCACCCGTCTATGAACGTCGGGTCAACACTTACCGCGGTTCTAGTTCTTTCGATGGCTCTTTCCCACTTCTCCTGCTTGCCATATTCGATCCCTCTTTCGAAATACACGGCGCGTTTTTCCGTCCTCCAGACATCGATATCTTCCGCCATAGTGCTGTCCAGCTCGAGTGCCGTGTCAAATGCTTCCGACATTTCATCGAGGCTATCCATTTCGGCGTATAGTTTGCCCATCGTCAAAAAGACATCGGCGTTGTCCGGCTCGTTTTTGGCCGCTTTTTTCAACTGCTCGAGGGCGGCCGGATAGTCCTTCTGTTGGATATATACCTTTGCAGATGTCATCTCGGCGCTCTGGCAAGCCAGGAATGCAATTCCCAGCGCAACAACCAGGAGAATTATAAATCTCATAATCATTATACCTCCATCTAATCTCGATAAACTAATAACTTAATTAACATACAATTTTAGCTTTTTGCACGCAAGCTTTTTTCCTATAATTTTCCTTTATATGAGACAACTTCGCATGAAATCCGTCGGATCGCAGTCGTCGCGGATACCGAGGCGGGTGATAGCGAAATCGTATTTTGTAGGGTCATCGGGCGAGAATCTCCTGAATCCTTCCGTTATTTCGAGAGCCGTTTTCAAATCGACATTGTTCCTATCGGTAAGTCCGATTTTCTTAGATATGCGGTAAATATGCGTATCCACCGGCATGACAAGTTTAGCAGGTGCAAATCCTTTCCAGACTCCCGGATCGACGTCGTCGCATCTGATCATCCATTTCAAAAAGAGATTGCTCCGCTTGCAAGCGCTTCCACGGGACGGAGAGGGAAACAGATAACTGGCGTTGTTATCGAAATAGACGAGCATATCCTCCGTCCAGCAGGCAAGTGCGTGCATATATGTTTCATCCGATGGAGAGACATAAGATGAGAATCCTTTGCGTAATGACCCGTGGCGATTGATGGTATTCTTAACTCCGTGAATTAATTTCGCCAGTTGCTCTCCGGTCGTAAAACGGTGTTTGAATCCCGAAAAATACTTCCGTAAACCCTCTTCCCTTACGTTCTCGATAAAGCCCCGCGGGGATTCACTCATTCTCGAAAGCGCGTTATCGACGCTTCTGTTAATTTGCTCGACGTTGCCATAGGCCAGAACCGCCGCGATAAGTCCGACTATTTCGCGGTCTTCATCGCTTTTGTATTTATAAATGAATTCCAAAGGGTCGGGATGGATAAATTCCGGACGATTGTATTCGCGATACAGATTCTCCAATAATTCCCTCGTAAGCCCGTTTCCCAATTTACCTCGATTCGGTTTCTCATATTATCGCAATCGCCGGATTTTTTTCAAGGGAAAATTTAAGCGACGATAGCCAGGCGGGGTTGCCAACCAGGAGGCCGACTTATTTTTTGACTATCGCCGCGTGTCGATGTGGTCTATTCGGCAAATTTAGCTTTCGACCACCCAAAACACGACATACAATACGTCCATTTAGTTATATTGTCAACGATTATTCTTGATTCGAGGCCGAAAATCCACGGAAATAGCTTGAAATATCCGCTGAAAGACGTTTATTTTTAATTAGATAAACTAATTCCCGGATGGGATTATGAAAAAGACTGCCGCAGTTGGAATTATTTTCGCGATGTGCACGATATTCGCCGTCGAGGGTTACTATAAAGACCTTTTCATGGATGGCGGTGCGGAATTAACCTCGCGGACGACCTTACCCTCCGCGGATACACTCGGCCTTGTCATGGAGTTCTTAGCGACGTCCAGTTCCACCTTCCAGAATTCGATTATGGTCGAGAATGCCGACGACTTCAACGGTTATCTTCTTTACCCCGACGGGTCGCCTCGCTTTCGTATAATATACACCAATGGCGGTTCGGCGACGTCGCACGGTAATTCTCTCGGCGAGGAAGGCCGGCAAAGGATCCGCGATTTCTTCCATTCCGGCGGGTGCTACACTGGATCATGCGCCGGCGCGTTTATCACTTCGTTGCATTATCAATCCACCGGCATCTGGGAACCATACTATCATATCTGGCCGGGCAGGACGGCTTCTACCGGTGTTTCCGGCGTCTATACCGGCCATTTCGTCGAACCGGGAGCGGGAATACTGGAATATTATGATTTCGGCGGGGATATGTATATAGATAGTATAATCCACATGGGCGGATGTTACGCACGCGAGAGTATCGACTGGCCGCCGGAAACCGAAGTCCAGCTACGATACGATTATCCCGGATACACGATGGACGAGGAGCCCAGTTGCTGGGCATATAAGGGCGCGGATACCACCGGAAGGCTCGTAGTTATTGGCTCGCACCCGGAGGGAATCGAGAGTGGCGAACGGCTCGAGCTGATGTGCGCAATGTTGCTGTATGCACTCGACGGGCAGGGCATTTTCCGGTCAAAGGGGGAATTAGCCAACGGCGTGCCCAGAGTTATGGATAGAGAGACAACCGACGGCGACCCGGCATATACCAAAATAGGCGATCTGCAGTATCATCATTTCACTTTGAATTTACCGGAAGGCACTTCGAATCTCAGGGTCGATCTTGTCGGCGAAACGGGATACGATTTTGATTTATTTATACGCCATGGCGGTTTCGCAATCCTGGACTCTTTCGATTTATCCGATATTAGCGAGGGCGATGTTAAGGTCTTAACTATACCCGCGCCGGCAAGCGGCGAATGGTTTGTTTCGGTGAAACTGGATACGACGATTTTCGCGGTCAACACGCCGGACGACTACTATTATACCGGCGCAATGGAGCTCCTTAACGGTCTTTCATACACAATTTCCGCGATCTGGGATACGGCGATACTATGCTCTGAGGCCGGACTGGCCGGCAAATTTCAACTCATCGGAAACTCGCCAAATCCATTTAATGACGCCACTTCTATCGAGTTCGTCCTGCCCGAACCGGGCGAAGTTAAAATCGAAATCTACACCGCCGATGGAAGGTTTATCGACCGTATCGCGGAAGGACGATTCGACGCTGGACGCAACGCAGTCCCCTGGGGCGGGCGCTACGCAAATGGTGAGAAGTGTCCGTCGGGATTATATCTATATTCGATACAAACCCCGGAAAATTCTTCTACCGGAAAAATGTTAATGTTAAAATAATGGAGTAACAATGCGAAACGGGACGATTTTTCTTCTAATTATAATCTTAACTACTTCGCTTTTTGCGTTCGGAGATATCCAGACGGGAAGCACCGGATCGGGCACATCGTCGATGTTAAACCGAAGTATCGTGCGGGATTCCGGCGGATGGTTATATGCGGTTTATATAAACACGGAAACCGATCCTAAAAGCGTTTGGATTTCCAGAAGCACCGACGGCGGAATGACATGGGACAGCGAATGGCAGGAGGTTACGGACACAAGCTCCTATGGACGACACGAGCTAATTTCCGGTTGTTCGATGGCAATAGACGATGATGACAAACTCTACGTCCTCTGGCATCGATACCAATACTCCCCGACGCATCATAGCGCTTATCTCCGTAGATGTGCAGATATCGGGACTTCGCCGGCCTGGAGCGATATCCATTGTATATTTACAGCAAGCATTAAAACCAACGATTCGGGCATAGCCATCGATTCTGACGGTTATGTTTGGTTAATTACCGGCGGACCGACGAATTGGAAATCCCAACTCTGGAAATCCACCTTGCCCTATGCGGAGGGATTTACATTCGAGGAACTCGGATGTCCGTCATCGGGATCATCGCAGGGCACGAGCATCTGTATCGACGCGGAAGATAACGTCCACGTCGGGTATTACGATAGCGGCGTTAGCACCAATTATGCGATGCACCGGATTTACGATGGGACGTCATGGCAACCAACTATAGGCGTCGGCAACGGCAGTAGCGGCGGTAGAGATCACAATTGCGGGCTCTCCGCCGACGCACTCGGCAACGTGCATATCCTTTATGGAGATAACGTCGGCGACGTATCTTCGACCTGGCACTTCCGCTATCGCCTATGGCATCCGGATTCCGGAATGGGCGATCCGGTAGATATCGCGTCTTTCGCGACAACCCTTTACGACGGTGTCGCCAACAGGAATGTATCGAGTATTGCGTGTAACGAAGCCACCGGGGAGGTTTTCGTCCTTCTACGCGATTTAAGCGAGGGAGGTTCGCTATGCCTTTACAGCAAAGGCCTCGACGATTCTGCATTCACGATGGCCGAAGAGATAACCGGCGATACTATGGCATTACATTATTATTACTTGCCCAGGATTAGAGGCTGTTTGTATCCGCCTTCCAATCGCACCGGAAACACCATCGAGATGTCCTGGGTTCAGGACCGAAGCGGATCGGCTCACGCGCCGTTTTATCGATACCAGCTTTCGGAAGGTCCTTACCTGACGACAATCTGGCCGCCCTTCGGCTCATGGGTTACCGAGGATACTTTCGTCGTGCTTATTTTTACCGATTATGACGGTCTCGATGAATCGTCGGTGGAACTATCCGTCAACTCGACAGTCTATACTGGCTCGGACGACGAAGTTATGGTATCGGGCGACAGCGTTATATTCCGGGACTCTTCAGAATGGGAAAACGGCGATACCGTTACCATAGAACTCATTGCTATTGCGGATTTGCTCGGCAACGAATCCCCCGACAGCGGGACTACGGTGGCATTTTATGTCGACAAAGCACCGCCGTTCATTGCATACCGCGAACCGGATTCGGCAGAGGTATTCGATTTCATCCCCACGGGCGCGATGATAGAATATTACGACGCCGGTTCAGGCACAGACAGCATGAGCTGGATGCTGACAATAGAGGGGAACACTCTGATGGCACCATCCGGCCCAGGGTTAATGATCGAGGGGGACTCGGTGATATACGTCTCTTATGCGGAGGCAGGAATCTCGATCCCGGAAGACGACACGGCCTGGATAGAGTTCATGATAGCAGATAAACCCGATATCGGATCGCCGAATATTCATAACTACATGTGGTGGTTCTATTCATCGACTGGAATCGAAGAGGCGTCTCGCCCCGGGGCTTTCGATATTTCGATCTCACCGAATCCATTTAACTCCGCCGTAACCATCGAAATCTCGAATCTTCCAGACGGTGTTACGGATCCGATAATCTGTGTTACCGATATTTCAGGCCGAACCATAGACGAAATCGACCCGAGGGAAACTTCCAATTCAACAGGTAATATCTCCGTCGTCTGGTGTCCCGAAAGAGAGATTCCATCGGGGATATATTATTTCCGATTGAAAGGGAACGCTGAGGAGATAACAAAAACGGGCGTCTATCTTAAATAAACGCCCGCCCTCTTCTATTCTTCTCGATTGTCCGGTTTGTCCGAAATTTCGGATTCTTCCAGCTTTTTTCTATCGGTAAGGTATCTTATCGCCAGCGCGAGGCCATACAGAAACAGGAATACATGAACGAAAAGCGGGAAATAAGCCCATTGGATACGATATCTCAGTAAAACCATGATATCCGCGAAAATCAAAACAGCACCACCGAAACCGGGGACCAATACCGGTAACGCGCGGATTTTTGGCACATTCCTTCGGATGAACGAGATCCGTATCGGCCAGCCTATCAGATAAAGTGCACCGATGATTGTAAGGGCAATATAGACGCCCTCATTCATTGTCGGATACCTTTTTCTTTTTCCATTTCGTAGTCAGAACGGACCATGAATCGGTGTAGCCACACTTTGGACAGGTAACTGTTTTGCGAGACATAGTCGGGTTATCCGGTAGCGGTTCGTCGGTTACCTGTAACCATGCGCCGCATTCGGGGCATTTCTCGCCCCAACATATACGATGCCATATCCCGCCCTCGATTATGTGGAAAAATAGAAGCCCTATCGCCCACGCGACAAACCAGTTTATCCCGCGAAGTCTTGTTAACGCCCAGATGTCGGGTATTATCAGCAGGACAAGGAATATCACGCCGCCGATAATCGCGGAATTGCGGGTGCGCCCCTCACCGCGAACCTGCGGCGAGATATATATCAACCACAGGAGGAAAACCAGCCCGATACCGGTGGATATATAGAAATAAAGTTTCAAGGCAAGAGACTGCATTTAATCCTCATATACGTAGGTCAACCAGCCGAATTTATCTTCTGCTTTTCCCTCGACTATATCGAAGAATCTCTGTTGTATCTGTCTGGTAATCTCGCCCCGCGAGCCTTTTCCTATCGGTATTCTATCCACGGTCGCTATGGGTGAGACTTCCGCCGCACTACCCGTGAAAAACGCCTCGTCGGCGACGTAAATCATTTCCCTGGGAATCCTCTGTTCCACGATCTCGAATCCCAGGTCGCGGGCTATCTTGATAGCGGAATCTCTGGTGATGCCGGGGAGTTCGCTTCCGCTGAGCGGCGGTGTGAATATCTTGCCGTATTTTATAACGAAGATATTCATCGCGGAGCCTTCGGATATGAAGCCGTCCATATCGAGTGCGATGCCGTCTACGTAACCGTTAATCATGGCCTCCATCTTGATTAGCTGGGAGTTCATGTAATTGGCGCAGGCCTTGGCCATTCCGGGGAAAGTATTAGGCGCAATTCTTGTCCAGCTACTGAACTGGACATCGACTCCGCGCTCTATAGCGTCCTCGCCGAGATATTTTCCCCATTCCCAAACGGCTATAGCGAAATGCGGTTTGCAGTTAAATGGGCTCACGCCGAGGGCTTCGTTGCCACGGTAGATCAGTGGCCGAACGTAGCAATTCTTCAGCCCGTTGACACGAATAGTCTCGAGCGTCGCCTTGTTAACCTCCTCGACCGTGTAATCCAGGAACATCTCGTTCGGGAACATCCTACTGCCGTCCGGTTTGACCGGGTTACATTCGATTGTCATTCGATAGATCTTCGCCGAATCGAGAAGCCTTCGGCTGTGATCGTTAAGGCGGAATACCGCGGGGCCGTTTATAGTATTGTAACAGCGCTCGCCCTCGAAAACGCCCGACCCATAATGGATCACGTGAGATAAAATATGAACCTTCGCCTCGTCATGGCTGATGAATTCACCGTCCAGCCAGATTTTCTCACTTCCGGGAAATGGCATAATATCTCCTTTTTTTATTTTACTACTGCCATAAATATTAATTTATTTTTATTGGCGTTCTAAGTCAAGCCCAAAGCTATTTTTCAGAAGATCAATCGTCGGACATTCTCCGAACGCGGTATTGGATTATCGCCGAATCGTCGCCAAACGTGCTAACTTTAACTTTATAATAACGTTGATTGAGAGGGAATAGCCTTATAAAGGAACTTATCAGCGCCAGAATTCCGGCGAAGAGAATAACCGTTAATTCCGCCGTGAGGATAAACGAATGTTCGCCGATTATTCTCTCGTTAACCAGCGCATCGAGTATGATATACAGCAATGTCAAACCTATTATTGTGGCAATCAGAGAAATGGCCAATTTTGCAAATGCCGATTCGGGCTCTTCATCGTATTTATATTTTTCGCCGGCTTCGAGTTTCTCCACCACCTTCTTTTCGCTTTCGGCGAGTTTATCCATGACTTTCATGTGTCCAACGGTAAAAAGCATAACCCACAACAGCGCCCCGCCCCAGATCACGATCTCATTAAGAAGGTTCAAATCAGTTTCCAGGGCGTAATCCAATCCTGCCGCCAGAGCCATTGTTATTACCATAACAGTAACCACGATTAGCCAGTTTTCGGAGCGGCGTCTGGGGTATGTCCCTTTTATCTCCGAAATTAATGCTTTTCTATCCACGGTTCCTCCATAAATTTCCTCCGCTTAAACATATAATAATATTACAAATCTATCTTATAATCAAGGGAATATCCGGCAATACTATGATTTTTATATTCTTTTTCAATTTATCCCCTATATCCAAATTCCCGAGGGGAAGAATTCCCACAATATCGGCGGGAGCATTGTGCGTTACCGCCAGGATATCGGATTTTTCGTGATTTCGCGGAAGACAATTATTGCCTTGACTTTTTATCTTAACTGTATCAATTTAATAGTCAAGGAGGTAATTATGAAGAAACTATCATTTATCGTTCTTATGGGATTACTAATAGCATTAGTAATTCTCGGGGTCGCCTGTTCCGGTAGTGATCCTGAACCTGACAGGCCCGAGATACCGGGTTCAGAAACCGTTACTACGGACTTTTCGGCTTTCACGTCGGCAAGTTCTGCGCGACCTATGGAGACCTGCGCGCATTTCGACACAGCCGCGGCGTTCGTGGTCGTTTGGGGTAGCCTGACACAGCTTTTCCTCGCGCTTCCGCGTATCGCGTTTGTCCTGGCGCTTTCGCAGGAACCAATCTACGACGGCGACATGAAATGGACGTGGACTTTCGGCGCAGATACAAACAATATTTCGCTTTCCGCACAAATTGTCGAGGACGATAGCGTCGAATGGGAGATGCGAGTTACAAACACCGAGCTGTCGAATTTCCTCTGGTATGACGGCAAATGCGATTTTCACGCAGTTGGCGGATGGTGGAGATTCTACGATGTCGATGACGGCGCCGCGCTGTGGATAGGATGGCAGGATGACACGGGAGACACGACCGCCGAATTAACTCTCGCAAATATCAATACGGTCGATCCTAACTATGGCGATTCTCTGCATTATGAGGTCGACGGCGAAATGGCGAACGTGTGGTTACGCGATATCGACGGCGGAAGACCGGGAAGATGGAACGTCACCTGGAATCTGCTGACGTATTACGGCCAGATTATCTATCCCGAGGAAACTTCGGGATGTTGGGACGAAGCTCTCGAATGCATTCCCTGCGATAGTATTCCTGTGAATTAATCAAAAAACCCCCGGGATAATTCCCGGGGGGAATCAACATCCAATTTATCGGTTTACTATTCAATTTCTTCCAGAAACTCATCGATAGCTTCCATCGGGGAATAGGAGACGACGTCCGCGTGAGCCAGCATATTAGCCTTTTCGTTCTCCTCCGCAAACCGAATGAAACTTTCCTTCAGGGAGAGCCACAGGCTTTCGTCTTCGGCAATGCCTAATTTTTCCAATAATCTGTCGATGTTATCGTAGTTAGTTTCTGCCAGATTATACACAACGAAAAGTTCGCCCTTTTCTTCGTCTAATTTGGCGGAAATAATCCCTTCTTGCCGTTCCAACAACGCGGGCAGATCGAGGGCTTCGCATTCTTCCCTGTTCAGATTATGAACCGTTATCTTTCTTTTCTTGATGATTTCGAGCATTATTTATCCTCCTCGGACGGGGCGTCGAGCGCCCAGTTTTCTAACATTACGTTCATAACCGTGGCGTGTCTTTCTGCTCTTTTAGCCGCATTCTCCAGGGCCTCTGCAGTGGTTTCCGAATCTTCGGCGAGGCCGTAGTTATTCGCCGCGTATTCTTCCAGTTGATTAACGGCAAATACCGCCATCTCCGGATCGACCATGATCGCGTCGCGCACTTCTTCGATGTCTATATCCTCTTTTTCGGCTATCTTCTCGATGTCGGAAAAAGCGATTGTTTCCCGTTCCTCAAAATGTTCCTCGCAGGCTTCGAGCATTGGTAATAGAGCCTCGTAAATCTCTATCGCACGCGATTCCCCCGCGCTGAAAGGCTCTACCTGATAATCTTCCGCGATAATTATCGCTGAAACGAGAAACAATAAAATGCAAGCTATCGATTTCATGGTTACCTCCAATGGTTAACGCCTTTTCAAAGCCTCTTCGGCAAGCACCAGTTGTTCTTTTGTATTAACTCCCAGAAGCTCCGAACTGTCTTTTACCGTATATGCTACCACGGTCTTTCCCTTATCTTTCAACACCGTCATGACGTCGGTAAGATAGAACTCCCCCTGGGCGTTATCCGAGCTTATTTTTTCCAGAGCAGGCCAGAGTTCTCTGAAGTCGAAAACATACGTTCCGCTGTTCACTTCCTTTATAGCGCGAATATTTTCGTCTGCATCGGCGTATTCGACTATTTTATCGAAATCTCCGTTTTCGCCACGAATAATCCTGCCGTATTTAGCCGGATCGTCCAATATTCCCGTCATCACGGTTGCGCTGGCTCCTTTTTTTCTGTGGTATTCGAGCATATCGACCAGTGTTTCGCCGCGCACCAGGGGCATATCTCCGCAGAGCACCAGTATTTCTCCCTCGAAATTCGCGAAGGGCAACTTTGCCGTTTTAACGGCATCAGCGGTTCCACGTTGTTCCTCCTGCACGGCAAAAATAACTTTTTCCCTGTGCAAACAGGCAATAACCTGTTCCATCCTATTGCCCGCCACAATAACGATTTTTTTCGGCCCGGTTTTCCGCGCGGCCTTAATAACATGTTCGACCATCGGAACGCCGTCAATATCGTGCAATACTTTGGCTATATTGCTCTTCATGCGTTTGCCTTCGCCCGCCGCTAAAATTATAGCGCCGACCGTCATCGTTCTACTTCTGTAATCTTATTATTCGCGTCAACTTTAACCAGAATAGGCGCTTTGACTTCGTTCCTTTCGCTTATCGCATAGGACAGGATCATAACACGGTCACCCTGCATACCGCGCCTTGCCGCGGGGCCGTTCAGGAGTATTCGACCGTCGTTTTCCCCTTTGATTACGTATGTCTCCAGCCGATCGCCGTTATTCATGTTGACTACCTGCACGCGCTCGCCCTCCAATATATCCGCGGCGGACATAAGTTCCGGCGGCAGGGTGATACTACCCTCATAATCGAGCTCGAGGCCTGTAATCGTGGCCTTTGATATTTTAGCTCTGCACCAAATTCGCAACATCTTTCTTATCCTTCTAGTTTAAGATATGTTCTGAATAATTCCGCCCTGCTTCGGTCCATCTCGATTCTTTCCTCCGATATACCGCGCGCCCGTAAATGCGCCGGTTTACCCACAAGATACAACTCCGTCGCTGAAAGCAGATCGAGATTCTCCGTCGTTAAGCTCTCGGAAGAGCCTAAACGTAAAGCGCTTGCAAGGGCATAGCCCTCTTTCTCGGCAATCATCCTCGCATGTGTTAGAATTCCTATACCACGCAGTATTTTGTCTTCTATCTGGAATTTGGCTTTGGACATTATATTGTCCCGAGCTTCATATTCCATTTCGACGATGCCGTTTATCATATCCTGCGCGTTTTCGAGGATCGTTTCCTCGTCTATACCCAGCGTATGAGAGGTCTGGACGGCGAACAGATGCCCGTCACTACTTATACCCTCCTGAGATTCGGGCTTTATCATCGACCCACTTTTTAGAATGGAATCTCTGAGCGCCGGAAGGTTATTGCTGAAGAGAAGTCCGGGTATATGGACTGCAAACCGAATGAAAAGGCCCGTGCCGCATTCCGTTGGACGAGAGGTTAAAAATCCGAATCTTTCTGAATATGCAAAGGGAAGATTGCTTTCGAGATTTTCCACGAGGTCGCGAGCCTTACGGTAAACTGTTTCGACGTCGTCTCCCGCAATTGCGAATCTGAACCTTAAATGATCCGAGGTGTTGAGCGTGATCCAACTGCTCTCGTCCGGCAAAATATACAGTCCCGTTCCTTTCTTTCGCGCCAGTATGTATTCGCTCACGCTCTGTCTTTCGGAGAGGTATTCGATTTCGAGGTTAGATATTCTATCCGTTTCGATGTAATCGTAGCCCGGCGCTATTCCGTCCAGCGATTCTCGGATCTGACGATTTGTAATATACAGTTCTTCTTCGGTCAGGCTATTCGGGAACGGCCTATCCTTTAGATTACGGACATAAAAGGCCTCTGTCGAAAGGACGACTTCGAAATCCTCCCCTCCAATAGCCTGCCATTCGGGCAAATTCGGCTGGTATTTATGATATATCAATTATCGCCTTTCTCAAACAACTTTATCTCGTCGCGCAAACGGGCGGCAAGTTCAAAATCTTCCTCGCGGATAGCTTCGGACAATTTCCATTTCAACTGCGCGATGTCCATGGTTTTTTCGTCGCCCGGCCCGCGCCCGCGATGATAGCTTACCGAGTGAATACCTTTCAAAATATCCCGCAATGCCGTTCCGAAAGACTCGTAACAGTCCGGACACCCCAGCATACCCGTTTTGAGGAATTGGGAGAAATTCAATTTGCAATTCGTGCAAAGCGGGTCTTTCCTTTTCCCCGAAACGACGAACTCTTTTGCTTTCTTGCGGTTCATTTTTTGCTGTTCCTCGATACCGGCCTTTCGGGCGCATTCGCCGCAAAGGTTTTTTTCCGTGCGTTTGCCGTCGATAACGAGGACGCACCTGATTTCGGCTTCGTTAGATTTACAATATTGACATTTACCGCTCATTTCAGACTCCCGCTTTTCTCTTTGAGATCGCCGGTGATATTTTTCAACGCGCCGCCCTCGAGCAGGTAGATGGATTCGGCCAAAGCGGCCAAATCGCGGTTATGAGTCGCCAGAATCACAGACATCTTTTTCTCGGCAGTCATCTTGAACAACAAATCGGTTAACCTTTCGGCGTTTTTTTCGTCCAGATTTCCCGTCGGCTCGTCGGCCATCAGTATCTCCGGTTCACACGCCAGGGCTCTTGCCAGAGCGACTCTCTGTTGTTCCCCGCCTGAAAGAGCGTTTTGGAAATGATCCGAACGCGCCGATAGCCCGACGTCCTTCAGCAATCGCTGTGCCCTGGTTTCCGCATCTTTCTCGGAAATATTTGCCAGACGCAAAGGCATCGCAACATTTTCAAGAGCGGTGAATTCCGGAAGTAGGTGGTGAAACTGAAATACAAAACCTATTTTCCGCATTCGGATTCCGGCACGGCTCTTATCGTTCAGATTCTCAACCGCTTCTCCGTCTATCGATATCTCCCCGGAATCGGGCGTATCCAGCAAACCGAGAATATGGAGAAGCGTGGATTTACCCACTCCCGATTCGCCGGTTATCGCGATAAACTCGCCGTTGGCAACCTGCAATTCGACACCGGTAAGGACGTCGAGCCACTTGCCCTCGCCCTCCGGGAAACCTTTCTCTATGTCTTTCGCAATAAGCATTCCAAATTATTAGTATATAGGTATAAACTGCTTTTTGCAAGTCAGAAAAATCGGGCGAGAAAATATCGCCCTTATTAGGTTAAATCGTATATCGGATTATTTCTATCTGACGTAAACCAGACGTTTGGTTTCTCTGTCGCCGTTGGCCCAGAGCGCGAGAAGATACATTCCGGCGGGGACCTCCCTCCCGATTTCGTCCCGGCAATCCCAGCGGACTTCGTATTTACCGGGATTAAGCCTTTCGGGTTCGGTGTGTTTTACTATTCTGCCGGAAAGGTCGTATATGTTCCAGCTCACGAGGTGCGGCCTGTCCGTAATCTGATATGGGACTGTAACCCGCGAATTGAATGGGTTCGGTCGAGGATGGCCGAGAGCGAAACTCTTAGGCCTGCTTCGTTGTTCCAGAATCTTGAATCCCGGATACCCCGCGCCATAATAGACCTGCACAATATACCAGCTGTATGGCGTCATCATGACAGGTTCCCATAAGAATAATACCGAGATGTCGGAAAAAACAAGTCCGGGAAGAAATGAGGGAGGATACCATTCCGCACTGTCTAATCGCGCCGCATTGCCAAAATACATCTCGTCGGGGTAAATCATCAAATTCCCAAAGGGCACGCCCTGAGAATGCGTATAAATCGTGTCCTGCCCGATGGAGTGCTCGTAGAAAGTCCAGTAAGCCGGAAGATCATCAGCAAAATTTATGGTCACTGTTTGTTCTCCGGTGGGGAGTTCGAGGACGGGGTTGTCGTTGGCTCCGCAGGCTATGTCGAGGAATAGAGAGAGCCCGACGTTTGCTGAATCGGGCGAGTCATTATACGCCAGTAACTCGATATTGACGAAGGCATTGAGCGATTCCTCCGGCATGAAATATAATTTCTCCCATATCCGTATTGGATCCTCGATCCATTGAATCGACATATAATGGTCTTCGGGCGCCTGGCCGGGATCGAGTAGTGGCATACTAAAACAGAAACCGGGTTCGTTGGAAAAACTTGTATGATCGATATACACGACGAAATGCGAACCGGTTGTTTCAGGATAACCGTCGAGCAGGGGCGAATCGTCGATAGTGCCTATCGTGAACATGCCCGTAGTATCGTCCATTATCACGCGCAACCAATCGTTCGTTATCTCGATGGGAAGCGCGAGTATCGCGGACGTTATAACCAGCAGTAAAATTGTTGTTTTTATCTTCATTTCGGATTCCTGAAAGCTAAAAACATAACTGTTCAATATAACCTTCATCGCCTATCTGTCAATTTGTTTTTCTTTGATTATTTTACAAATTTCGGCCAGGATGACTCGTGCCAGATCGCTTTTAGGCATTAGCGATATTTCTTCGGTTCGTTTTTTGGAAATTAGATAGCCGATATTTGTTTCCTGTGCGAAAGCCGCGCCTTTTACGTTTGGATTGTTTGCGAATATTAAATCAAGGCTCTTTCCAGTCAATTTCTGTCGGGCGTTATCGATTATATTATCGGTTTCTACGGCGAATCCCACCAGCACTTTATTTTGGAATTTAGCGCCGAGTTCCGCGAGAATGTCCCGGGTCGGAGTCATTTCGATGACGATTTTATCTCGACCGGCTTTTTTAATTTTACCGGCCTTCTTCTTTACCGTCCAATCCGCAACTGCCGAGGCCATTACGATCACATCCGCCCCTGGAGCATGTTCCATTACGGCTTTTTTCATATCTTCAGCGGAAATCACGGGGAACTGTTTTGTTCCTTCGGGCGCTTTAATCTCGGTAGGGCCGTATATTAAGGTAACGTCGGCACCCATAGCGGAGGCTTCCATAGCTATCGCAAATCCCATTTTGCCGGTCGATGGATTGGACAGGAACCTCACTTCGTCGATATACTCCCTTGTTGGCCCGGCAGTTACGAGTATCCGGCAATCGCTTAAAGGCCCCGGTCTTTCGAGTATCCGGGCAACGGAATCGAATATCTCCTCCAATTTAATAAGACGGCCCTCGCCGCTAGTGCCACACGCGAGTTCGCCCTTTCCTGGCCCCACGAAAGTTACGCCGTGTTCGGAGAGCAGTTCGACATTTCGTCTCACGGAAGGATCTTTCCACATACGGGTATTCATTGCCGGAGCTACCACCACGGGCGCATCGATTGTTAAATAAGTCGTGGATATAAGGTCGTCGGCGATACCGCCTGCGGCCTTGCCGATGAAATTCGCTGTGGCGGGGGCAACGACGAAAATATCCGCCCAATCCGCCAGCCCGATATGTTTCATCGGATCGGTGCGGCTCTCCGGGAACATATTCACTTGCACCGCATTTCCTGTCAGCGTCTCGAAAAGAAGCGGCCTGACCAATTCAGTCGCATTTTTCGACATCACAACACGGACAATCGCGCCGGCTTTGACGAACATGCGCGCCAGCTCGCAGGCCTTATATGCCGCTACCGAACCGGTTATTCCCAGAGCTATATGTTTGCCGTTCAGATGGCTCATTCTAAGAACTCGCCGTCTTGAGATTCGGTAGATTTGTTTATAAATCCCGATAGAATATTAGATTTCGCGCATCCGACCGTAAGATATTCGACGAAAGCCGCGAATTTCTCCGTAGTAACAGGGCCTATCGCATGTTCGAGTTTGCAGGCCTCTTCTTCCGCTATTTCCTCCGGGATCTCGAGTATATCCGTGAGAAATTCGCGGAACAGTTCGTGTTTTCTCGTGATTCTCTTTGCCGCCTTTTTACCTTTTCTGGTGAGTTTCACGTCGCGGTAGGGCTGGTGTTTCACGTATCCCATTTCGGTTAATCTGGCGATAACCTGCGTAACGGATGGTCGCGAAACGCCGTGGATATCGGCAATCTGGCTTACATGCGCTTTTTCTCCCAATTCGATAATATTATATATCGTTTCGAGATAATCTTCCAGGCTTGTAGAAAGTTCTTTCATAGTTATAATCTTACGACAAAAGAGATAAGAGTCAAGGGAACATTTTATCCGAACCATTTTTTTGTTTTAAGAGAATATTTCGTCGCACGCGGGCATTTATTTAATTTGTTCAAATACATGAATACTATATTATTGCGTGAAATGCTTAAATTAATACTTGACATAACCGCAAATATTTCTTAAGATGTAATAAAGTTGGACATTCAACAAGGAGAGGTGATGAGACCAAACACCCTCTATTTATTATTGCTTTTTATTCTTCCAATATCGATTCTCGGCGCACCGGACGACCCTGGATTTGGCGTTTATTTTGCGCCCCTGCTCGGTTCGGGGCATTTTGGAGTTGGAGGGACGAATATTCCCGCTTCGATTCAGCGGACTTCGTCTTCAACCACCACAACTCCAAATCCCACATTCGCCGAAGCAACCAGAGGCCCGTCTTTCGGTGGCAAATTCGGGATTTTCTATCGCCCGAATAACTATGATAGACGGCACAGGTTCGATCTGGAAGTCCAGGGGGATTTCCATTCGAATCAGTTCCATTTCGCGGTTAGCGAACAGGACACGGGAAGCGTCTGGGTGGACGATTTCGAAAGCTGGACGCTGAACGGTATAGGTTTGGTGGGCCGAATTCGATGGTCGGTCGAACTGGAAAACCGATGGCAACCCTATGTGCACATGGGCTACGGCGTTAATCTCCTTAGCCTGGGCGACGCTTCCGGGGCAGGGCACGGAATGAATATCGGCGGAGGTATGAGAGTCCGCCTTTGCAGTAAATACTCGTTCTATTTCGAATACGAGACTTCCGCGATGGCTCCCGTGCATTTTGCATACTCGGACCTGGGGAAAGAGGTGGGAACGATAGACAACACCATCGGGATTCATCCGGGCTATAGCCAGGTTACTGTCGCTTTCGAGCTTCCGATTAGCTTCTGCATCGACTGCGATGGTGGCGGATATTGACATCCCGACCGAACATCGGGCTTGTATTGCTGGCCGCGGTTTTCGCCTCTTTTGCCCAATACCCTCTCGGCGAGTGCGTCGATTGCTATAATACGCGGACGGAGGGCACAGGCAGTTTCCACCTGGGGCTCACGGGTGCGGGAATAATCGGCGCGGGACCCTTCGGGATGGATGTCGTGGGGACTATCATCGATAAACAACAACAGAATATATACATTGTCCAGTCTTTCCGGGAAGAACAGGATTATCTCTGGGGTTTCGAAGCCGGCGGCTATCTGAGCCTGCCGGACGGTGAGAGAATCGAAATCCTAACGACGTTCGCGAAAACAAACGTCGGCCTTATCGCTACCTACACGGAACCTCAAACGGATGATTCGCTTATCACATACCGAACGGACAGCTTGTATATCGGAGTTACCGAGATTACCCCCAAACTCCGGCTTTCCGCGGCTATGCCATACGGCCTGGAACCATATATATGCGTCGGATTAACCGCGGATATCTTCCAGATAGACGAGATATACCGCGTCTCGGGCACATATTACGATTCACTGGGCGGAGAATTGGATGCGACAATTACAAATTCTACCCAGATATCCATTTCCGGGCTGGAATTGATGGCTGGAACCAAGGTCAGGATCACCAATAATCTGGCGTTTCATCTGGACGTGAGTGGAGTTTTCATACCTTATAAGAACCTGTCGCTTGGCGAAATAGATAATACTACAATCCCGAACGACCAATGGGGCAATCCCCGGGATGAACAGACGCTACTTGTCATTCCCAGAGAACATAGACTGCGCCTGATGCACGCTACCGTTCGTTTTGGGGTAGAAGTTTCGATTGATATGTTGGCTTTATAGTTAATCACGGATGATCCAGATAATAATAAACCCCCGGCGTTATTTTGTCGGGGGTTTTTTAAAAATCGCGTTGTTGTGATATTCGTTATTCGGCGGATTTCGTCCCGCCCATCAGATTCTGTAAATTCGGCAAATTGAGTTCGATTACCTTGCCCTCGATTTCGCTTTTAGCGTCATTTCCAAAAGCGATTAGTTCCAATTTGCCTTCTCCTTTTTGTTCGGCTTTGACCATTCCGAAAGGCACGATTTCCTCGGAAAACCAGATATCGGAAGTCATATCTTCATTGGAAACAGTAACGCGAACGGTCTCGAATTCCCCGGCGGGGACTTCGACTGCAACGTTTTCTTCCGTTGCAATTGTAACGTCTTCCTGTTCGCCCTCGTTCTTTTCTATCTCCGTTTTCATCATCTGATTTAATTCTCCCATTTTGATTTTTCTCGGTTCATCGCCCTTTCTCTGAGTAATCATATAGGAGAACGAGTTCCTGTCCAGAGGATCCTTTGCGGCGAATTGGGTGATAGTCCATTCCCCTTCGGCGTCGGTGATTTTCGATTCGAATACGAAAGGCTCTTTACCTTCCGGATCGACATTTAGAACGGCAAATTTAAGCGTATTTACCTCGCCGTCCTTATCGGTCAACTGGTATTCCACCCAGCTTCCTTTGGTATAATTCGGCTGGAAGTCGGTGTTCTCGAAAACATTCTGCATGACCTCGAACTGGCCGAAAGTCGCCGCGCACAACATGGCGACCGCGATTAATAATACATACTTTTTCATTTTGACCCTTTCTTTATATTTTTCATTTGTCGTTATTTGAATATAGCAAAGATCTTACCATTAATCCATTATTTTGGTATCGGACGCAATTCGATGACGTCCTTATTATACCAAGTCGTTATAAGCCAATCGGAGAAGAAATTGTATCCTATTATGGCATCTACCTTAATGGGAATTCCCTCGACATTTAAGTGTGACAGATCAGAAACGACGACGATATAATCGTTTTTCTTGACCGGCCCAATCGTTAGAGCTTTTGGGATGAAACTCTCGACTACTTTTTTGGTTTTATCGGCCCCCATCAGAGTATCTGATTCGCCGGCTTCGTAAGAATCTTCGGGGATTTTCTCAAAGACCTCGGGAACTACTACTCCCCCTCCGGCTCCACAGTCCAGAACGACGTTAGCGGTTACAGTCGGCGCGAACTGCGCGACCGTATAGAGGAGATGCATCGTTCTATCAAAGGCTATAACATGCGTCGGCTCGGTCGAGACTACCGGATCTTTCGGGTTTTCCGACGAGATATTTCCCTCTGCGTCGAGACGGTGCAGATGCAATTTATGACCAGAATAATCTAATGTCCACGCGAATTTGCTCAGGAAATCCGTTCCCAGCAGTCCCACGATCTCGATTTTCAGCGCATCGGAAAGATGGGATATATCCATAGTTATGGCCGTCAGATCGGATATTTCCAGTTCGTCTATTTTGATGAAATCTACCATTACCGCACCCGTTTTGTCGATAGCCCCGCCAGCGCCCATTGCCTCAGCCGCGCTGGCCATAGGTAATTCCGAATCGAATTTATCCTCGTAGGCAAAATCGATTACCGATATCGGCGTGCCGTTGTCCACGACGAAATTGACTTTTGAACCGTCTTTGAGTTCCGCTTCGATTATGATATGTTGGTGTTCGTCGAGGAAATCGACTGAAGTATAATCCGGTCCGGTCAGTCCGAATTCTAATTGCGTAGTGGGGTCTTGAATAATCATCGGTTGTGCGACGCCCGAACCGAGAGCGATTATTTTCCATACGCCGTCTTCCTGGACGACGTCCATGATATCCGTGCCCTCCTGCTCCACGCCCATCGCAGAGATCATTCCTGTAAAATATACTCTTGTGAAGCCATCCATCTTTTCGACCTCTATCGAGCTTATTTCGCCGATTTGATAGACGCCCATCGTTATCACCTGTTCGAGCACCATCGGCGATAGTTCCGCGCCCGCCCCGCTATAATCGAATTCGGCGGCGAGCTTGCCTTCGAGAGGATCCGTGGATTTTTCATAAAGAGCCGACTTATAGGCATTCACCAATTCATCGATACCCGCGGGAACCTCTTCGGCCAGCAAAACCGCTAAAGCTATTAGCATTAGTAACAACGCTAATTTTCTCATAATTCCACTCCTTCCAACTTAGTTAACCGTTGCCGCCATTTCGTAGTTCGCACCTAATCTTCCTTCGCGCAATTCCATTCTCCTCCATTTATTGCCGACTTCTTCGATATATACGCCGTTGAAGATTCCGTTAATCCATTTTTTCTCCGGCGACACGTTTGTAATAGTCAACATAATATAACAGGTTTGTTCGTTATATGATGCAATATAATCCTGGGTTTTCGCTATCTTGCGATATTCCGTGATATCCGGGAACATTTTCATGGAGAAAACCGCGATATTCCTCCCGGCGATTTCCTCGACGCTCTTTGCCTGGACAATCCAGCTCATACTGAAGACCGGATCCGCGCCTTTTTCTCCGCCGACCAGGCTCATAAGCAGATGAGTATATTCATTGGTATCGGCCGGGAGAGTATGGTATCCGGTAGTGCCATCCTCCCTTGCGAAGATGTATATTTTATCAACGTAGATACGCGCTTTTTCGAACTGGGCGGTGCTGTCGTTTATCACCACGGAAATCTGGTATCCGCCCACCGGCCTGCTTTCGCATGAAAGCGCCACGAATAAGGCAAAAGCGCCTAAATAGAGCGGTATTTTCAGTATCCATTTTCGCAAATTATAGGCCCTGTATGGTTTCGACGTCCTCCTCGGAACCGAGGATCACGAGTTTATCCTCGCGTTTAATCACCTCTCCCGCGCCGGGAACCACAATGACAGGCGGGATATCGTCCGGTGAAGCTCTTTTAATCGCTAACAACTCGACACCGTATTCCCTCCGAAGGTTCAAATCGATTAATGTCTTTCCCTCGAAAATTTTCGGAGTTACCATTTCGACTATGCTATATCCTTCGGTTAGTGGGATATGATCGATTATATTGGGAGCGGCAATCGACGTCGCGATTTTCTGCGCCATTTCCTTTTCCGGGAAAATAACCTGAGTTGCGCCGACCGCGATAAGGATTTTCCCGTGTTCTTCCGAGATACCCTTGATTATTATTTCGCCGATGCCGCTCTCAGCCAGGCTAAGTGTAACGAGAACGCTCGCCTCGATATCGTCCCCCAGGGCGACGATGGCTACATCGACATCACCAATACCGCTACTCGCTATAAACTGAGTTTCGGTCGCGTCTCCGACCAGGGCGTGTGTAACCTCTCCGCGGAGTTCGTCCACCCGCGCGGGGTTAAGGTCAACGGCCACGACCGGCAGGCCTTTCTTTGAAAGCTCGTAAGCTACCGTAGAGCCAAAATTTCCAAGTCCAATCACTGCGAACTGGCGCATTCGTCGCCCCTTTGTTTCTTATTGATAAGTTCGTTATATCGACTGTAATATACAATCCCGGAAAAAACAGTCAAAACAATTGCCAATATGAGGAAAATCCATTTCAAAACCACTATATTTACAAAAGCGAAAATAAATACCGCCCCCCACGTCAGCGGCGTTATCCTGCCCCAGATAACCGGTGTTACAAGGGAACCGTAACTGAAGAATATTTTCATCCCGAATACTATCAATCCCAGATCCCGCAGTAGGATTATCGCCACTGCCCAGATAGGCACCCATCCTCTAAAGGCGAAAGTTATAGCGACGGTGTTTATTATTATCTTATCGACGACGGGATCCATTAACGCGCCTACCAGGGAGATTTGCCCGAGCGATTTCGCCAGAACGCCGTCCAGAACATCACTGATCAACATATACGCCCCTATTGCGATGGAAGGTATCGGGCCGATTTTATCCAGATTATTGATAGTATAGATCAAAAAAGGAAGCGCGATGAGCCGCGAAATGGTCAGGATATTTGGTATTGTCAGGGCTTTATCGACATAGACCGATTTCTCATATCGATTATGATATTTTTTGTTCAGGTAATCGAGTCTGTTTTTTCTTTTCTTCATTATGTTTGCGAAGGTTCCATTTCCCAGCCGTGCATTCTTTCAAGTTCTTCTTCGCGGCGTTTGCCCGATACTTCGCCAACTCTAACTCTTGTTCGTCCGGCGTCTTCATATTTATCGATAACATAATGTCTGTCCGCTAAGCGGGCGATTTGCGGCAGATGGGTTATTACCAGTAGTTGTTTAGATTTAGCGAGGTTGGCCAGCGCTCTCCCGACATGTCGTCCGATATCGCCGCCGATACCGGTATCGACCTCGTCAAAAACGAGCATACCACTCCGCTCCTGTTCGATAAAGAGTGTTTTGAGCGCGAGCATTATTCGAGATAATTCTCCGCCGCTAACTATATTTGCAAGGGGGCGCAGGTCTTCGCCGGGATTCGTCGATATGTAGAATTCCGCGGTTTCGATGCCGGTAGGTAATAGCGCGTATTTTTCGCCGTTAATGACAACGGGGCCTTCGGGGGATTTAGTTCGCGTAAAATTAACCTTGAAAAGGACTTTATCCATGCTTAACGGCGCAAGGACTTCGACGATTTCCGCAGAGAGTTCAGGTGCGGCTGTCTGCCGTTTCCCGGAAAGGTCAATCGCCTTTTCGGCCAGCGTTCCTTTAAGTTCGTCGATTGTCTTTTTCAGTTCCTCTCTTTCCAGATGGAGCGTTTCAATGTCGCCCGCCTCGTTTTTGAGTTCTTCCCTATATCCGATGAGCGTTTCCATAGTTCGGTTGTACTTTCTGCAAAGCCTCTGTAAAGCCATCTGGCGGCGACGCATTCTCTCGGCCTCTTCGGAATCGACATCGACGCTTTGCGCAACGTCGTCGATGTCACGCGCGGCTTCTTCTAACGCAACAAGGGCAGTTTCAAGCAATTCGCTGATAATTTCACATTCGGGAACGAGATCAGTTATATCGTCGATTTTTTTCTGGGCGGCTACCACATTGGATATGGCGTTTTGTTCTCCGTCGGAAATCTGCTGGTAAGCCTCGTTGGCGTTTTCCAGTATTGTTTCCGAAGATTCGATACGTCTCATAGTCGAGTTCAACTCGTCATATTCTTCAAGGTCAAGTGAGGCCGCTTCAAGTTCTTGAAGTTTGTATTCGCGTAGGCGGGCGTTTTTTTCCGCTTCGTCGATTTTACCGTTCAACCTTTTTAATTCCCGGTGAAGAAGGTCGAGTTGCTGGAAGTCCCGTTTGTAATCCTCTGCGAGTGGTTTGTGACCGCCGTATATATCCAGAAATTCGATATGAATTTCCGGATCGAGTAGAATTTGATGTTCATGTTGACCTAACAGGTCGGCAAATTTAGCTGTCCCATTCTTCAATTCTGTAATTGTTACGGGCGAATCATTAAGCCAGGCGTAACTCCTGCCGCTCTCGCTGATTTTCCTTCGGACGGAAGTCTCCACGCCGTCTTCGACGAATACCCCCTCGATAACGGCTTCCTTCTCCCCGGTTCTCACACGGCTCGAATCCGATCTCCCCCCCAACAACAACTCTATCGCACTGACAACCAGCGATTTACCCGCCCCGGTTTCGCCGGTCAATACGAAGAATCCTTCGCCGAAATCGAATTCAGCTCTATCGATTACAGCCAGATTTGATATTTTTAGATATTTTAGCATCTCTTTTTCTCAAAGCTAACATTTAATTAACATATTGTATAATAGCCTTTAAGTCAAGAGCATTAGAAAGCGATTTCGATAATATTAAAATGGTGGAGTTTCCGGAAACTAAACTCTACCCTATTCCACGGTATGGGGCGTCGCTGTCGGTCGTTATCTTATACAGTAAAAATCCATTTCATCCCGTTCCACAATTTTTCCTATTGCAGTCGCATTTTGCTCTACAAACGACCGACTCTGGCCTGCCTATAAAATAGACGTGCTTTACGATGATTCCAAATGCCGATCGGAGAAAAAATTATATAAGGGGATTCCGACTAAAGGCAGGCCAGATTCCGCGGGAAATCGGGAGCGAGAATATTTGTTTGCAGTGGGGGTTTTTTATCCCGATTTCCCGCGGAAAGCGACGCCCCAATTCACGACGGCGGAGGAACTTTAGAATATACGAAAGAAATTTCGACCGAGGATGCCCGAAATCGTGGATTCGTCTAATCCTCGCAAAAGCATCTCCTTGGTGACGTTCACGATACCGGTGCAATCGGACATGCCGGGCAAACACTGGACACCGTCGAAATCGGAACCGAATCCGATGTTGTGTGCACCGCCAAGCTGGATTATATGCTCGATATGATCGACAACATCGCCGGCGGTGGTTTCGGAATATTTCTTCGACGACAGAAAGCCGGGGAAGAAATTCACGCCGATTACTCCGTTACGCTCTATTATCGCACGAATTTGTTCGTCAGTTAGATTGCGCGAAGATTCCTTTAGCGCGCGACAACATGAATGGGTGCAAATCGGCGGTTTATCGAGAAGATCGATCGTATCCCGGAAAGTCTTTTGGTTTGAATGTGAAAAATCGACTAAACCGCCGAGAGAAGTAATCCTTTTAATAGCGTCGCGTCCACGATAGGTTAGCCCGCCGTCGCTCTCATACATACATGAGGTAGCCCAACTATTGGAGTTGTTCCACGTAAGAGTGAAGATACGCACGCCGAGATCGAAGAACTTATCTATATTTTCTAAATCGCCCCCCAGAGAATGAAGTCCTTCGATTTCGATAATCGCGCTTATTGCACCTCGGTTTTTATTTGCGAGTAATTCTTGCGAATTCGTAGCTAATTCGAACTTCGGCGACCGGTCGATAGCGTTGTGAATGTTTTCCATTTCCCTGTATGCGAGATCCAGCCAGGCCTTTTTATCTCCATCGCCCCATTTGGGATGAACGAACAGACTGAAAGCCTCGCCCCATATACCCGCTTCGAACATCCTGGGTAAATCGATATGTTTTCCCTGCCAGCCGTCCGTAAATTTCGTTGTTTCTTTATCTGTCGAGAAAGTGTCGGCGTGAAGATCGATCAATGGGGCTTCATTATGAAGCCTTAGAGCCTTTTCCCGTAATTCCTCGGGGGTCATCTTAGCCATTGAAGAGTTCCTAAATTCGCTCGGGTTCGAATATGTAGGCGTCGCGTATCGATTCCGATTCCGCCTTTAACCTGTTGATATATTGCCCGCAATTACTGCCAATAAGGTTCTCGCGCTTTTCGCCTATACTGAGTATCGTCTCGTAACCGGCATCTTTGAACTTATTAACCGTTTCGCAATAATGATTATCATCGACCGATGAAACGATAAGGTTCTCTAAAGCACGAACGGTGGGATTAACCGGCGTTATTTTAATCAGGAAATTTTCCGAGGAAAAATGATTAAGGAGGACGTCGGGGTCGACCGGCATTCCGTCGGCAAGAGCGAAATTCAAGGTGATTTTTCGATCCATATCTTCTCGAAAAGCCTCGCCGAATTCCGCCATTTGTTTCATATCCCAGGTTCGCACCGGAATCAACCACTTCCGCGATTCGATATTGGTCGTGTGAAGCGAGAACTGGAACTGGAACTTCCCGCGGTAATATTTCTCCTTGATCTCAAGAAGCCTTCGGAAAAAATCCTCCCTCCCGACGGGCGCGATAGTCGAAAGCGATATTATCAACCCGGGCGCGCTATATAACCCGGGAAGTTGTTCGAGGAGGTCGAGTAAATAGGGATTTAGTGAAGGTTCGCCCATCCTGGCGAATTGTATCTTGAATTTCTCGACCGGCACATAACCCTCCGGAAAACGCCTTTGTATCGGATAATCTATCTGATAGAGCAGTTGTTCCTTCGACAACGGCCCTTTATATTCCAGCCCCGCATCGCAAAAACGACACGAAACCGGGCAACCAAAGAGTGTGGAAACGGTTAGAACCCATTTCACGCTTCGAGGATAAGGCGGTTGAGTGGATTCTACGAATTCGACGAGTTTGCCGTCGTCCGTTTGTGCGATGTGGACGACAGCTACATCGTCATCTTCTGTCCGGGCGATAACTTTCATCGAGGATAACTCCCGAATCTCCTGTTTATTTCCATTGCGGCTCTGATACCGTCTCCCACAGCAATTGCGGCCTGACGATATAAGCCGTTCACGACATCCCCAATAAAATACAACAGACCCATTTTTTCAAGCTTTTCTTTTTGAAATAATAAATTCTCGCCGAGGAAATCCAATGACTGCTCTCTGCCGATGGCAACCAGAAGATAATCGGCTCTGATGTCGATGACTTTTTCTTCATGCAGGCATCTGAGAGCCAGGCCGGAACTATCCCGTATTACGGTATCTAAATGGATATTCGGCCTGTAATCTATCCGTTCCGATAATATCGCCCTTTTGAATAGTAAGCGCAAACATTTATGTTCTCGGTTTCTATTGAGAATAACCACTTCATTCCGCTTCGATAAGTTCAAGGCATAATCTAAAGCGGCATCTCCCGCTCCGATTATCGCTATACGCTTATCGGTTATTCCTTCGAGTTCTTTAATTCCATAAAAAAGGCTGTCGCCGATATGTTCTAAATTCGGTAATTTTATCGGCACTGTTCCTGTTGCCAAGATGAGTATTTTCGCCGTAATATCGAAATCGTCGGACGCTAACGCGAACTTCTCGCCTACGATTTCAACTTCCCTAATTTCGTTTTTGCGAATTTCTACTTCAAAACCTTCGATCTGTTTTCTCATTAATTCCGCAAGTTCGTATCCGGGAATTCCACACGGAAAACCGGGATAATTCTCGACGAGATTGGCATCGTTAATCAGTCCGCCTATTTGGTTCTTTTCGAAAACGATGGGGTCGAAACCTGAACGTTTTAACTGGATAGCCACAGCCACTCCCGCCGGCCCTGCGCCGATAATTACTATTTCCCGTGGTTTAACAATCATATATTGATCCTAATATACCCCAAAAAAAGCTTCGTATATCCAGTTGGCGATAAAAACTATAATAATCCCATACCGTAAAATCGCCTTACGTTTTTTGTTAACGTCCCATCTCGGAAGGGGTTTGCCGATAAAATATCCAATGGCCGCAATCGCGCCCCATATAGATAAAGCGAATCCGCCGATAACAAACAGCGGATTCGCCACTATTGAATCCCAGACTCGCAATTCCGATAGCGCAATAACCGCGGTGCCGCTTCCACAACCAGGACACCTAATACCGAAAAGCGTTCTCGAAGGACAAATGAGCAACTCGGGTGGAATTATCGAGAAATAGTATTTGCCGGTGATAACTCCAATCAAACCAATTATCGGCCAGATGCCGTGAATTGGATGGACATAGTTTCGTCTTTCCTTCGAATTATCCCGCACCAGCGGCAAGACCTGCTAATCCGCCCATCGCACAAACGAAAGGAATTAAAACAAGACAACACACGATCAGCGGTAGAAATATCGCAAGAAGCGCTTTCCCGGGCGTAATGTCATGCAGGTTAGACAGCGCCTTGACTTCCAATATCAACGTCCAGATTCCGGCTACTAAACTCCCTATGACAGGTATTATCTGAGCCAATTGTGGCGTCTGGGCAAAGCAAACCGATCTGAACGTAGCCTCGTAGTCTTCATTCGCACCGCCCAATATCATCAGGCTTAGATGAAGAATACCCGAGATGATGAAAAAACTGATCGGTATTGCGACTATCGATATCAGTATTGTCATAAACACGCTTGCAATCCCGGCGACCTGTTGTTGCATAACGTCGCTGAACTCGCCGCCCAACATACCCGCCGTGCTGAAACCGATCGCATTTCCGATAACTCCCCATACCTGACCCAGGATTACACCGATTACTCCGAGCAAAGTCCCGTATAGAAGCGGTTTTCCAATTCCGCCGCTGGGCGAAAGCCGGGAAAAGAAATCCTCGGGCGTGGCCAGAGTTTCTTTGATGGTCTCTCCTAACGCTGTCCAGAATCCGAGTTCTTCCATTCTCTCCCAGGGCACATCTTCATCGTAGCCAAACCTGGAATTGAACGGCCCTTCGGGAACCATCTCCGGGGCCTGGTCGGCATCAACCTGCTTTTCCGGCGGAACGTAAGCTCCGCAATGAGTGCAGAATTCTTCTCTTACGCTTCCTCCACAATAGGGGCAATTTTTTTCTTCCATGATTACCTCCTTTTCCCCAATGTCATTTCTATTTTATTATCATATTTTATCATATTTAACTCGCTAAATTATCCTTAGTCCATTCCTGCGACCATCATTATAGCTCCCACAAAGGGAATTATAGCTACGGCGGCAAGTAAACAACAGATAACCGGTATTATCGCCCAGGCAAGGATAGCTTTTGCGGTTGTAGTCTCGTGAGTTTCACGCAGGCCGATTATCTCGACGGCTATTTTGTATAATCCAAGAATCGGTCCGACAATAGGGATAATCGTAAGCGCGCTGGCTCCGGACGAATAGCAAGCAACCTTGAATGTGTTGATATAACTACGTTTGTTCGCCCCGAAAATCATTAATCCCAGATGCATAACTCCGGCATTAATGAATAATTGCGGGACTATCCAGATTACCTGCATTATAAATTGGAAAACCAGCCTTACCCCAACCGTGAACGTGCCCAGGAAAGCCATTTCCGGCTCGTTGCCAAATCCCGCCATGATCATTGGAGCCACCATGGCAAGCGGCACCACCCAGATGTAATTCACGATGACTACAAAAAGCGTGGTAATCCCACCGAAGAACAGCGGTTCACCAACTTCCTCGTCTTTCTTCATTATTCTGAAGAAATCCGTCGGATGCGCGATAACCTGCCCGATAGTCTTCACAAGAGCGCTGAAGAATCCGAGCTCTTTTCTGTCGTCCCAGGCTACTTTATCCATTCTGTCGATATACTCGCCCATAATCCTTCCTTACATATCGATCACTTCGAACACAACCCTGCGGTTTTTCTGCATATCTTCCTCGGTGGCGTTATCCGCAATCGGTTGAGATTCGCCGTAACCCATTACTTTTAATCTTGCACTCCCGACACCGTTCGAGATTAGCCAGTCGGCGACCGCTTGAGCACGTTCGGTGGAAAGTTTATTGTTATAAGCCGCCGTGCCCACACTGTCCGTGTGTCCGGCTATTTCTACAATTAAATTCGGATTGTCGTCCAGAAGTTCTTTCACCCGTGTAAGTTCCCCTACGGATTCCTGTCGCAGAGTCGCTTTATCGAAATCGAAGAATATGTTTCTTAAGACGGTTTGTGCGCCGCGTTTAATCGGATTAAGGATAATATCGTGATCGATCTCGGCGTAAGCTTCGGCTTTCGTGAGGTCGAGGTTTTCGCTTGCGGGCAGGTAATTATCTTTTTCCGCGACGTATCCGTAGGCTTCGCCTACTGGAAGGACAATCATATACTCGCCCGTAACGTCTTTACTGTGCGCCATCCCCATCTCTTCGCCGGTCGATAATCTTTCCCATGATATATCCGCGCCGAGTGGAGTTGAATCCGGAGCCATAACAATACCGGATACGGTAACAACAGCGCCGGGGCGGGCTTTTTGAGGGAGGGTAATCTTCCAGATATCGCTCATACCGATACTGCCCTCCCCGCTTGAGACAAAATATGCGATATCCCCCTGGGCGGGAATGGTATAATAAGCGTCCCAACCGGCGGAATTAACCTGTTTGCCGAGGTTCTCCGGACGCGACCATTTCGTCCAGGTCTCGTCGAGACGTTCCGTCTTATACATATCCTGGCTTCCCAGGCCTATTCTTCCGTTCGAGGAAAAATATAAGGTTTTCTCGTCGGTAGCAAGGAACGGAGTGCCATCGGTGCCTTTCGTGTTGACATCCGCCCCCAGATTTAACGGTGCCGACCATGAACCGTCGGCGTTTTGGAAGCAGATATACAAATCGAGGTCGCCGTAGCCTTCTTTACGCTCAAGAGCCAGAAAAAGGTATTTGCCGCTCGTTGACATGAACGCGCTCGTCAGGAGGTTCTCGTTATAATAATCCGCGATCTCCACGGGCTCCGGGTCCCGCCACCGGCCTCCTTTGTATCTCGCAATGCTATGGCCGTCCAGTTTGCTACCGTCGGGACGATATATTCCCCCGAGAAGAGCAGAAGTGCCGTCGGGCGAGATTGACAGTATGCCGTCATGGCCTTCCATATTGAGAGGGGGTCCGATATTTTCCGCTGGTTGCCATTTGCCGTCGTCACCCTTCACCGAATAGTAGATATCCTGTTTGCCCTTACCGTGCGGCGATCCGTCAACTATAAAATATAGAGTTCTGCCGTCCGGGGAAATAACCGGCGCAAGCTCTTCGTAACGGCTGTTTACGGCAGGTCCTAAATTCTCGACCTTAACATCGGGATCCTCCGACGCTGTTACGATTTCCAGAAGTTCTGAGACCTGTTCCTTTCCTCTTCCGCCGGGTGTCATATTCAGGACTATCTTCAATTGTCCCGCCGCCGAATCCCAATCCTCCATGCCGATGTACGCCTGTGCTATTGCCCTGTGGATTCTCATTTTGTCGCGTTCATCGACACCGCGTTTATCGAGGCATTTCTCGAAATCTTCGAGGGCGTCCCGAAATCTGTTTTCCTCGAGAGCCCTCCGGCCTCGTTGGAATTCGAGCGGCATCCGCGCTATTATAGTCGAGACTATCAACGCTAATACTATCAATATCCTTATTTTTGACGATAAGAAACGCATATTCATCCTTTCATACCCATGAACAAGCCACTTATTCAATTTACAGAAAAAAATGTTCTACGGCAAACACTAAATTAATGTGATTGCAACATATCATCTGATTGTTCCGCATTTCGAAAGGTTATAAATACAAAAACCGTCCTATTTTAACAGGACAATCTTCGCCAAAGCAGAAGAACTAACGTTTTCAGCTTTGACGAAATAAACTCCTCCAGCGAGGTTTTCCGGCGGTTGCCAGATGGTCGAGGTCATTCCGGGCAATATTCTTATTTTATCGACGGGTCGCCCGGATATGTCGAATATCTCTATTCCCTGTGGCGTTCCGTTATCGAAACTTATTCGGCAGGTCGAGTTGAACGGATTGGGCACAACGGAAATCGATATAACGCGGGGCAATTCTCTTTTTTCGTCGATACCTACCGGCCCCGACCATCCCTCGAGGCGCGCCATCATCCACCAAAAAGCCGCGCCTTTATGTTCGCAGTTTTCCCACGATGTGTGCGCGATTTCGTCGATACCGTAATGGGGGTGTTCCAGCGGGACGTCGTCGCCGTCGTATTCGTAGGTATTGTATTCCCATTCGGAACTCGAGGGATTAAACCACCAGACGTCGATATCGCCGAAATCAAACAGCGGCTTGCTGTTTGCGGCGCAGTAATCTCGGATGATGTTGTTATTATTGAATCGCGTCCACCCGTCCCAGCCGTCGTATTGGGCGTGGCCGGTCATGTAAATAACAGTCACTCCCGGGTATTCGGCGTCGATGACGGCAAGGCTCTCGCAGTAGGCGTTCATCTGCGACGCGCTATAGTAACCCGGTTGGCCGCACCAGGCCCACATCGTGTATCGGATAGACGGGTGCCCGTCCAGGACATCACGGGTATTGTTCATACCCTCGGCTGTTTCCCAATATAATTCAGGTGTGATGTAATCGTCGCCGATGTCCTGACCATCGAAAATACAGAACACACCCGGGGTCGATGGTAGCGAGCACCAGCCGGCTTCGTAGGCGTAAAACGGATCCGTCCACATGATAGTATCGAGGCCGGCGATAAGCTGACCGCCGTGTGAGGTGTGCGCGTAATGCATATCTACGTTGGTTTTGACCGAATCTATCCAGACTGTGGGGATAAATGATAAATCGGTGCATGTGTGGTCGATGACCAATGCTTGAGAAAAAGCCGTCAGGGATAGCATGATAATCGATAACATAAGAGTTAAACGCATATTTACCTCGCTAAAAAAGGTTTCCAATCAAACACCAGTTTAATAATAATTACAAAAGGAGGATTGGCGCAAGTTAATTTTTGTCTGGGTCAGTCTAACCTTTTAATTCCTTCATATATTCTGGGAATTCGTTTTTTGAGAGTTACAAGGGAAAATTCTTCACAAACTCTTTTTCTTGCGGCTTCTCCCATTGATATACGTAGAAATTCATTTTGGGAGAGTTTTACTATCGCATCCGCCAGGTTTCGGACGTAGTTATTATAGTTATCGACCGGGAGTTTTATTCCGCAATCACTGGTAACGCTATATTTAGGGCCGCCGTAATCGGAGGTTATAACGGGAAGCCCTGCGCCCATCGCCTCTAAAATCGCCTGTCCACCATTTTCTCGTATTGTTGGCAGACAGAATATATCGGCCTTTGAAAGGGCTTCAATTACGGTTTTTCTTGGGACTCTACCATGCAGATTAATTACATCTCCTAATCCATTACGCGATATCATCTTACTTATCGAAATCGACAATGGGCCATCGCCATATATATCTAATTTTATCTTATCCGTTAATTGCGGGAGCTCTTTTTTTATTATTCGTATTGCTTCGACGAGCATCTCGATTCCCTTTATAGGGGTCAACCTTCCCGAAAAAACTATTTTAATGCAATTTTTTAGCTTTTTTTCACCACTCGATGTTTCCGCCTTAGAGAATTCTGCCATATCGATAAGTGTGTCGAATTGGATCATCGTTTTCTCGTGAACGTTTTTAGGAAGATATCTATAAAGGTATTCAGTTCCTATTATTATCCTCGATGCGTTCTGGATATATTCTATGTAATCCGGATTTTTTTTGAGACGATTGTAAAAAAACTCCCTCATTTTGTTTTTAATTTTCTCTTTCAACGGGAAAAGTCTTTCGAAACCCGATGGAGTCGAAATACCGCCGCCAAGCGGGCCTATTACATAATTAAAATCTGCTTTTTTAAACAAACTATTATAAGAGTGAATTCCGGAAGGCGAAAGGAAATGTGCAAATCGGTAATAACCAGAACTCATCCTCTGGATAAAATCATTTTCGATAGTTTCTATGAAAAGGCGATTTATTTTATCGAACCGCCACGATTTTTTTAAGGACTTTTCTTTGGGAGATTCGGCATCTATAAAGATAAATTTGATATTAAAAGGATAGGGATACTTTTCGATATCCTCGCTATGTTTTCTATGAACAAAGACATCTACATCGAAATATTCAGCGAGAGCCAGAATCCAGAAATGGGCTTTGGTTGCCTCTGATCCCATATATGGGTTAACATCATATGATATTACAAGGACCTTATTCACGAAAAATTACTTCTTTAACTTCGCGATATTGATATTTCACCTGAACGTGTAATGTTTGCGGATATCCTCGATTATTTTCCAGACGCAGGCCATGCCAGTCGGAAATGTAACCAGGTCTTTCGCTTTTATCTCGACTGGCTGACCGTCTTCGGGAGTTATAACCGCGCGGCCTTCGAGGATATAACAGACCTCCGTGCTGTCGTATTCCCAGGGAAATTCCGAAACCTCTTTTGACCAAATCGGCCATGAATGGACGTTGAGTTCTTCGAGTTCGCCTTGTGACGGGTTGTGTTGAATTTGAATCTGGCTCATAATATCCTTATTCTTGGCCGAAATAACCGACTTTCGAGTCAATTATATGTTTCGGCGCGTTTATTCTAAAGCTGTCTCCGGGGCGCGAAAACCACGCCCCGGGGCATTTCTCGATCGAACAGGTCGGATATCTATTTCGCGGTTTTGAGATTGGCGTGGGCTACCCATTTCCAATCTTCGCCCAATTTTACAAATGTTGACATCCGAGGGGCGGGTTTGGAATCCATCCTCTCGCCTTCGATAGTCTCTTCTACGGAAACGAAGTAGGTTACCACAAGAGTATTCCCATTTCGTGTAACTACGAAATCTGTGAGTTTATATTCGCCCAGGTCGAGTCCGGAAATAAGTTCCAATTCCTCGTTTTTATCACGCGAACCGTCCTGATGGAGGGATTGGAAATCATCCGCCATTATCGTTTTTAACTGATCTATATCCCCCTGTTTCATATACTTCCAAACCGTCTCGACGAGGTCTTTCCCCATTGTCGGGGCATCTTCCTTTTCGTTTCCGGGAACAGCGGTTTCCTCGGCGGCCAATAACGGCATTACGAACAACGTTATTAGCGCAACTACGATTAGCATCGAACTTTTTTTCATGTTTCTCTCCTTATATATAGATTTTAGGCGAAATCTCCCGCCCACAAGGTTACCGTTTATTGTCAATCAAAATTAAAGGCATATTCCGCAGTTTTAAGCTGGATAGACCAATCTCATTTCTACCCTAAGAAAGCTATTGCCCATCCAGTGTCTGGTATTCCATCGCAAAAAAGAACCACGTAATTTCGTCCTCATATTTCACACAACCCGGCCAGAAAATATATAGAACCCATTCATCGCCCGGTGTAAAGAGTTCAGAATTCAGAATAACCTGCAACGTCGGTTCCTGAACGGGCAACCAATACTCATCACCGCCCTCTTTAACGAGAAGTTCCCGCATATATAATCCCGGCAGTTCCTTATTGTTGTCGAAAGTTGTTACCCACATATACAGAAATCCCCGTTTGGCTGGATCGATTTCCCGAACCGGGCCGACATATTCGTAGATATTGCGGAATGTCGTCGGTTTGGGCATCAGGTTGATACCCTCGGCTTCTTCTAAAACCCAGGGAGTTTCCTTTTCAATAACTTCGGCGATGCTACCGGGCACGTAGCGTTCCCACGAACCCGGTAGTGGCGGAGGGAGTTCTTCGCCGGAACTCGTTTTTTCTGCGAACATGGCATTCGGGAAAAACGCCAGTAATAAGGCGAATAATCCGAATACATGAATTGTCCTATTATACTTCATAAATTCCCATCCCTAATTATACAGTTCCCGATTTATTCCAGTTCATGCCTGAAATGTCGGAGTATTTTCCATCCCGAAGGCAACAATATAGCCGCAATGACCAGTTTCATAATATCTCCCGGAATAAAGGGCAAAAGACCGAGGGTAAAGACCTTATCAACCCCCACGAAGTTTGCCAGCCAGGGCAGGCCGCAGATATAAATCGCGATATTTCCGGCAAGCATCGCCAGAAATGCGGTAACGACATTTCTATTCCATCCGCGTTCGGATAAATATCCTGCAATAAACGTTGCCGGAACAAACCCGATGAGATAACCTCCCGTCGGGCCGAGAAGATAAGCCACGCCGCTCATCCCGCCCGCGAAAACCGGCAAGCCCGCGATTCCCTGTCCGAGATAGAGCAAAACACTACCCGTGCCGCGAACCTTGCCCAAAAGCGCACCTACAAGTAAAACAGCCAAAGTCTGACCGGTTATCGGAACCGGGCCGAAGGGCAGAATTATTTTTACCATCGACGACAGCGCGATTATAGCGCTACCGCCTACAATACAGCTTATATCGAACAATCGCGTTTTGTATCCCACTGTGGGACGAAGAACATCGGCGTATGTCAATTTAGCCTCCAATCGAAATCAAATAAATCTACAATGAAAAGTAAGTGGTAAAATTTATATGTCAAAGGAAAAATCGGGTTTTACAAGATAGGATTCACTCACGAGGAAATGATCGAGGGGAACTACGCAACGTTCTACAAATCCAACACCGGACGCAAACTCGGGAAAACACTCGGCCAACACGGCATCGAAGTCGAGCTGTTGCTACACGAGGATATAGGACTGCGTTGGATAAGAAATCCGATAGTCCGTTTCGCGGTCGAGGCCTTCCATAAAATCACCAATATCCCGGGATTACGGTGTTTCAAGAGGGAATTGGTCTGCGTAGCGCGTAAAAAAGCCCGATAGGTCGATGCTATTTTTTCCGCGTTACTATCTGCGATTTGGACACGAAGCCGAATTCCAGCAGGCGATGATCCTCGCGCCCCCATATCGCGCACAGCCATTTAAACAGGGATGACAGGAGCCGATTGCCGCGCTTCCGTTCGGCGCGTTTGGCCACCGCCGCGTGATGCCGCTCCGATTTTTCCTTATCCTGCGTCGCGATAGCGTCCTCCAGCTCCGCCGCCTTGTCCGAGATTTTGTCGAAATGCGATTCCGGCAGGGCGTAGTGACTTCCAGCGTCGATATAACGATGATTCGCCGCGGCCATTTTTTCCGCCAGGGCGATTAGCTTCAGACGCTGAAGCGGCAGTTTTCCTCGCGTCCGACGGATAAAGCGATTTTCAGATGACAACTTTGCACCCTTTCTACTCTATACGGACAAGGGTCTCCTTAGCCTTGTCGGTCTCGTGGCAGTAACCCTCGAGAAAACCTGTTTCTTTGTCGTAGTATTGCGTATGGCGTTCGCTTTGCAGACACGCATAGACGCTCTTGCCGTTGTAAGTGTCTTCAATGATCTTCATCTTGCCGATGCTACCTGAAGCCAGGACCTTCGGATCGATCCAGAGGGGAGCACCCCCTGCAAGTACGTCCATGACTTCGTTGTATTTAAAGAATCCATTTACCTTCAAGGGATCCTGCTCTCTCGGACCGAACTCGTTGGTATAAGTCTTGATACAATCGAACATGCCGTCGTCCCTCTTCACGAACCTTATGTCGATAGTTTTCTCTATCATCCCCCGTCCCTTCAACTCTGAGGACTCTCTGTATGAGAACGACATCTCGTTCTGAAGGGGTGCTGTTGTAAAAACCGATGGTTCCCTGCCGTCGCCACAAGCTATAAACAAAATGAGTAGTATCATTAAAAGGGTGGTCATCATTGCGGGGATTTTCATTTTGATTCTCCTTTCGCCGAATTTATCCGGGAAACTTGTCCGCGCTAATTTACCTGAACATCTAAACTGCATCCTTACGGTATAACAACTTGAGTTCTAAAGCTGGATAAATCACTCGAAATTAACATCTTATTACCGATACTTCCAGTTTTTTAGATTAATAAGAAGAAACAAAGAAATCAAGGCATAAAAAAGTCCCGGCAGTGACCTACTCTTCCACACCGTTGCCAGTGCAGTACCATCGGCGATGAAGGGCTTAGCTTCCGTGTTCGGAATGGAAACGGGCGTGGCCCCTTCTCTATGACTACCGGGAAAATTTATATTAATAAGGAGTCTTTCGGTTCAAAGCAGAGAAACTGTAGCGAACGTGCTTTAAATGAAATTAAATGGATCAAGACACACGGGCTATTAGTACGGCTCGGCTGAACATGTTACCATGCTTACACCTGCCGCCTATCGACCTGGTAGTCTTCCAGGGCCCTTTAGGTCCTAAATGGACGGGAAACCTCATCTTGGAGCGGGCTTCGTGCTTAGATGCTTTCAGCACTTATCCCGACCGAACATAGCTACCCAGCAGTGCCGCTGGCGCGACAACTGGTACACCAGAGGTTCGTCCGACCCGGTCCTCTCGTACTAAGATCAGACCTCCTCAAGTTTCCTACGCTCACAGCAGATAGGGACCGAACTGTCTCACGACGTTCTGAACCCAGCTCACGTACCACTTT
>CAZSHG010000002.1:0-174083 GCA_964606695.1 uncultured bacterium
CGAGCGTCTCGCTCGATATGCGGCGAGACGCCGCATCTATTAATTTCATGAATCTCTCCCTCGTTCCACAGCTCCAGCTGTGGAACGCCACTGCCCTCGAAGCTCCGCTTCGACTAAGCGAAGCATAGCTTCGGACGCATTTTCATCGCATAGCTGGAGCTATGCTACGAGAGGGGGCTGGAGCTATGCGACGAGAGGGGGAATCTCGTCCAAATGCAAAGGAGATTTCTCCCTTCGGTTCGAAATGACAGAGGGGGGGGAGAAAAAAAGGGGCGGGATTGAAAACCCCGCCCCTTTGCGATTAGTTTTTCGGCGCTCTAAATGTCCGCGCGAACGCCGGTTTTGCAGTCGTCGGAGCCGTCGGTTACGCCGTTGGCTTCGTCCTCGCCGTGGAGAACGCGCACGAAACGACGTTGGGTCGCCAGAGAGAGCCTGTTCGCGCCTTTGTAGAAAATCGGGACGTAGAACAGGGTGAGAATTGTCGCCGTGAAAAGGCCGCCTATAACGGTCAGCGCCATGGGCGAGCTCATTTCCGAGCCGGAACCGGTGGCGATGGCCATCGGGAACATGCCTATCATCGTGGTCAGCGCGGTAATAAGCACCGGGCGAATTCTGTCCGTGCCGGCCTGAATGATGGCGTCTTCCTCGCAAAGTCCCTCGTCACGCAGTTTATTCGTGTGGTCAACCAGCACGATGCCGTTGTTCACCACGATTCCCGCGAGAATAATCGCCCCAACGAAGGAAACCACCGATAGGGTCGCGCCGGTGATGAGGAAAATCCACATCACCCCCAAAGCCGCCAATGGAAGGGTTATCATGATAACCAGCGGCTGAACGATGGACTCGAACAGCGACGCCATGATGGCGTAAACGAGGATTATCGCCAGAATCATCGCCAGGACAAGGTCTTTGAAGGCTTCCTGCATCTGTTCCTGCTCGCCGGAGATTTCGTAGTCGTAGCCGGGGCCGAAACGGGATGTTACGGGAGCGATTGTCTTATCGATGTCTGCCACGAGGCTTCCGACATCGCGCCCCTGACGGTTGGCATAGACATGAACCACGCGGGTTTGCTGTTCATGCTGAATCTGCACCGGGCCGAGCATCTCGACGAAATCCGCGACCTCTTTCAGGGGGATTTTCCCGCCCATGGGGGTCGAGATGGGCAGATTCTGAATGTCGTCGAGGGTGAGCCGTTCCGATTCACGAAGGCGGACGCGCATGTCGATCTCCTCGCCCGACCTCTCGCGAAGCCTGCTGACGACGGTGCCAAGGGTGAGAGTGCGTATCTGCGACGCCACCATCGCCACGGGCAATCCGAGGCGCGACGCTTTTTCTTTATTGACGCGAATCTCGATTTCCGGCTTGCCCTGTTCGACGCTGGACCGGACATCTTTCGCGCCGGGGACCTCCTTGACGAGATCCGCGATTTCGAGGGAATATTGAAGCATGAGGTCGAGATCGTCGCCGAAGATTTTGATATCGACATCGCCTTCAGAGCCTCCGCCCATGCCCATTTCGGACATCTCGATAGTAACGCCGTCGTAATCGGGGAATTTGGCGCGGATTTTTTCGCTATATTCGCCGCTGGTGATGTCGCGCTTTTTCTCGAGGGCGACCATGAAGAAGGCCTCGTTTGAACCTTCGGGGCCGAAGCCGCCGCCGCCCATCTGCCCCTGTCCGACCATAGTAAACACGCGGTCGGTCTCGGGGAAGGTGAAGATGAGGTCTTCCATCTCTTTGGCGAAACGGTCGGTTTCTTCGACACGACTGCCCACAGGGAGTTTGAGGGTCATCATTATCATATCGTCGTTGGCTTTCGGGAAGAATTCCGTGCCGACTAACGGGACTGCCGCCGCAGTTAACGCGATAGCGATAATAAGGAAGATGAACATTTTTATCGGATGCACGACAGCCCAGGTAAGGGCTTTGTTGTATTTGACCCTGATCTTCTCGAATATGCCCGCTTTTTTCTTTTTGCCGTCTTTGCGGAATAGGATCGATGCAATCATCGGCACGATGGTCAGCGAAACGAGCAGACTGCAAAGCAGGGCGAAGGTGATGGTCAACGCGAGGCCTCGGGTCAACTGGCCGGCAAGACCGGACGAGAAGACCATCGGCATGAACACGGCGATGGTGGTCAATGTGCTCGCCGTGATTGCCATAGCCACCTGACTCGCGCCGAGTTTGGCCGCTTCGATACGCGTTCTGCCTTTCTCGATAAAGCGGTAGATATTCTCGATGACGACCACCGCGTTATCGACCAACATTCCAACACCGAGAGCAAGACCGCCCAGGGTCATGATGTTGAGGGTGAACCCGCCGAGACGCAGGGGAATAAAGGTTGCGATGACAGAGAGGGGAATCGCCGTCGCGATTGCGAAGGTCGGGCGCCAGTTGCGCAGGAATAGCCATATCATCACGACCGCGAGAAGGCCGCCTACGAGAGCGTTGGTGCTCGTTTGGTTGCCGACGTCGGAAATCCAGTCCTCCATATCGAGGCCGAAGTCATATTCGATGTTGTCCGGCAGGGTCGGCCAGAGTTCTGCCAGAGCCTTTTTGACGCGCCTTCCGACGGAGACTGTATTCGCATTGGACTGTTTGAAAACCACCATCCCAACCGCGGAATTCTTGTTCGCGCGCACAGCGGAGCGGTTTTCTACGATATCCATTTCGACTTCTGCGACATCTCGCAGGTAAATTGGTTCGCCGAAATTTGTCGCACCTACTGCGATATTACTGATTTCCTCGACCGTCTTGAATTCCCCTACTGTCCGCAGGAGATATTCTTCGTGCCCCTCTTCGATGAAACCGGCGGGCATGTTCAGATTCTGCGCCGCGAGGGACATGGCGATGTCGTCGGTGGAGATTCCCAGTTCGCGCATACGAAGGCCGTTGACAGTTATTTGCACCTCGCGCTCATCCCCGCCGAAAACGAGGACACTTGCCACGCCATCGACGCGTTTGAGTTTCTCGGCAATCTCCTCTTCGGCGAGTTTTTTCAGCTCGCGGGAGTCGTCCATGCCATAGATGGGAATTGTCATCACGGGCATGGCTGTTATATCGAATTTCGAGACGTTGGGCTTGTTGATGTCCTCGGGAAGGAAGGCCATGCCGGCGTCTATCGCCTCGCGGACATCCTGAGCGGCGAAATCGACATTGGTGCCCCATTCAAATTCGAGCATGAGAATCGAGATGCCCTCGCGGGATACCGAGGTGATGGTTTTGAGATTGTTCACCGTCCCGACATAGCGTTCGAGGGGTTCCGTGAGGTTCTTTTCGACCTCCTGGCTTCCCGCGCCGCTGTATATTGTGGTTACGGTTACCATGGGGTATTCGATGTCGGGAAAAAGGTCGAGGCCCAGTCCCCAGAGCGCCCAGATTCCCATCACGACGAGAATCAGCGCGAACATCCCTATGGTTACGCGTTTACTTACTGAAAATTCGGGGATTGTCACCGGGACACCTCCTCCATCGTTTCAACTTTAGCGCCGTCGCGGAGACCGAGAGCGCCTCGGTTTACGACATAATCGTCGGGGGAAATGCCGGACAATATCTCCACGGAATCCGCCCGGAAGATACCCGTTTCGACTACTTTGCGGGTTACCGTTCCGCCGCTGTAAACGAAGGCGAGGCTGTCTGAAACTATCGCCGACCTCGGGATAATTACAGCGTCCTCGCGCTCACTCGAAATCACACGTGCATCGACGAAAACTCCTACCGGCAGTAACCCGTTTTTATTGTCGAGGACTATCTCCGCGTTGAAAAGTCCGGTTATCGGGTCGGCGCCGGGGGACAGATTCTGTATTTTGCCGATGAAAACCGTATCCGGGAACATGTCCGTCGTGATTCGCACGGGCATTTCCTCGCGAACCTTACGGTAATCCGCGCCGGAAATGTTCACGGGCAATTTCAGTTTATTCGTAACTGCCAAACGGAGGATTCCGCGGATTCCCGGGGAATACACATTCTGCTCGTCGAAATATTTTCCGACTATTGTTCCCGCGAATGGCGCACGAAGTTCCGTATTATCGCGCACCTGGCGGAATCCAGCTTCGGCGGCTTCGAACCCGGCTTTGGCCTGATCGAAACTCTGAGGGGAAATCAGGCTGTCCTGATAAAGGGAGAGCATTCTCTCGTAGGTCTGCTTGGCCGCCTCATATTGAGCGCGCACCTGATTGAGATTCTCCTCGTCCATTCTCACCAGAAGCTGGCCTTTCGTAACTTTATCGCCGACATTGACGAGAATTTTCTCGATGGTTCCGGGCATCTGAGGGAAAACCATGACGTCCTGAATCCCTTCGAGACGCCCCGAAAATCCCACATACTCTTGAATATTTCGGACATCCGGCTTTGCAACGCCTACGACGATAGTCCTGCGCGACAAATCCTGGTTCGATTTTCCGGACTGCCCCTGACATCCTGCAATAAATGTCATTATAACTGCGATTAGAATTAGAACTGCGATACGCGATTTCATCTTATCTCTCCATGCTGAAGTTGATTCCGATTGCGACATCGTATTCGATGCTGGCGACTTTGTAATCCGCGATTGCGGAAATGTATTCATTCTGAGCTTGTATTAACGAGGAGTTGGCGTCGAGGACGTCCGTGTTCGTGGCAAGACCGGCTCCGAATTCGGCCTGAGCTACACGGTAACCCTCCCGCGCCTGCTCCAGCTTGATTCTGGAGACATCCAGCCTCTGCTGAATTTCCCGCAGGACATTGAACTGGTTGCGAATCTCCATCTCGGCGGCGCGGGTCATCATCTGGTATGCTTCCATGGCGCGGTCGCGCATGTATTTGGCCTTTTTCACGCCGAACATCCTCTCGCCGAAGGAGATTAAATCCCAGCTCGCGGCGAGGGTGGCGTTCCAGGAATCGTAGAACTCCGGCTCGTTTGCCCGATTTGGACGCTGGTATGCGAAATTGAATATACCTACTATATTGGGCGAGAAGGAACCGTATGCGATATTCACTCCGGCTTTCGAGGCTTCGACCGTCTTTTCCATCTGACGAATATCGACTCGGCGGCTCATAGCCCTTTCGATATCCGCACGGTATTTCGGCAATTCTATTTCGGCCACCGATGTATCCGGATCGAGGATGAGGGTAGTATCATCGGGGTAGTTGAGCATGAAATTCAATCCGAGACGGGCGGCGTTGACAGCGTTTTCCGACTGAATCTTCATCAGGTCGATTTCGGAACTGGCCACGCGGGTTTTCAGAAGGTCGTTGCGGGATACGAGGCCCTGTTCATACATCGCCTCGATGACTCGCAGATGGGCGTCCATTCTCTCCCGAGCGTCATCCATCGATTCGCGGAACAATTCCGCTTTAATGACGCCGAAATACGCCTGAGTAACTTGCTTGCCCACGCTGTTCAGGCTGTTGTCCCTGCCGAGGGCTTCCATTTCGGCTCCGGCTTTTGCGGCGCGGTAGCCGTTGTATATCTTTCCGCCCATGAAAATCGGCTGTTGCACGCCCAGGGTCATGTTATAATTGTTGACGTCCCCCATGGGAATTCCGCCCTCGGGCATGAACATGCTAAGCTCGTCGGGCATGACGATTGTCGGCACTTCGTCAAGTCGCGTGTATGAGGCTTCGGCCTTTATTCGCGGGAAAAAGTTAGTGAATGCGGACTTCGCGTCCATTCTCGCCGCACTGGCCGAACTGGAGGACATCAGGACTTCGGAGTTGGCCTCCATAGCCCTGTGAATAGCTTCATCCAGAGTTAGCCCGAAAGCGGCGACGACAAGGCATAGAACCACGATTATAATTCTGTTTCCGGTCATTTCTTTTCCTTATTTATTCTGTCTGATTTTACAGCTCCGTTGAAAAATATATCCATAATAACCTCCGTTTTAGTCTCCAGTTCATAATCCTTATCAGAAAAAAACCAATCCCCCATGAACGATGTTATCAAACCGGAAAGCGCCGCGGCGGCATCCGCAGGAGAAACTGAATCCCTGAATTGCGAGGGGTTTTTCTCGAAGTAGTTCTTCAGCCGAATACGAAACTCCATAATAACGTTATGAATTCGAGGCCGAATCTTATCGACTATGAACTCGGGGCAGAACCGGTAGAACTCGGACATCATAATCCTGTAAAAATTAGGGTTCTGATTGATGATATTCAGCGATATCCTTATGTAATTCTCAACCACAACCTCGAAGGGGGCACTCGAGTTGAATACATCTTCGCTGATTTGAACCATTTCTTCGAATTTCCGGTCAATCAGCGCGATAAACAGGTCTTCCTTATTATCGAAATAATTGTAAACCGTGGCTTTCGAAAAACCCGCCTCTTCGGCGATATCCTCGATTTTGGTCATCGCGAAGCCATGGACTGCGAAGAGCTTCTCCGCGGCCTCCAGCAACAGCCTCCTGTTGCGAATCTTATCTTTTTCCCTTTGTCTCATATCGCTCCCAACGTAAAACGAGTGGTCACAAACTTAACTCGCAATTATTATAATGACCCGCGGGTTACTTTTCAACCCTTTTTTTGTTTATTTTACGAGAGAGTCTAAACATGATTGTTAGGCGAGGATTTGGTGGAGATGAAAAAACGGTAAATCCTGTTGGAGTAAACTAAATTATCGAAGGAAAGGTCGGGTATTCCGATAAATGGCTGGGGAGCAGGGATTCGAACCCCAATTCTACGGTCCAGAGCCGTATGTCCTGCCATTGGACGACTCCCCAATATTTTCAAGGGTTGCAAATATATTGGTGGATAGCGGTCGAGTCAAGATATTTTTAGATAGACTTTGATGAATAATTACGCTGATAATTTATCAACTCTTGACTTGAGAAAAAAGTATCTTAACTTATATAAATACCTGTTAGACAGGGAGAAATAAATGAATATTTTAGGATTTAAGAAATTTAGAATTGTAGAGCTTATGGTCGTTATGTGTCTTGTTTTCGCGGGTTGTGCGAAGAGCGAGGATGCAAAACCCGACGGATTGCTCAGAGAGGATTCCATTATGGATAGGAAACCGATACTCGCGGGAAGCTGGTATTCCGGCGACGCCGCCGAATTGAAACAAACAATAGAGACATACATCGACGAAGCCGACCCGCCTAAAACGGAGGGCAGGATTGTCGGAATCGTATCGCCGCACGCGGGATATGTCTATTCAGGGCCTGTCGCGGCGTGGGGCTATAAAACCCTCATGCAAAACAAGAATCGCTACAAAGGTTCAACTGTCGTGATACTCGGTCCGAACCATCGCACCGCGGGATTTTCCGGGCTTAGTATCTGGGCGGAAGGTTCATGGTTGACGCCACTCGGTTCCACACCGATCGATAGCAGAATGGCAAATGCTCTACTCGAAAAGCTCGAACCGATAGCCGATTTCAATAAATACGTCCACAACAACGAACATTCGCTGGAAATACAACTTCCTTTCCTGCAATATACTCTGGACAACGATTTCAAAATAGTGCCGATAGTGATCGGATCGCAAACCGATAATGTCATCGACCAACTCGCCGTGGCGTTATCCGAAGTCGCGGACGAGAGGACGATTATCCTGGCCAGCACGGATCTGTCTCATTATCACCCTGAAAAACAGGCACATGAGCTGGACAATATCTTCACAGAAGCCGTTTTGAGCGGTAATCCTGATAGCCTTCACAAGGTAGTTCGCGCCGGCAAATGCGAGGCCTGCGGATACAGCGGAGTATTGGCGCTAATGCGGTGCGCCGGGAATCTCGGCGCGGATAAAGTCCAGAAACTGCGTTATGCAACTTCGGCCGACGTCCCCGCCGGCGATTCATCGCAGGTCGTCGGGTATCTATCCACGCTGTTCCTCGACACCGGTAGCGACGATAAACTCGAAAGTGTCATGGAATCCGGATCTAATCCCGGAAACATCGATTTCGATTTGACGAAACAGCAAAAGATATATCTGCTCAAACTCGCGCGAAAGACCATCGAGAATTACGTAACCGAGGGCGAAGTTTATGCTCCCGACACCCCCGAAGACGAAGTCCTTGCAAACGACGGCGCTGTCTTCGTAACACTTCACAGAAACGGCATGTTGCGTGGGTGTATCGGCCAGATGATAGCGCAGGGGCCTCTATATTCTGCTGTCAGGGACATGGCGATTTCCGCGGCAACGCGAGACCATCGTTTTCGTCCGGTCACGGAAGCCGAGTTGGATTCGATAGACATAGAAATCTCCGTGCTCTCCCCCATGCAACCTTTCGAGGATTGGCGAGATTTCGAGATGGGCGTCCACGGAGTATGGCTGATGAAAAAAAATCGAAGCGGCGTATTCCTGCCGCAGGTTGGACGCGACACCGGATGGACTAAAGAGCGGTTCCTGCAAGAACTCTGTTCGCAGAAAGCCGGCCTTTCGCCGGATTGTTACAAGGATCCCGACGTCCAGCTATTCAAATACACGGTAGTCGAATTTGACGAACACGAATTCGGTTTGAAATGAGCTCGAATTGAATAAACTAGAGATGACATCAAAACGCGGCGGTTTCCTCGCCTGGATTTTCGATCATATCTTCTTTCTGCGCCCTCTGCTGTTACTTCCGATTTGGGCACCGCTTCTTCTCGGCTACGTCGCCGGTGGAGGTAGTGGACTCGACCTGCCGTTTATTCAATTACTGCTTCTCGGGCTATTCCTGGGCGGCGGAATCTACGGCCTTAACCAGATTTACGACGTCGAGGGCGATAGAATCAACCGCAAGAATCTTCCCTTTTCGCTGGGATTAGTATCGCCGGGGATGGCCTGGATTATAACAATTTTCTGCGATATCGCCGCGTTAGCGGTCGCAGTATGGATAGATCCTATCGCGGGAGTTCTCGTAGCGATAGGCGTCTTCATGGGATTCCTCTATTCACATCCGAAATTTCGATTCAAAGATAGCCCGTGGTTCTCTATAATCCTCAACGGTTTAGGCCACGGCGCGTTGATATATGTCATCGGATGGAGTTCGATAAACAATCTGCAATGGCAGGTGTTGTATCGAATGCTTCCCTACGCTCTCGCTTACGCCGGCGTTTATATCGCAACGACTATACCGGATATCGAGGGCGACCGCATCACCCGCAAACGCACTCTGGCCGTCGTCAAGGGCGAGAAAACTGCTGTAATCGCCTCTTTCATATTAATCGGGATAGCGACTATAGGTTCGATTTTCATCAAAGAACCCGCCGTCTTCCTGACCGGCCTTTTCGCTTCTCCCTACTATATCTATGCGGCCATCAAAGGTGGCAAACGATTTGTTAGAGCTAATAAAATAGCGGTTCTGTTGATGAACCTCTGGGTGTGTTTTTACGCGTTCCCTTATATCGTTGTTTTAATTGTGGTCATTGTTACAAGCCGTATTTATTATTCGATTCGATTGAAAACGAAATACCCATAGAGAGGGACAAATGTTCCAGATTAAAATGCTCGCATTATTACTAATAACAATCACGATGATGTTCGCAAATGCAGGCCCTTTGAGGATGGGCGATCACTTGATGAAACGTGGCGACTATCAAGAAGCTCTGACGGAATACCGCAAAGCCGAAGAGCAGAATCCCGACGACGCCGAGGTTTTATGGCGGGTGGGGGCCGCTCTTACCCACATAGCTCAGAGAATCCAGGGTGGCGCGCGGCACGATAGTCTGGAAATAGCTACGAATTATCTCAATAGGGCGATTGTAATCGACTCGAATATACTTATGGCTCATCTCGAATACGCCAGAGCGCTGGGAACCCTGGCACTCTTCAAACCGGATTGGGACGATGTCCGCGTGGCCCGGCGAGTTCACGAGGAATTGAATCTCGTGCTTGAAGAGGAATCGGATAATCCCGAAGCGCTTTATCTAATGGGATTATGGCATCGGTGGGTCTGCCCGAAACCCATGTTGATGAGAAAGCCCAACGAACTCGGATCGGCGTGTATGGACAGCGCGGCATATTATCTACGCCGGGCGGACAAGGAGGATAAAGATAACCTCGAATACGATCTGGAATTGGCCAGGATTTATCTGGCTATCGGCTCAGAAGCCGCCGCAAAAGAAGTTTTACGGGAAATTATCGACTTCAAGAATCCCCCCGATAAATATATAGATACCGTCGAACAGGCAGAATTAATCTTATACGAAATAGAGAATCCGGACAGCTCCGCAAAGGAAAAGGAATGAAAACCATTATTGCGGGATTACTCCTGCTTACCTCCGTTCTTGTTTTTGCCGAGGTCGTTTCCACCAGAGACGTTATCTATACCCGTGACGGCGAGGAACATCGGGGCGAATTGGTCGAAATCACACCGCTTCTGGTAAGATTCGACTCCCCTCAGGGGGTGAGGGAAATCGACCGCGACGAGGTCGTTAGTATAGAACTCGGCAAAAAACGCGCGGGCGATATATGGAGAACATTAGAGGACATCGACGACGAGTTATTACTTCGGTTTATCGAAAATAAACCGCCGTTAGAAAATTTCGCGGGCGCGAATTACGCTGTCCTATACGATTGCTGGCGCATCAGGATTATGCTGGACGGCACGATAAAGCAAAACCATCGGGAAATTACACAGTTATATTCAGAGGGTGCAAAAGATCAGGTCGCCCTGAGCGAAATCTATTACTATCCAGATATCGAAATGCCGCAGATAATCCATGCCCGGAGTATCTCTCCGTCTGGCCAGGTGCTCCATCTTGACGAATCCGCCGTGGAACGAGGCCCGGTGAATGCCTTCGTCCCGGATTACGACCGGTTAAACATCCTGAAATACGCTCTCGGCGAGGTCGCGGTGGGAACTATAATCGATATTTCGGAACGAGTTACCCGCAAAGGCAGTTCGCCGCTGGATCCTTATTATGTGAGTATTCCTTTCTACGAAGAAGGGCCGGTGCTTCATCGGGAGGTCGTTCTCGAAGTTGAAACCGGTGCAGAACCGGCATTTGGCGAAATCAACTGGCCCGCCGATTGGCCGGAAATGCAGGTGAAAAGCGGGCCGGCGTTCACTACTTATACATGGTCGATAGAAAATATCCCGCCGGTATTTCCCGAATCGAATATGCCACCACAAGCCAAATATTCGCCCTTTGTGGTTATCTCTGGCGGAGAAGACTGGGAAGATATCGCCCTGGAATTCAATAGGAAGATAAGCGAAGCCCAGGAAATACCACCACGGCTAAACCAAATCATCGAAAAAACACTGCCAGGGAAAAATAGCGATCGCGAAAAAGCAAGGGCTCTTTATTCATGGGTAATGGATGAAATCGGTTATATCCCTGTTGGCGCTGGTATTTATAGTTTCGAACCCCAAAAAATATCACAAATACTCACAAAACAATACTGTAACGATCTGGATCGAGCTTTCTTATTCTATATGCTCTCAAAACGTGCAGGTCTCAATGTTCAATTTGTGTTCTCATCCACTCATGAAACCGTATTTTGCGATGATGTTCCATCGCTTTTTTCCACACCTTCTCCCCTGGTTTACGTTAATCTCAGCGATGAGGAAGATAAGGAATTAATAATAGATCTTTCCTCGGATTATCTACCATTCCGGTGCGTGCGCGGTTCGGTAATGGGCGAAAAAGCCGTCGTCTTCGATGGCAATTCGGCGCGATTGACAATTATTCCAAAACCGCCACTGTCCAGAGAGGGACAGGCTTCCAAAGTAACTATTATAATGAATCCGGACGGTTCGATACATGGGCAATTACACGAACGGTTTTTCGGGAACCGGCAGGAAGATATACGCGAATACCGATATGCTACCGAGGACGAGATCCGTCAGGCTATGGAGGAACGCGTTTCTAAGATTCATCATTCCGCGCATCTCGATGGCTGGCGCTTGCAAAATATCGGCGATCTGGGAACCACGCCCGAACTTTTCGCGGAGTTTTCCGCCCCCGACTACGCTATTAAGGCCGGGGATAAATACCTCGCTTTCAAAATCCCGGATCTGGATTATTCCACCTGGGGAACGGGCGCGCAATCTCGCGATTGGCCTATATGGTTCGATACTCCCTATTGTGAAACACACGAAATAGACGTCAAACTACCCAAAGGATATAAGATATATGCCGTTCCTGAAGACACAATTTCCGCCGGGGATTCTATAAGCTATTTAGCGGAGTTTTCCGAAAAGCGCGGGAATTTCATTTTCAGGGATAATTACAGTCGATCGCGGCTCGCTTTCCCGCCGAATATGTATCCACTATATAAGGAATATCGCCACGTTCAGGCGGCGGTCGCCAACATGTGGATTGTGCTCGAAAGGGACAGATGATAAGACGGATTCTCCTAATATCGTTTCTTATCATCGCCGCAAGTTGCTTCGGTAACCGGGAGGAAACGCTCCGTTCGGAAATAACCGAAACACGCGAGGAACTCGAACGTCTGCAAAAGCGGGAGGAAAACCAAATCGAGATGCTCGACGCCCTCTCCCGTCAGGTAACGTTGGTAAACGATTTATTGAATGCACTCCGCGAAAAAAACTCCCTGTTGACCGAACGGCTCGATGTCCTGAACGATTCTCTATCCCTTCGGCGCGAGGAATTGGATTCTGCGCGGGCATTGCAGGCGGAAGTTTTACGGGCTATGTATATTCGCGGCAAGGGAAACGAATTCGCCTTTTTGCTCGGAAGTAAGAGTATCGGCGATTTCGCGTCGAGAGTCGGGTATTTCCTTTTTCTCGCAGAGAAACGTAAACGTATCTCGGAACTCACGGAAGACGCCGCGCGTCGAGTGGAAATCCTCATAGATTCCACAGAAACCGTGCATACGCGGGTCATCGAAACGCGACAAGCTCGCGAGAATGAATTGGACAGCCTGCAATCCGCAGTCGATAGGAAACAGGCCGTAATATCGAGAATTCGGCAGGATAAGACCGCATACGCACGCGCAATAGAGGAGATGGAGAAATCCCTTGCTGAACTTGCCCGCCAGATCCCTCGACCCCGGATGGAGGGCGATTTCGAGAAATACAGGGGTAGTCTTCCCTGGCCTACCGCATCCCGGACTATTATACATCCTTTTGGAATAGTCAAAGAACAACGGTTCGGAACGGAATTCAAAAATGCCGGTATCGATATTGCTACCGACCCGGATGAAAGAGTAACCGCGGTAGCGCCCGGGCAGGTCGCGCATATTTCCTGGCTTCGGGGTTACGGCAGGATAGTCATCCTCCAGCACAAAGGGGGATATTTCTCCGTTTACGGCAACCTGGGGCAGGTGGAAGTCGCTAAAGGCGAGAACGTATCGAACGGCCACGTCATAGGCTACACCGCCCCCGAAGGCTGGCTGGAAGGTGCGAAATTGCATTTCGAAATCAGAAAAGGCAAAGAGGAGGTAAATCCGATTGAATGGCTCATTGCCACATAATTTCCTCGGTTCTATTCCCGGTCAGGATACCGCGAAAACCATGCTCTATCGCGCGTTGGATTCGAACCGACTTGCCTCGGCTTATCTTTTCAGAGGCCCGGCGGGAGTGGGGAAACTCGCATCAGCCCTAAAATTGGTCAGGTGGGTGAAATGTAAATCTCCAATGTCGTGTGCCAGCGAATGTAATTCGTGCAAATTAATCAAACGCCTTAACCATCCCGACCTGGAATTGCTCGTTCCGTTACCGAAGAAAGAGAGGGAAGATCCCGAAATCCAGGCTGTAGAATTGCAGAAAATCGCCGCCGATCCTTTCATAGGATTATCTTTCGATAAACCGGCGAATATTACTATCGAACAGGTCAGGTCGCTATCGGAATGGCTCTCCCTTTCGACTACTTCATCGGGGGGAAGATGGGCGATAATACGCGATGCGGAGGCCATGACTCTCGAAGCGGCGAACGCCTTCCTGAAAACCCTCGAAGAGCCTCCCGAAGACAGCCATATCATCCTGACGAGTTCTCAACCGGATTACCTTCTGCCGACCATTCGGAGCCGAGCCCAACCCATAACGTTCACGCGGTTAAACAGAGATCAGATACGAAAAATACTCATGGAACGCGATATCGGCGACAAAAAAGCCGAAACCGCAACGTATTATTCCGACGGAAGTATCTCGACCGCGTTAGAATTCCTCGCCGAAGAGACCTCGGAAATAATAGAACTCGCGGAAGAACTCTGGGTAGCGGTGTTTTCAAAGAACGATACTAAAGCGTTGGATTTCGTCGATAAAATTGGCCGCGACAGGTCGAAATCGAAAGCTGTTATGGATGTCGCTATCTCGATCTTGCGAGATCAAATGCTATATCAAATCGGCGCGAGTGATATTATTGCAAACCGGGCGATTGCAAATCGCCTCGAAATGGCGGCGGGCAAATTTCCCGATCCGGAACCCGTCGGACGTGCGATCAAATTCCTCGAACGCAAGGCCTATGAACTGCGCTATAATCCACAATACGATCTATTCTGGATAAACACTATCATCAGAGCGAGAGAGTTAGTATATAGGGAGGAAATATGAAAAAATCCTTATTTCTTCTAATAATGCCCCTGGTTTTAACGGCTGTCGAACCGTGGCTGGAATTTTTCCCGGAAACGCGCGAAGTCTTTTCAGTCGAAGTAAATAAAGAAATCGTCGATTTGGAGATAGACGACGTCGGCAACCTCTACGTCCTCTCCCAATCTCCGGGATCCCTATTTGTCGATGTCTTTTCCGTAGAGGGCGAAAAAATAAGGTCGCTGTGGGATTCGCTGGCGTTATCCGAATATACGACCCCGCTTTGTCTCAGGACATCTGATCGCGGTGAGATAGTTATTGTCCGCGGCTGGGATAGACTTCTCGAAACGCCGGTAAATTGGGTTTTCGATTCGACGAATACTGATATTCTGGATGAAACGGGGCTTCTCAAGTATGCCGAATGGCTAAGCGTATCCCCCCTGGGCAATTATCTCGCTATGCAGGGATATATCCGCCGCGATTCGGAGATATCTTTCGTCTATAACCTCGAATCGGAAAAGGCCGAATTCGAATATCAAATCGAACACGCGGCCTTTGAAAAAATCGACGATAACGAAGTCATTATCGCCACCGAAATCAGGCCGGAAGGGCGATATCTGGTTATCCGCGACATGGAGACGAGAGAAATATATATGGAGCGAAAACTTACCACAGCGGAGTCGAACGTGATCGTCCAGGAAGATAAAAGCGCCCTTACCGACGACGCTCTATTCGTCCTCACGAGAGCCTGCAGAAATCCGGCGTTATATTGCTATGACCGCAATACCGGAGAACTCCTCTGGGAAGACGAAACGAAATTAGACGTGGCGGCTATCGAACCGACGATGAAGAGAGACGCGACTTCCGTCCAGGGATATTTGTGCTCATGGATATTGACCGCAGACGAGACGCCTATTCTCGATTATTGCGAGGATTTTAAAACGGCCGATACGAGACTTCTCATGTCTTTAGATACAAATCCAACCGTATGGTCTGATATACAGGTTCTCGCCGTATCCTATTCGATCTTCACTAAATATTTCGAATATTTCAGTATAGTCCTGCCCTATTCCAATCCTGAGATGTTAATTCCGGTGCAGTTCGAAGGAAAAATCGACGGTTTCCTCCTGGACGACGATTCATATATAGTCTATGCCAAAGATAGAAGCGTAATAGTATATAAAATAATAGATTAGATGACCTCTCGAATCACAGGTAGAACCGTCCTTTCTGTAGCATTCGCAACTGGTGCAATCGCGCTGTTCACACAGGCCGCGCTTTTCCGCGAACTCTCTATTATCCTCCACTCAAACGACTTGATAGTCGGCATTCTGCTTTCTTCATGGTTGCTACTGGCCGGTCTGGGAAGCATCCTCTCTCCCTTCGGCAATAGATGGTTTCGGAGTTTTGCGACCCAGGCGATCATAGCCTGCGTATCCGTAATCTGGCTACACCTTATCGCAAATTTGCTCACGCCGGGCTTCGGACAGATATGGCCTTTTTATAAAACCGTGTTTCTCATATTCGTTACCGTCGCGCCGTCCGCTATATCCACCGGTGCTGTATTTTCGTCATTATCGATGGCTTTCCGCGTTATCGGTGATCCGGCGCGAGTTTATATTTATGAGGGTGGTGGTTCCCTTCTTGGCGGACTGCTGTCGCTATTATTGGTAGCGATTCTCCCCACACAGGTTTCGTTATCGATAATCACCGGCGCGGCTTTCGGCGGTGTATTGATCTTTACAGCGGGAGGTAAAAAAGCTTTAGCGAGCGGCACCGCTTTTTTGCTCATTTTCATCTCGATACCCTTGTTCATGAACATAGAGAGTAAACTGACCGAGGATTATTATTCAGGTTATTCGGTGGAGCGATATGAATCGGTTCACGGCGCGATACAGGTTTTGGGGCGATATGACGAAACATACATCTATCAGAGCGGTGTGTATCTCGGTTCTACAAGCGATACAAACCAATCCGCCCCTTTAATCCACACACTTCTGGCTAATACTAAACCAGGAGGAAATTTCCTGCTGATAGGCGGTGTGCTTCAGGGCAATGTGTCGAGTATTCTGAAACACAACCCGGAAAAAATAACGGTCATTATGCACGATCCGAAACTGCTCGAAATCGGCGCGGCAAATTTTCCCGCTTTTCGAGGACTCAACGATGGCCGGGTGGAAGTTATCATTGGCGATCCCGTCAGGAAGATAAAATCGCTCGATAGAAGTTACGACTACATTCTACTATTCCCGGGAATTCCGCAATCGAGCCAGACCGGGAGATTACTCACGAGACGCGTTTTCTATAACCTCGGCGAAATACTCGACGATAGCGGGAAAATCATCGTAGGTTTTCCTACGGCGCCGAATATCGTAACCGATGAAGAAGCCGCGCTTATGGCAAGCATCGAAGAAGCTATGTCTGAATTCGGACCGGTAACCGCCTATTTCGGCGAGAGCACGGCGCTTCTCGCTCTACCGGACAGCGGCGGTATCGGAAAAGAGATAAGGTCCCTACCACCGGAAAAAGTTAGGAAATTACATTTGCCCTACGAAATGATACTCGACCTGTTCGAGGATTACCGGCAGAAGGATTTACGCGATAGAATCGCCGAAGCGGATATTCAGGCCAACACATGGAGTAAACCGGTTGTCCTGCTTCTCGGTCTTCGCCGCTGGGAGGAACTCGCGGGCGGAGGTATCCTGGCATTACTTTCATCTATCCCTTATGTAATCTGGCTGTCGATAATCCTGGTCTTATTGATTATCGCGCTTATTATGTCCCTCTCCGTGAAAGCGCCGGGTGTTATGATAACCGCCCTTTCTCTTTTCACAGGTGCTTTTGGGATGGGAAGCTCGATATGGTTGATGTATTATTTCCAGGTTGTCGGCGGGCAGTTATATCTCGCGATCGGTATGTTATCGGCGCTTTTCCTGGTCGGCACTATAACCGGCGCTAGGCTTTCGACCTCCGGGATATTGGATTTAGGAAAATGGAGAATGCAATTCTTGGCCGTGGTTATCGTTCTGCTTATACTCGATCTCAGCGCATTAACAGAATTGCCGATTTGGCTTGCGATTTTTATCTTCGGGCTTTATCATCTGGTCGCCGGCGGCATAGTGGGTGCTCTTTTTCCATTGCTTCTCTATCAAACTGATAGATATAATGTCTTCTCCAATAGGGCACCCGCGGTAATATATGGCTCGGATCTTATCGGTTCGGCAATCTCGGCGCCTATGTTCGGCGTCCTTTTGATACCCGTTTTTGGCATGACCGGAGCCTATATTCTGCTCGTAGCAGATTTTGCTTTGATAATGGCGATTTCAATTTTTTCGAAAAATAAATAGCAACTGAAAGGATATTACAAATGGCCAGAATGGACAAGATGTTCAAACAAATGCAGAAACTCCAAAAAGATATGGAGCGAATGCAAGAGGAATTGGCTCAAAAGGAAGTCGAGTTTTCCGCCGGTGGCGGGATGGTAACCGCGGTAGTAAACGGCTCGATGGAATTGGTCGATATCAAGATCGATCGAGAAGTTATCGACCCGGAAGACCGAGAGATGCTCGAGGATCTGGTCATAGCCGCCGTGAACGGCGCAATGAAAGAGGCCAACGAAATGGCTCAGCAGGAGATGTCCAGACTAACCGGCGGACTGAGCGGAGCTATACCCGGCCTGGGTATCTAATTAAGGTAACTGGCGATTCGCCAATTATTTGTGTTTCAATGAGAGTTCCGGCTTGTTTTTGGATATCGCAATGATGTCAGCATAGCCGTCATCGCACGGAGTTTCGGCAAATCCAATATTTTATAAGATGTATTTGGCGAGATCGCTGTCCTCGACTATGTCGTCGAGGGCGCTACTTACAGTCTTTTTGCTAATTTTTATCTTCTTTGCGGTATCGTATGGAGCCTCGAACATGATGCCTTCTAGAAGCGTGCTCATTATAGTATGAAGTCTCCGCGCGCCGATATTTTCCGTGGTCATGTTTACGCGGTCGGCGATTTTTGCTATCTCTTTAACCGCACCTTGGCTAAATTCTAAAGTTACGCCCTCGGTTTCCAGCAATGCCCTATATTGCTTTATCAACGAATTCTCCGGTTCAAGCAATATCCTCTCGAAATCCGCGCCGGATAGTGAATCCAGTTCCACGCGGATCGGTAGTCTGCCCTGAAGTTCCGGGACCAGGTCGCTGGGGCTACTGCCGTGGAAAGCCCCCGCCGCGATGAAGAGAATATGGTCAGTGCGCACTATACCGTATTTCGTGGCGACGTTCGTGCCCTCGATAACCGGTAGTAAATCGCGCTGGACACCCTCGCGAGAAACATCCGGGCCGTGTGCACTCGCGCCCGAAACGATCTTATCTATCTCGTCGATAAAAACGATCCCCGATTCCTCGGCACGAGCCAATGCCATATCCACCACTTTTTCATGATCGATCAGTTCCGCGATTTCCTGTTGAAGTAATATCTTACGCGCTTCGCCGATGGTTACTTTTTTAGATTTCGTTTTCCTGGGCATGATACCGTCGAACATCTCTGATATATTCAGCCCCATTTCTTCCATACCCATCGGTGAAAAAATTTCTACGGAGGGAGAGAAACTCGCCGAGACGTCTATCTGGACTGTCCTGTCTTCCAGATGTCCGGCTTCGAGTTGTTTGCGGAGTTTTTCTCGTATCCTCTCGCTCCTCTTCTCGTCTACTTCGACCTCATCTTTGGATCGCTTTGGCCGAACGGGAGTCAACAGATCGAGTAGTTTTTCCTCGATGTTCTTTTCCGCCTGCTTCTCGACCTTCTTCTCGTGCTCGCTCCTGACCTGATTCATCGAGATATCCACCAGATCTCGAATCATTGATTCGACGTCCCTGCCGACATATCCAACTTCGGTAAATTTACTCGCCTCGACCTTAACGAAAGGCGCGCCCGCAAGAGCCGCAAGCCTGCGCGAGATTTCCGTCTTGCCCACTCCGGTAGGCCCGATCATCAGGATATTCGCCGGCAATATTTCGTCTCGCAACTCCCCCTCGACCATCTGCCTACGCCATCTATTTCTAAGGGCTATAGCTACGCTCTTTTTAGCGTCGTCCTGGCCAACAATATAGCGGTCGAGTTCCTCGACGATTTCGCCCGGAGTAAGAAGTCCCTTTTTTTTTGAGGTCTTTATAGGAATCATAAAGTAATTGCCGAAATATTATTATTCGTATAAATGCAAATTTCCGACGCTATTTCGAGGCTTCGCCTGACGATTTCATCGGGCTCCTTCGGAGGGTTTTTCGATGTCAATATAGCCCTCGCGGCTGATAGAGCATAACCCGCACCAGAGCCAATCGCACAAATTCCATCGTCCGGTTCGACCACGTCGCCCGTTCCGGAAATCACAAAACAATGTTCCTTAGAAACCACCGCCAACATAGCTTCCAATCTTCGGAGATACCTGTCCGTGCGCCAGTCCTTGGCCAATTCGACCGCCGCGCGTGGAATATTGCCGTGATGCTCCGATAGCTTCTCCTCGAACCTCTGGAGTAACGCCATGCCGTCCGCGGCACCGCCCGCAAATCCGACCAGGACTTCATATTCATCGAACTTCCGTATCTTCTTAGCTCCGGCTTTGAAAACCATCTCGTTAAGTGTAACCTGACCGTCTCCGGCAAGGGCGGCCTTGCCGTTCAATTTCATTCCGATTATTGTTGTGCCGTGAATAGCAGGATAGTCTTTTGATTTCATATCAATTTAGCGAAATTATCTTCGCGCTCGAATTTACAAGAACACACACCCCGGCGGCAACAGTGAAAGCCTTCTTAACGATTTCCTCTACTGATTGATTTATCTCTGGTTGGGCTAAAATCGCTCTTATAGCCGCGAGAGCGTATTCTTCACCAGGCCCTATCGCGACTATGCCGGGCCTAATTCTATCGACTTTACCGGGAGTAATCAAATAAGCCATGTTAGAACCAAGCGCAACCAGTTTCCCCGGCATTTCAGATAAAACCTCGTCCGACTGCCAGTCCCGTGAAATCTCAATGCACGTTTCATCGAAATCTTCGCACGTGTCGAGCCTGGATACCAGTTTATTGACAATGGGCGTTCCCTTATTTTCTCCGGTAAAACCAATAAGGGCGTTCGAGCAACTTTCCACCAAACCTATTTCGTCCCCTTCTCTTTTTGTAGAGTCGAAATCCGTTCCAATCGCGGCAGACCCAGAATAAACAAGACCTATAATTGTCGTTCCCGCTTTCTTGTCGCCCTTATTCTTCGTCCAAAACATATCTTCCTCCGTTTGGAACGCTTTGGTTTTTTTGCTCGAACGTAAAGCCTTTGAATATATTGATATTAATGTTAGAATGCAAGTTTTATCGCCATTTTTTTTCTGCAATGCCGCCGTTAAGGTATCTCTTATCTCAAACGTTTATTGCTCTTCGTTGCGGATAGTTTTACGATTAAAAATAAGGGGCAATTCTATTTAATCATCTTTGGAATCGCCGCGTGGATGAGCTTTATTGTATGCCTTTTTAAGATGTTCTATCGATGTATGCGTGTAAATCTGGGTCGTCGATAGGGACTCGTGCCCCAATAATTCTTTCACCGCAAGAAGATCCGCGCCTTTTTCCAGCAGATGAGTAGCGAAAGTATGCCTGAGAACGTGCGGCGAAGCTTTGCCGTCGGTAACCTGTTTCAGATATTTATTGACTATAACGTATAAATCCCCCCGGGCTAACGGTTTCCCTTCTTTACTTACCCAATATTCGCCCGGATCTATATTCCCGATCAAGTTCGGTCTGATACGGTTATATTCTCGAACGGCTTCCAGGGCCGCGTTACCTACGAAAACGATTCTTTCCTTATTCCCTTTCCCGAAGACCTTTATCTCGCCCGTGCTCTTATCCAGTTTCAAGGGATCGAATTCGAGAAGTTCCGAAACTCGCATCCCGGTCGCGTAAAGCAGTTCCAGAATAGCCCTATCCCTAATTCCCAGGTCGGTCGAAGTATCTGGAAGTTCGATAGCTTGTTTGGCCTGCGCGAAATCGAGAAAAGAGGGTAATTTCTTTTCGGCCTTAGGAAGGATGAGTATCCGCGCGGGATTTGTTTCTACTATGCCTCGATTATACATGAATTTGAAGAGACTGCGGACGGCGCTTATTTTTCGGTGAATACTTCGCGCCGAATACCCGCCTTTACGCAATCCCGCGAGAAATCCGCGCAGGTCGATTACCTCGATACGTTCGGGGTTTTCCCCGCCTTCGGGGAATTGTTCCCGGATATATTCGGAAAATTGGGTTAAATCAACGCGATATGAATTTATCGTATGAGGTGAATAGTGTTTGTCTTTTTCGAGATATAGCAAAAACTCGCCAATTAAATCCTGCAAGGAGTTTCTCGATGAATCCATAGGAAAACCTTACACTTCCACAGCTTCCTTATATTTGCAGGCTATGCAGAATTTATTAGTCCCGCTTTTCCTGACGCGAAGGAACATCGTTTCACATCCGCACGACGGGCAGGGTCCTTCGATAGGGGGATCCCAGCTGGCGAAATCGCAATCCGGGTAGTTACTGCATCCATAAAACACCTTCCCGCGGCGTGTATAACGTTCCTGGACATGTCCATGACACCCTTTATTTGGGCAAGTGAAACCGGTATCGTAAGGTTCGGTATATCGGCATTCGGGATAGCCGCTACAGGCAGTGAAACGCCTTCCGCGCCTATCGTGCTTGACTATCAATTGCTTCCTGCATTCCGGACATTTTTTATCAACAACCTCCTGTTCGACCGGATTGCCTTCCTCGTCGATGGGTTTGGTATTCTTGCATTCGGGAAAATTAGTGCAGGCGAGGAAACGTCCGTGCCGTCCCCACTTGATGATCATGGGAGAACCGCATTTCTCACAAACGTGCTCGGTCTCTTCCTCCAATTCCCGCTTTATTTTGCCGCGGTTCTCGTTGGCTTTCTCGAGCAACGGTTCGAAATCCTTGTAAAAATCCGAAACAACCTCCACCCAGTTAAGGTCTCCCTCCTCGACTTTATCGAGCTTTTCCTCCATATCCGCCGTAAAACTAACCTCGAACAAACCCGGGAAAAGTTTGATAAGCAACATAAAAACTTCCATCCCCAGTGGTGTTGGTGCCAGGCTTTTCTTTATCCTGGAAATATATTTCCTGGCCAGTAAGGTCTTGATAATCTGAGCGTAAGTAGATGGCCGTCCTACGCCGTTTTGCTCGAGTTCGCGGACTATCGTTCCCTCGCTAAATATCGGGGGCGGTTTCGTGAAATGTTGCGTGGATTCGAGTCCGAGAAGCTCGCACAAATCGCCTTCGTTTAGTTTGGGAAGTTTCACCAATTCCTCGTCGTCGTTGTTTTTATCGGGATACACCTTAAGGAAACCTTCGAAAACCAGCGCTCTTTCGGTTGCAATCAGTTCATAATCTCCCGCACCGATTGAAACTTTAGTCTGGTTATAGCTTGCCGGGGACATCATACTGGCAACAAATCTCATCCAGATGAGTTCGTAGAGTTTATATTGGTCTTTCGATAAATATCCTTTGATCGATTCGGGCGTATGGAAAACGTCGGTGGGACGAATCGCTTCGTGCGCATCCTGGCTCGCTTTCCCGGCCTTATATCCGCGGACTTTAAGGTATTTTTTGCCATATTCTTTAGTGATAAAGGAAGCTACCGCTTTTGTGGCTTCGTCCGCAATTCTCACCGAGTCGGTTCTCATATAGGTAATTAATCCGCTTGGCCCTTCGTCTCCCAATTCGACACCCTCGTAGAGTTGCTGGGCGATTCTCATCGTCCTGCTGGCGGAAAAACCCAGGCTCCTCGCCGCAATCAATTGGAGTGAACTCGTAATGAAGGGGGGATACGGATTCTTGTTGATCTTTTTCGTCTCGATAGAATCGACTTTGAAATCGCATTCCCGGAGCGTTTTCTCGTGTGTTTTTGCTTCCTCTTCGTCGGCTATTTCGAGGTTTTCTCCCTTATATTTCGATGCCTTCGCTTTGAATGTAGCGTGCTCATGATCCAGTTCGGCGTGGATATGCCAGTATTCCTGCGGTGTAAACGCTTCGATTTCGTTCTCACGTTCGCATATTAAACGCAATGCCACGCTCTGGACGCGCCCCGCCGAAAGCCCTTTATAAAGAGTTTTCCACAGCAAGGGGGAAACTTTGTATCCCACAAGTCTATCCAGAACTCTTCTCGCTTGCTGGGCGTCAACTTTGCGCATATCGATCTCGTCGGGGTGACTAATTCCTTCGAGAACCGCGCTCTTAGTAATCTCATTGAAACGAACTCTCCCTACTCTCTTACCGTTCCCTATCAGTTGTGAAATATGCCATGCGATCGCTTCCCCTTCGCGGTCGGGATCGGAGGCAAGCAGAATTTCGGAACTGTTTTTAGCGGCCTTTTTGAGAACCTGTATCACCTTACTCTTACCCCGTATAGGTTCGTATTGGGGCAGGAATCCCCTGTCGATATCCACTGCCAGCCTATCCGGCGGAAGGTCCATCACATGTCCCCCGCTGGCCAATACATCGTAATCCGAACCGAGGAATTTTTTCAAAGTCTTCGATTTAGTTGGCGATTCAACAATAACGATCTTTTTGGACATATTGTAATCCGTTTCTATAGTCTTATCTTTAGATTATTTCCCAAATGCGTTAAATGGTTTTCTTCATTCCTCGTTTGAAAGACTCTTCTTTCTCGACCTGCCGTTTCTTCCTGAATTCGTATTCCAGGTTGCCGCCGAGTATCTCTTTCATCGCGACGGTGGTGGGTTTTTCCTTCTCGATTAATCTAATTTCGTGTTTCTTCTCGAGCGCGATCCTCATGTCGTTTATCTCCCGCGCGCGCCGGGCGGTAAGAAGGACCATCTCGTATTTGGACAATCCCTCGATTTTAACGTCGAATAGAAACTTTTCGTCAACCATATCTTCTCCTTCTAATAGGTATTTTTCTAATCCGGCCAGATATCGCCCTTGAATCGTTTGATTGCAAGGCATTCGGCCCGTGCTATCGAATAAACATCCTCGATTGCTTCTTCGAGAACATCGTTTATAACGAGATAATCGTATTCATTAATGCGCGATATTTCTTCGCAAGCGTTTTTCAATCTCAATCTTATATCGTCTTCGGTATTAACTCCGCGAGAACGGATTCTTCGCTCCGTCTCCTTTGCCGACGGTGCGGAAATAAATACGAGAACCACGTCGTCGGGATAAGCCTCTTTCAATTGAGCGGCTCCCTGGACGTCGATCTCGAAGATCATGATTTTGCCTTCGTCCAGAGCTTCGTCAACGTATTTTCGCGGCGTGCCGTATTTATTGCCGTGCACCACCGCCCATTCCGCAAGAGCGTCATTCTCGATCATCCCATTGAATTCGCCCTCGGTGATAAACATGTAATGAACTCCATCGATTTCGCCCTCTCTTGGCGGACGAGTCGTGGCCGAAACGGAAAAAGCGAAGGGATCTCCTTTTTCCAATAAAGCCCTGTATATCGTGCTTTTACCTCCGCCCGAAGTGCTTGACAAAACAAGCAGTAATCCTTTTCGGTTCTTCTCATTCAACATTATGAATTTGTTCCCTGATTCTTTCCAATTGCTCTTTTATTGAGATAACCAGGTTGGATGTCTCCGCAGTGTCGCCTTTTGCGCCGATGGTGTCTATTTCGCGATTGCTCTCCTGCAGGATAAATCTCAACTTGCTTCCCACCGGTTCCTTTTCACCCAGAACGTCCCTGAATTGCTTGATATGGCTTTCCAGGCGTATAATCTCCTCGGTCGGATCCGATTTTTGAGCGAGATATGCGGCCTCCTGCAATAACCTATCTTCATCGACCGACCCCTGATTCTCCAATAAGCAGGAAATCCTGTCCCGGAGTTTGTCCAGATAATATTCCCTGCTCATCTCCTTCCGGGTCGATAACTCATCTATCCAATTCCCAATCGAGTCCAGACGTTCTCTAATATCTATTTCGATAGCCTTTCCCTCGACAGCTCTCATTCCCATAAGCGAATCGATTGCCCCGTTAACCGCTTCCTCCACCTGACGAGAAATCTGCTGGATGATCCCTTCGCGAGGCGAAGAAACAAGCACGTCTGGAAGGCTGAGGATATCCACGATACTTATCTTCCGGGAAAAGGCATCTAAGGAAGCGAGGGCATTCATATAGCTATCGAGCAAAGGTTCGTCGAACGATATGTCATAGACGTCCGTTTTTGTCGCGTAACTTATATTGATGTTCAGATAAACCTTTCCGCGAGACAACTTGGTCGCGACGATTTCATTAGCGCGATGTTCGAGGTTGTTTAAGATATCGGGTAGTTTCACACTAATTTCCAGAAACCGGCTATTAACACTCTTTGCCGTAGCGGTAATAGTTATTCCGCCCGATTCTGAAAATCCCTCCCCAAATCCTGTCATACTATTTACCATATTCGCCTCACGAAATTAAAGTTACTATAATAAAGAAATAGGAAGGCGGTGTCAAATGCAATTTTGATTTTACTTTATAGTGGTATAACAGCCGGGATATTTACATCCCGATATCTATATCTGCTGACAGAGGCCAGAATCCCGGGAACGGCTCTCCCGGTATATCTACAGGTATTTCTCCGGCGAACTCGAATTCGCATCCAGATTTGAACCTCAGCGCGCGAATTTCGACACCAGATTTCTGCGCCTTTACCAGAGCGTCTGTAAAATCGCCGTCCCGTTCCGTAAAGGGCGAAAAACCGACGGCGTCTTGTCTGGTTACGACAAAGGCGATGCAGGCACCGTTGCCGGTTCGCTTCGTATCTATAAGTTCACGGATATGTTTGGTTCCGCGGATAGTCCTGGCGTCGGGGAATCGTGCGATCCCGGTTCTATCCACGAGGTTGACGGATTTGGTCTCGATATAAATCTCCTCTGTATCGGTTACCGCAAGTATATCGAATCTGCCGGATTGAAATCCCGGTTCAAAACGAATTTCTTTGACCGAATCGAAACCGGGCAAATAGCCCGAATCGATAGCCCAGGACATCAACTTCGGAGGTATTCTGCTGTCGAGATTAACCCAGATCGGCTTCCGCGAAGGATAAGACTCCGTTTCGATGAGAAGGAGATCGTATTGTGTCTTACCGCTATCGCGCCTTTTCTCGAGGACAACACGGCCGCCCTCGACCAACAGCTCCTCCAGTCGTCCGGTATTCGGCAGATACGCTTTGATTCTATATCCGTCCAGATCGACGAGACAGACGAACCTGTTCTCCCTGCGCAAAAAAATCCCGAAATCGGGCTTCCCGACAATGGCCAGCGAGTTATTTCGATTACCTTTCATATAAAAAACGACCTACTGCTTTCGGCCAGAACGCAGGGAATTTTTAGCCATTATTTTTTTCCTCGAAAACCTCTTCAAGGCATTTCTGGATTTCGCTGATCTTATACGGTTTCGTCAAAACTCCCGAGAATCCGTATTTTATATAATTGGCCATTATAGGATCGGTCGAGTATCCGCTGGACACTATTGTAACGACGTCTTCGTCGATTTCTTTCAATTTTTCGATGGTTTCTTTGCCGCCCATCCCGCCGCGAATCGTCAGGTCCATAATTATGAGGTCGAAGGGATTACCCGCCTGCTTTTCCATTTCGAATTTATCTATCAGTTCCTGACCGTTACCCACAACGGTAACCTCGCAACCCAGGTGGTTTAGCATTGCCGTCGCCGCCTTCCTGACGATACCTTCGTCGTCCATTAATAACACCCTCGCATGGAAGCTATCCGCAGAGACGATTTCCTCCTCGACTTCATCGAAGTCCTCCGACGATGCAGGTAAGTATATATTAAATTCCGTTCCGACATCGAGTTTAGAATCGGCGGTTATCAGCCCATCGTGGTTTTTAATTATAGAATAGCATACAGCAAGCCCCAGACCGGTTCCGTTCTCCTTGGTTGTGAAATACGGGTCGAAAATCCGGTTAAGGTCGTCTTTCGTTATTCCCTCTCCCTGGTCTCGCACCGAAATTCTCACGTATTTTCCCTGTTTTAACGGCAACGACGAATCCTCGTCGATTTCACAGCTTCGAGCGGATATGTTGATATTGCCGCCTTCATCCATAGCCTGGTCGGCGTTTATTACAAGGTTATGGATAACCTGACTTATCTGCCCCTCATCCACCTCGATGTTGCTCAAATTCTCGTCGATATCGAATTCGCATGTCGAAGGCGAACCCCTGAGGGCAAAACTACAGGATTCGGTCAATATCCTCTCTATCGAGCTTATCGTCCTTACCGGCGAGCCGCCACGGGAAAAAGTCAGTAATTGTTGGGTTAGATTCTTCGCCTGAATCGAAGCTTTCTCGGCATCGAGAAGAAGATTGAAACTCTCGCTTTCGGGACCGGTCTCTTCCCGGACGATGGAGATGTTTCCTATAATCGCCGTGAGGATATTATTGAAATCGTGTGCAATCCCGCCCGCAAGCTGACCAACCGATTCGAGTTTCTGCGCTTTTACGAGTTCCTGTTCGAGTTCCCTCGCACGGGTGATATCACGGAAAACCAGAACGACACCGACTATATTGCTATCCTTGTCGAGTATAGGTGCGCCGCTATCGGAAATAATCCTTTCCGCGCCGTCTTTTGCGATTAGTTTCGTGTGATTAGCTAATTCCACGACCTGCCCTGTTTTCAAAGCCTTATCTACGGGATTTTCGCACCTTTCGCCGGTTATTTCGTTCACGATATTGAATATCTCGTCGATGGGTTTGCCGAGAGCGTCCTCCTGTTTCCAGCCGGTAAGGTTCTCGGCGACTTTATTAACAAGACTTACCCGCCCTTCGATATCCGTGGTAATCACGCCGTCGCCTATACTTCTCAGCGTAACCGCGAGCCTTTCTTTCTCGGAAGCCAATTCTATTTCGGCCACTTTTCTCTCCGTGATATTTTCAATTAATCCCTGGACTCCGACCACCTCACCGGCGGAATCGTGCACGGGATCCAGATAGAGAGTGGCGTAAATCCCCTTTCCCCATTTCGATTCGTAAAAGACGTCCCAAACGATGGATTCATCTCTTTCTATACACTCCTTTATCTTCCCGGAAATTCCATAATCGACCAGATTTTTGAATTCAAGTAGATTTATTTTAATCGTGGCTTCCCTCGAAGGTGAACCCATAATATCCACCAACGCCTGGTTTACCACCTGGAGGTTACCTTCTATATCAATAAGAAATATCCCCAGCGGCGCACGTTCGACTAACATACGGTTCAATTCCTCGCTTTTACGGAGGTTATTCTCCATCTCTTTGCGTTCGGTTATATCTCGTATCAACGCGAGGATATGGGCTCCATCCTCGAGGACGGTTTTGTTAAGGCTAATTTCCGCTACAAACGTAGATTCGTCGCCGCGGGTGTGAACCCATTCGAAATATTGAGGGCCTACATTCAAAGCCGAGTCCATCATATTAAGGCTCTCGGAATAAGAATCTTTTTCGCCCGGTTGCTTTTCAGGAGATAGTTGATGCGGCCATTTGCCGATAATCTCCTCCCGATTCCGCTGGTATAACTCCTCAGATTTCTCGTTGCAGTCGATTATCTCGTAGTCCTTAATCAGAAAAATTCCGTCGTTCGCGGATTTAAACAACGTCCGATATCGTTCTTCGCTCTCTTTAAGGGCTTTTTCGGTTCGTTTTCTCTCCTCGATTTCGTGGATAAGTTTATCGTGGTTTTCGGCGTTTTTGAGAGCTACGGCGGCATATGCCGCGAGGGTTTCCACGATATACAGGTCGTCGTCGGTAAATTCCCTGGGATAGCGGTTCAAACAGATCGCGCCCGTTACTCTCTCATCTACGATAAAGGGCGAACAAATTATATTTTCGAGATTGTCTTTGCGCGTTCCAGGTATCCATTGCCCCTCTTCTAAACTACATGCGTTATTAAAAATAAGCCCTTTGCGTTCGATAACCGATTTCCCTGTGAAACTGGAATCGACGTCGAGAACGGTATTCATAACTAATTCTTCTATTTCCGGTTCGATCGAAACCAGTGGTATTAGCTTCTTTCCCGTCTCGCCTAATTTATATATAGCGCATCCGTGCAATTCGAGGATTTCCATAGCTTTTTCGCCAAGCCTGTTAAGAACGACATTCGGTTCGAGTGTCGAACTCAGGTATCGTGCGGTTTCCAGAAGCTGTTCCTGATACCTGGCTTTGGCTCTCAATGCCTCCTGCACTTTTTTCTTATCCCGGATATCGCGGAAAACCAGGACGACACCAATAATCTCGCCATCCTTATTTTTTATGGGAGCTCCGCTATCCTCGATTGGGATAATAGTCTCGTCCTTCGCTATAAGAGCTGTATGGTTAGCAAGCCCGACTATAGAACCCGATTCGAGGACTTTCGATACTGGATTCTCGCACTCCTCTCCGGTTTTCTCGTTCATTATCCTGAAAACTTTATCCAGAGAACACTCGATAGCCTCTTCGATATTCCAGCCGGTCAAATCCTCGGCGACTTTATTTATCAACGTGATCTTTCCGTCGATATCGGTCGCAATCACCGCGTCTCCGATACTTCTGAGTGTTACGTCAAGCCATTCCTTTTTGCTGGCGAGTTCGTCTTCCGCTTTCTTTCGCTCGGTTATATCTAAAACGATAGCCTGTATATGCGTGACACTGTTATTATCGTCGGCTATAGCCCTGTTCCAGTCCTGTATCCACCTTATTTCGCCCTCTTTTGTAATCAGCCTATATTCTTGATCCCATTCCAGGATTCCATCTTCCATGACTTTTTCGACGTCTTTTTCAATATTCGAGACGTCATCTGGATACGTTATATCCAACCATTTCACTTCCCCATCCATGAAATCCTGAGCTGAATAGCCCAGTTGCGAAACGTTTTCCGAAACCAGTTCGATTGGCCACCCCTCTTCGAAACGCCATAAAAATAACATCGCGGGGCCCCGGTTCACTATGGATTCAAGTTCTTTGAGTTTTTCCAGTGCTCTGTCTCTCGCTAACTTCGTCTCGTTTTCCTCGCTTATATCGCGCAAAGTCGCCATTCGGACTGTCTTCCCCATATAGGGCACGGCAACTCCGGCCAGTATAGCCCTGAATGTTTCCCCGTCCTTTTTAAGTCCGTCGGCTTCATAAGGCTCTTCGGAACCGCTCTCCACATGTTCACGGATTATTGCCCTCGAATCTTCAGCCGCGAGAGTGAGCACGTTCATGCCGATCAATTCATCTATCTTATAACCGAAAGCTTCGGCAAAAACGTTATTACATTCGAGAATCGTCCCATTGTCGTGAATAGCAACCGCTTCAAAAACGACTTCCGAAAGCCTGCGATACCTTATTTCGCTCTCTTTTAGCTCCTTGATCTTGTTTTTCAAATCTTCTAACTCTTCGAGAAGTTGAGCTTTGGTCTTATTGGAATGTCCCATAATATTCCCCGGGCGGATTACGATTATTCCAGTAAAAATAAGTTTTATTCGAGTATATTCTACTTTATTAGTGTGGAAAGTCAAGTTTTGGATAGCTTTGCGTCCCCGACTGAAAATTTTTGAAAAAACTTTACTATTGAGATAAATTCCTTATAATATATTATTATTCTGGAGGTTTTATGGATTTTCACATCGGTCACGGATACGATATACACCCTCTCGTGGAGGGGCGTAAATTAATTCTCGGCGGAATCGAGTTGGAATCCAATTTCGGGTCGGCGGGACACTCGGATGGTGATGCGCTTTGTCATGCGATTGTCGATGCAATTCTCGGTGCCGCTGGACTCGGCGATATAGGCCATTACTTCCCCGACGACGACGAGAGTATCCGCGGGATTTCCAGCCTGACTATCCTCTCCGAGGTAATCGAGGGTGTCAAGCGTAAGCTATGGAAAGTAGTAAACGTGGATTCGACTATAATCTTACAGAGTCCCAAATTGGCCGAATATATCCCGGATATGCGCGAAAAACTTGCCGGTATAATCAAATTTTCTCCCGACATGATTAATATCAAGGCGAAAACCGCCGAGAATTTAGGAGTCGTCGGGCAGGGGAAAGCTATCGAAGTCCATGCCGTGGCTTTATTAACGAGATAATCGCTCGCGGTTTCTAAATTTCAGTTGATTTTGTCTCCAATAGACATACCTTCTAATACTTTGAGATGAACTCCTTATTCACTCGAAAGGAATAACATGGCTGATATTAGACCTTTCCGCGGCGTTCGTCCTAAACCCGAATACGCGGAAAAAATCGCGAGCCCGCCTTACGACGTTCTTTCAACAGAAGAAGCCAGGAAACTGGGCAAGGACAATCCAATGAGTTTCCTTCACGTTGTAAAACCGGAAATAGACCTGCCGCCCGATTCCGACCTCTACGCGACCGAAGTCTATGACACAGGAGCGGTGAACCTTCGTAGATTAATAGGTGCAGGTTATATGTGCCAGGACTCAGAGCCCTGTTTCTACCTATATCGGCAGATTATGGGTGACCACTCTCAGATCGGGATTGTCGCCTGCGCGAGCGTCGATGAATACGACCACGATCTGATAAAGAAACACGAATTAACGCGCAAGGCCAAAGAGGATGACAGAACCCGACATATAAATTCGATTGGGGCGCACACTGGGCCGGTATTCCTGACATACAAACACTCGGACAGGATCGACTCGATCGTCGAGAGAATCACAAAAGCTAAACCGGAGGTCGATTTTACTTCGGAGGACGGCGTCAGGCACACTCTCTGGGTAGTCAGGGACGAAAGCGATATTCAGGATATACGGAATAACTTCGAAGATATTCCCGAGTTATATGTAGCGGACGGCCATCATAGAAGCGCAAGCGCAAGCCGGGTGCAGAAGTTAAAAGCGGATTTGAATCCGGATCACACGGGAGAAGAAGAATACAATTTCTTCCTTACCGTGATCTTCCCCGACGATCAGATGATGATATTGGACTATAACCGCGTGGTAAAAGACCTGAACGGCATGTCGCCGCGTGATTTTATGGCGAAATTAATGAAGAATTTCGCCGTGGAAGAAATCGGTGAAAAACAATATAAACCGGTAAAGAAACACGAATTCGGCATGTTCCTCGAAGGCAAATGGTATAGGCTAACGGCAAAACTCGGTTCCTACGACGAAGGCGATCCCGTAGAAAGCCTCGATGTGGCTATACTACAAAATAACCTGTTAGATCCCATTCTTGGAATCGGCGATCCGCGAACGGATGATAGAATAGACTTCGTCGGAGGAATTCGGGGATTGGGCGAGCTGGAAAAACGCGTAAATAAAGAATGGAAAATCGCATTCGCTCTCTATCCTACCGGTATCGACGATTTGATGAAAATAGCCGACGCCGGCAGGACTATGCCACCGAAAAGCACATGGTTCGAACCAAAGCTCAGGAGCGGGATGGTTGTTCATCTACTCGATTGATTGCAGTAAATCGTCTTCTGAAACCGCCGGGATTTCCGGCGGTTTTTTTATTGCGATTGAACGGCGTTATGAGTAATCTCTTTATAGATACCTTTGTAGTTAGAATGAGGGAGAAATGGAAAAAGAAGAGATAATCCTGGACGTTAATTTACGCGCCTTCGCGGAGATGTTGGTAGAGATACTCCGCAACGAAGGCGTAGATGCCGTAATAAAACCGGGCGATTCGATAACATCCGCCCTCGGATCGGACAAAGGAAATAAAGACTGGATGATTATCGTCCCCGGTAACTACGCCGACAAAGCCCGCGAAATCCTCGCCGAACTCGAAAAAGCCGGAGAACTCGCGGAATAAGGTTTTCATCGAAGACCTCGACCTGAAGGTAATTTGAAGAAGGGAAATCGATAAAAAGAAAAAGAACGGCCGGGTATGGCCGCTCTTCATCTTCATCATTTTCTATTCGGCCTAATCGAAATATTCGGCCAGAACCGATATAACTTCGTCGCCGACTCTTCCCTGGGCTTCGCTACTTGACGCCCCCAGATGCGGTGTGACGCAAACGTTGTCGTGACATGCCAGTTTGATATTCGATGTCGGTTCCTGTTCCCAGACATCGATGCCCGCGCCGGCTATTTTTCCGGAATCGAGCGCCGCTTTTAGCGCTTTCTCATCGACCGTTCCCCCTCTTGCGGCGTTTATCAGATAAGCGCCGTCCTTCATTTTTGGGATTTCTCTTTCCCCGATTACGTAACCTTCCGCAGACGCCGGGATATGGAGGCTTACAAAATCGGATTCCGCGAGAAGCTTATCCTTATCTACCATTTTCACGAAATCGAGTGGAGATTCATCGACGTAGGCATCGTAGGCTATGATTTTCATCCCGAGGGCATTAGCTTTTTTAGCCAACGATTTGCCGATTCTGCCTAATCCGATGATACCCAGAGTTTTCCCGGCCAGCTCAAACCCTTTGTATTGCTTCTTATTCCATTCCCCTTTACGCATAGTAACGTTCGCTTTGTGTAGATTTCGGGCCAGGGCAAACATATGCGCCAGAGCTATCTCGGCGACCGCATCGCTCGAAGCGGCGGGCGTATTGCGCACATCTACTCCTTTACTGCGCGCATATTCATGGTCGATATTATCGATCCCGACTCCGCCGCGGATGATCACCCTGAGGTTATCCCCGGCATCAATAGCTGGTTTGCGGACTTTGGTCGCACTTCTCACGACAATCGCTTCGTATGGCTTGATATTAGCCGCTAAATCTTCGGGACTTTGCCCTATTTTAACATCCGCGCCCCAGCGTTTTTGTATTTCCTGGACGGCTGAGTCGTCCATCTTGTCACAAATAAGTATTTTGGCCATGGTTCCCCCTTCTGAGGATAAGTTGAAGTTTATCTATTCGCACTGACCTAAAAGAAGGTCGATAACTTTCTTTGCATTTTCACTATTCGTGAAATTTTCCCCCATCGCGGAAGACAACATCTCCAACCCTACTACCAAACTCGAATGAGCGAGATAAGCAGTCCAGGGTTCTTTCATGGGAAGATTACCCTCTTTAATGCCCTTTTCGAAAATCGGCCACATAATATTCTTCCGTGTGGTAAGATATTCCTCGCAAAGATCCTGAAAAGCCGGATCTCGAGTCGCAAGTGTGAAAATTATCATATTGGCTCTCTCGCGGTTGGAAGCTATCCAGTCGAATAATCTTTTGGTTGCTAATTTTAATATCGTGCAGGGCATTTCCTCTTCGATAAGTCCGGCATAATCCATGTAAATATCGAAAACTTCGGTCATAGATTCTTTGAGAATGAACTTATAAAGCCCTTCCTTGCTCTCGTAATGATAATAAATGACAGGTTTGGTTACCTCCGCGGCATCCGCTATTTCACGGATACTGGCACCATGGAATCCCTTTTTATAAAATAGTCTTATCGCGACGGTCTTTATTCGGTCTTTCGGTTCGACGTATGGCTCGGTTGTGCCGTCCCGGAATCGCTTGGCTTTGGGAGGTCTTCCCCGTCTGCCTTTTTTCTTTTTCTTCTTTTCCACTTTTCTCACCCTCTTTGTCTTGAAACTTAAAATTATTCAAAATGCCGGTCGAACGAATCGACCGGCAACTTCTTACGTTAGAATCCGAGAATATCGTCGATGTCGGCCAGTAGTTCCTCGAGGTCTTTTTCGTAGATATCGCCCATGTGGGAGATTCTGAATGTTTCCTCTTTCATTTTACCATAACCGTTGGATATCATCTTCCCGCGTTCGCCAAGTTTCTTGTTGAGATCGGCAACGGAGATACCGAGCGTATTCTTAATGCACGATAGAGAAACCGACCAATATCCCTTTTCGGGGAACATCTCGAAACCTCTGGACGTCGCCCATCCGCGCACCATTTCAGCCTGTCGTTCATGTCGTTTCCAGCGATTATCGAGGCCCTCCTCATCGAGGATACGGTCGCACATCACGTTAAGAGCGTTGATTATGCTGATTACTGGCGTGCTTGGGGTTTGGTTCTTCTCGTTCTTTTTGATGTATTCCAGCAAATCGAAATAATATCCCTTATTTTCGACTTTACCGGATCTCTCGATAGCTCTTTCGCTTATCGAAGCGATAGCCAATCCAGGCGGGAGACTCCAGGCCTTCTGAACGCCGGCAAGGACGAAATCCAACCCCCATTTATCGACGTATATCGGAGCGGCCATCATTCCGCTTACGGCATCGACGGCAAGTAAAACATCATCATACTTGTCGCAGACCTCTTTGATTTCCTTCAAAGGATTCATCAAACCCGTCGATGTCTCATTGAAAACGAGCAGAACGAGATCGATTTCTCCCTTGTTCGCCGCAAGGGCTTCATCCACCATCTCAGGCTTGATTGCCTTTCCCCAATCGACCTTCAACTCGACAACTTCCTTGCCGTTGGCTTTCGCGATTTTCGCCCAACGGTCGGAGAAAGCACCGCACATACACGCGAGAACCTTCTTGTTAGCGAAGTTCCTCACAGCCGCTTCCATAAGGCCGGTAGAACTACTCGTCGAGAAAATAATCTGGTTTTCGGTGTAAAGACATTTCTGGATTTTTGGGGTCACTTCGCCCTGAAGTGCCGCGTATTCTTTACTTCTGTGGCCGATCATCGGCATGGCCATAGCTTCGAGAATATCCGGCAGGACTTCCGTTGGCCCCGGGATAAATAGTTTCTTATGAGTCATCTTTCCTCCGTTTGGTTTCAATGGTCATTTGATAACCGTTAAATATAATTTAACTTATTTTATTAAAATTTAAATGTCAAGGAAGATTTCGCGATTTGAAAAAATATATCAAAAGGTAGAAAAAAGGACTATCCTCGTAACCCGTTATTATACAATAACTAATCCGCTTTAGCCCGAATTTGATAACTTATATACATTACCAGCACGGCAATCACGATAGGGCTGGGAAACCAGGAGAAATATATCGAAGGGACTCCATATTTCGTTTTGAGAATCTTCAGAAAAATTACGGTCAGATAACCTAAAATTCCTCCGAGCATCCCATCGTAGCTCGCACGGTAAAATAGCGAAATCTGACGCTCGTCTCCCTTGCGTTTGACTTTGCGTAACTTCGCCACGAGAAATCCGAATATTATTAATAGGACTATCGAATATATTGCTACAAATGTCGGAAGTGTTTCCATCTTTTTCCCCTCGAAATATGAACGCTATTCCTCGTCCTCATCATCGACGAATTCAAATAGCTCATCGACGGTTATATCGAGAGCTCTGGCGATTTTCATTGCCAGCTCGACGCTGGGCGTGTATCGATTTTTCTCGATAGATATAATAGTCTGGCGAGTGCACCCGACCATATCCGCAAGGCTTTCCTGAGTGAGGTCCAACCGCGCCCGATGCATTTTGATCCAATTTCGCAATCTGGTTGCCATTAGTATTTCTCCAATCTCAAGTTTCAAGATAAGTATTAGATACAAAATGTCAAGAGCTTTTTACATTAGCCTAAATGATAGCAAAAAACGCTTATCCCTTGAAATCCGATCGCTTTTACCTTATTTTATTAAGTTAGATATGGGAGAAGAAATGAAAAAAATAACGATACTCGGATCGGCGGGTTCGATTGGAAAACAAACCCTGGACGTTATATCGAGGCTGCGCGACCGTTTCGAGGTTTACGGTCTCGCCACTCTGAACGAAGTCGATGTTATGGCTGAACAGATCGAGCTTTTCAATCCGGAAGTCGCGGTTATGGTCGAACCGGAAACTTCCGAAGCGTTGAAAGAGAAAATCGGCGACACGAATACTGAAATCCTTTCGGGTAAAGATGGCGTTATCGAACTGGCTTCTCGCGCGGACGCCGATATCGTGGTAAACGCGATTGTCGGATCGGCGGCGTTAAAACCGAGTTTCGCCGCGATTCGTAAAGGCGTCAGATTATGCAGTGCCAACAAAGAATCGCTTGTTATCGCAGGGCATTTACTTATTCCGGCAGTCGAAGAGAACGGCGCGGAGTTGATCCCCATCGACAGCGAGCATTCGGCACTACTACAAGCATCGCTTTCGGGTAAAAAGGATGAAATAAGAAAGCTAATCCTTACCGCTTCCGGCGGCCCCTTCCACGGCAAAGACATCGACTTCGAGGAGGTTACCGCCAGCGAAGCCCTCCAGCACCCTAATTGGACGATGGGGGCGAAAATCACTGTCGATTCCGCAACGATGATGAACAAAGGCCTGGAAGTAATCGAAGCCCACTGGCTTTTTGGAATCCCGTCGGAACGTATCGATGTCCTGGTGCATCCGCAAAGTATTATCCATAGTATAGTCGAGTTCATAGACGGATCGCAGATAGCTCAGGCAAGCCTCCCCGATATGCGCCTGCCCATTCAATACGCGTTGACTTATCCCAAACGAATCGAATGCCCCGTAGAACCCCTTAACCTCGCCGAAATCGGCAGACTCGGTTTTGTAGAGCCCGACTTCCGACGTTTTCCATGTTTGATTTTGGCCTACGATGCTATGGAGGCCGGAGGAAGCGCGCCGTGTATCCTTAACGCCGCCAACGAGGCCGCTGTAGCGCTTTTTCTCGCAGGTAAAATCCCCTTCGCCGAAATTCCGCGGATTATCAACCGAGCTATGAGTTCGCACGAAATCATTGAAAATCCAACGCTTGACGAGATTATCGAAATCGACGACACCGTCAGGAATTCTATCTTCTCCAAACAATGATGGAAAAAAGGGCATAATTATACTAAAATCGATTTTATTATCATTATTAACGTATTTATTGTCAATCCTGAGATCCTATTAAGAAGTCGATTTTTGCACATCTTATCTTATTGGCATTCATTGAGTTAGCTTTTTATCCACATCGCGCAAACATCATATTTCCGCCGAACCCCCAATAAAGGCGGGGGTCTGTTCTTGTTCTTTTTTTCACATAATTTTTTTATTTTTTCAAAAGCCATAACAACAATGGTTTACACGAAATTCCCTCTAATGTTGAAAACTTTTTTAGAAAAATTCTTGGATTTTTCTAAAAATCCGTTAACTTATTCTCGCCTTCGGGAAAATGCTGTAAGGCATCTTTGAAAATGTTGAAATTCATAAAGTCCTTCGGGGCTTTTTGGATTGAAACAAGTCGAAGGACGCTCGTGGGATTCGCCCACCGGCGAAATTGAAAACGGACTAAGGAACCCAGTGTCAAAAGGGACTCGGATAAAGCACGGGCGGCGGTGAAAGACCGTCGTGAAAATTGTGTGTAGGCTGAATGGTTGCCCTTAGGGGTCGGCAAGGAGAAAAACCTCACCGTGAAAAAACCGGTAAGCCGAAAGCAAACCCGTCCGGATTCGGCACGTCGAATGAAGGGTTTTTTCCGCAAGGAGAAAATCATCATTCGATAAGCGATGCGGTGCCTTCGGGTCGGCCAATGGAAACAAAGGCCGGGAAACATCGCAATAGCGTGAAATCATGCTGAAGCCGCCAATGAAACCGAATTTCATTCCCCTCGGGGCGGAAACCTGAAAGGGTTTCCGGGAAACGATGAAGATTCGTAGTTTCGTTGCTACCGGATTTCGAGATAATCGTTATCCTTCTGAGCTTCGCGGTATAGGTTATCGCTACAAGAATCGAAAGCCATCTCCGTAAGGAGAGACAACATCGAAAGGTGTTGAAGGCAACATGGATTTTTCGAAGTCTGGCGGCGAAATCGAAACCGTAAAAGCGCGTTCAAATTCGCGACAGCGATTAGAACAAGAGGATTACTGATACTCGAAATCGAGGAAAGATAAGCGACTCCGTGAGGAGAGAAAGCGTCGAAAGGCGCTCGAGGAAACTCACAAGTCTTAACCTTACGGTATGGGAATCGACTCTTCGGAGAGACGTCCGCGAAAGCGGGCGAAGGCAACTCGAAACTCTCTGAACCGAATATGATCGGTAAACGCAATTCCTTCGGGAAGGGAAGCGGTCGAAAGGCCGTGAACGGAAAGCGTCGAACCGTAATTGTTTTAGGTAGCAACAATCGGCACGAACGCCTTCGGGTTCGATTTCGGAAACGAAATCGAGGAAACGTATGGTAGCCGAAATTTTGGCGTGCTATTTCTGACATGGCAAACCGCGCCGTAAGGCCGTCGGTTCGAAATGAACCGACGCGAAAGGCGAGTAACCGTAAGCGGAATAAATCCGGCGACGGCATGTCAACAACGCGCCTTCGGGTTCGGCGATGGAAACATCGTCGGGGAAACGCATCGAAACTAAACCGACGGCTGAATGCTTCCGGCAGGCCGAAGTCGCCCTTCGAGTTGATTTCGAGAGAAATCGAATCGATTCGCACTGGTTACATCGACCGGCAAACGCACTTCTTAGGAAGAGAAACAGTCGAAACGACTGCAAGGCAACGCGGTAACCGTAGTGAAGTAACTCATGCGAACGGATTTAATCGAAAGGTTCGCTACCCGAAAGGGAAGCGATTAAAGACTGAAAGCCCGTCCAGGAGTTTCCGAACGTCTGGAACGAAAGCTTTAGGGCTCGAGTGAAAGACAATCCCAACTGGCAACGCGCCTTAAACCACGCGTTCGCAAGCCGGAGTATAACGGAAGCGTGCCCTTCGGGGCTTGCGGAGAGAATCCGCGGGAGAAATCGCGCCTACGGGAAAACCCGGACCCGTCAAAGTTCAAATGTATATTACATTTGGACCGGCACATGGACTGAAAAATCCTGCCCACGAGCAATAGGGGTCGTCGAGAGACGGCCCCTTTTTTATTTGATTAACCCCATGTTCTTTTTAATTGCGAGTATTTTCGCGGCGGCATCTTCGAGCCTAACGCGGGGGAGATTTCCATTTTGAAGCGCGGCTTTTACCTCTTCGATAACATCGTCTATCCTGGACCTATCGCCTACTATTATAGCGTCTGCCCCGGCACTAAGGGCTTTCGTGGCGGCTTCGCCCAGAGAATTGCCTGCGGCATTCCATGTTACGTCTTCACAAATTACAATCCCGGAAAACCCAAGCGAATCCCTGATGACAGTATAGAAAAATTTCGATTGTGCGACCGGCATACTGTCGATTCCCGGATATTGAATATGCCCGATCAGAAATCCCCCCGCACTGGCAACCGCCGCCGAAGCGAAAGAAACGAGCTCTCTCCCCCGGAGCACGTCGTAACTATGCCCTACAACCGTAATCGGTTCTTCCGGCGAGGAAGGCACTTCGTGTCCGGGGAAATCGCGCACCATGCAAAACACGCCCTCCTGTTGAATCCCCTGGATAAGAAAAGACGTGGCGTTCGCCTGCCCTACTAAACCTCCGGCTGTCGGAGCGGGGTAACCGTCCGAGGACGAATACAGAACATGTTCACCGGGTTTCACGTTCATTTCGGGCCCGATAAGAACGTGGATACCGTTCGCGGAAAGCGCTTTCCCCTGCAAGCGTCCGATTTCCCGCATCGAAGTCAAATCCACGCCCGCGATGTCGATATCCGCGCCAAAATAACCGTAGCGCTTTGCGTCGATGTCGCGAATTGCATATATTGGCGGAATTGCCGGAAGGCTATGCACGATCTCCAGCACTTCGTTTATTCTCTCGACCTCGGTTTTCCCGATAAAATCGTTGTCGAGGATAAGCCCGCCCAAAAACCTTTCCGCGAATAGTTCCTTCAAATCGTCGTCCGATAATCCCTTCCCCAATCCCACAAAAATCACTTGCCCGATAAGTTCGCTATCCGACATATCTTTCACGATTTGCTCCGGGAGGTCGATATTACCGCCCAATAATCCGGTCTTTTCCATCGTGAGGGGTGGGGAGGTTTTATACGCGTTTTTGAAACGATTCAAAAGAGGCTTTATCGACTCCATATCGCGTGAAATTTCATAGCGAGGGATAGACATCCGCGAATATGATCCGCTCGAAAAAGGACTTCTACAGGAAAAACCGTAATTATATCCAATCCGTTGCGCTGTCGATTCCGTTTCACGTGAATAAGCCCCGAACGGATACGCAATTGCGCTTACAGGGCGGCCTAACTCGTTTTCCAGAATGTATTTACTCGCGAATAACTCCCCTTCGATCCGCCAGAGGAAATGAAGGTAGTTCTCGCCAGAATATTTTTCCAGAGCGGAATGAGTCAGCGCGTGCGATTGAATATCCACAACGCCCGACCTGTCCATCTCGATAATTTCGCCCCAATCGCAAAATCCGCGATACCCAAAACTTATCGCCCTGGGATAAATAAATGCCACAGCCGAAGCGCCATTATCTTTTAAAATCGGATAGGCGTAGTCGTAAACGCCGCTCCAACCGTCATCCATCGTAATCAAAACTTCGGGAGTAGAAGTAGTATCCCCCGTTTCCAATCTCTTTGTAGCTTCTTCAAAATCCAGAATCTCGAAACCGCTTTTATTTATCTCATCGATATGCCGCGAAAATTGCTCCGGTGAAATCGCGTATCTCGACTTTGGATTCGGATCGAACTGGTGATACATCAGCACCAGCATCTTCGCTGGAAGAGTCACGGCGAGAATGAGAATTATATAGACGGCTTTCTTATTTTTCATAAAACTATTTCCCAAAACAATCGGCGATAATCACCATCGACTCGATGTCGTTTTTAAGTGTCTCCACATATCTATCAGGTTTTTCGCTATAGATCTTAACCGCAACTAAAATCCCATCTTTTCCTATAATCGTGAATTTCCTATCCGCGAGAGCCGTTACTGCCTTTTGAAACTCGATATTCATAATAAAATTCATCAATTTCGACACAGGTTCACCTTTAATGACTATTCTGGAGTCGAACTCGGGATTACCCGTGGTTAATGGGTCACCGGGGACGGTCATTTGTAAAGCCCTTAAAAATATTCCCTTCTTTTTTATCTCCAATTTCCCGTCGAAAGCCACTTCCGGTATCTTGAGTTTCAGAAAAACCATCTTTCCCTTCATTTTTTCGCCCTGGCTAAGTTCGATCTGGAAGAGCTTTCCGTTCATCTCGCGGGAAATCGTTCCTTCGAGTGGCCATTCTCCCCTTTCATAATTTCCGCCGATGGATTTGGCTATAGATTCCTGCGCTCTATGATAGGATTCCGTCCGGTTCCGGTGGAGCCAGACGATAAAGGCGATGAATAGTCCGCCCAACAGAATTATTGCGATAATAGTCCCGGGTTGCATCAGCGATTTTTTTCCAGCGTTTCGGTCAGTCTTACGAGGTTGGTCAAATCGGTTCGTATCGTCGGTTCGTTCATGTCCTTTTTGAAACTATAGACTTTGCTCGCGACGAGTTCGCCCTCTTTAATATCGATACTATACTTCCGTTCGGTTAGCTGTATCGCCGGTTCCTTGAAATGCGCGCCGTATGATAGCGCAAGGACAGCCTGCTCCGGTTCGCCTTTCATTGCCACTTTCTCGTCGAAATAAGGATCACCGGAGTCGAGTGGATTATTCAATCCTAATTTCTCGAAAAACCTCCCCACTCCCGTGGCTTTTCTGATACTCAACTTCTCGATATCGCAATTTACCGGCGTCTTCAGGTCGAGGTATGTAACGCTGGATTGGCCACTACTGACGACGTGGAAAGTTAATAAATAATCTCTCCCTGACATTCTTCCCCTCACGGTCTGCTGGGTTTTCCAATCCCCCGGTTCGTATTGCGCGCCCAGAGCCATAGCTACTTCGGCAACCCTGGCCTTCATTTTTTTAGTATATTTGATAAGGTATCCGATGAAAAGGGCGAATAAACCGAATACCCCTATTCCAATTAAAACTGCAAGCGATGTCCCGGACATAGAAATCTCCTTTTATTATCGTGCGTTTGTTATACACGCGCGACCGTAAGGAATTCACATTTCTAATAAAATGTAAGAACCGCCGTTCTGTCAAGGCGTAGTTTCAATACTATCTTCCATTGAATGATCCACATCGCATACTTTCGTTTGTTCAGTTCCCGGGATATACGCTTCTTCGATTTGCACAGGACATCCCGGAGCGGCCAACAAACCGTTGCGTTCGTCGATCCATTTATATACCAATCCTGAATTCGGCTTTTCGAAATCGCTATACGGCAATCCTTCGTGGGCTAATAGCGCGAAATGTGTCCATATCGGAAGCGCACCGTGGGTTCCAGTCAGGCCGAGACGTGAATTGTCGTCCAATCCCGCCCATACGGCGGCGGTATATTCCGGCGTGAACCCCACATACCAGCTGTCGTGCTCGTCGTTGGTGGTTCCGGTCTTACCGGCGGAAGGGCGTGTAAATCCCAGCTCCCGAACATCGTATGCACGCCCGTAATTAACAACACCGTGAAGCATGTGAGTAGCGATATAAGCCGCTTCCTCCCGCATTATACGCGTCTCGCCTTTCCCCTTGCGGTAAATCGGCTTTCCGCAATAATCCGTGATTAATTTAACGGCGCCCTTTTCCGGTTTGAGTCCGCCACGCGGCAACGGCAAACATCCCACAGCCATTTCAAAGGGCGTAACCTCGAACGCACCGAGAGCCAGCGAAGGTTCCGGCTCCAGTGGGGATTCAATGCCGCAGTCTTGAGCGAGCTCGATTATATTCTCCAATCCGAGTCCCAACGCGAGATTAACGGTTGCCACGTTCTGACTTCGCTCCAACGCGCGTCGAACGCTGATTTTCCCCGCATATTCATCTATGTAGTTTCGCGGCGACCAGGTGGTATCTTTCACTACGTAAACACTCGGCGTATCCGGCAACATCGTCGCGGGCGAATACACATTGCCGCCGTCCGTCCGAAATGGTGATTCAGCCGCGGTCGCGTAAACGAATATCTTGAACGCGCTACCCGATTGCCTGTGAGCATCCAACGCTCGAACGAACTCAGTCTCTATGTCCGACCTCCCGCCGACAACCGCTACAACAGCGCCGTCTTTCACTCGACAGGCCGCCAGAGCCGACTGCACCGGATAATTCCCGGTTTCTTCGTCCATGGAATTCGTCCCGGAATCTACCGCCTCGATTGCGCATACCTGCAAATAAGGGTCGAGATAAGTCCAGGCCGTTATTCCTTTTGCCGTAAGAGCGTTTTCTCCGAGTTTCTCTTCAATTTCGCGTTTTACAAGCTCGATGTAATCCGGATATTGACCCTCGACTCGCTTTCCTCTCTTCAAGATTACCTCGGCGCTTAGGGCGGAATCTCTTTGACCAGGCGAAATGAAACCGTATTTCAGCATATCGTTTAAGACACCATCCCTGCGTCTTCTGACCATTCCGGGGTTTTTAAATGGGCTGAAACGCGTGGGAGCAGGGATGATACCAGCCAAAATCGCACATTCGGGCAGTGTCAATTTAGAGAGCTGTTTATCGAAATAAAACCGCGCCGCCTCTTTGACTCCTACAATGCTGCAAGGCCCTTCCTGGCCAAGATAAATCTGGTTAAGATACAATTCGAGTATTGTCTCTTTTTCGAACCTGGTTTCCGCCGAAATCGCCCACAGTAATTCCAGGAACTTTCGCCGGAAACTCCTCTCCGGTGTAAGCACCAGATTCTTCATCAATTGCTGGGTAATCGACGATCCGCCTTGAGTAATTTTCCCCTCGGAAACATTCTGCCGGGCGGCACGGATAATGCCCTCCATGGTAAATCCCCTATGCCTCCAGAAGGAGTGGTCTTCGGACGCAACTATCGCGTTTATGAGGTTTTGCGGCATTTCTTCGAGTAGCGCGTAATCGGCGAGAATCAGGTCTTCGTCGTAGATCCTGCCCAATAATATTGGGGGAATTCGTATCGAAGATAATTCGTTCTCGGCGGAATCTCTTATCGATTCAATATTCCATCGGTGGTCGAAGTTTATCTCGCAAAATCCGCTGTATGAATACCCGTCGGGATATTCGAACTCCGGCAGAATTAGCCAGCAGATATAATCTCCCAGAGCAAACTGTAATTCTCCTGCGGGATCGGCTACCTCTTCGAAATGATGACCGTTCAGGGTCATTCGGAACCTGTGGGGAGGAATTTGTTGCCCGGGACACATCTCCGTCCAGTCGGAATAGACCAGACCGGGGAATTTCCAAGTCTTGCGGTCGTAATTATGAGATGTAATTGCCTCGAAAGTCGCGACCGTCTCGGAACGAAACCAGAGGAACAATAGAAGGCACACGAGTATCGTAATCAGAAGGGCTTTTAATATACCCAAATGTCTAATTCTGTTGATATGGCGAAGCTTCATCTACACTGTATTCCACAGTCACGCGACGGTTGACGGTTCGTCCACGAGACGTTTCGTTATCTCCGAGGACGACCGATAAACCGCTTGCGGAAATACTCTGCACCGTATAAGGTCTTGTCGCGCCGTAACCAGTAGATCCTATCGTCGCGTCCTCGCCGGCAAGCCACGAATCCAATTCTGCGGGCTTTGCAATCCCAAGATGGTGCATCATATATAGCCTTAGCACTTTCAATTCGCGGTTTGCGCGTCGTTCCGAAAGTTGCTGATTGTATGGTTGCGTTCCGATTGCATCTGTGTGACCGGCGAGTTGTGCGCCCGGTCGCCTGTCGTTCTTGGCCTGAATGATGATATCGTAAGCGAGACCGTCGAGTCTGCTTTCGAGAAAATGACTGGTGGGAGCCGCCTCGTCGAACACGAATTGCACGACGAGCAATTTACTGATTCGACGGATGATATTGCGCACGGAAACCTTCATCCTTCCCTGCTTCCCTTCGGAACGATAGATCAGAGGTTGCCCGGCGATATAAACGATCCCACGGATTCTCGCCCACGAATCGGGTGTCAACAGATGTCCGCCCTCGTCCTTCCAATCCCAGCGAACGTTCTTAGGAGGCAATCCCCTTCCACAGAAGACATTTCGAATAAAATTCCCCCCCGGCGAAATAATATCCACGCGACTGCTATCGACCGATACGCCTTTGAAACCGGTTGGAGTTACCTGAATATTTACGTTCTCGGGATCTATGTCCTGATATCCGACTATGCTCGGTAACGAAAGCGTCGGCGACCAGATCAATCCCTCGCCGGAAAATACCGCGCGCACCGTAGGCCCCTCCCATCCCGGGACGAGGCGTATCTTGCCCGGCAAGATCGTCGGATCGTAATTCATCAGTTTCTCTCTGAGCGCTTCGGCTCTGGAAAGTCCCGCAACTGAATCCTCGCCCACTGCGAAACCGCCCTCGATAAGTAGCATAGCGTCGTCGTTGCGTTTGAGTATGGCCAATGTCGAGTCGTCGAATTGAATATCCCCGGGGACTTCCGTTTGCCCGAGGGGAAGGCTGTATTCCGCGAATACGTCTTTCGTTCCCGGATATTCGACACGGATTTCCGCGCGCCGGTTCTCTTCAGCAACCAGCTCCTCCGCGCGGACAACACCCTGCGGCACAATCCTCGGGCGCGGTTCGGCGCACTCTATTTCATTTGCGATGCGAATTCTATCGTCGATAGCGGGATCAATATCCATAAATTCCATTTTAACAGCCTGCGCGCGACGTATAGCCAATTCCGCTCCGGCCGTGCACGCCACCTCGTCGCTTGGATCGAAAAAACCCTCGATTACCAATTGCGCATCTGGATTTAGTTTCAAACGTTCGGCGTAGATTTCAAACATCTCTCGTTCGACTGAATCTATTTCCGTTCCGCCCGGTTCGAAGAAAACAACCGGTAAAAGCGGCATTTCCTCGACCAGATAATCGACACGATCTACCCAACCCTTACGCTGGTCGATTGTGAATTCCATATTTCCCATAAAAATGACGTTTACGGGCATTAGCGCGACGTTATTATCCTCTTTGCGTTCCACGATATTGCCGTTTATTTCCGGCAACTTGCGTCCGTCGTCATCGACTGTCATACGGAGATTATAAGTCCCCTCCGATTTTGGCGTCCAGGGCCAGGTCAGCATAACCACGCTATCCGGCGGCAGTCCATCCAGATATTTCACTGGATAAATAATCTTCCAATCGCCCAATGAATCCTGCACCGCCAAAGACACCGAGAATCCCTCCGACCGTTCCCTGCCGTTATTATACAATTTTCCTACGACCTCGGTTTTTACATTCGGGATAGCCGGCCCCGCCGGGGTTACTTCTTCCGCTATGAAATCGATAGTTTTCGGTTTGCGTTCGATTCCCCACACCGAAAGGCCAAAATGATGGCTAATCGCGCCCGCCTCGGCTAAATCCTTTTCGATTGGATAAACAAAAGCGTAATCGACGTCCAATCCGCCGAACAGCGACCCCGCGTGGAGAGTCAACCCGATATCGATACCGGTGCCGTCGTAGCCCGCACGAACACGGATGCCTCGCGGCAGATACATCTCGGTGCCCGCTCGAACGCGCATATATTGGTCTTCATTGATCGTCTCGTTACGCCACACGAAATCCAGACTGGGTTTTAGAAACCAATCGACCGGATAATACACTCCCGCCTGAATTTCCATCGGACGTGTGCCGTAACCGACCGTGTCCTGAAAGGCCAGATTCGGTTCATTGACGTCCCTTGCGGTTACTCCGAACCACAACTCGCGATAGAAATTCGCCATCAATCCCAGCGTAATTCCAAAAGCGTCCTCCTGAGTTCCGTCAGCGAAAATGGGATCGAGTCCCTCGTCGTGCCCTTGAAACTGCGACGGTCGGTATCCGGTTTGATACCAGTTCCCTGTTATCCCAAAAGCCATCTTGCGACGAAAGAGCGTGAATTCGGGCGTAACGGTCAAACCGAGTTTGGAATAGTAGCTAACGTCCTGATTGAGGATATTGAAATTCAGCGCCATACCGCCTAATTCCGGGCGACGGAAAACATAGACGCCTAATCCCCGTTCGATCTTCGACCCCTCAATTCCCCAGGCAAGTCGGCTGTATCCTGCCGTGAAACAGTTCGACCGGATCAATCCCGCGGCGGCGGGATTCATAACGATCGTGCCGGCATCGTAATATCGTGCGACACCCGTCAACCCAGCACCGGTCTCCTTAACTCCGAACTCGCCGCCGTCAGCGGAAATCGCCGTGGCAATACCGAAAATTAAAAGTATGAAATATAAACGTTTCATAGAAACCCTCTTTCCTCTAATTATCTCGCGATGGTTACCGAACCGTGTTTATATAACTTCCCATCGATTCTTATCACCCATAAATATATACCGGGTGGTTGAGGACGTCCATAGTCGTCTTTGCCATCCCAATTGTATTGCCTTCCACCATAATGCGGTTCTCTCAAGGTGGCGATATACTGCCCTTCCAGCCTGAAGAATTTTATTTCCACGTTGCCCGTTCGAGGCAATTCGATTTTGAACTCGTCATAGAAACCGTCGTTATTCGGCGAGAATGGATTTGGCCCGGCGCTGAAATTGCACATTACAAGCCAGGCGTAGAGCGTATCCACACCGATTGGATATGTGAATCGATCATCGAATATTTTCAACGTATCGACGTAATCGCCGTCGGTTTCGCCGTATAAATCCAGCTGTATTATAACGCTATCCCCGCCATCAAGAACCGTATCGTCCCAGGCGGATATTTCCATAACCTCGCCCAACGCCAGGGCTAATGAATCAGCATAAAGCGTTATCGTATCAGGATTTACAAAAAGCACACTCGATAAAAATACTTCGCCTGCACAAAGAGCTTCCTCCCACAATTCAGGGTTCCATTGACCGTGCGATATTGGTTTCTGTTCGAGATACAACGGGAAAAGCGGCACCAGAATAGTATCGCAGGCGAACGATCTGTCGGCGGGATTATCGCAATCGAAATCGTTATCCCACGCACAAACCCCGACTGTAACCCACTCGCCGTCCACGGGTTCGATACTATCCGATGCCCAAACTCCCGGCGAAAATTCGCCCATCCCGATCGAATCGGCGTCCGGGGCGAGTTCATCGCCCTCGCTCCAAAGGATATAGGCATCATGAACGCCGCTGGTATCGGCAATAGTCGCCGTAACCACGAAGGCGATCCCCGTATTAGCCGAACCCGGCGAAAAATCGCTTATTGAGGGGCCGACGGTGTCGTCGTCCAGGATTACAAAACTCCAGACCGTATCGGGGAGGATATTCTGCCCGCAAACGACCGCCATATCCGCAAGTCCGGTAATCGACACGTTAATAGTATCGAACTCGCAGAAATCGAGCGAATCCCTGCCGATTATAATCGAGTCGCCAAGCCATTCGTAATGAACCGAATCTCCGCTAACTATTATTATAGGCGAGTCGTAGTCGATTCCCGCGGGAAGATCCTGAATAATAATCGAGATATATCCAAAGGTGTCGATAACATCCGCAGACGGCGCGTATTCGATAATCTCCGGCGGATCGATGTCTATCGTGATACAGAAATCATAGGGGAACGACATCGCGCCGAGAGTATCCTCGACGGTCAACGTCCCGCAAACCGTTGCGCCGTGGTGCCACGATGTATCAGGTGTATAGACAATCGTGCTATCGTCCGGGAAGGTCAAACGCGGATCCGGCGTGAGAATCTCGATGCCGTTCAACACCAGACGCACCGACGTCGTATCGATCATCTGCGTATCGACCGCGGTGAATTCCAGAGGACCGTTTGCGCAACTCGTAACCGCGCCGGTTCCGGGCGAAATCATGTCGATAATCGGGCCGTCGATATTCAGAGGATAAATAACGCAATAGACCGTATCGTTCGGGCCGCAATACTCGACAAGATCGCTCAAGGCGATACATATCTCGACGCTATCAGGCGTCGGATCTGTCAATAGCGGGTAAAAATCGAAAGCGGCAAAAGGTTCGCTCCAGTCGAGTTCGTCGTCTGAAGGATAAACCCATATTCCATTCGCGCCGGCGCTATCGACATTCGGCCCCGCGCCGTCGTCAGTAACCCTTATTTCCAAAGGATCTCCCGGCATCGACAGATATTCGCCCGGCGTAATCGAGAAAACAGCCCACGGCGGTTCGGTATCCAGATACATCTCGCAACAGGCCGGCAAATCGCCGGCTGAAGCGCCCAGGACATCCGAAACCGAAAGCAGGCAAAAAACTATTGTATCCAAAGCAAAAGGCGAAGACGGGATAAATCCCAATTCGTCGAAAGAAGTAGAATAAGTCAGTTCATCATCGCCTGTATCGAAGGTGTCGTCATCGACCGAAACCGTAATCGAAGCCCCGGCCACGCCGTCGCTGTCTGTAATCGACATGATGAAATTCTGAAGTGTGCACGCTGTCCAACTGCCGCATTCCGGTTCGATGAATTCCCAATCCGGCGGTGAATATTGAATATAAAAGCTCCAGCAGGATTCGGCCACCGCAGGGCCACAGTAATCGGCATCTTCCAGAATGGACGCACACACGTCGATGGTGTCCCCCGCAGTCCACGAAAGTCCGGCCAATTCCGTATTGAATGTAATAGTATCGCCCGGTAGATACGCGAATCCGGGATCGTCGTCGGTGTATGTTACGGCCTCGATTTCGATCCAGGCCGAATCGCCGTGCTCATAACCGACTATAATCGTTGGCGTTATAGATGCGGAACTCCCACCCGGCCCCGGATAGACATCGAGTATAATCGGCGGGCCCGCCTGATAAAATCCCGTCGCGAAATCCGTCAAAACATTGCCCCATCTGTCCTGGGCGAAGATTATCTCGACTTCAACGAACCCCGGCGCGAAGGCGCTGTCCGGGTCGAAAATCAACGTGTCGCCGGAAATCCGCAAATTCGGGTCGCTAATGCCGTAAATATCCCCGCCGAAATTCACCTGTAATCCGGCAGGATCGATTCCCGAGGGATCGGTCAGCAGAATTCGCACCTGTTGGGGATCGCAGAGCGTCCAGGTCGAATCCTCGGGCAATATCAAATCCGCTACCGGCGGAGCCGAGTCGATATAGAAAACCATCGCCGAAGTGTCGATATTCGGGCATTCCGCCGAATCGCTGATTTCCAGCGTAAGAGAGATCGTGTCGTAATCGGCGAGTCCACTGAAATAGAAAAACAACGTATCGCCCGCTGATGTATATGGATAGCCCTCCAGAACGACAATGGTCGCCGATGTTATCTCGTCGTGAACAGCAACCAGCGTGGTAACGTCCGTAAAGGTCAGCGTCGTTCCCGGCGTGGGGTAAATCCAATCTACAACCGGCGGTTCGTGGTCGAAAACGACGTCCCATTCGGCTATCTCACAAGGGTTTTCCAGCGAATCCAACAGCGAATTGAAAACCACGTGGAGAGTTTCGCCACTTAAATGTTCGTAATCGATTTCGATATTATCGGCATCCATCGCCAACCGCGGGTCGTCGTAGTAGAGCGGTTCACCGTCGATTACAATTTCCAATGTCTCCCATAAATAACCGTTGTGGTCATTGACGACTATCACGATGTTCGAATCGCAACCGTAAGGCGTAAGTTCGTGCGGAGTAATAAGTTCCGCGATCGGTCCTCCGGCTTCTATCGAGAAGCTATAACACGTGTCCAGAATATTCGGGCCGCAATATTCCGGGTAAGCGTAATCCTCCGCGTGGATGCAGATTTCCACCGTGTCTCCGCCGGTTATGTGAAGCCCCGCTGTCGCCGGATCGAAGGTGAAAAGGTCGCCGGCAATGGTTAACGCGGAATGATCCCAGCCGTAAGAACCGCCGTCGAAGGTCAGCTCAAAAGCGCCTGAAAGCAATCCGCTGATAGAATCGTTCATAACGAATTCCACCGGAGGATCGACTTCGCTAACCGTCTCCCACGGCGCGGGATTGGCGGAATTCAAAACTGGATCGGAATAGTCCATCAAAAAGCCCCAATAAACCGAATCGATGCTCGAGCCGAGCATGCCCTCGGCATGAACCAGCAGGCATCGGACGCTATCACCGTCCGGCCAGGGAGAATCCGGCTCGAAAACAAGTGTGTCGTCTGCACTCAAATAAAGTCGTGAATCGGCAGTGGTATATGGCGTGCCGTTTATCTCAATAAGAATAGTCGAATCGACTATGCCGCCCGGTGCCCAGAGATATAATTTAATCTCCTGTTCGACACAGGCTACGACCGCGCCCTCCGGCGGATTCGCCACCGGATCCCGGGCGTCGATATAAAAAGTCCAGCAGAAGGGTGACGCCGCATTGGGAGGACATGTGTCCGGGGCGTCAAACGCTTGAGTAAGACAGATTTCCACCGAATCGACCTCGTCCCAGGCTCCCCCGACAGCGGGATCGAAAATCAGATATGGATCCTCCCACCGAAGATTAGATCCATCTACTATGTAGGGAAAACCGTTCACGGTAATCTGCACGCTGGACGGATCGAGACCGGCGGGATTGTCCTCGATTCGTATTCGAACCTCGCGCAAGGTATCCGCCAAAAGCGAGAATTCCGGCGGCGAAACGGATACTATCTCCGGCCCCTCCAGATCGATATAGAATCCGAAACGCACGCGGTCGCCTATCGGATTGCCCAGAATATCTTCAGCGTAATAAAGCGATCCCCAAATGTATGAACCATGAGACCACGGCGACGGCGGCACGAAACGGAGAGTATCGTTTTCGTAAGTCAATTCCGGATCGTCCAGATTGTAAAAGAACCCGGAAACGCGCACCATTATACTGTTTTCGTCGATTCCCTCGTCGTCGGCGAGGTAAAACCAGATTTCCTGATCGGCGCAGGCGCTCACTATCCCGCTGTCAGGTAGTATCAGCTCAGCTTCCGGGGGCGTGTATGGGATGTAGAAAAACCAGGTCGTGTCCAGCCGATTCGTCTCGCATACCGTCACCGAATCGAAGGCGATAACCCGCACGGCTACTGTATCCCCACCGTGAAGAGGCGGCACCGCGATTGTGTCCATACGGTAGGTATCGCCCGCGAGAGACAATTCGTAATCCGAGAGGCTGAACCAGCTCATCGGGGAACCGTCCACCGAGACGCCCGCAAGCGTTGGGCCGTGCATCATCCCGGCAAGGTCGTCCTGAATATCGAAAAATATCTCCGGGTCGAGATCGAGTATCGCCGAGTTGTGCGCCGGGGTTTCGTTCACAAGATATGGCGGCGTGAAATCCAGGCCGAAGGCGAAATCCAGCGGCGGGTCCATCGCGTTGCCAATTATGTCCGATGCGTGGAGAGTCCCGTTTACCGGGCCTTCGGGCAAACCCGATAGATCGAAATACAGATACGGCGGCGACCATTCCAACTCCGTATCCGCAGTAGTCCAGCTTTCCGCACCAATTTCTATCCTGATCGAATCCTCTTCGACTCCTTCCTCGTCCTCGATTCTGAACCGCGCTGTGGTGTCGATACACGATATCCACGCGCCATCGTTCGGCCAGACCAGCTCCGCAGTCGGCCCGCCGGAGGGCAACGTAAACCACCAGCATGTATCGCTATGATTGACTCCGCATCCCTCAGCGGAATCCGCGGCGTAAACACAGACCTCGACCGTATCGCCTCCAGGGAAAAATAATCCCGCCAAACCGGAATAGAAAATAAACGTGTCCGCAATCCACGCGGCATATCCTTCGAACAGATCGAATGTATCCCCGTTGATACTGATAAAACAACTATCATGGGTCAATCCCGCCGGATCGCAAACCGCCGCCGAAATCGGCGAATGAGGATCGGAGACCTCGCCTCCCGTCGGTGGGTAGAGATCGGTGATCTCCGGGCCGGAGAAATCGATGTAGAAGAACCACGAGAAATCTCCCGAATAATTATCGTCGTAATCCGCGACAGGATTCATCAGGCACCAGATCGAATCGCCGTCGAACACAGGCCTGTGAAGCGGAAAATAATAAAAACTGTCGATCCAGCTGAAGGTAGATTCGTCTATCGCATGGAACCAATGCGGGAAGTCGTTAATTGTCAAAAGAATAGACCCGCGATCTACCCAGAATTCGCGATCGACGATTATCATCTCGATAGTGATTTCCGAGCAACTCACATACGCCCCCGAATCCGGCCAGGCCAACTCTACGTATGGCGGGATAGTGTCCTCGGCAAAGGCCGAAAGCACCAAAATCAAGAATATTAGAGTTAAGGATTTCCGCACTCGTTCCTCCGGGCCGGTTTGTCTTTTACAATAAATAGCAAATCTCCGACCATATAATCAATAATAATATGTTTCCAAAAAAGCAAGTATTATTTCGCCTTTCTCGTTATAAATGAAAAAGATAACCCCCGGTTTTTAAAGTAGTTTTTGATATTAATTCCAATTTTCAATTTGACTTAGAAATCGTAATTTAGTAGTATTAATAAAATAACAACCAGAAGGAGGAATTATGAAGAGAATTTTCGTTTTAGTGATGATCGCCTCGTCGATCCTGATTGCCGCGAGGGGGCCGCTTCCAGCGGGACAATTCGATGAAGACCTTATTTCCATGCGCCAGAGAATGGCGTTGAAATCTCTCGAGGCGGAAATCGGCCCTGTAAAAGCCTATTTCGACAAAGCTTACCAGACGCCGAGATTCATCGAGGGAAAACTCGGAGAGGTTGTAAACGACGACCATTTTAAAACCTCAATTTCCTTCCTTAAAAATCATACAGGCCTTTTCGGTATCGACAATCCCGAAAATGAGTTCTATGTGTGGACACTGCAATTCGACGAACTGGGATACGCCCACCTGAAACTCCAGCAGAAATACAACGGCCTGCGTGTAAAAGGCAAACAGCTTATATTCCATTTTGATAATATCGGCGAACTATACTGTATATCGGGAAACTACGTCCGCACACCCGATATTTCGACCGTTCCAGTAATTCTTGAGAGCGAAGCGGCATTATCTGCAAAAACATCGTTTACCCAGGTCTCTTTCGGAGATGTATCTTATATGGAAAGCGAATTGCTCATTCTCCCGGACGAAGAAGAACCTGCACTCGCATGGGAATTTGTAGTCCAGGGCGAACGCATCGACGAATGCAGGGAAATCGTTATCGACGCGCAGACCGGCGAAATCCTGCGCAATATATCGTTAATCTTCGACGACGGCCCGGTTACCGGTTCGGGCACCGGAGTCAACGGTGGAACGAGAACCCTCCATCTATATCAGATAGGAAGCAGTTACAAATGCATCGACGCTACCAAACCCATGTTCGGCGGGACGCTTTACAACGGCGTAATCGTCACTAAAGATATGGAGCATGGTATGCTCGAATATGTAGCGGATACATCTAAACCGATAGTTTCCTCGTCATCTACGACTGTCTCGGATCCTGCGGCGGTGGATGGCCATTTCTATTTTAGCGGGGTTTATGATTTCTATAGCGACGGATCGACCTGGAATTCTTTCGACAATTCCGGCCATAATATCAAATGTTACGTGCATCTGGGGAGTGAATACAATAACGCTTTCTGGCAACCTGAGGTCAAGGCTTTCTTTTTCGGCGACGGCAACGGCACTTTGATGAAACCCCTTTCCGCCGCCGGGGATGTCTGTTGCCACGAATTCCAGCATGCCGTAACTTCCCACACAGCCGATCTCGAATACAGGATGCAATCCGGCGCGCTGAATGAGGCATACAGCGACATCGCGGCAAGTTGTTTCGATCCCGATTGGGAAATAGGCGAAGATATTGCCGGACCGAGTATGGGTGGAGGCGCGATGCGTTTCATGGACGATCCTCATTCGTCCGACCCGCCGTTACCAGCCAGTATGGCCGAATTCGAACATCTTCCCGAAAGCATGGACAACGGCGGCGTGCATATCAATATGTCCATTCCCTCGCTTGCTTTCGCGAATATGGTGGACGCTCATCTTGGACGCGAACGCGGTTGGGAGATATGGTTCCGCGCGTTGCGACATTACCTGACTCCGACCAGCGAATTTACCGACGGCGCGGTGAACGTCCTGAGAGCCGCGGAAGATCTATATGAAACCGCAGGCGATTGGGACGACATCGAATCGGCTATATGCGATGGTTTCGATGGTGTCGGCCTCAATGCCGGATGCGGCGGGACTGCACCACCCGATTACGACGGCGATTTCCTTTATTTATTCAATGAAGACGCCGTCGAAATACACCCGTTCTTCATGCCCGATACCCAATATTACGACCAATACGCCTGCGCCGTCAGGTTCACTCCGCCCGCTATTTCTGGTTTGAAAGTAGTGGGAATTCACTTCGGGATCGCATATTGCTGGACAATGTCAGATATGGACATGTATCTCGGCTCATGCTATTCATCCGGAGGCGAAATATACCCGGATAGCGCCTTCGCGCTATATACTATACCTAACGACGAGTTATGGCTGGCCGTGGCGGACACGAGTTACGTAGTTTCAGCGCTATTCGACGAACCTGTAACGGACGATTTCTTCGCTGTCGCACATTGCCCCGATTCCGATCCCTATCCGCCGGTTTACGATTTCGTGCTTACCGCGGTTGACGACGCATCTACCTCAGCCGGCGACGGCAACAGAAACATCACCACCGATACGGAAATGTATTGGGTAACGATGGACTATTGGTGGGGAAACGACTACAACCTCCTGATGGCCGCCAGTGTTACATACCCCGGCGCGGATGCTCCCGAATTGCTTTTCCCGAATAAACCGGTTACGTTCGGCTTAAAATCGCCGAGCCCCAATCCTTTCAATGCTTCGACGACAATTAAATACACAACTCCATTCGAGGATGCAAGGCTCGAAGTTTACGATCTCCTCGGCAAAAAGGTAGTAACTCTGATGGATGGCGGGATGTTGCCGGGCGAAAACAAGGTTACCTGGGACGGCAAAGACAGCAATGGAAACCGAGTTCCATCCGGAACCTATCTGGTGAAACTATCGAGAGATATCTGGACGCAGAGCAGGAAAATCACACTAATCAAATAGATCCTACACGAGGAAAATAATCGCTAAAAGTCGAAATACTATATTGAATTTCGACAGCGTATCCATATAATGTATAGATATGAAATGAAACGGCGATTAGATAAAATAGCTCCTTTCCTCGCGCCCGTTCCAGCGGCCATCGTTTCGGTGGCGTGTGAATCCCTCGGCGATAATCTTCTGGCTATATCCTGGATTGGGGTTACTGCATCGGAACCGCCACAAATAGCCATAGGCGTCCGGCGAGATAACAGATTCAGTTACAAACATTTACTCGAAAACGGCGAATTCGTCGTGAATATACCATCGGAAGACCTTGTAGAATCCGTGGCGAAGGCCGGCACAATCCACGGCGACGGGATCGACAAGTTCGCCGAATGCGGCTTAACAAGAAAAAAGGCCGACGAAGTCGGCGTTCCTATCGTAGCCGAATGTCCGGTCAACCTGGAATGCGTCGTCAGACACGCTATCGAATTGGGTTCTCACGATCTTTTTATAGGCGAAATTATCGCGGTTCATGTCGATGAAAATATACTAACCGACGGTAAAATGGACGCTTCCAGGCTCAAACCCCTCGCCTATATACCGTCCAGCGGAAAATATTATGGGTTAAAGATTCCGGAGGTATTGTGCCATTAGAAAGTGAACTGATTGAGGAGTCGCTTGTGTATCCCGCTTCGAGCGGCGAAAGGTTCATGCGTTTCATGAAGGAAAGGAATTTCATTGGAGCGCGAATCGAACTCCAAAGACTATTTCGCGAGACGGCTCTCTCGACATATATTCCCACCGATCCGCTCTGGGGTATTATCGACGACCTCGAGCCGCGGCATCTTCGCGGAACTATAGGCATTACTCTTGAATTTATCGGCCAGCGAACAATGAGATATACCACAATCGGCGCGATTTTACACCTGAACGGAATACTTACAATAGAACGGTCTTCCGGAAAAACCATCCTGACCTCGCAGGAAAAAATCCGCGCTAGAAGGCTTTTGATGGTATATACTTTACGTCACCCGAAGGACGTAATCGGAACCCCTTACGCTCTTGACACTATCCACGAGCATTTTCCCCTGAAAGTCCTCTACAGAAATACGTTAAAGACTTACAAAACAAGCGGCCTTTTCGCGCCTTCGATAAGGCAACGGATAATCGACAAGAGATTATTTGAAAATAAAAAGCGACCTTCCTGAGAAGATCGCTTTTTCAACCGGGGGATACAGGGGAGCGCTTTTTTTGATCCCCCTATTTAGTTTAAACTTATTCCAGACCTGCCATCCTTGCGGCCCTTTGAGCCGTTTCCGATGCGGCTCGCGTCATAGTTAGGGCTTCTCTCAGATTATTCTGATCGAAATATGCCAGTGCTTCTGCTTGAAGTTGCTCGGCGCGCCGCAATAATTTTACCGCCGCTTCATTGCCGGAGTTCTCGATATCCGGACCGATTGTCGCAATCATATCGTCGGTCTTGAGCAAAGCTTTCTGGACTTTGTCAGGTTCTATTTCGCCGTTGTCCTGCGCGGTTCTTATCGCCAGTTCGGCTAATCTGCGGGCTTCGAGAGTGAGTTTTTCCGCGGTGGGATTATCGGAAGAATTCAATGCGTGTTTCGCCTCGATTTGAATATCCATCGCGCGTTCCATTATATCCATTGCGTCGCCACGTCCGGATTCTTCGGCCTCCGAGTGTGCGGTCTCCAGGAAGTCGTCGGTTCTGGAGAGAGTTTCCAGCAGTTCCGCCGAACGCAGGCTTCTCTTTTCGGAAATCTTAACCGCCCTCTGCGTGATAGTAATAACCTCTTCGAGCATACGCGACGCCTCGTTGGAACGCCCCTGCGCGAATAGAGCTTCCGTCTCCACAAACATGTCCTGAGCAGTTCTCAAAAGGTCCATCGATTCTACAGCCCCTTCGGGCACTTTCTCCTCCGCACGGTTCAGAAGTTCCGATGCGCGTTCGATTTCCGCAGAGACATATTCCGTGTCGTAGCGATTCTCCTGAATCGAAATCGCCTTCCGAACCTGCGATAGTTTATCCTGAACCACACTTGCGAGTTTGCTTGCTATCTCGTAATCGCCGTTCTCAAAAGCCATCCATGCCTCGTTTTGCATATCGACGGCGGCGGCGAAATTGGATCGCGAGACCTGGCCTCCATATTCATCTACCGAGGGCGACAATTCTTCGATCAACTCGGCGTTGCTCTCCAGCAATCGCAACAGAATATCCGGTAATTCCGGTTCCGAGGATATTAGCTGTGATATCATCGATTCCGCGCGGCGTCCCATCTCGCGTGCCTGCATCGTCATGTGAAGGGCAAGCATCGCCTCTCCTCTACCAAAGGCCGAGTAGGCGTCTCCCTGCATATCAATTGCGGTTGATATCTGGTCTAAAACCTGCGACGGCGGGTTTCCGGGCAGATTATCCTCGATTGTCTGGAGAATATTATCCGTCTCTTCGAGTTCCAGTTCGACATCGACCATCGGTGAAGCCAAACCGGTCGTGGAGAGTGCGAACAAGCCGACAAGCAGAATTAGTGGAACGCTTGCAAACAACAGCGAAAATATAAAATCTTCTAATTTCTTCTTCGTTTCCATAATAAACTCCAATTGAGAATCTTCTCTCGATTCTATATCCCGCACAACAGGTGCCAAAAGCCTAATCCTTTATTATACAATAAGTTACGGCTTTTCCGAGTTGTAAAATATGTTCCCAACGGTAAACAGGTGTTCTTATAGGAACGTTTTCTTCCGGTCGGAATTCAATTTAATCTGGCACGTAAGCGTGTGATTAAATCCGGGTTTTTGTCGCTGGAAATGAGGTATTTCCCACCGGTCGTAAACAGGATAATCGCAGGAGAAACCCTATTGGCGCGGATTTTTATTTTGCCTATTTCCTCCGAAAAACCGCCATGGGTATGCGGAAAGAAAGTCATGGGCATAAACAAAGTCGAACGGATCTTCACGTCGTCGCCGTATAAACGAATTTGTTCGATATTGCGGTAGAAAACCCTGTGGCTTAAAAGCAAACCGCGGATAACAAGACAATCCTCTTCTAAACGATAATACCGCGGAGCAGATAACCACAAAACGGCGGCAAAAGCTATTGCAATAAACGCAGGCCACGCGGGCACGGCGGTTTCAATTATTCCTTCGCTCTTACCGACCTGAAAGAGGAAAGCTAAAACAATGACGGTTATCAACGAAAACGAGCTTACCAGTTGCTCGTTCCTTCCGAATGGGGCGTCGAAAAGGAGACCATCCTCGCCCGATTTCTCTCCGGCGTTCATTTTTCTATGTGCCGCCGTGTTTGAATTCGACGTCCTCGTATATCTCTGCGAGCCTATCGAGTTCCGCCGGCGCGAGGTCCTCGAAGGTAGCATATTCCTTTTTGAAAGTCATAAATACGCTACCAACCGGGCCGTTACGCTGTTTGGCGAGGATTATCTCCGCGATGCCGTCGCTTGATATTCTCTTCTCGCGGAAACTCTCGTCCTGAACGGTTATTTTATCGATTCCGTATATTTCCGGTCGATAGATAAACATGACGACGTCGGCATCCTGTTCGATGGCGCCGGATTCGCGCAAATCCGCCAGAATCGGCCGTTTTAATTCTCGCGATTCCACAGCCCTGGATAACTGCGATAGCGCGATAACGGGAATATCAAGTTCTCTCGCAAGCGCTTTTAACTGCCGCGAAATAGTGGTAATTTCCTGCTGGCGGCTTTCGATACGGCGGTTGCCGGTCGTAATCAACTGCAGGTAGTCCACGATAAGCAGGCCTATCTGGTTGCGTTTCATAAGCCTGCGGCATTTGGCTTTCATATCGAGAACCGTCAGCGACGGGGTATCGTCGATGAAAATGTTCGCGTTAGCCAGTAGTTTCAATTTGCCGCCGATTCGCTTGAAATCGGTCTTTCGTAATCTGCCGGTTCTCAAATGATGTGCGTTGACGCGGAATTTGTTCGCCATCAACCTTATTACGAGTTGTTCGGCGGCCATTTCGAGCGAAAAAAGCGCTACTCCCTGACTCTCTTCTATAGCGATATTGAGCGCCATTCCAAGAACAAGGGCGGTTTTACCTACCGACGGCCTTGCGGCAATTATAACGTAATCCGAACCGTGAAGTCCGCTGGTCAGATCGTCGAGCTTGTGGAATCCAGTTGCCAGTCCGGTAACGGAATGCGGACTGTTACGAATCTCTTCGAGTTTTTCCCAGGTCTTGGGGATAACATCACTTAAAGCATTGAATTCCCCCTTGAGCCGCTGTTCTCCGATTTTAAGGATCATACTTTCGACACTGTCGAGCAGGTCGTCGATTTCGTCGGTCTCCGAGTAGGATTTTGCGACAATATCGCCGCCGACGTGTATCAGTTTCCTTAAAATCGCCTTCTCGCGTATGATCTCAGCGTGATATTCGAGATTACCTGACGTTACAACTCCTGTCGTCAGAGAAGCTAAATAGCTTCGCCCCCCGATTCTCTCCAAATTGCCGGTTTTATGCAACTGCTCGGCGACTGTAACCAGGTCGGCGGGTTTGTCGTTTTCCGCCAGAGTATTCATCGCCTGAAATATCTTCGCGTGTCCTTCATGGTAAAAATTATCGGGCACCAGAAGTTCTAATCCACGAAGATACGCGTCCGGTTCGATCATCATAGCGCCCAGGACGGCACGTTCGACTTCGATATTTTGAGGCGGTAACCTGTCTTCCATAATTATTTTCCGTTATGGTTTGGGATTGGCAATCCGGCTATTTTGAGAAGTTGTTTCATGTCCTCCCAGGTGGGCTTTTTTCCCGCGGGATTACGTAGTAGATAGGCCGGATGATATGTAACCAGCACCGGTATGCCCTCGAAATAATGCGTTTTACCGCGCATTTTGCCGAGAGCGACGTTCGTATCCAACAACTGTTGCGCCGCAACTCGACCAAGACAGCATATCACCGAAGGTTTGATTATATCGAGTTGTTTTTTCAGGTATGGCATACACGCAGAGGCCTCGTCGGGAAGCGGGTCGCGGTTGTTGGGTGGACGGCATTTGACGATATTGCAGATGTAGATTCCTTTTTCGCGGGATAATCCCATGGCCTCGAAAATCTTGTCGAGGAGTTTACCGGCGCGCCCCACAAAGGGGATTCCCGTCCGGTCTTCATCCGCACCCGGGCCTTCCCCGATAAAGACTATTCGCGCTTTGGGATCGCCGACGCCGACTACTATCTTGTTGCGCTCCTCCGCAAGCCGGCATTTCGTGCAACCTCCATTCGATTTAATAAAGGCCTCCAACTGCTCGATAGTCGATGCAGATTGAATACTTTTGATATCATTTGTATTCGATTTGCTATCAGATTTATTCATATTTATGCTATCTGCATCGCCGTCGGGTTGTTCGGTAGATTCGATTTCGTCTAAAGGTTCTTCGTCGCCGAGATATAGCGTAATTTCGTCCTCGCCCATATCGAGAAGGCGTTTCAGGATAAGCGTCGGGTTGTTTTCACAAATCTTCGACATGACATATTCAATCTAAAAGTTCTCTCGCGTAGCGCAAGGCTTTTTTCGCGTAAGTCATTGAATTACATGTTAATAACAAGGTGAACATGATGTTGATAAACCGTGATTATCGGTGTGGATTATCTCAGTAAAATCGTTTTAATCGCTCTGGAATCGGAGATTTCGATCAGGTATATTCCGCTGGATAACTCATTTCCTAAATTGTCGGTGCCGTCCCAGATTATTTCCCCTTCGACGCGATCAAATCTCCGCACGATATGCCCGGAGATGTCTATTATTACAACTTCCCGTGGCGAATTACCCGGAAGAGAAATTTTACAGGTGGCATTGAAGGGATTCGGCCATACGGAACACATGTGGCCTACAGGTTTCGTCGGAGCGGCGTATGGATCCGGTGGAGACGGTGGATAATCGCCGAACTCGTCGAGGATTTTTTTTGAGGAGTTCGATTTCATCAGCGAACGCATCCCCCATGGAGCGATGAGTTCGGCGGTAGTATCGCAGAGAATCCAATAACCCTCGCAAGGAGATAATTCATCGGCCATATAATAATCGCCCGTGATTCCGTATCCGAATAGTGTGCCGGGGATTATCGCGCCGGGAGGTTCGGTGCCTACCATGCTCGATGGGACTTCGGCTAAAGGCGCGCCTATCTGGTTCCAACCGCGAAAGACGGGGGTTCGCAGTGTGTCCATAGACCAGCCGGCAAGGACGAGGGGAAGCGACCAGCCGGATCCAGCATCACGTCCGAGGAAAAACCATAATCCCTTGCAGGTCGGCCACTTATCCGGGACGTCGTAAACGCCAGTTTCGGAATTGTATGTGTAAACCCATCGATCGAGATCGGGGTAGATGCTATCCATTAAAGTCCCGTAGTGGTTCATGTCCACCTGATCAAGATATAATGGGGACGAGACCATGTGCCACTGCGGGGATACCGACACAAGCATCAACTGCTCGACGGTTTTCGGACCGGTGGTGAAAGACAGAGTCAGAGTGTCTCCGAGGTCGAATGCATAGCCGTCCGACGACCGCATATCTCGATTACCGATAGTAAACATCCCGGTGGGCAACCGGTCGAGATCCCAGGATAACCTGGCGATGCCACTGCCTTCGGTTACTACAGTCCAGCGGATTGTGTCATCGTTGGCGTCTCGGTAATCGCGCAGGAGAGAATTGTATGCCGCCGGGATGCCCTCACTGCCAAGACTCAATCGTGCATTGACTTTGCCCGCGGGTATTGGTGGCATGATGACGTCACCGCCGGGGTCATAGGCGTCGGTCATGCCGGGAAGTGCACCGATAGTGAGCGTCGTAGGATCCAGGCCGGGGGAAGTGAACGTAAGGTCAGCTGTCCAATGTCTGATGAAATAGCGCGTCTGGCAAACCGGGTCGGCGTAGTTCGGGCCGCAAGGCATATTTGGATCGTCGTGAATACCCGCGATGCAGACTATTATGGAATCGCCGTAATCAGCGCGAAGACCCAGGTCGGAAAGGGGCGCTGAAATTATCCAATCATGCATGAATCCATCATCTATTGCAAATATTCCACCCGGCTTTGCAGTGTCGCCTTCGCAATAAATAAAAATATCTTCCGTATCGACGACTTCTGGACTGTAGTAATGACCGCCTGCATACCAGTAGAATACCGGATAAGGGTCATCTTCAGGGGGATCGAGATAGATTGCTCTCACGTCTGGCGGTTGAAGATCGATTTCCCAGCTCACGCTTACCGGTTCGTATAGTTCCTCGCCTGTGGGAAGGTTGGCCGCCGTCAGGGTAACGACGACGCTCTCCATGTGGTTCCAATCGCGGTTTGGGATGAAGACGAGGGTGGAGTCGTCGATCATTTCCAATTGGATTGAATCGAGGCTGTAGATTTGATCTGCGGAGTCAGATTCGACAAGAACGGTAACCGAAAGTCCTTCCAGGCCGAATTCCTGGCGTAATCGGAAAGCCGCTCCCTGCCTGATACAGGCGGTATGATAGTCGAATGAATCCGGAATGACGACCTCCGCGTAGATTGGGAACAGGACTCGCCATCCGTGGTAGATATATACTTTGCCTTCTGTCTCATATAATCCCGGGTCGTTGGGAAGGCGTGGATCGGTTATGGCGAAATCGGGGAAGGTGTCGGCGTTGACGTCGCCTATTGTTTCCATTCGGTATGCGAACCAGGTGTCTCCTCTGGCGCCGGGATTGTAACATACGGTATCGACCTGAACGATACGCGTCGAATCTGGCATCGTGGTAATGCCGTATATTTTCACGAAACCGAACTCTTCGCCGTTGCCGTCGATTGCCTGTGCGATAGCGAATTCCGCGCGGTTATCGCCGTCGATATCGCCCGCCGGACCGACCTCGCCACCGAGGTATTGCCCGGGAATATCGCCGACCAGCGATATAGTATCGCCGCTACCGCCGAGGAGAAGAATTGCGTGCCCAAGCCCCGAATCGGGCGGGATATGATGATTATAGCCGCCGTAAAGCGCGTCGTCGAAACCGTCGCGATCGACATCGCCCAACGCGGCGACTGAACTTGCGAAAAATTCCATCGGATGGCCGCCAGTTACTGTCCAATCGGGGGTATCGTCGAGGAGAGTGCCGCCGTAGAATACGTAGCCTTCTCCCGGTTTATACCAATATCCTCCCGCCTGCACGGCACCGACCACGAAATCCGGCTGATCATCGCCGTTGAAATCCAGAGGTCCTTCGACGTCCACACCAAAGTCGTCCAGACTATCAAGGCCGGTGATAATAAAATCCGCTGTCGTGTCCGCCGGGTCGCCACCGAAGAAGATATACGCCTGGCCGGTTCGAGGTCCGATGGCGTCGTTGTAAAGACTGCTGACCATAATGTCGTCGTAGCCATCGCCGTTCTGGTCGCCTATGCCCGTTGATGAATAACCGAAATTATCTGCCAGGGCGATGCCTGAGAAGGTATAATCCGGTTCGGCATCCATCGAAAATCCGCCGAGGAAAATATAAGCCTCCCCCACGCTTCGCACTGCGTTCGCGCCGACGAGGAGATCGTCGATTCCGTCGTCGTTGAAATCGCCTACATTGGATACGGAGATACCCAGTTGCCCTGCGGAATCCGCGCCGTAAATTGTTAAGTCGGGCGGAAGGCTTGTGCCGTCGTGGTCCCCAGGTGGGATCGGCCCGAAATAAATATCGACTCTACCGGTAACATCCATTGCCGAGTCCGGGTGCGTAACGGGTCGGTCAGACCGTGGCGCGCCGATTGCTATATCGCCGATACCGTCGCCGTTGAAATCGCCGCCGGCGATATCCCATCCGAACCATCGAATAGTGCCGTCATCGGTAACGGGCGAAATCGAAGTCGCTACCGGAAGACCTTGCGAAATAAGGGTTACAGCGAGCAGGAATAATATTGCGCAGGACAACTTTTTCATAGTTATTAAGATATTGAAAAAAATTGAAATCGCAACGGATTATAATTTGACTCCGCGTTAAAACATGATTAGATTTGAGACGTGAAAGCTCTTGTTTACAGTTTTTATTTTCCCCCGCACGGCGGGCCGGGCGCGATCCGACCTCTGAAAATGCTGAAATATGCCTCCGAATTGGGATTGGAGGGCACTATCATATCGGCCGGGGAGGACGATTACAATGTTCGGGATGAATCATTGATTCTTGAGATACCGGATTCGTTCGAGGTTCTGCGGACGCCGTCTCGCATGGATCCACTACGATTCATCCGCAAACGCAAGCCCGGTGCGATTCATGCGCCAATCAGCGATTATTTTTTCCTGCCGGATAACAAACGGTGGTGGATACGCCCGGCTCATAAAATGGGCGTAATGGCAGTGCCGGATGCGGATTTCGTCTGGGCAACGTGTCCGCCTTATTCGGCGGCTATGGCGGCTAAGCGCGCGGCTGAAGAGTTGAATCTCCCTCTCATCCTCGATTTCCGCGATTCATGGACGGAGAATCCAATACGACCGAGGTTGCCGTTTCCACACAGGATTTATAACCGGAGAATCGCGAAAAAAACAGTGCGGAATGCGAAATTGATTACGGGAGTATATGAGGCAATCTGCGACGAGATGCGGCGGTTCGCGCCCGATGCTCGTGTCGAATATATCCCCAATGGTTACGCGCCGGATGATTTCGAGGGATTGGATTTTTCGGTTGAAAACGACGAGTTAACGCTCTTTTACCTGGGAACGATATTTTCCGATATTCGGTATCCATTACCGGTATTAGAGGCTTTGGCCGAGGTGCATGGAGTTCAACTTAGAGTGGTGGGGCGGTATCCACAGAAGCTGACGGACGATATCGAACGCCTGGGACTAACGGACAGGGTCGAGCTTATGGGTTATCTACAGCACCGGGATGCACTCCAGGCGGGAGCGAGTTCGGACGTTTCTTTATTATATATAGATTCCCGGCCGGGTGGCGGCGGACTGACCACATGCAAGGTTTATGAATATATTGGGCTGGGGAATCCTATTCTGGCTTGTTTGCCTGAAGGCGAAGCTATGAATTTGCTTTGTGAAATACCCAACGCTGTTCTGGTTCCATCGGAGGACATCGAAGAAACGAAAAAAGCCGTAGTAAACTTAAGGGATAAATTCCGCTCTAGTGCGCTTACGCGGCACATACCGACCGGTCGGTATTCTCGAAAAGCGCAAGCCGAGGAGTGGCTTGAAATAGTCAGGGAGATTATAAATCTGGGAGAATAGATATGAATAATAATGTTTTAATTGCGCCTTCGGTGTTGGCGGCGGATTTCTCGCGGCTCGGCCATGAAATTGCCGAGACGGAAGAGGCCGGCGCGGATATGATCCATCTGGACATCATGGATGGGCATTTCGTACCGAACATCAGTTTCGGGCCGAAAGTATCGAGTTTCGTTACGAAGAACACTACTTTGCCGTGCGATGCCCATTTGATGGTTACCGATCCGTTAAAATGGGCGCCTGAATTTGCTAAAATCGGATGCGAGTATATCACCTTTCACGATGAGATCGCAAAATCGCCCGATGATGCTATTGAGATTGCCGATAAAATCAGGAAGATGGGTGTAAAGCCGGGAATTAGTTACAATCCCGATAACGATTTGGGCTCTTTGGAAGAAATTATAGAATATATCGATCTGGTGCTTATTATGACTGTCTTTCCGGGATTCGCAGGGCAGGAATTTCTCAAGGAAGGATACTTGAATTTGTTAAAAGCGGTTGAAATCCGTGATAAATCCAATCCATCTCTCATGATTGCTATAGACGGCGGGATTGGGCTCGAAAACACTATCAGAGTTATCGAGGGGGGGGCGGATATACTCGTCATGGGTTCGGCGTTTTATAAGGCCGGCGATTATTCCGAGGTCGTTCGCAAGGTTCGGGAACTTTGAGTTGAAGGATTTGTCACGGTTTCTGCTATAAGCTCGGCGTAATCGATAAATTTCATTCCCGGCAGAAACCGCGCCAAATCCCCCCGCGAACAGGCCGCTGTCACGCCTTGTGCTGAGCTTTTCTCTTAACCATAAGTTTCCTCGCGTAATGCACAAGTCGCGCCAGCGGCCTTTATGGAATAGAAAAGGGCGAGTGAAAATCGACTCGCCCTTTCTCGATTTCATTTTCCGCGAAATTACTCTTCTTCTTCGCGGCGTTGAGATTCTTCTATAATTTGCTGTTGAATATCGTGTGGCATCGCTTCGTAATGGGAGAATTCACGGCTGAAATAACCTCTGCCCTGGGTCAGGCTTCGAAGGATCGTGGAATATTTATACATTTCGGCTTGAGGCACCTGAGCTTTGACCTTTGTGAAACTACCCGTAGGTTCCATTCCGGAGATTTTTCCTCTACGTGAGGATATATCGCCCATAACGTCGCCGGTGAATTCTTCGGGGACGATTATTTCGACTTTATCGTATGGTTCGAGTATATATGGGTCGCATTTCATGAAAGCGCCCTTGAACCCCAGATGTGCGGCGATTTTGAACGCCATTTCGCTTGAATCGACGGTATGGTATGAACCGTCGTATAACGCTACCGAAACATCGACGACCTTATATCCCGCGAGAACGCCCCTTTCCATAATTTCCTGGACGCCTTTATCGACGGCGGGGATAAACTTACTGGGAACGACGCCGCCGGAAATTTCATCGACGAATTCGTAACCTTCGCCGCGCTCGAGCGGGCTTAACCTCAACCATACATCGGCAAATTGTCCTCTGCCGCCGGTTTGTTTCTTGTGGCGTCCCTGAGCTTCTGCGGTTTTGCGTATTGTTTCTCGATATTTTATTCTCGGTTTTTCCAGATCTACTTCGACCGCAAATTGGTCTCTGAGTTTATCAACGACCATATCGAGCTGGAGTTCGCCCATGCCGTATAGGAGCGTTTGTTTGAGTTCGGAATCCACGTTGTAAGTGAAAGTCGGGTCTTCCGATGCCAATCTTGAGAGTCCAGTTGCGATTTTGTCTTCTTCTCCCTTTTGCCTGGCGACGATAGCCACATCGATAACCGGCTGAGGAAATTCTATTGGCTGAAGGACGATCGGCCTGGATTTTTCGCACAGAGTATCGCCCGTATTCGTATTCTTGAGCTTGACCGTAACACCTATATCGCCGGCGGTTATTTTTTTGACTTCCTTTCGATCCTTGCCACGCGCGATATATATTGTTCCTATACGTTCGGATATGTTCTGGTTAGGATTGTAAAGGTCCTGACCGTTATTGACCGACCCGGAAAAACATTTTAAGTATGTCAATCTGCCGACATGTTCCTCGCTAAACGTTTTATAAACGATGGCGCATGGCGGGGCGGATTCGGAGATTTCGCGGGTTACGGATAGTTCATCGGCCTCGGTGTGCGGTTTGCCCTTAATTTCGCCCACCTTGTTTGGAGCGGGTAGTAGATCGACTATGAAATTTAGGGCGATATCCGTGCCGATGTTATTGGAGGCGCTTATGGGTATCACCGGGAATAATTTGCCATTGAGAACCGCTTTTCTAAGTCCGTTGGTTAGTTCTTCCGGGGTTAATTCGCCCGATTCGAAATATTTTTCGAGGAGGGCGTCGTCGCTTTCGGCGACGGATTCCATCAGTTGCGTTCTGTAGTCGTCGATCTGGTCTTGAAGGTTCGCCGGGATTTCCGTAGGAGAACCTATTCCTTTGCCGCCTCGTTCGTATGTGTATGCTTTGTTTGCGAGCATATCCACCACACCGTTGAACGATTCGGATGAACCTATGGGAACTGCCAGCGGGGCTACCCCGGTTCCAAAAGCCTCTTTGAGTTCTTTTAAGGCTTTGTTGTAGTCCGCGTTTTCGCGGTCCATGCGGTTGACCAAAAACATACACGGCTTTCCGTCGAGATGCCCCCATGCGGTCTGCGTGCCTACCTCGACAGCGCTTTGCGCACCGATCAGCATTACGCCGGCTTCCGCGACCCTGACTCCGCTTATTAATTCACCCACAAAATCGGCGTAACCGGGGGTATCCAATATATTGATTTTTTTGCCTTTATGTTCGGCATATAGTAGAGAAAGCTGGATCGAGCTTTTGCGTTCAATTTCATTCTGATGATAATCGCTTACAGTATTACCGTCATCTATATTTCCCATACGATTGACAACGCCCGCATTAAACATAACCGCTTCCGCGAACGTCGTTTTTCCCACTCCACCATGGCTTAATAAAACGACATTTCTAATATCCTCGGTGGCGTATTCCTTTGTTGCCACTGTAACTCCTCTCTCTCATGTTATGACCATAACTATTCAAACAAACGAACAGGTCGAATAAGCGTGTAAAATATAGTTATTTTATTTGTTTGTCAAATGAAATAAATAAATCGAGAAGAAATCGCCGGTATTAGTGCGTTATCGTCTCCCGGCTAACTTTGAGAAATCGAATGCGGTAAATAAATCTTGTAGAAAGCTTAATATGGCCAGAACGCTTCGGGATTGAGCATTATCTGGGGTCTGATGAGAATAAGGGCTAAATAGGCGACATAGACACATATCAGGCCAAAACCCTCCGTTCTGTCGAGTTTCCTGTCTGAGCTTAGAAGAGGCAGAGCCAGGATCGATAGCCCTATCATAATCGGGAAATCGTATATCAGGACGTCTTTTTCGACCGTGAAATTACCCGCTACAGCCGCAGGCACGCCGATTACAATAAGAGTGTTGAAAACGTTTGAACCTATTACATTGCCCACTGAAATATCGGGTTCATTCTTGAATGCGGCCACCACCGAGGTCGCCAGTTCGGGCAGGCTCGTTCCGAGGGCTATTACGCTCGCGCCAATTACCATCTCGCTGATACCTAACTCTAACGCTATGCTTATTGACGCATCCACGGTAATGTCTGCCCCCAGGACTAATCCCGCTATGCCGAGAGATACCAGAAGGATATCGCTGACCCAGGATTGGCTGGCTCGCGCTTCGTTAATTTCTTCCTGAGAAATGGGATTTTTCAGGTCGAGGTTAAGTTCGCGGGGGAGGACTTTGAAACTCTTCATTATTTGCGGAAAAACGGCGATGAAGAAAAAACTGAGGAATCCCAAGAGAAGGATTATTCCCTCGGCGGAATCTATTACGAGATTTCCTGCAAAGAGATATAGGAATATTCCTGCGAAAATATTCGTGGGCACCTCGAGACGAACCATTCTATCTTCGACCCGTATAGGCGAAATTAGGGCCGAGACTCCGAGTATTAATCCCAGATTCGCCACGTTCGAACCGAGTGCGTTCCCGAGGGCTATTGCCGGCGAATTTCGCAACGCGGCTGTTATCGAGACGACCAATTCCGGCATCGACGTGCCGAAGGCTACGATAGTCAAACCGACTATTAAGGGATGGATTCCGATGGATATGGCGAGTTTTTTCGCACCGCGCACCATTCCCTCGGCGGCGGCGTATAGAATAAATATTCCCCCTATTAATAGCAGGACGTTAAGAAGCATTGTTCTTCCAGCTTTTAGTTATTCCCCAATTTTCCAGTTCCCGGATAAATTCTCTCGCGGTCAAATCGTAATGGACGGGAGTTACTGTGATGTATCCCGCGTGGAGCGCGGCTACGTCGTGGTCGGGGTTCGAATCTTTGGCTATCATAGTTCCGCTCATCCAGTAATAGATTTGGCCTCTGGGGTCTTTTCTCTTTTCGAAGAAATCGTTGAAATTCGTCTTCCCCTGAACCGCGACTTTCACCCCTTTTATTTCGTTCGCGGGCAAATCGGGGATATTGACATTCAGTAAAACGCCGTCGGGCAATCCATGTTTCAAAACGAGCTTTGTCAGCTGGACGGTGAAACTGACAGCGGTAGAAAAATTGCCCCCCATACGATTATCGAAGGACACGGCTATCGAAGGTATCCCAAGCAGAGTGGCCTCTGTAGCGGCTGAAACCGTTCCGGAGTATATCAGGCTTGCGCCGACGTTCGCGCCGTTATTCACGCCTGAGATAACGAGTTCCGGCAGTTCGTCCATGACGACTTTGATACCCAGTTTGACGGCATCCGCGGGTGTTCCGTTGCAGGAATATCTTGGTATGCCGTCCGGGCTCGATACCTCGGTAATCCTCAGGGGATCGGATAACGTAATAGCGTGCCCTACTGCGGACTGTTCTCTATCCGGCGCGACTATAATAACGTCGAAAAGCCCGGAAAGGCCTTCCGCAAGGTCGTGAAGCCCCTTAGAGTAAATGCCGTCGTCGTTTGTAACCAATATCGCCATTCTACCTCAATTCAGATTAAATCAAATTAACTTAATAAAATCCGATTGGCAACCATTTTCCTTGAGAACTATGGGGAAATAAAAAACCGATGGGGACGACAAACTTGAGTCCGTGGCCACGGCTTTTAAGTTAATCTCGTCCCCTACCGGCGTTCGAATTTCAAAATTTTTTCTTAAATTGGAATTTTCATAATCCTTCCTGTTCTCGTTTTTTTATATGTGCACCCTTCGTGCCAACGTGAATTATTCCGTGCAACTTGTTGTATGACAAGATGTTATAACGCTAACTCTTTAAGAACCGATCTTGTAAATCCGTTCCAGAAATTCAAAAACTGTTCTTGTAGGTTCACCGGAAATGATTGACACCCGCCGTATTCGAGTTTATTTTATCCGAACGGAAATTCTTGCAGTTCGATTATGAAAGAACCTGAAACGAAAATACTTGGGATATTGCTTGCGGGCGGAAAAGGCGAACGGATGGGATCGACACCGAAGGCTCTGTTATCCTTTGGAGACACCAGTTTCATGGGTGCGATATTGCGTAATATGCAAAAAGCCGGGCTTGAAGACATCGTCGTGGTTCTCGGATATCACGCCGATGAAATTCGTCCGTACGTACCGGAGGATATTGAGATTGCGGTGAATCCTCATCCTGAGGAGGATATGCTGTCGTCGCTATTGACCGGCCTGGACATCGCTTCGGATGAACACACGGGCGCGCTAATCGCCCTTACCGATTATCCAATGGTAAAGGATTCTACATATACGGCGCTTATCGCTGAACACCGGCGTTATCCGTGTTGCATTGTCTCGCCCGTGAACGAGAAACGCGGTGGACATCCGGTGATTTTTCCACGCGTTCTTTTCGATGAACTTGCAGGTGCACCTCTGGAAATCGGCGCGCGGCACGTCGTCCAGGCTAATCCGGACAGGCGAAGGTTCGTGCCGGTAGATGATCCGGGGATTAGAATAGATATTAATACTCCTGAATTATACGAGAAATACATCGAACCGAGATTGGGAGAAGGCTGATGGCCGTTGGAAAAAGAGTCAGACGAGTGGATGCTATCGCCAAAGCAACCGGCGAAGCGAAATACGTCGCGGACATGAAACTGCCGGGACTGCTATATGGGAAGGTGCTCTTTTCGAAGGTTGCACACGGCAGGATCGTAAGATTAAACGTCGAAAAAGCGTTGCGAATGGAGGGCGTGCACGCAGTTCTGACCGCGAAAGACATTCCGGGGAAGAATACTTGCCATATCGTCCTGGACGATATGCCCTTCCTTGCCGAGGATGGGGTTAACTTTTACGGGCAGGCGATTGCGGTTGTGTCTGCGGAGACAAAAGCAATCACGGTAGATGCTATCGAAGCTATCGAGTTGGAGATCGAGGAGGAAGCTCCGCTGACAGACCCGGAGAAATACGCGGATACCGATTCACCGAGGCTTTATGGCGAGGATAACGTCTTTTCGCATCATAGAATACGCCGCGGGGATATTTGCAAAGGATTCGAAGCTTGCGATAAAATAATCGAAAGGACATATCGAACATCCCATCAGGAACACGCATATCTTGAGACGCAGGGGATGCTTGCGGTTCCTTCCGCAGAGGGCGGCGTCGATGTTTACGGGACTATGCAGTGTCCTTTCTATGTCCACGGCGCGGTCGCGGACGTTACAGGACTTCCGCAATCGAAGGTCAGGATTGTTCAAACTACTACCGGCGGGGCTTTTGGCGGCAAGGAGGATGTGCCTTCGCTGGTGGCGGGGTGGGCGGCTATACTGGCGCTGAAATCTCGAAGACCGGTGAAACTGGTTCTGGATAGGATGGAAGACCTTTTCTCCATGAGCAAACGTCATCCCGGGCGAACCCGTATTAGAATCGGTGCGACCGCAGAGGGTAAAATACAAGCGGTAGAAGCCGACATCCTTTTCGACGCCGGGGCTTATGCAACTTTATCGCCGGTAGTGTTATGGCGCGGGATAGTCCACAGTTGCGGGCCGTATAAAATTGAAAACGTCAAAGTCGATGCCCGGGCGGTAGCTACGAATAAAGTGCCCTGCGGAGCGTATCGCGGTTTTGGGTCACCGCAAACGCTTTTTGCTATCGAATCCGTTATCGACGAACTGGCCGAAGAACTGAATATCGATCCTATTGAACTTCGGAAGAAAAACCACCTTCGGAAAGGCGATAGAACTGTAACCGGACAGATTTTATCCGATTCGGTCGGGCTTCAGGAATGCTTCGATAAGGCGCTTGCTCAAAGCGATTATTATAATCTAAAAGACAAGCTAAACACCGAAAACGGACACACAAAACGCGGTCTGGGCATATCGACGATATATTACGGTGTAGGACTTGGTGCTGGCGGGACACATCTGGCTCGAACCGGGGCATACGTGAGTGCGCAACCCGACGGTAGTGTGCAATTTGCGGTTGGAACGACGGAAATGGGGCAGGGAATGCGCACGGTGCTGGGGCAGATCGTGGCGGAATCACTCGGTATATCGGTGGACGACGTTTACTGCCTGCCTGTAGATTCCAGTCGTGTCCCTGATAGCGGGCCGACCGTGGCGTCGCGGGCAACTACGATGAGCGGAAGAGCGCTATTGGCCGCCTGTTCGCAACTTAAGGGGAATATCGCAAACGCTATCGCCGGGGAATTGGAAACGAAATCTAAAAATATCGGTTTTGGCGAGGGCATGGTTTTTCGCACAGACGATCCATCGAGAGCGATTAGGTGGAAAGAAGCCACCGGGATAGCTTTCGCTAAAAAGGCCGGATTAACGGTTGTGGGTCATGATTCCAGCCCCCCTACAAGCTGGGACGAGGAGACCGGCCAGGGGGACGCTTATGTCGTGTTCTCGTGGGCTGTGAATATAGTTCAGGTCGCGGTTGATACGCGCACAGGAGTCGCTCGGCTGGAAAAACTCTGGGCGGCGCACGATATGGGCAAAGCGATTAATCCGCAACTCGTCGAGGGTCAAATCGAGGGTGGATCAGTGCAGGGCGCGGGGTATGCGCTTATCGAGGAATATATCATAAACGACGCTGGAATACCGCTTAATCCGAGGTTTTCATTTTACCATATCCCGACTACCAAGGACATTCCGGACATCGTGCCGATAATAGTCGAGGCGGCTTACGAGGACGGCCCTTTCGGCGCGAAGGGATTCGGAGAGCAACCGCTTATGGGAATAGCGCCCGCGGTGGCAAACGCCGTATATGACGCGATTGGAATTCGTTACCGCGAGCAACCGCTGATTCCGGAACGTATCTGGAAAGGTCTGAAAGGCGGGAATAATGAGGATTAAGTTTAAACTTAACGGCAGACCGGTCTGGACTGAGATTTCGCCTTCGGACAGGCTATTGGACATCCTCCGCGAGAATTTCGACCTGACTGGAACCAAAGAAGGTTGCGGCGAGGGCGAATGCGGCGCATGTTCGATTATAATGGACGGCAGATTGGTCAATTCCTGTATCGTGCCTGCATTTCAAGCGGACGGCGCGGAAATCGAAACGATCGAAGGGATATCGAAAAGCGAGTTAGGCACAGCTATCGTAGAAGCTTTTGCAGATTGCGGCGCTGTGCAGTGTGGATTTTGCATACCGGGTTTTGTCATAGCGGCCGTCGCGCTCCTGCGAGATAATCCAACGCCGAACCGCGATGAAATCGTAACCGCGCTATCGGGGAATCTATGTAGATGCACAGGATATGAGAAGATCATCGAAGGCATTATCGAAACTGTAAACAGGATTGGGGATTAGAATGAGCGTGCTCGCACTCAAAGATATCGCGGAGACATTGAAAGACGGCGGGATTTTCGTGGTCGTTACCGAAGTATCCGGATCGACTCCCGCCCGCCCTGGAGCCAAAATGGCGGTTCTGCCGGACGGTTCTTCTTTCGGCACGGTTGGCGGCGGCGCTTTGGAAACGGTTGCTATCGAGGAAGCGTTGGAACGTTATTCAACTAACGAGGCCGGGCTTGTGCGATACGACCTGGGGAAGGAAGGCCCACTCTCCGCCGAATGCGGAGGAACCGCAACGTTATATTTCGAGCCTATCAACCCCAAAATAAAGTTGTGGCTTTTCGGCGCGGGGCACGTCGGCAAGCAGATCGCTAAAGTAGCCTCAATAGGCGGTTGGTATGTGGTCGCCTGCGACGACCGTCCCGGAGCCGCGGAACCGGATAATATCGAAGCCAACGAATATTCAACGGGCGATTACACCGAGATGGCATCTTCATTGCAAATTTCCGAGAAGGATTACGTGGTTATTGTTACAGCGGGGCACGAGGGGGACGAAATCGTCCTCCGAAATATGTTGCTTCGGGAAAAAGTTCCGACTTATATCGGGATGATGGGAAGTAAGTTCAAGGTAGCCGAGGTTTTTTCCAATCTCAGAAAAAACGCAGTATGCGAGGAACTTATTTCCCGAGTTCACGCGCCGATTGGACTCAACGTAGGAACGGTAGAACCCGGAGATATAGCAGTGGCGGTTGTCGCAGAGATGCTGGCGGTGAGAAATCGAATCGAGAGGATAGCGAAATGCTCAGAATAGAGAACGTCCTTCGGCCGGGGGATTTAAACGAGGCGTTGAACGCTCTGGATCGAAATCCCGATTTGAAACCGATTGCGGGCGGCACGGATTTAATGGTGCAATTGTCGGAATCCGGCGCGCGGATGAGACTGCTCGATATATCGAAAATAAAAGAATTACGCGAATTGAAGATCGAAGGCGACCGGCTTTTTATCGGGGCGACGGTGAGTCATGCCGAAATAGCAAAATCCGAAATTGTCCGGGCTAATGCCCCTCTCATCTTTAAAAGCAGTTGCGCAATGGGCGGACCCGCTATTCGCAATCGCGCGACAATAGGCGGGAATATCGGAAACGCAAGCCCCGTGGCGGAATCTTTCCCTACACTCATCGCACACGGCGCGAAAATTATTCTGGTTAGTGCGGGCGGTTCGAGAAGTATGCCCATAGAGGACTTCCATCTCGGCCCGGGTAAAAATGCTATGCATAAGGGCGAATTGATTTTGGGATTCGAAGTCTCTAAAGTAAAAGAGGATTTCTTCGGATTTTACGAACGACTGGGTTCACGGGAGGCTTTGACGATTACCAAAGTCGGCGTTGCGATGGCATCGAAAAGGGAGGGCAATCGGTTACACGATATCAGGATCGCCCTGTCGGCGGTTGCGCCGAGTGTGATTCGCGCGCCGAGAGCGGAGAAAATGCTTGAAAGCGGCGAAATCACAGCCGAGTCGATCGATGAAGCGGCGGAAGTTCTGATTACGGAATGCACACCGATCACGGATTTCCGGTCAACGTGCGAATACAGGGGGAATATGGTGGGTCAGCTTTTCCGGATCGGTATGCAGGATTTCTTCCAAGAGTAATTAACGCGTAAGGTTTTCGCGAATCTTATCCACGAAATCATCGACCGATTCGTTGTAACCCCGGGATCGGTCTTTATCGGTAACGGTGAGTTTCGCTACCGGGTTCTGGCCGGTGATTTCCTCGAGCACTCTGAATGTCTTTTTGTCTTTATTTCCCGCGATTGAACAGAAGAAGGCTACTTTCTCGATAGAATCGGCATTGGCGGTGATATATGTTCTAACAGCCGGCGTGATCGTCCCCGCCCAGACGGGAGTGCCGAGGATCACAATATCGTAATCTGCGGGATTCTCAGCCGGTTTCTCGATTGAGACGATTTTTCGGCGATAGGCCTGATAACCGGATTTAATAAAGCCGATGAACCCGCTTCTTTTCGTCTTATCGACGATTTCTTCGATGTCGCAATCAAGTTTAGAAGCTAATTTTTCGGCTATTTTGCGGGTATCTCCCGAAAGGGAATAATATACTACGAGAGCTTTTGCGTTTTCCATTTTTTTCTCCTTATTCGGGCAGGACGAGTTGTGCCCTCTTATTGAAATACAATCCTCGAATTAACATAGTTGAAATAAGCGCTGAAAGGGCGTTTGAGGTAATCAGGACATACATGATAAAAACCTGGTAACGCACGGTCTCGCCCGGATCGACGCCGCCGACGATTTGCCCGGTCATCATACCGGGAAGATGGACGAGGCCTACGACCATCGTATTGGTCACAATGTGTAGCATTCCCGCTCTAATTGCCGCTCGAACAGCTGGTAGAGAGGCGGAATGGACAGACGAGCCAAGCGATAACGCCGCCTCGATTTTATCGCGGCCGGTTTTCATCTCCGAATTGAGTCGATTTATCGCCAGCGCCGATGCCGACATGGCGTTGCCGATTATCATTCCGCCGATTGGAATGAGATATTGGGGATCCCAGAAGGGTGAAGGGCGAATTATCAATCCGATTCCCAACGCCATAGATATAACGCTGGAAAAGGCTATAGCCGCCGTAAATCGCGGCAGAAGGCCCGGAAAACGGCGTGTCTGGCGGCGCATAGCATTATAGGAAGCTATGCCGATCATCAGGAGAAGCCAGGCGGTTACCAGATACCATTTGTTCAGATTGAAAATCCAGTCGAGGATATATCCGACAGCCATGAGCTGGATAAAGGCCCGGGCGGTCGCGATTAGTATATCCTTTTCCATCTTAAGTCGCAGGAAATAGCTGATTATCGCGGCAATCGCAACCAGAGCCGCCGCCGCCATCAATTCGAGGAGTGATATGTGAATCACATCGGACATACTAATCCTCGATAAACTCCCCGTTTACGAATTTTCGCGCGAGTTCTGTGGGCGAATTCGTGAAAAATTCGTCCGTTTTAGCGATGGAATCGATCTTCCCGCCTTGAAGCAGAGCGACTCTATCCGTGCCGCGCCTGGCGAGTTGGAGATCGTGCAGGACGAGTAGGGCGGTAAGTTCCATTTTGCGGGTTAGATCCTCCACCAATTGGACTATAGCATTGGCGGAATGTGGATCCAGAGCCGATGTCGGTTCGTCCATGAGTAAAACCGACGGTTCGGTGGCAAGGGTTCTCGCTATGCTGACTCTCTGAGCCTGCCCAGCTGAAAGCGTATCGGTTTTAGCTTCGAGCATTTTGTATTCGAGACCCACCCGCGAAATCAGGTTCCGGGCATCCTCGATTGAGAATCCTCTTTCGGAGGCAGAAGCGGCGTAAAGGAGGTTATCAGCGACCGTCCCATCGAACAGCGCAGGGGTTTGACTAACTAATCCAACGCGTCTTCGGTATTCTCGAGAGTCATAAGATGTAATCGGTTTCGATTCGAAAACAATGTCTCCCTCGGACGGTTCTTCCAGATCGGCGAGTAGTCTAAAAAGTGTCGTTTTGCCGGAACCCGAATTCCCCACGAGAGCCAGGCGTTCGCCGGTATATACCTTAAGATTCAGATTGCGGAGAATCCAAACATAATCCTCGTCTTTGGAGCGTCTTTTTCGCACTCCGACATTCCGAATATCGAATGTTTCCGAATGGTGCATCGACCTTTAGAAAAGGAACCTGAAGAACCGGTCGAAACGAATATCCTGCGGACGGAATATGCTCATTACCAGAACGAGGATATTATCGAACATCGTGGGGCGTTCTCCGGGTTCGGGCGGTTTGTTTACCAGGGAATAATATAGCAGGACAGGTCGGCCTTTTACCTTATCGACGGAAACCGGTCCCCAATAGCGCGAGTCGAAACTCTCGCAACGGTTGTCGCCGACGCACATTATCATGCCTTCCGGCACGGTAACTTTCGGGGAATTGTCAGCGATGGAATAGCCGATTATCTGGTTAAAATCGGGAACGCTCTGTAATCCTGCGTTTATAATTGAGGAATGAAATGCCGTGTCGTATTCCTCGGCGAACAGTTTCTTCATCGCCGACGTCAAAGCGTTATTGCCGACGTCCTGCCATGTTCTACCCATCATCGGTTCTTTCGAGACAAGGGTTATCAGCGAATCCCTGTCGATATATACGCCCTGTTTCTCGGCCTCGACGGCAGTGTAATACGCGAAATACTTCAATATTGTTCTTTGATTGCTTTGAAGATAATCGGCGATGTATTGTGCGAGACCGTTGAGCCCGGTTCCCCTGGCTTCCCAGTGCCTTTGCCATTCCCCAGGGGATATATCGAAGAGGAAGGGAACCGGATCGGTCTGGCATTTGTAATGGGCATGGCTATCGGGAACAGCGACGCCATCGACGTATAGAACCCTATCCTTAAATTCGACCGACTGGCCGCCCACCGCTACGCATCGTTTGACGTAATCGGTCTTGCCGTCCACCGGATATTTGAAAACCACAACGTCGCCGGGCTGAGGATCGTAGAACCTGTAGGATATTTTTTCTGCCAGAAGATATTCCTGCGGAATTATCGTAGGAATCATGCTTCCGGTGGGGACAGCGTGGGCTTCGACCACCAGCCATCTCAGGATGAGGACGATGACGACGGCTTCGATTAGCGACCTAAGGCCTTTGGGAATCGAAGACAGAAGGTTCTTCTTTTTGATCTGGATGTTCCTGCTACTGCCTGAATCTTTGATAAATTCCATAATGACACCATAATATAGCGTTTTCCCGAAAGCGCAATACTAAATTTTGTGCCGGGAGTTGTCGAGTTGTATTAACTTCCGGATATAGCTTTGAATGATGAGCAGTGACCGTGCCATATCCAGCATCTCTCTTTCTAAACAATTTTTTGAAATATTTTCTTTATAACTTCTTAAAATTCCATTTGCTTTGGGGAAAAATATGTATTATTTATATGAGATAAAATAATGAAAAGGAATAACCTTAATCGAGATGACCCCGGCAACCCCTTTCGATAAGTTTAATGAGATTCCTCAACTTGTGGAAGTAATTCTCAACGCGCTTCTTGAGGATATCATTTTGATTTATGACAGAGAGGGCTACATAAATCACGTCTGGCTTGGGTCTAATATCGAGAAGCGATATAAGACAAACGAAGACGAATTCCTCGGAAAGAACTTACGCGATTTATTCCCCGAAGATGTAGCCGAGAGCCGAATTCGAAAATTGGACGAGATTTTCGAAACGGGCGAGCAATATCGAGAAGAATATAAAATAGAGCGATCGAATAAAACCTACTGGCACGACATCGTCCTTTCTCCGATAAAAGAAGAAGGGCAAGTTGCCGCGGTTATCGGATATATCAGGGATATAACGCATCTTAAAAAAACCGAAGAAGCCTTAAACAAGGTTGATAAGGGATATAAGAGCCTTATCGAAAATATCCCTATCGGGGTTTTCAGAACGACGCCCGACGGCAAAATACTTTTTGCAAACAAGTGTTTTCTCGATATAACCGGATTTGAGAGCTATGAAGTGCTCAATGCCGCCAATCTCGAGGCGGAGAACCATTATTTCGAAGGATTCACTCGAAAAGAATTCAGGGAAATAATGGAAAAGGAGGGTTCTATTAGCGGGCTGGAGTCGATATGGAAACGTTCTGACGGGACTACAATCCATATACGCGAAAACGCCAGTGTCGTTAAGGATGAAGATGGTAACGTCCTCTATTATGAAGGCACAATCGAGGACATCGGCGACCGCAAGAAGATGGAGGAAAACCTTCGGGAAAGCGAGGAAAAATACCGCAATCTGGTTGAAAGATCCTATAATGGCGTCTGTTTGGTTCAAAACGGCAACCTGACCTATGTGAATCCAAGACTTGCGGAAATAATCGGATATGCCGTGGACGAAATTCTGGACACCGATTTCGTAAGATATATCGCTCCAGACGAGAGGGAATTCGTCTATGAGAATTATCGAAAGAGGATGAAGGGAGAATATGTAGCTCCAGTTTATGAGACTAAATTGCTCGACAAGTCGGGTAACCTCGTGGATGTCGAACTCAACGCGGGGATAATTCAGATACGCGGCGAACCGGCGGATTTCGTATTCGTCAAGGATATCACGGAACAAAAACGGGTCGAGAGAGAACTTATCGAATCCGAACGCAAATATCGGGTTTTATTTGAAAGTTCCTCCGAAGCGATCCTCCTGTTGACACCGGATTGTGGAGTTCTGGACGCCGACCAAAAGGCCTGCGACATATTCGGATATTCAAAAGGGGAATTGCTCAATAAGAAGCTCGAAGACTTGATGTCTTCGAATACCTACGATAATGTCGAATCCCATTTTGATGAGTTTTTAAGGCGCGATTACTCCACCGAGGGATATGTTGTAACGGCGGATGATGGAAAACTCCCTGTAGAATTTACCTTGAAAAAGGTCAAACTCGGCGGTGAAGACCGGCTTCTTGCGATTTTCCACGATATTTCGCGCCGGTTTAATCTCCAGAAACAGCTTCGTCGGTCGCAACGTCTCGAGGCCGTCGGGCAACTTGCAGGCGGTATCGCACACGATTTCAACAACATCTTGACCGCATTATTTGGTTATACGGATATACTCAAATATGCTCTGGAGGGCAATGACGACCTTCAGGGCTACGTCGATGAAATAGAGAAAGTAGCGTCCAAAGCCTCGGCGCTCACACAACAACTTCTAACGTTTAGCCGAAAACAAATCCTCGAACCGATCGTGATCGATCTCAATGTGGTTGTCGAGGAAATGACCGGTATGTTGAGTCGGCTTATCGGGGAAAAGATCGAATTCCGGCAGAATCTGGATGACGACCTACCTTTGATTCTGGCCGACAGGGGCGGTGTCGAACAGATTATTATGAACCTCGTTGTAAATGCCCGCGACGCAATGGTCGAAGGCGGCCAATTGAGAATCGAAACGAGGAAAGAACACCTCGACGATCTCGCCGTAAGCACTCAACCCGGAGTCGAGGCGGGTGATTTCGTCGTTTTGAGTGTCTCCGATACAGGGCATGGGATACCCCGCGCCATCAGGGATAGAATCTTCGATCCCTTTTTCACGACCAAGTCCGAACTCGGGGGCACCGGACTTGGATTGCCTACTGTATTCAGTATCGTGAAACAAAGCGGCGGCTTCCTCGACCTGGTTACCGAAGAAGGCAGGGGCACAAGGATCGAAATTTATTTTCCCGCTGTCGAAGGGGAAGTAGATATCGAAAGTAAAACCTGCGAAACGGGGATAAAACCCGGCAACGAGTCAATCCTTGTCGTCGAGGACGATCCCGCCGTTCGAAAAACGATTATGACTATCCTGAAAGGAGCCGGATACCAGGCTCAGGAAGCGTCCAACGGAGCCGAGGCAATTAAAATAGTCGCGCTTTCGACCGAAGTTTTCGATCTGGTAATCACCGATATCGTCATGCCTCATATCGACGGCAGGGAGTTAGCGGATAAACTTCAGGAGGTTATCCCCGAGCTACGGATATTATATATTTCCGGCTACGAAAACTCTTCGAACTTCCCGACGATGAATCTCAACAAGCGAATGGGTTTCCTGAAAAAACCTTTTACCGCCGCGCTTTTGACCCGCAAGGTGCGGGAACTTCTCGACGCATAACGCACAAATATCTTAACTTTTACGGTCCTTCCACGCCGTGTGCGTGTATGTTTTGCAGGACTCCGATAATCAACATCGAAGTTATCAGACTCGTGCCTCCCAGTGACAGGAAGGGAAGAGGAATGCCGGTAACCGGCATTATCCCGCTAACCATGCCTATATTAACGACCGTCCCGAAAAAGAGTATCGATCCCAATCCGATGGCTATCATGCGTGTGTATAGATTTCGGGCTTCGTCGGCGATTTTCAGTATCCTGTAAAATAGGATTGCGTAGAGCAGAAGGACTATCGCGCATCCGACCAGGCCAAATTGTTCACCGAGAACGGCAAAGATGAAATCCGTATGTCTTGCCGGTAAAAACGCGAGGTTAACCTGAGTGCCTTCGAGAAAACCCTTGCCCCAAAATTGTCCGCTTCCCAAGGCTATCTTGCTCTGGATTATCTGGTATCCCGCGCCGAATGGGTCTCTGCCGGGATCGAGGAATACGAGTATTCGTTCCTTCTGGTATTCGTGTATCCCCCGCCATATTGCAGGCGTAAGGACTCCAATAGCGAGGTTAATCAGGATTGTAGGTAGAAGAATCACAAGTCGGGTTCTGCTGAACCAGAGAATCAAAATCAGTGCTACGAAATATATCGCCCAGGGTATCCAATGGACTGCGGAAATGAAAGATAGAAAAGGACTCGCCAAAATACACAGGGTTATCTCGCGCAAACCGGCGGTGTATATCATCGTAATCAGGATTGCGGCAAACACCATAGCCGTGCCTAAATCCGGCTGTCCGAGGACAATCGCGAAGGGAAACGCTGTCAGTATTATAGCTCCGATTATTGTCATGGGCCGTTCTATCTCTCGCTTTCTGTCGTATAAAAACCGCCCCATCACGAAAGCCATGAGGGCTTTGGCGAATTCCGACGGCTGGAAACCGATCGGCCCCAACGAGAACCAGCGTTTGACTTCTCCCGATTGTAGAAGGACGGCTATCAGCATAACGAGGAGTATTCCGTAATATATCCAGCCGAGTGAATAGTGGACTCTCATTGGAATTCTCCATGCCAGGATCATAAGGACAATACCTACAATAAAATATATCGCTTGTCTTGCCCAGAATTTATTATCCGGCGAAACTGAATAGATTAGCGCTATCCCGATTCCTGCGAGAATCAGGGCGACTATCAGTAATGTCCAATCTATTGTGCTTCTCAAATCGTCCTCGGTTCGTATATATTGAAGAAATACCATACGAAATCTCTGGGCAGATGAGCCCAGGCCCCGCCGGAACCACCCTGTTCGATCAGGAGTAAGACAGCCACACGCGGGTTTTCCGCGGGAGCGTAACACACGAACCAGGCGTGGTCTTCGCCGTGGGGATTTTGAGCGGTTCCGGTTTTGCCGGCTATTGTAATGTCCTGCAATTTCGCCCAGGCTCCAGTGCCCAGAGGGCCGTTTACCGTTTCAACCATCCCTTCGTGCGCGATCCTGAGGGCTTCATGGGAGGCCGGGAGCTTACCGGTTTGTCGCGGTTCTATTATCAATGGTCGATCCATCGGCGGACGGATTTCCCTGACGACTCTCGGCGCGTAAATAGTCCCACCGTTAGCTATAGCGCAGAAATACTGTATAATCTGGATAGGCGTTGTCAGCACCTCCCCCTGACCGATACACAGGTTCAGCAAAACACCGTTTCCCCATCCTGACCTGCCGCCAAAACGCTCGTTGAAATATTCCCTGTCCGGTATGAATCCGGTAGCTTCCGGTGGAATATCGATTTGCGTTTTCTTCCCGAAACCGCTCTCTTTCGCGATTTCGCTCCACTTATCCAATCCAAGATACAGGACTAACTGGTAGAAATATACATCGCAACTCTGGGCTATCGCCTGGATTAAATCGATATCGCCGTGTCCTTTGCGTTTCCAGCAATTAAACCAGCGGTCGCCATACCAGATACTACCGTGACAGGGTTCGAGGCGCGTATTTGCGTTGGCAATTCCTTCGTCCACAGCGCCAATAACGGTTACAAACTTGAACGTCGATGCGGGAGGATATGTTCCCTGAGTGCAACGGTTCAGCAGAGGGTGTGTTTGCATATCGTTGAGTAATTCCCAGAGGCTGTCCGAAATAGGTTTTGTGAATATGCCAAGATCGAAACTCGGTCTGGAAACAATCGAGTATATCTCGCCGTTTCGAGGGTCCATAGCAATGAATACCCCCGCGTCAACCCACGTCATAAGGGTTTCCGCGTAGGCTTGCAAATCGAGGTCAATGGTCGTTACGATATCTGCGCCGGGCGTAGATGGGATATTCGGGCGGTTTTCGACTGGGCCGACTACCTCGCCCGTAACTCTAACTTCCAGGTATTCCGCGCCGTCCCTGCCCCTAAGATACCAATCATAGGCTTTCTCGATCCCGAGTTTGCCTATAAGGTCTCCGGCTTTATATCCCTGGGTATATAACGCGCGCAATTCCGGGACGTTTATCTCACCAATGTAACCGATAGCGTGAGCGGCATGACTACGCCAGGGATACGTCCTTACCGGATCGACCTGATAAATTACGCCGGGATAATCCAATATGTGTTCCTGCAGTATGCTGACGGTTTCGAAGTCAACCTGGCGTTTGACGGGAACCGGCGAATATCTTGTAAGGCCGCCTTTTTCCAGAGCTTTATCGATATCCTCCTCTTTGACGCCGAGCAGGTTATCGAGCCGCGTCATAATTTCCGGGGTTTTTCTAAATTCGAACGGTATGAGACTTACGGTGTAGGTCGGTCGATTTCCAACGAGCGTTTTTCCTCTTCGGTCGAGGATCTTCCCGCGCGGAGCCTTTTTTGGGACGATGCGAATGCGGTTGCTTTCGCTCAGCCGATAGTAATACTCGCCTTTGAACGCCTGCAGATGTATCAAATTAGCGAAAAGAAGCGTGAAAATACAGCAGAAGAGGTAGAAAATATAGCGGTTCGACCTTATGCTAAATCTCTTCGATTTCATTATTTGCGTGTTGTTTTATCGGGCATTATATTCTTCGGCGGTGCGAGGTTTGAACAGACCAATTCTGATGGCTACCATCAGGACGATCCATCCGAGAATAGCAGTCAGTAGTGCCGACGGTAAATCGTATCTGAGGAAATTCCAGCCGAAATTGCCCACAAACGGGCTGAACAAACGTAGGATAAGCCTATCGACTAAAGCGAGTAGAAATACCGTAGCGGCAAGTAAAGTCGGTTGCTCGAGATTCATTGAATCGAGGATTATACCCAAAATGAAAATAGCTGAAGATTTTGCGACGATTTGCCCGCCCATTGATGGCAGGTCGAAGCTGTCCAGAGCGAGACCGGCGATAGCCGCCCATATAATCGCCTCTCCCCTTCCAACTCTTGACGAAAGAATCACCAGAAAAAGCAGGACGAGATCTATATCCCATGCGAATCCCGGTATGGGGGCCGCCAAGGAAATCTGGCATCCAATAATCAAATAGAGTAAAACGAGACAGAATATGCGCTTAGTCATTTTCTACCTCCGCACTGTCGTTCTCTTCCACTTTGCCAGCGATTCCGGAAAAGACTATAAACACTTCTTCCGGCGTCGATATTCTCGCCGACGGATCGATTTCAACTTCGGAAAACAAACCGCTTTGTGGTTTTATCACCCTGGTTACGGTTCCGACTTTAAGGCCTTTTGGGAACGCGCCCCCCAAACCGGACGAGATAATCGGATCGCCCTGTCTGATATCGACATTGACGGGAACGTTTTCCATCTTGAGTTTTCCTCCGCCCGCGGAAGAGACTATTCCCTGAACCCTACTGCGAGCGTCCATAGAGCTAATTTTTAGATTGGGATCTGTTATTAACTGAACGACAGTCGATCTATCGCTGACGCTCAGGACTTTCCCTACGATTCCGTCCTGATCGATCACCGGAAGGCCGACGATAATACCTTTATCCGAGCCGGCGGACACGGTAATCGAAGACGGCATGCGTGGCGTGCCCCTCCCGATTACTTCCGCCAGAATAGTATAGTATTCGAGTTGTTCTGAGAATTGGAGTGCGTTTCGGAGTCTGCGATTCTCCCGTTCGGCCTCCTTGAGCGTTTCTATTTTAAGTCGCGCATTGATTAATTCCTCTTTTAATCTGAGATTCTCCCTGCGATGGTTCTTCAGAAGATGCCATGAAGCGCTAAGCGCGGAAAAGGGACGGTAAACCGTATTCATGAAAAAAGACCCGATTCCAGACCTAAAATCGAGAGGGGATTGCGAAAGTAGTATGCCGATAATCAGTGTCGTTATAAAGGCGACACTTCGCGAATGCCGTTTTATGAAATCGAAAACAGCTATCATGTCTATCGAGATCTTCTAAAGTAAACCCCGCAAAGGGATTAAACCTTTATTGCGGGGCGGATGAATTCTAAACAAATCATCCCTGATCCATAAAATCGAGGACCTCTTGAGGGAATGTGGCATCCATAAGGACCTGGCGGTTCTCTTCGTCCTTTAAGAGCAACGATAATTTGGCAAGGGCTGTCAGATGTGTATTTACAGCTGTTTCCGGAACTACTATAGCGAAGAAGAGATAAACCGGTCTTTTATCGAGGGATCTGAAATCTATGCCCTCTTCGCTTCTTCCGAAAGCGATCACCATACCCTTAGCGCCTTTCGATCTCGCGTGCGGCAGAGCCACTCCGAAACCTATTCCCGTGGAAGCAAGCTCCTCCCGTTCCTTCAGAGCTTTCAATACCTGTTCGGCATCTTGTATCCTATCTGAATTGGCGAGAAGTTCGGAAAGTTCGTTCAACACTTCTTCCTGTGAAGTAGATTTAAGGTCCAATTCGATGATATTCGTGCCGCAAAAAATTGATAGGTCCATCTTCCGCCTTTTCTAATAATCCTCGGCCTCGTCGATGAGCATTATAGGAATTCCGTCGAGTATTTCAAATTTTAATCTGCAATTTTCGCAGATAATTTTATTGTCCTCTTCGTCGAATTTTATTTCCCCTCGGCATTTAGGGCACACGAGTATTTCGAGGAGTTTTTCGTCGGGTTTCATTATATACTATCCTTCCGAGAAAACGCCCATGTTACGATATCTTTCGAGCCTTTTCTCCAACAAGTCATCGGGGTCGATTTTGGTTAACCTGTCGAGTTGAGCGCGTATTTCTCTCCCCAATTCTTCGGCCGCCGTAACGGGGTCTTTGTGTGCGCCTCCTAAGGGTTCGGGGATAATCTTATCGATCATTTTCATTTCGAGGAGGTCCTGCGCTGACAGTTTGAGGGCTTCCGCCGCTTTATTCGCGTGAGCGCGGTCTCTCCAGAGGATTGCGGCGCAACCTTCCGGAGAGATTACCGAATACCATGCGTTCTCGAGCATCAATAAAACGTCTCCGACGCCGATACCCAGCGCGCCTCCGGAAGCGCCCTCTCCAATAATCGAAATTATTATCGGGACGCGCAATCTGCCCATCTCGAAGATATTCCGCGCGATAGCCTCGGCCTGGCCGCGTTCCTCGGCACCGATTCCCGGGTATGCACCGGGCGTATCGATGAAGATCAATATGGGGCGTTTGAATTTTTCTGCGAGTTTGAATAGTCTTAAGGCTTTTCGGTAACCTTCGGGATGCATCATGCCGAAATTGCGTTTCACGTTATCTTTGACGTCTTTGCCCTTCTGCTGGCCGACAATCATAACGACATGATCGCCCATCCGTGCGAATCCGCTTATAACGGCGGGATCATCCCTGAAATTGCGGTCGCCGTGTAATTCGACGAAATCGCTCGTAAGGCGATTAACGTAATCCATGGTGTAGGGGCGTTTGGGATGACGGGCTACTTTAACCCGATCCCACCGCGACAGGTTGCTGTATATTTCCCGGCGCTTTTTTGCGAGCTCAGTTTTAAGAGCTTTTATCGCGCTGTCCAGATCGGCCTCGCCCTTTTCGGCGCGTCGTTCCATTTCGACAATCTCGCGCTCTAATTCGATAAGAGGTTTTTCGAAATCAAGATGAAATTCCGGGGGAGTCAATTTCCCTCCTTCTCGTTTAATGACGTATGTAATTTAAACGTTAAAACGATGAATGCAAGTAGAAGTAGTAAAACAAATCCAAACAAAAGCAAGCCCTGTCCCGTGGCTATACCCACGGCTATGGCGGCGAAGAGGAAACTGAGACAGTAAAATATCCAGTTGACTATTTGTGGCGATAAACCCAGCGCGAGGAGAACATGGTGTAGATGTTCGGTATCTCGCAGGTATATTTTCTTTTTCTTAGCGAGTCTTCTGAATACCGTAATTATCATTTCCAGAATAGGCAAGCCGAGGGCGAGTAACGGCACGAAAAGTACCACAAATGCTGTCGCTTTGACCGGTTGGATTATTGTAGCGGTCGCCACGATGAAGCCCAGCGAATAAGCGCCGATATTCCCCAAAATAATCTTTGCGGGGGGATAGTTGAAATATAGAAAGGCAAGCGACGCACCGAAAAGGGCGATCATTATTGCCGCCAGAAGCGGAAACCCCACAAAGCCGCTGATTACGAATATAGCAAAAGCGGCAATAGCCATGACTCCGGGGGCAAGACCATCAAGGCCGTCGGTCATATTAACAGCGTTCATTATTCCGACTATCCAGATTATGGTAAGGGGAATAGACAGATAGCCCAATTCAAAGGGATGGCCTGCAGGATTTGTAATTTTACTTATTTTCACGCCAAATGCGATTACGATTAGCGCGGTAACCACCTGAACCGCTAATTTAATTCCCGCCGACAGTTCAGTTCTATCGTCTATGAAACCGAGGAGCGAGATTATAATCGTTCCCATGGCAAGGCCAAACAGGGATGATTTATAGTCGTGGAAAAGGGGTTCGAAAAACAGATATGCTATTCCCAGGGCGGCGAGAATGGAAATTAAGACAGCTATGCCGCCCGAATCCGGGACAGCGGGGCGGTCTATCTCCGGATCCTCCGAAGTTGAGACGAGTTTTAATCGTTTGCCAAACTTGATTGCAAGTGGAGTTAATCCCAGACAGAAGACGAACGAAGCGATACCAACCAAAATGTATGAATAGTAAAACACCGGGTTATTTCGACCCATTTTTAGAGATACCGAACTTCCGCAATACCCACCATAATACGAAATGACCGACAAGACCCAATCCGAGAACCCAATTCAGGAACATCGTATTCTTCTTATGTTTGGCGAAATATCGATAAAGACTCTTGTGGTGCCACCAATAGCATCGAGCAGGTTTTAGTGAAGTGGATTTAGCTCCAATATGTTTCACGTGCGCCTGCGGAACGAAAACGACGCGCCATCCACTGTCGAACATCCGTTTGCAAATATCCAGGTCCTCGACATAGAAAAAGAATCTTTCGTCGAGTAAGCCTATCTTATTAACGGCTTCGCGTCTCATGAACATGAAACCTCCGGCGAGGGCATCGACATCGGTAACCGCTCCGGGAACACTGCGATACTTATTGAACCCTTTGCGGAAGGACTTAATCGAGGTAAACAGGGATTGTTTCGTAAAAAGTAGATTCGAATAGGAGGGGAAATGCTGACATGTATTCTGCGGTTCGTCGTCTGAGCCGATCATTTTGCCGCCTGCGATCCCCACGTCGGGATTTTTCGCCATGAAATCGAGCATTATATCCAGCGATTGATCGACGAGTTCGGTATCGGAATTAAGCAAGAGGATTATCTCGCCCGACGTCGAACGTATTCCCTGGTTGCATGCGGCGGAAAAGCCACGGTTCTTTACATTTCTTATTAGCTTTATTTCGGGGAAACTCTTTTCAATCGCTTCCGGGCTACCGTCGCTACTGGCATTATCTATAACGGCCGCCTCCATACTGGTCGTGGTTGGGGAATGATCGAAAAGGGAACGAAGACATTCCAGGGTCGTGGCTTTTGTATTGTAGGATAATACGATGACCGATAAACTGGATAAGGTCTTTATCGAAGAGCTATCGGTTTTATCTTGAATTAGAGCTTTCGGTTTCATCTATCGCCTTCCTGATGAACTTAACCGGTTTTTCTAAATCGCAATTTCCATACCATAGTAAAGGCTTCCGTGATGATCGCTTTTGTCAATTTAGTGTCGCCTACTTCCCTGTCCGGGAAGATAATCGGGTATTCGACAATCTTATAACCGAGTTTCTGAACCTGGTATTTGGTCTCGATTTGAAAAGCGTAGCCGCCAGCGGAGAGTTTTGACGGGTCGATGTGCTCGATAACTTCCCTGCTATAAACGACGAAACCAGCTGTGGCGTCTCTCACTTTTAATCCCGTAATCATGCGTGTATAAAAGCTTCCGCCCCACGAGAGCAATCTCCTGAAAAGGTCCCAATTTTCCACTCCGCCTCCTTTTACTCTTCGGCTTCCGACCACCATGTCGATATCGTCGTTTGCGGCCAGTTCAGCCATCGGGCGGAGGTATTTCGGCTGATGCGAGAAGTCTGCGTCCATCTCGAATATCAACTTGTAATCGTGCTGGAGTGCCCAGTTAAATCCCCGGACGTAAGCGGGGCCCAATCCCTGTCTTTTGCCGTGAATCACGAAGACGCGGTCGGGATATTCTTGAGACAATTCCTCTGCGATCTCGCCGGTCCGGTCGGTCGATTCGTCCTCGCATATAAGAACGTGGAATTCCGGGGCGACATTGAGAACCGCCGGGACAATCCTCTCGATATTGCCCTCCTCGTTGACCATAGGCATCACCACGAGTGTTTTAGGGAGGGTATTTTCTGTATTTTCGGTCATATAGCTCCAATCGGCTTAGACACAAACGCCTAAGTCAGGTAATAAACGATAAACACCGTTATACTCCAGAAAATCAGATTAATTATCGACGGAAAATCGGTCAAGAAGATTTTAGTTGGCGATTCGCCCGATTTCTTTATGAAAACCAGCCATAGATACCTGAATAGCCCGTAGAAGACGAAGGGAATTGTCGCGCCCATACCGTAACCGAATTTCGCCCGCGTTTCTACGGAGAAGACGTAGAGCATATACCCGACTATCGTCGCAGATATTTCGATTATTGCGAGTTGGTCCAGGAAAGCCACGGAATAGTTCTTCAGAAGAGGCCGGCTTTTCGTTGTTTCCTCGTCTTTCTCCTCGATGCGGGCGAGTTCCTGTCTTCGCTTTTCCGTAACCAGGAAAAGGGCTATAAGGCTCGTGCAGACCAGCAACCATGACGAAATCGGCACATTTACGACAATTCCGCCCGCCGCCGCGCGAATTACGAATCCGGAAGCCACGGCGAGGATGTCCAATATCGGCAGACGTTTCAGAAACAGCGTATAAGCCAGTTGCAGGATTATGTATCCCGCGCCCATTACGCCGAATTTCCAGCTAAGGAGGAAGGATATTATTAGACCAATTGCGATCAGGACGGAACCGAACGATAACGCGAGCCATATTGGAACCGCACCGGACGCTATCGGTCTGACCTTTTTTGCCGGATGGTTTCTGTCCGCTTCGATGTCGCTGACGTCGTTTAGGAGATAGATTCCCGATGCTAGCGCGCAAAAGGCTCCGAAACCGGCTCCGGCGCGCCAGAGGGCGTGTAGGTCGAAGAATTTACCCCCGAAAATTATTCCCGCGAAAAGGAAAAAGTTTTTAATCCACTGTTCGGGTCTAATAGCCTTTATTATGCCTTTTGCCGGCTTCACCCTTTTTTCTCCTTGAAAATCTCCATAGCCTCGAAATAATACTCGATAACCTGTTCGGCCAGCTTATCGACCGACCAATTCTCGACGACTTTGTGGCGGGCTTTTTCGCCCATTATCCGTCTTTCGGTATCCGGAAGTTGTAAAACCTCGATAATCGCGTTTGCCAACTCCTCCGGACGCCTCGGCGGAATGAGCCTGCCCGTTTCGTTCGACACGATTTCCGGCAGGCCGCCAACATCGCTTGCCACTATTGGCAATTCACATGCCATAGCTTCCAGACCCGCCACGGACGTAGCTTCCATGAGCGACGGTATCACGATGACGTCGGCGGAGTTCAGAAAGCCGGGCATCCTCTCGTTCGGTTGCGCGCCACGAAAATGAACATATTGCCCAATATCGAGTTCATCGACTATTTTCTCGAGTTTCGGTCGTTCGGGGCCGTCGCCAATTAAATAGAGATGGGCGTCGTGCTTTTCGCGAACGAAGGGTAACGCGCGGACGGCGTATTCCACGCCGTTTTTCTCGAATAGTCTTCGCGGCACAACCAGCATTTTAGCGGATGGCGAAGGCCTCTCGATGCTGGGTTCGGTTTTTTTGAACCTGTTGGTATCCGCGGCATTGACCATAGCGTAACAGACGGCGTCGGGAACGAGATCGAGGCAAACGTCGCGGATTTCCTCCGACGGCGTGAGAAGTAGGTCTGGTTTTTTCAATAATCTTCGAAGGTATTTTAGCCAGAACCCGCCCTTTGCGGCGAGACGAAGGAAATGGCTCGTGTGAATCGTCGCTACCAGCGGAACGCCTTTTTTTCGGGCAGAATTACCGGGGACTATTGACGGAAAGGTGTGAACGTGGCAGATGTCCGCCCAATCGGCGTTTCGACGCATTGCCGGTTTAGCGACGTAACTCGTGTATGCCCATCCGAATAACTTCTTGTTAGGGCACGGAACGCGCTCCACCTCAATGCCGTCCATTACCTCGCGTTTTGGGAAATCTCCCGAGCGGCTGGTTATAACTCGAACTGCGTGCCCCATCTTGATTTGCGAACGAGCGAGGGTATATGCATGGGTCTCCAATCCCCCAACTTCAGGAGGGAAATATATACTGTGGACGAGGATATTCACGCTTTGCCCTCTATTTTAGGGACGAAGGGAGAAGGCAATTCATCCGTCAGTCCCATACGATTTCGAATAGCGGCGACGATTCTCTCCCCGGCTTTGCCGTCGCCGTAGAGGAAAGCCAGTTTTGCCATTTTGGCGTATTCGGTTTCGTCCGTTAGGAGTTTATGTGCGGTATCTACTATCAGGTCTTCGTCGGTGCCCACCAGCACGGAAACCCCGGCCTCGACTCCTTCCGGGCGTTCCGTGACGTCGCGCATAACGATGACCGGTTTGCCCAACGCCGGGGCTTCTTCCTGGATGCCTCCGGAATCAGTCAGAACGAAATCGCAGGCTTTCATCAGCTTTGCGAAGTCGAAATAATCCAGCGGAGGAACGAGATGAACGCCGGGCGTGTTCGATAATGCCGCCCGGACAGGTTTATCGACATTTGGGTTCAGGTGAACCGGATAGACCAGGTCGGTTTCCGGGTGACGTTTTGAAATTCTTGCAAGCGCGCGAATTAGCCTCTGGAAAGGTTCTCCGAAACTCTCGCGCCGGTGTGCCGTTACAACGATCAGTTTCCGGTCTTTATTATCGGTTATATTTCGCAAATTCGGGTCGGTAATAGGCCTGTCGAGGCCGGTAACCCATAACAGCGAGTCAATAGCCGTGTTGCCGGTAATAAACATCGCCTTTTCCGGCAGGTTCTCAGCAAGAAGTTGTTTTTTCGCCGTTTCGGTAGGCGGAAAAAGAAGCGATGAAATGGCGTCCAGAAGGCGGCGGTTGGCCTCTTCAGGGAAGGGACGCATAAGGTCGTAGGTGCGCAATCCGGCTTCGACATGGGCTACGGGGATTTTATGATAAAATGAAATCAACCCGCCTATAAATGAAGTCGAGGTATCCCCCTGGACGACGGTCATATCGACGTCGTGTTTAGAGACTATCTTTTCCAGCCCCTCCAGCGCGCGAATCGTAACACCGGTCAGCGTTTGCCCGTGTCGCATGATGTTCAGATCGATATCGATATGTATATCGAAGGCTTTCAGCACCTGGTCGAGCATTTCTCGATGCTGGCTGGTCGCCACGATCAATGGTTTCAAGTCTTTATGACGAGACACCTCTCGAATAACCGGTGCCATTTTGATAGCGTCCGCGCGGGTTCCGACCAACAGCATTATCGAGGCGACCATAGCTATTCCTTCCCTTCCTGTTGCGGTTCGGGCCTTTGCGGAGGCGGAGTTCCCGGTGGCAGGACTTTGAGGACATAAGTGGCCGGTTCCGCGGTTTTATAAACTACCTCAAATCTGTGTGGATAAGCCTGAATAGCCGGAATCAAATAAGCCTGGGTAGTCCCCGAAATCCTATCCACAATAACATAATCCGCACCGACCGAGTCGATGTCGGAGATAATGGTGGAGGGATTATTCGTAAACTCGTAAACCTTGCCGGGGCGTTCCGATAGAATATAGCTAATTCTGGGTTTGCGACTTATTAATCTTGCGTCTTCAGGAGTATTTTGCTCAATCCAACCGCAGGCTTCAATGAACCTGAGCCATACAATATGTGGAAGTCCGGCGTATTTATTACCGGCGAAGTATTGTCTCAGAATGTTATTATTGGCTTTCGCTACAGGAACATAGCTGATAATCGACAGGAGTAGCATAAGAGCCGAAACCACCGTAATTATCGTCGGACTATATCTCGAAAGGTCTGGTTTTTTAACTCCTAATGCTATCCAAATCGAGATAAGAATTATAGGGATGATAGGCATAAGATACCTAAAAGTAGCAAAGCGTGGATTATAAATCAAAAGCATTCCAAAATATAACAGAACATAATAGGGAAGGAAAGTCTTTTTCCGTATAAAGAGGATTATAATTCCAGTGGTCACTAATAGGGTAGCTAAAACACCTATAGTAGCATATAGAATCCCGGTTTTTCCAGAAACCGAAGTAAAAACGGTCGGCAAATCCCTGAATAAGTAAGTGTTAAGATTGGAAAATACCTTTGCCAATAAACCCGGAGTATCTGCATTGCCAACGGTGTTTTGGCCGAAAAAATTGATGAGATAGAAACTCTCTTCACTACCCTTTCTAACAAGTATCGTCCTTACGAACCAGGGGCCGTAAACGAAAATACCGATTAGAGCAAAGGTCGCCGCACGTTTAAACATTTTAATAACTAACAAAAACACAAAAATCCCCACAACAAGCGGTATAGCGACAGGTCGAATATACATCGTGAGGAAGATTATGACCGATGCAAGAACGAATTTCAATATTTCTTCAGAGTCATAATATTTATCGAAAATATAGACGCCGAAAATACTCATTGCGAAGTAAGGAGCTTCGGTTAGAGTCCAATGGGAAAATTCATTGAATACTGAATTTGCCAAAAGAGACAGCGAAAAAAGAAAACCTGCTAATCGTGGTATTTTGTATTTATCAAAAAGCAGTAGCGATATGCATATACCAAAAAGCATCGCTATAAAAGAAAGAATCTTAGCGGGAATAAACGAATTAGGGAACATCCTTATAAGTGGCACTATCAATAGAGGATAACCCGGCGGAATCTCGATTTCGACAGGTTGACCGATGAATGCCAAATTTCGATATTCACCTTTTAATATCGATTTGGCTAAAGTTATATATTGCGCATTGTCTCCCCCCGTAAACATCGACGGATTAAAGACTAAACCCAGGATTACTACACCTAAAAACAACGTTAAGATTATTCTTATCCTAAGATTAAACCAAAGCCAATTCACTTTCGATGAATTCTTCTTTTTCCTCTTTTTTTTTGTCATTTTCTATTTCCGGGATCAAGTCAATTATGCGTGCAAGTTCTATTTTAGAAGCCATTTCACGTAGTTTAGAACGCCCCTTTTTCGTTCTAACTTGATGAATCCAATTCGATAACCTCCCTATTGGCAAGGACGGATTCTGGGAATCGATATCCTTTGGATGAAGATAAAGAACTACTGGTTTATTTTTATATATTAAATTGGAAGTTTTTTTCAATACTAAATTCAAAGGTAGGATTCTCCAATAAAACCCACCTGACCAGGCAAGCCGGAAAAAAGGCGGTCCATCACATGAAACAGGTACTTCCCATATATTCTTTGAATCAGTAATTTCCATTAAAAAAGGAAATTTCTTCATCTTTGGTTCGCCACCATAATATGTTCTGGCCGGAAAACGACTGGAATCATAAACAAGACCGAGATTAACCAACTCTTCAAATAACCACGGCGTTCGTCTTGGGTGCGCTGAAAAGTTCGGTGCCCTGTAGCCATAGACTTTTTTCCCTGTTAAATCTTCTAAGAATAAAACGCTTTTTCGAAGGCCTTTAATGGTTTCATCACGGCCAAGTTGTGTGATTAAAAGATGGTTTTCGCCGTGGGTAGCTATCTCATGCCCACCGTCTGCGATGCGTTTGATTAATTTGGGATATTTATAGGCAATTTCGCCAAGGACAAAAAAGGTGGCTTTACTGTTGTTTCTATCAAGTATTTTTAGGATTATTTCGGTAGGTTCCATCAAGCGAGAATCCCTATGAACCAACGACCTATAATCATACCCGGGATAATTTGCATGGTAATAATCTTCCAGATCGATAGAAAGCGCAACACGTGTCTTTATTCCGGGTTTTTTTATTTCGCGAAACATCATTCCCCAAGCCTAAACTTGAATAAGAAATATATAGCCTTAAATCCATCCTTCCAGCCGATTTTTTTGCCTTCTTCGACTGTGCGGGGATGATAGGTAATTGGGACCTCTGTGATTTTGTATCCGCTTCGGAGGACTTTGGCCGTTACTTCCGGTTCAAACTCAAATCCCATACTTCTCAAACGCAGGTTTTTAACGACATCTATTCGGAAAACTTTGTAGGCGGTCTCCATATCTGTCAATTTCGCGCCGTAAAGCAGGTTGGTCAGGAAAACCAGGAATTTGTTGGCAAGGAGGTTAATCAATTTCACTTTGCGTTTGAGATTCATAAAACGACTTCCGTAAACGACGTCCGCTTCGCCGCGTTCTATCGGTTCCAGAAGTTGCGGGTATTCGTTCGGGTCGAGTTCCAGGTCGGCATCCTGGATTATGACGGCATCGCCACTTGCGTATTCAAACCCGATTCGCACCGCCGCGCCCTTGCCGAAATTCACCATCGACTTGTGCACCGTTACTATCGGGTCGCCGATATGCATATCAAGTTTATCTCCTGTGCCGTCGGTAGAACCGTCGTCTATGACTATTATTTCCTTCTCGATTGGCACTTCGCGCACCTTCTCGATAACCTCCGAAATCGTGGATTGCTCGTTATAAACCGGTATTACGACCGATAGTTTCATTTATGCCCTGCCCGTTTCGGCTATCCATCCGGCGACCGCACGGATTATGTCGTCCAGTTTGGTTTTCGGTTCAAATTCGGTAGCCGCACGAATTTTGTTTATATCGGGAACCCTACGTTGCATATCCTCGAATCCCTCGCCGTAAGCTTTCTCGTAAGGGATAGTGATTATTTCCGAATCAGAGCCGGTTATATGTTTCACCCTTTCGGCGAGTTCCATGATTGTAACTTCCTCTTCGGAGCCGATATTGAAGATTTCGCCTTGAGCTTCGGTGTTCTCCATGAGATCGATTACAGCTTCCACAACGTCGTGGACATAACTGAACGTCCTCGATTGAGTTCCATCGCCATAGACAGTGATCTTTTCGCCGGTTAGAGCCTGCCTTACGAAACGCGGTAGAACCATGCCATATTGACCTGTCTGCCGAGGCCCGACCGTGTTAAAAAGACGTCCGATTACCACCGGCAGTTTATGTTGATGATAATACGCCAGCGCGATATATTCATCGACCGCCTTCGCCGAACTATAGCTCCAGCGATTTCGAGTGGTCGATCCGAGGACGCGGTCGTCCTCTTCGGCGTAGGGGCATTCCGGCGATTTCCCGTAAACCTCGGAGGTGCTTGCAAGGAAGGTCTTTTTATCGCCGTGCTCATGAGCTAATTCAAAAACAGTATCCGTTCCGACGATAATCGTATGTAACGTTCGAATCGGGTTATCGACGATATTCTTGACTCCCACCACCGCGGCGAGATGATATATTTCATCTGATTCGCGGACGAGGTGATCCATCAATCCCTTGTTCATTATCGTATTTTCGAAGAAGTAAAAATCTGGTCTACCAATTAATGGAGCGATATTTTCCATTCTCCCGGTTGAAAGGTCGTCGATTACGGTTACCCTATGCCCCTCGGCCACAAGTGCCTCGCACAGATGACTTCCTATAAAACCGGCACCTCCCGTAACCAGGATATTCTTATTCTTTTTCGGCATTATTTTCCTCCGATTCTTTTTCGCCGTAACCCAGATACGCCTTTCCGCCGAGTCTTTCGACTATATGGCGCGCTCTTTCGATGGCTTCCTTGTCGTCCGCCTTGCCGACATTTGACCTGGATTTACGGCCACGTTTCCCCCATGAAGGTTCTTCCGTAACGAACTCGATTCCTGAAGACTGCCTGTTATTTTCGTTCTCCGTTTTCTCTTTTTCAGGTTCCTTTTTTTCGGGGCGGCTTTCTTTTATAGGTTCTTTTGCAGTAGGCTTTGATGCTTTTGTCTTCTTTTTCTCAGAAGGTTCCTTTTCGTTTCCGGTTTTCGGCTTTTTCTTCTCTTTGGGTTTTTCTTTAGACTTCTCGTCAGTTTTCTCTTTTTGTGTTTTGGATTTTGGTTTTTGAGAAGGTTTTGTACGGTCGTCCTGTTGTTTCCGATTTACCGCATTCCCGGATATAGTTATATCTTTTTTTTTCCGGGGCTCTTTTGTGCTCGATTTATATTTTTTCTTCTTACGAGACGGAGTTGTCCTAGCAGTCTCCACCCTGGGCGTTTCTTCCGCTACGATTTTCGACATGAAGAACTCCAGCCTGTCCCGGAGATTTGCTATAGCTTCGGCCAGAAATCCCAACGTCAATGAAAATCCGCCAATCGAGATAAGCAATATGAGAATCGTCTGTAGCGGGGGATAACCCCAATGCCATATCACTCGTAGGAGCAGAATCGCGACGCCCAGCAGAATCCCCAATCCGAGAGACATAAACCCGACGCTACCGAAGATCAACATGGGTTTGCGGAAAACTCTCTCTGCGAGCCATACTGCAATCAAATCCGTGAACCCGACAAACACGCGTCCAAAGCCGCCGTATTTAGCCTCACCGTGTAAACGCGGCCTTAGAGTAACCGGAATTTCGGCTACACGATACCCCTGTTCGGCGGCGAGAACGACCATAAATCGGTGCCAGTCTTTACGAAGAAATAACGAGGCCATGACGTCTCGCCGAAGCAGTTTGAGCGAGTTCATATCCTTTACTTCGACTCCGAACAGCTTGCTCGTGAGTTTATTGTAAATCTTGCTGATAAAGGGTTTCTGGTATTTGCCCTTCTTAATCCCCGATACGATTCCATATCCGCGGTCGAGTTTGTCCATCATGCGTTTGATGTCGAGGACATCGTATTGCAGGTCGGCGTCGAATATACATATTCTCTTGCCGCGAGAAACCGTGAAACCGCTCTCGATCGCGGCCGTCTTGCCCATATTCTGTTTGTGCCGGACAAGTCTAAGAAATTTATATTTCTGAGATAACTCGAGAACCCTATCGGCGGTCGAATCCGTCGAACCGTCATCGACGACGATAACTTCCGCCCGGAATTTCTGGTCAGCCAGGAATTCATCGAATTCCATGGCGAGAGGTTCCATATTCTCCTCTTCGTTGAAAGCCGGGACTATCACGGAGAGCGAATAATGGCTTGGTAACTTTTTTTTATCTTGTTTTACGTTCATAAATTATTTCTTCATTGCTCCAATAAGTGTTTCAATCTCTTTTCCATTTTTGCCCGTCAGCATCACGTTGTAAAAACTTCCCATCTTGTTTTTATCGCGTCCGATTCTCAGCGGAATACCCGCTATTGTAGGCAATCCCGCCAGCCGAAGCCTGAATTGGGGAGATAGGTCTATCGAGGCCGTATATCCTCTGATTTCATCGACTGCTAAGCTCTTTGGATAATCGAATAAACCGACATCCCCTTTCATATCGAGTCTGCGATATTCGATTTCAAGCGGACAGTTATCGGCGAATCCTATAGCCAGAGCTAATTTTCTGTCGAGTAATCCTGTCATTTTTTGCGCTATCTCCACTGCCGCGTCGTCCGGGTTTTCAGGCCAGAGTAATACGGTTTTCTCGAGGTATCTCAAATCCGCCGGCAACTCCAGCGTGCCCATGTCAGCGTATCGAAGGGCGCGGTCTTCAAGCAGGCGGCGAATCCATTCCACGCTATCCAAGCTCCGGGTAAATCGGGAAATCGCCACAAAGTTCGACAACATCTCGATGGACACTCTCGATGACTTCGTCGTTCTCGACATAATCGATGACTTTGTTGATATAGCCACCGATCTTTGCCATCTCCGCAACGCCCATGCCACGAGTCGTAACCGCGGGAGTTCCAATACGAATTCCGCTGGTTACGAAAGGTTTCTCCGGGTCGAAGGGAATGGTGTTCTTGTTCACCGTGATTGCGGCCTTGTCCAGAGCTTTTTCGACGACCTTTCCGGTAAGGCCCTTCGGACGAAGATCGACTAACATCAGATGGTTGTCCGTGCCACCCGAAACGAGCCTGAGTCCGCCATCTTCAAGGGACTTAGCGAGGGCTTTGGCATTGTCGATGACCTGTTTTTGATAGGTCTTGAATTCCGGTTTGAGCGCCTCGCCGAAACATACCGCTTTAGCCGCAATTACGTGCATCAGCGGGCCGCCCTGCATACCGGGCATAACCATCTTGTCGAGTTTCTTTTTGTTATCCTCGCGAGTTAACACCATTCCGCCGCGAGGGCCGCGAAGTGTCTTATGCGTTGTCGTCGTAACGTAATCGCAATGCGGCACGGGATTAGGATGAAGCCCGGCCGCAACGAGTCCGGCGAAATGCGCCATATCGGCTACTAAAACTGCATTCACGGAATCCGCTATCTCGCGGAATTTGGCGAAATCCCAGACACGGGGATACGCGCTGGCACCGGTCATGATAAGTTTCGGCTTGTATTTCTTAGCCATGTCCGCGATGACATTGTAATCCAGCGTTTCGGTTTCCTTATCGACGCCGTATTGCACGATGTTGTAGAGTATCCCGCTGAAATTAACCGGGTGTCCGTGCGTTAAGTGACCGCCGTGGGAGAGATTAAGGCCGAGTATCGTGTCCCCCGGTTCCAATTCGGTGAAATAGACCGCCATATTCGCCTGCGAACCGCTATGTGGCTGGACATTGGCGTGTTCCGCGCCGAAAACCTCGCATGCTCTGTCGCGGGCGATGTTTTCCGCGATGTCAACGCAATCACAACCGCCGTAATAGCGACGTCCGGGGTAGCCTTCGGCGTATTTGTTTGTCATCACACAACCCGTGGCTTCCATAACCGCGCGAGACGCGTAATTCTCGCTGGCAATCAGCTCCAATCCGTCCTGCTGACGTTTCAACTCGCATATTACCGAGTCGTAAACTTCATTGTCTTTCTTCAGATATTCCATTCTATCCTCCCTTTAACTTATTGATTTCCTTCGATTTGCGCTATTTCATTCACCCTTCTCCGATGGCGTTCCCGGCCGGGTTTATCGCCGTCGAAATCGGTGGAAAGAAATATCCTGACGGCCTCCAGAGCGGTTTCTTCATCGATATATTCCTGTCCGAAACATATCACGTTGGCATTATTGTGCCTGCGAGCCATCTCCGCGCGTTCGATGTCGCAAACCAGCGCCGCCCGAATACCTCTCACCTTGTTCGCGGAAATCGACACCCCGATACCAGAAGAGCAAATTGCTATGCCGAATCGGCACTCTTCGATAGCAACCGCTTCCCCAACCCTTGCCGCATGTATGGGATAATCCGCCGATTCCTCGCTCTCCGTGCCGTAATCGATGATATCGTAATACGCTGAAAGCTCCCGTTTGAGGAACTCCTTGAGCTTAAATCCGCCGTGATCGCTACCTATCGCTATTTTCATCGCAAATCCTATTTAATTCAATTTCAAACCTATCAATAATATAAGTTACTAAATAAACCCATTGAAAAGGCGAATGTCAAGAAGTTATTAGAGAATATACGGGGACGTGGATAGATACGCGGGAAAAATAGGATTCGACCCCGATTTTGTCGGACGGGAAATCGACGCCAATACTTCCGTAGAGGAGGGTTTCAAACCCTCCCCCACGATTACAATACCAGACGATTTATCGCACGAACGTATAGAACGTAGTGTCGTCGCCCGCGGTTACCAGAGATATACGATATTCCGTGCCGTTCACCAGACCATCCGGCGAACCCGCCATCGGCACCGTTTGTGTCGCGCCGGACGGCACAGTGCCGTAAGTTACCGGAGTCGAAAAACCGACCGCGCTGACTATATTCCATTTAGGGATAATAACGCCTATCGCGCCGACATTGAGCGCGTAAGCCTGTTCGCTCGACGGCGTCCACGATATCGACGGGAACTCGCCTGACCCGACCGAAATCTCGACATCCACGACCTCCTCGAACTCGACGTTAACGGTATCCGCGATTCCTTCCGAAGAAGCCACAACTATAGCCGTTCCAGGGGATGTTGAAGAAGTGAGGGTAGTCATCGCTACGCCGTCTGTCGTCGTAGAATATGGAGGATCAATCGACCCGAGGCTCGTCGAAAAATCGACACGGGTGCCGTTGGGAACCGCCATTCCAAAAGAGTCTGTAACCGTCGCAGTTAGTGTCGATGAACTCGAACCGTCCGCCGGTATTTCCATCGGGGCGGCATAAAGGTATATCGAACCCGGCGACGTGCTCCCCGACTCGTTCAGCGTGATCGCGTCGCAGGCGTAAACCTGAACCACGAAACTCCCCGTCGCATGCAAATCGCCGGTGAACCACCAGACATCCGTCAGAGGGCAAACATCGATCCACAGCGCGCCCTCCAGACTCTCGGTAGCCGAACCGGGGATAGTATGGCTGTTGCTCGAACCGTGCACGACCGCGTAATAATCCCACTCCTCCGAATCCACCTCGTCGTCCGCCATGATTTCAATACTGTCCGGAGTGCCGCCGGTGTAGTTCCACGTTACCGTAACCGGATCGCCCGGTGTCCAGCTGGAACCGTCCGTAGGCGAGGTTACCTCCAGCCCCCAGGTTTCGCTCACCGTGAGGTTGCAGGTCGAACTGAGCGAACCCAGCGTAACGACCACAGTGTAATCCTTGTCCGGCTCGAAACCGATGTTATTCTTCACGAAAATAGCGTCCTCGACACTCCCGGTCAACATCGGCACCGAATCGCCGTTGAGTGTAACCGTAACCTCGTTTGCTCCGGTGGTAAGCGAAGTATCCAGACGGCTGACTTCGAGCTGGAAAGAGCCGTCCGTATAGAATAAATCCCCGATATTACCGGACAGGAGATAATCCCCGATTCCGGTCGGATCTCCGTTGCCATTGCCGTTGCCGTTATTGTCGTCGTCGCCGTTGGTGCCGCAATCGCACGCGGACACAACGATGAACGCCAGAACCGCAATAGCCGCAATCACCCTGATAACACGCATCTCTACCTCCCTGATTTAGAACGTCAAACTCGTCCCCTAATTATAACCTGAGTTCCCGCGTTCAACAAGCGAAAAGAATCCCGCGCGGAAATTCATCCCACGGCTAATTTTGCTTGACTCGATCGAGTCCGCTATTATAGTTAGAATTAGATTTAATATGGGAAAATTGAATCACAGGAATTTTACATCGAACCATTCGCCGACGTCTCCCGTCCGGGCGGCGGAGAAATAATTTTTAAACCTTGACAATTTGAGATTAGCAACCGATATTGTTAATTACAATACAACATGAAGGTTTAAATACTACACGGCTGGGACAGCCGCAAACACTGCGGGCGGCCAACGCTACCCCCCCCCGAATTACGCAACCTAATTATATATTAATATCTTACATCGCACACATACGAAACCTCGACCCCTCGTTACCGAACGACGAAAAGAAAAACGGGGTTTTGTTTGGAATAAAACCAAAACCCTAAGGAGGGCAAAGTGAAAAAAGTGTTACTTTGTTTGTTGTTCACCGTCGTTGCTGTTTGCGGCGCGACTATCTTCGGCCCGGCGACATACACGAGAACCACCGGTGCGCCGAATGTTTATGATACGACATTCGCGGCCTATGACACGAGAGGTTGCAAAGTCTATGAGAAAAAGCTCGGCGACTTAGGAAACGGACAGCATCAATATGTCTGGAACGGCAAAAACGAAAACGGAATATCGCTTTCATCGGGGCTATACTTCGTGAAAATAGGCAACGAAACTCAAAGTAAAACTCATAAAGTCCTGCTACTGAAGTAACTTGACAAACAACTCCTCCTATCGTATTTTTTTACGTAGGAGGAGAAAATAATGAGATTACGATATTACATACTCATTCTTGCTCTAGTGACGGGCGGTCTTTTTGCCGAAAGACCGGTAATCGAACTGCTTGAACCTCAATCTCTATCTCCGACTGAATATGGACCCATTGAATACGTCGATGATTCCGGCTATGTCGTAATTAGAAAATGGGACTCCTGCAATTGCACCTCGGATATTTTCCAGACAATCCAATTACGTATCCGCGATGCCGACGGTATCGATTGGACTACGCTTCAAGTTGAGGTTCTTACTTTCGGAGGTGCTATAAACACAGTATGGTGGGACTCTCATCCATTTTATTATTTTCTTCCGGGCAGTCTCGATGTTACTATAGATTCAGTAGCGGTAGAAGAATTAATTTGGGCATCACAACAAGATTACTCGATTGAAATTGATTCATCGGGTTCAGACACGATAGGCTATGTTACCGTCACCCCTTTGGGACGTGGAATTCGCCCCGCTTTTTTCTGTCATGATAGCTGTAATTTTGGGGCGCACTATTTTGGGCCTTGTTGTATAAATATCGGCGATGTTATTTCACCAGGTTTCGGTCATACTGCGGCTCCCTTATGGGAATTCCCGACACATATTTCAATTGGAATTATGGATTTAGTCGGAGATGGAACAAGTCAAGGTTTTTATTTCTGCGTCGATTACAGCGGGCCGTCGGCATCGACTCCCCGGCCCGCGGACGGCGCAATGGTCGATACGCTTCATCCGATAATCGGAATCACAATTCTCGATACGATATGGGTTCGGCACAGCGCTTATCCAAATCCGATAGACCCATATTTCCCCCATTGCCCTTGCTACGACTCCCTTTGCACGGATAGCACCGGCGCGCCGCTCGAATTCCCCTATTGCGGCGATAAGTTCATAGAATGGAACACAGTCGATACTGCTTCGATTCGGCTTTCCGTAAATGGTGCGGTCTATTCACTCGATTCACCCGGCATGTCATGGTTCGACGACTCGCTGCTTCTTTTCGACACCGGCGAGGCGGGGTTGTCATTTTCCGACGGCGACACCGTGCGTGTTTGCCTCGAAGAGGCCACCGACCGCGTCTCGCAAGGCCACGGCCCGAACCATCTCGGCAGGCACGCTGACTGGACACATCCTGACACTCCGGTTCCGTTCTGCTGGGAGTTTTATGTAAATACAGTCGGTATCGAGGAGACTGGATTGCCACGTTATTCGGGCATTACATCCGTCCACCCGAATCCCTTCAATTCCGGTTTGAATATAAAATACTCGCTTGCCGAGAAAAGCCGTGTCCAAATCAATGTTTACGATATTCTCGGCAGGGTGATTGCGAACATTATCGATGAAACCGACCAAATCGGCGATTATGAGATTTATTGGGATGCTTCCGAAAAACCGGGTGGAATTTACTTTATTCGCGCGAAAATCGGCGATGAATCAATTACGAAACGGGTGGTTTACCTGAAATAGAACTCAAAATACGGGCGGGGCAAACGTCTCGCCCGGAACGAAATAGGACGAAATTTGGGCGGAAATGCCCAGAAATGATGAAAACGATGGAGAAAATAGGGAAAATGGCTGGATTTGGTGAAATAATAGGGGTTTTTGGCGTCCGGGGGCGAAATTGGGCGTCCGAGGCTCTAAATTCGAGGCCCGAGAGGCAATATTCCGCGTCCGAGAAGGGAAATTGGACGTCCGAGAGGCAATATTGGACATCCGAGAGGGTAAATTGGACGTCCGAGAGGCAATATTCCACGTCCGAGACTCGAAATTCACCGTCCGGGAATGGCCGTTCGCGGTCGGAGAACCTAAATCGAATCAACAAGGAGGGCTATCATGCCCGAAAAAACAAGAGATCCGCAAAAAAAACTTTACCACAACGCTTTTTCTCTTCTCGTCGCATAGCTCCAGTGTTTGCAACTGTAAGGCTGTGCGACGGGATTGGCCGCGAAGCTTGGCTTCGATAATGGGAGACGAAGCGAAGCTTCTAATGCAAGGATAAGATTTCTCTTCGAGCAAAGCTCTCATCGAAATGACAGGATAGGAAAATTCCACTTCTAACGACTAACAGCCAACGACGAACGCCGCACCGTGGGGCGACGAACGCCGCTGGCGCGACGTTTGTATCGTAGGGAAATGACCAAAATTAGAGAGTAATGTAGCAAACGGCGTGACAGCGGCGTTTTTCCGCTGGCGCAGTTCTTGCCTGCGGGAAATTATCGGAAATGTGGATGAAATATTCGCAAGAACTGTGACAGCGGTTGCGCGGTGCGGTTTATCGATCAGGAAATTTTTTACGGCGCGGGGCGGGGTTTGATTCCCGGGCTTTCGGGGTCGCTGTGTTTGACCACGAAGAAATAGACGATACTACCGACTGGCACTAGAAGAATCACCAGAATCCAGACGACCTGTTCCGAACTCTCCGGTGCAAACCGTTTGCGCGCGACATCGATTATCATCATGATCTTGAAAATAAGGAAAAAGATGCTTATCGCAATCGCCGATGCCCAGATTATGAAATAAATCATACCGACCATACCGCAACATCCCACCCCCATTAATTCTCCGACCGCTTCGGAACTCTGAGATTGAGTTAATATCGGGATCATTTCAACATCACCGCTTTCGTCGCGGGAATACCGCCGTTGAGGGGTTTAATATAATATGTTCCGGACGGACAATCTCTGCCGTTTCTCGACCTGCCGTCCCAGTAAATTTCGTCCTCATCAGGATCGATGACATCGACCAGCCTGCCGGAAATGTCGAATATGCCTATTTCACCGGATTCGGGCGGAATTTCAATTCGACAGGTCGCGTTGAATGGATTGGGATGGACACGAAATCCGGATCGATCAGGCAAAGTAATTTCCTCCCAGATATTCGATACCGGCGCACCTACCACGATTATCCTCCCGCCAAAAACGTTTATTCCAATCGAATCGATCGTTCTCATATCGAACCACTCATCGACGAAATAAACCGGCAGAGAATCGAGGTTGAAAGCGCCGATCAAGAATTCGCCGGAATCGGGAATTTCGGATGAATCCCAGGTCAGCGAGAAACCGTAACCACCGCTGAGCATAACATCCCAGATAATTGTATCCTGCGACGGTGCGCGATAATCCGTCCCGAGCATGGTATAACCGGGGTGTGTGCTGTCGTCGATCGGGAAATAGCCGTATGCGCCGGGAGTCGGCAGGTAGGGAATATCTATCAGTATATCGAAACCGTCAGTCGCTGAGGAATCGACACCGAAAGTCAACATATTGCCGTCCGATAAAGTGAAAACCTCGACATCGACCTGCCATCTGAAAAAGGCAAACGTCGTAAGGGCCAGAAGTATAATAATTATCGTAACCTTCAATCGCATATCGAAATAAAGTTAAACCAAATCCTTTTATAGTCAAGAGTAAAGCGTGGCATCGAGCACGAAAAATCAAAATTAAATTTGACATACGACTTTAATATTCGTAAATTAAAAGTGGTAAATAATACCAAACGAAGGAATAACATAATGAAATACAAAGCTTTAGCGTTACTGACAATCGTAATCCTTGCCGGCACAATCGTCGGTCAGATTGAAAGAACCGTGTTCATTTTCGACGGTGCTGGAGGATTGTCGGCCAGATTCGAGAACCCTGATTTACCGGGGGATACAATTCGCCCGTGGGAGGCCTGGGCCGCGGCGATAGATACTATCAACGCCCACCGAGCATATTACAACATGCGCGACACGATTACTTGGACGGTCGATTACGATTTCCCGACGGCGATTAATTCAGATATATTTATCTTAACGCTCGGCTGGGAGGGAACCGGCGCAGAGGTTTTATCGCCGGCCCAGCAGGAATTGCTTATCGCTTTGCTCGACAGCACCGACAGAACGCCCGAGAAACAAACCGCCCTATTTATCGAGGGCAACGATTTCGCTGAACTTTATTGCGATACTTCGACCGGGCTTTATGCTGGAACCTTCGCGGATTACACCGGCACGATTTTGCTCGATGGCAATGCCGGCTCCGTTTCAACTCTGGTCGGGGAAGACAGTTCGCTCGCGGAGGGGATGTCCTTTGCCTATCGCGTAACTACAGGCGGGCCATGCACGGATATGGACGATATCGTCGTGAACGATACGCTATGGGATTCTCATCATCTGAAATATCTTTTCAATGCATCCACAAGAAATCCGGCGCGTGGTTTACAGCGCAGAAGCTATTCCCCGGGCGCAGTCGTTACCCTGCCGTTCCAATACGGCAATATCCCTCGTGGCGGGGGCACGTTGAATTCGAAAGAGGAATTGCTGGTTCGCATGTTCGATTTCGCGATAATGCCTCTGGTATCGATAGAAAGCGATTTGCCCTCGGAGACTCTCTGGGTGGACACGGTTTATACGTTAGAATATCAGGCTTATGACAACCGTTGCGTGAAGAACCTGATTTACGAATACTCCAGCGATGGCGGCTCGAGCTGGATTGTCCTCAATGAGATAGCCACCCCGGAACTGGACACGGTGTCGTCACTGGATTTCAGCATTCCACCGTCAACGGGAGACGATTGCTATCTGAGACTTATCGTAACCGACTCGACCTATAATTACACCGCGGACACCAGCGAGAGTTTCGTGGTGATGAATTTTGGAATCGACGAAGGTTCGACCATGCCCGACTCGCCGCATTTACGTTCCTATCCGAATCCGTTCAACGCGCAACTCACTTTCGACGTTATAGTCGATAAGGCTACGGAAATCGAAATCTACGACCTGACAGGGAGGATTGTCGCAGAATTGCCCGTCTCTCCTGCCAGGAGCACAGTCAGGTGGACACCTGAGAATCATCCGACCGGATTGTATCTTGCGAGAATTAACGGAACCGGAGAGTCGGTTAAAGCGGTCTATCTGCGATAATATCAGTTTAGAGATAAGATAATTCAGGGCGGGGTTTTCCCGCCCTTTTTATTTTCCAAATTCCTCTTTAAGCGGGCGGGTCATAAGTTCGTGGAGTGCATCTTGTGGGGATATTTTAGATTCGATTACTCTATCGACCATCTCCGTAATCGGCATCTCGACACCGTATTTTTGTGATAAACCGACGGCGGCAGAAGCCGTGAATACTCCTTCTGCAATCCACTCGACGTTTTTGAGTATGTCCCGGGGCTTCCCGCCCTCCGCGATCATTTTTCCCATGCGATAATTGCGCGATTGTTCGCTGGTGCATGTCAGGACGAGATCGCCCAGGCCGGAAATTCCAAAAATCGTGTTATTTTCAGCTCCCATTGCCAGCGCGAGTTTCCTAACCTCGGCCAATCCACGAACTATCGACGCGGCACGGGTATTCTCTCCAAGCCCGAGACCATCGATCATGCCCGCAGAGAGTGCAAATACGTTTTTCAACGCGCCGCCAAGTTCGACACCTAAAGTATCGGCGCTTCGATAAACTCTCATAAAAGGCCCGGTAATAAGCTTCTGGACTCTCTCAGCTATTGCAATATCGCCAGCCGCCACGAGGACGGTTGGCTTACATCGGGCTACTTCGTTAGCGAAAGACGGGCCGGAAAGGATTATTATTCGGGAGTTTGGGATTATATCAATTATTATCTGCGATGGAAAACGGTATGAACCGCGTTCTATACCTTTGGCCAGATTTACGAATATGATATTGTCGGGGAGCTTTTGGATATCTATTCTCTTCAGCACTCCACCGATATATTGGACGGGCACGGCCAGGAAAACCACCTTAACGTCTTCCAGAGCCTTATTGATATCGTTTGTTGCGATTATTTTTCCGGGAAGATGTATTTCGGGTAGGAAAACCCGGTTTTCTCCGGATTCGATATCCCGGACGGTTTGTTCTTCGTATGCCCAAATCCTCGGTTTCAATCCAAGCGACCACAGGTGCAATGCAAATGCTGTCCCCCATGCCCCTCCGCCGATAACAGCCGTTACGGGAACTTCGGACATGCGGCGCCCTCCTCGGCGGCCTTGTAAGCCAAATCTTTCAGGTCATTGATCTCGGATCGACTCCTATCGATCACCCAGGACGGCAGACGCTCCTCCAGAATCGCCGTGCAATGTAAGCAGACGAAGGCCCAATCTTCGAGTTTTGCGGCCGCATTCGCCGCCAGTAAATGCACGGTAACCCGATTGATAACCTGCTCCTCCCCCAACGTATCCAATGCCAAAGATAATTGATCGGCGGCATCGAGGTAGCTTTCAAGATTCCCCTCGGCCTCGTAAATCGCGAGATCATACCATAAAGGCAGAAGACTGCCGGGGTATTTTTCCTCTATTAAATTGCGCATAACCCGCGCGGAATCGATCATGTTTTCTTCGCAATATATATATACAAGGGCGTGGATAGCGGCATCACGAGAATATATCGAGTTCCACCTGGCCTCATTTAATAATTCTATTCCCTCCTCTTTATTATCATCAACGAAGGGTAAATAAGTCAGAATGCCCAGTTTCGCGCTCTTCCAATAACTATATCCACCCATACCGAGAGCCGCATCGGCACTAACCGCAGGATAATCATAAGCACGTTCGTAATATTCCATCGCTTCCGAGGATGTTCCAAACGCTTGAATATACTTCCCCTGCTCGGCCAGAGAAATTGCTTTATAACCGTATGAAGAACCGATAACCCAAAGATTCCACGGATCGAGAGTATCGCTTTTCGACAACGCAATAGCCGAATCGAGATATGCGTTCATTTCGTATGATCGGCGGTAATCTTCGTTGTTCAACATCCAATCCTGGAGATTCGAACCCCTTAAAAAAAGCGGGGCGGGATCGAAAGGAAAGGCTTCTCGAAGTTCGACAATCATGGAATCGGCTTCCTCGTATTTGTGGACGAACCTCATCGAGATTATTTCGCCGACGGTCTTTTGCATATCGGGATCGTCGAGGATACTCGCAATAGAGATACCACCGAGTAGAATTATTGTGATTGTCGTTCGTCTAAACATTTCTCGATTATATGGACAAGGTTATTCTGCAGATTTGTATCGTATCCCTTCGAGACAATATCGTAACTCAAATTGTCCCCCGTGGAAAAGAGCACCAGCGGGAGATACTCATCTTTAAGTTCGGTTTCATTTTCCGCACCGGTCAATACGGATATCAACGCGCCGTCGTTGTCTATTAGAATCCTTCGCTGGGTTTCCGGCGCTTCGTTTTGGCCGGTTTTCACCCAAACATAGATAAACCTTGCCAAGTCGGCGTATTGTTCGGAGACTTTTTCGACCATAGGCAAAGCGCGTATCGACGGTTCGCCTTCGAGATCGAAAAAGAAGAGCACGAGTGGTTTTTTATGTTTCACTCGATTGTGACTGAAAGGATTTCCGTCTATATCCGACAATGTAAATTCCGGAAACTCGCCACTCTGTGCCGGTTCGCCAATATATTCGGGCACAGAGACATCTACTTTGACGTCAGTGGTTTCGCCTTCTACTATTGTAAACGGTAGAGTCTGCACCCAAACGCTACCGGTTTGATCGCGCATCCCGTTCTGTAGAACATAATCTCCGGTTGCCAGTTCGATTACAAATAATCCGTTCGAATCGGCCTGAGCGCCGATTTCATCCAGCGGCCAATACGCGCCGCCCCCCTGAACCGTTACCGCGAAATGCTCCCATTCTTCCGCGTATTTACCGCCCCTGAAAAATCTCGCCGAAAGGTAGCCCATAGGTGCGTAATCGGAAGTTACGAGATCGTAATCGAAACCGCCGCTGGCGGACACAACAGTCATGCCGCCGGGGAATTTTTCCGAGGGGAAATTCTTATTGCCGAATTCCTCCGGATTACGCGGATAAAGGGGAATCCATTTATCGGACTCGGAATCGTAAACCTCGACCCAGCTCATCCCCGAACCCTCGCCGCGTGTTGTTCTGATCATCGCGTTTCTACAAGGTATTCCCAGGGACATAAGAATAGCTGTCGTGAGGGCACTACGTTCCCTTGAAGTTCCCCTGCCGCTTTTAAAGGTTTGGTCAGGCGCACGCATCCCGCCGAAAAACTCATAGCCCGAAGTGTCGATATTCTCCGCAACCCACTCGTTAACCACTCTCGCGGCGTCGCTAATGTTGCCCTTTTCGAAAGCTGTTGTGGAAAACTTTTCCCAGAACATTTTACGCCAAGGGGTTACCGGCTCATAACTTATTCGATAAGAGAGAATATAAGGTCTAAACATATCGGCGGGAATCTCCCACGGTGCGCTTTCGCGCGCTTTCCATGAATATTCGAGGTGCTCCGAAAGGATTTCTTCCGTCGCCAGCATATGGTCGAGATGAGGCATGGTTTCAATCAACCAGATAGCGTCGTCGCGACGTTCTCCGTCGAATTTCCCCACAAAATCTGCCAGTTCTCGCCAGTTGCCTACGGCGTCCTTATAGACTTCGAATAGATCCTCGACCAACGAATCGTCAACCGCTTTTTCCGCGGCTTTCCAGGCAGACGTGCTGTCGAAATCGTCCGCGAGGTTTTGCCCGTAAGCGCCGACACAGATAATTACGATGACTATGGTCAATAGAAAATACTTCATATTCCGCCTTTCATTGTATTATAATATATTTCAAAAGCTCATTTATCAAGAGAAAAGGACAAAAACGTATTATTATTGCCGGGTAACTTCGGTTTTTCGTTGACATACCGCGCCCTTAAACGTAATATTACTAATTATTGTTTTATTGGAGGATTATGCTCGAAACACAAATGAGAACACATACTTGCGGGGAACTCAGGCCGGAAATGGCGGGAGAAGCCGTTACGTTAGTAGGCTGGATGCACCACGAACGTCACCACGGAGGCGTGCTCTTCATCGACCTCAGAGACCGCTACGGCAGAACTCAGGTAACATTCAAACCGGAATTGAAAGACCTCTTCGATAGAGCGGAGAAGTTGAATCACGAAGATGTCATTCAGGTAAAAGGAACGGTTACGGTCCGACCGCAGGAAGCCCGTAATCCGAATATGGCGACTGGCGATATCGAAGTTATCGCGGAAGGACTTTCGGTTCTTGCGAAAGCCAAAACACCTCCGTTTGTAATCGAAGACGAAGTCCACGCGATGGAAGACACGCGGTTAAAATATCGCTACTTAGACCTTCGCCGCCCGGAATTACGCGATGCTATGTTATTGCGTAGCCACGCGAATATAGTAGCGCGAAAATACCTTCAGGAACTCGGCTTTGTGGATATCGAGACCTCTACACTGGTTCGATCGACGCCTGAAGGCGCACGAGATTTTCTGGTTCCCAGCAGAAAACATAAGGGAAAATTTTACGCATTACCTCAGTCCCCTCAGATTTACAAGCAACTGCTAATGATCGCCGGTTTCGATCGATATTATCAGATTGCCCGATGTTACCGTGACGAGGATTTGCGTGCCGACCGTCAACCGGAATTCACTCAGATCGACGTCGAAATGTCCTTCGTCGAGCAGGAAGATGTTCTTCGTATGGCAGAGGGCTTGTTGGCCAGGCTTTTAAGCGAAATCAGGGGCATCAATTTAAAGCTACCCGTGAAACGGATGGATTACGACGAAGCAATGCTCAGGTTTGGTTCAGATAAGCCGGACTTACGTTTCGGCCTGGAAATAGAAGATGTAACCGAAATCGCCACGAAAAGTTCATTCAACGTATTCTCCGGAACGGTCGAAAAGGGCGGGTCGGTCAGATGTCTTTACGTGCCACGGGGCGCCGAATTGTCGCGTAAGGACATCGATGAACTAACCGAACTCTCCAGGAGATACGGCGCGAAAGGTCTCGCCCAATGTAAATTCATAGATGGCGAGTTCACCGGCGGTATCGCAAAATTCCTCGATGAAAATGAGCGGTTAGCATATCTGGATAGATTTTCCCCAGAAGACGGTTCTATATTCCTTTTCGTAGCGGATAAACCGCTTGTATGCGCAAGGGCGTTAGGTGCACTGCGACTCGAAATGGGCAGACGTTTCGATCTTATAGATGAAAAGCGCTGGGAGATGTTTTTCGTTGTTAACTTCCCTATGTTCGAAATAGACGAGGAAACCGGTCGCCCGGTGGCCAGGCATCATCCTTTCACGATGGTGTATCCAGAGGATATAGACAGGCTGGAGAGCGATCCGATGTCCGTTCGCTCCATTGCATACGATCTCGTATTGAATGGCTACGAAATCGCCGGCGGCAGTATCAGAACGCACGATCCCGGATTGCTTCGTCGGGTAATGAAGGCGATAAAATTAGACGAAAGGGAGGCCGAGAACAAGTTCGGTTTCTTAATGGAAGCTATGAATTACGGCGTGCCACCCCACGGTGGAATCGCCTTTGGATGGGATAGAATCATTATGTTACTCGCCGGGAAAACTTCCCTTCGGGACATCATCGCTTTCCCAAAAACCACTACGGCACAGTCACTGATGGACGGCTGTCCCAATGAAGTGGATGAAAAACAACTCGAAGAACTCGGGCTAAAAATCGTCGAAGAGAGGAACTAATTTGAGTAAAAAAGCTTCTAAAATATCTGCTACGGGAGAACCTATCAAGTTATCACTCGAAGGCATTGACCAACGTAAACTATTCGGTCCGGGAAACGTTTTTGCAACCGATATCGAGTTGCGGTTTCCGGTAAAACTGGTTGCCCGCGGAGACGAATTAAAAATATTCGGCGATCCACCCGCAACGGAACAGGTGCGTGATATATTCGAGCAGATGATAGACCATCTGGAGGGTGGCGGGATACTCACAGAACAATCGTTGGAATACGCCATCCGAATGGTAAAAAAGGACGAGAAACCGCTGATTCAGGAGGATTCCGACGACAGAATTATCCTGACCAACAGGCATCAGGCGATCCGCCCCAGAAGCCGGGGACAGCGCAGATATATCGAGGCTATATATTCGAACGATCTGGTTTTCTCTATTGGCCCCGCCGGGACAGGTAAGACCTTTTTAGCCGTAGCCTGCGCGGTGCGGGCTCTCAAGGAGAGGATTATCGACAGAATAATCCTTGTTAGACCTGCTGTAGAGGCGGATGAATCCCTCGGATTCCTTCCGGGGGACATGAAAGAGAAAGTAGATCCTTATCTACGCCCGCTTTACGACGCCTTATACGATATGATCCCAACCCAGCGGATGGATAAATACCTTGCCGAAGGTATAATCGAGGTAGCCCCGCTGGCTTATATGCGCGGAAGAACACTCAACAATAGTTTCATCATTCTCGATGAAGCACAGAACACGACCATAAGGCAAATGAAGATGTTTCTCACTCGACTGGGGATAAACAGCAAAGCGGTAGTTACCGGAGACATCACGCAGATAGACCTGCCTACCAAAAGAGGAAGCGGGCTTGTCCAGATCAAAGGTGTTCTGGATGGTATCGATGGAATAGCCTTCGTCTATCTGGACGACAAGGATGTAGTCCGCCATAAACTGGTTCAGGATATAATCCTTGCGTATGAGAAATACGAAGAGCGCGTTTCCGAGAAAGGGGACGAAGAATAGCAGTGGCTAAGGCTATCGAGAGGGTCGCCGTAATCAAACATGGTTCGGCGGTGAACGAATTGAAGAATGTTGTCGGATTATCCGATGACAAAACCGCCGCAATTCACGACAGCGTTATCCCATATACCCAGGAATTCCTCGATGCGTTTTCTGAAAAAAGGCTTCTTCTAATCGGCCGTAAATACTCGTATAATGAATTTGAATAAAGGATTTACTGGAGAACTCGAGCAATCGTAAATTTCACTATAGATTTGCGTTTTTTATGGTAGATATACTTATGGGTGAGTTCTCGGCTTAGTTTCTATCCACGGCAGAGCGGCTGGCACGAGGATTGCGACATGCCCTGCAATCCTCGCGCCAGCCGCTTTCATTTAGCATTAATCTTCTCCGCAGTCAGACGCTCTTCCGTTTCGCTGTCGAAGAGATGGACTTTTTCAATATTGAAGGCGAACCCGAGTTTCTCGCCCATTTGCGGGTTGACATCCGGTTCGACTCGCGCGGTTATTTCGACTCCGGTGTAATCGAATGTCAGGAAAATTTCGTTGCCCATGGGTTCGACTACATCGACTGTGGTTTCGAAAATGGGGTCGTCGGAGACGTAGATGTCCTCAGGGCGGACACCCAGCCAGACTACTTCTGAGTGGGCTTTTGCGAGGGCTTTTTTTTGAGTTTCGTTGAGGGGAATTTCGTTGCCGAGGATGAAAAGATTTTTGTCCTTGCGGTCCGCGCGAAGGAAATTCATCGCGGGGGAGCCTATGAAACCGCCTACGAACATGTTGACCGGCTTTTGGTAAAGGGTCAAGGGCGCATCGACCTGCTGAATTAGGCCGTGGTTGATGACTGCGATGCGGGTGCCCATGGTCATCGCCTCGGTTTGGTCGTGGGTAACGTATATCATCGTGGTTTTGAGCTTGTTATGAAGCTGGGAAATTTCCGCGCGCATTTTGACACGAAGCTTGGCGTCGAGGTTCGAGAGGGGTTCGTCGAAGAGGAAGACTTTGGGCTTGCGGACGATAGCTCTTCCGAGGGCGACTCTCTGCCGTTGCCCGCCGGAAAGGGCGCGCGGTTTGCGGTCGAGATATTCCTTTATACCGAGGATTTCCGCGGCTTCGGTAACGCGTTTATCGATATCGTCTCGTTCCATATTGCGCATTCGTAGCGGGAATTCCATGTTTCGGCGCACGGTCATGTGCGGATAAAGGGCGTAGGATTGGAACACCATGCCTATATCGCGGTCGGAGGGGGAGAGTTCGTTGACGACGCGGTCGCCGATTTTGATTGTGCCCTCGGTGATTTCTTCGAGGCCGGCGATCATCCTCAAAACCGTAGATTTACCGCATCCCGACGGCCCGACGAGGACCATGAACTCGCCGTCCTTTACGCGTAAGTTCGCATCGGCGACCGCTTTGGTTTTACCCTCGTAGATTTTTGAGACGTTTTCGAGAATAACTTCGGCCATGATGTCCTCGCGAGATTAGCGTGTTTCATCAAACTGCCCAATCAATTAACAACTGATTTCCTGGAAAATCAAGGGGAAAATGGCGGGTGTGGGGGAATAAAAACAAGAAATAACTTGCGAAGGAACTATTTTGGGATTAATTTGGGCATTATGGATATAGTAAACCTTAAATATGGAGAATTATTCTCTGGCCCTGGTGGATTAGCCTTAGGAGCAATGCTTGCAAGCTTGGAAACAGCCGAGTCCGAATACAGGATTGAGCATGCATGGGCATCCGATTACGATAACGACTCTTGTAGCACTTACCAAAAAAATATCTGCCCAGATAAACCGGAAACCGTTATTTGCCAAGACATTAAATCACTCGAAATCCAGGCGCTTCCAAAAGTAGATATCTTTGCCTATGGTTTTCCCTGCAACGATTTCAGCATTGTTGGAGAACAGAAGGGATTTAACGGGGGATATGGGCCATTGTATTCTTACGGAGTAGATGTCCTAAATAAATTGAAACCACTTTGTTTTGTTGCTGAGAATGTAAACGGTCTTACTTCTGCAAATAATGGAGGTGCTTTTTCACAAATCCTTAGAGATTTAGAAAATGCAGCCGATGGTTATAACATCGTCGCAAACCTCTATAAAGCAGAAGAATACGGAGTGCCACAAACAAGACACAGAATTATAATGGTCGGTTTCACAAAGTCTTCCAGCTTTTGGTTTAGAGTCCCCAGGCCTACAACTGCGAGAAACTATATTTCTTCAAAAACGGCAATTGAGAATCCGCCTATCGAAAAAAACGCACCTAACAACGAAAAAACAAGACAATCTAAACGAGTTATCGAAAGGCTAAAGCATATCAAGCCCGGCCAAAACTGCTGGGATGCTGATTTACCCGAACACCTCAAGCTGAATGTTAAAGGCGCCAAGCTAAGCCAAATTTATAAAAGACTCGACCCTGACAAACCCTCATACACGATTACAGGAAGCGGCGGTGGAGGAACTCATGTTTATCATTATTCTGAAAATCGAGCTCTTACCAACAGAGAAAGAGCAAGACTTCAAACCTTCCCCGATGATTTCGTGTTCCATGGCCCTAAAGAGAGCGTGAGAAAACAAATCGGCATGGCTGTTCCTCCGAGACTTGCAAAAATTATCTACGAGAGCATTCTTAAAACTATAGCCGGAATTCCATATGATTCTGTCGAGCCGAACCTTAATATCAACAAATCTCTATTTGAAAGCTGGTAATCTATTTGAAAGCTGGTAATCGATGAACAAAGAAACCGCAATCACCCAAATCGTAGGCAATACGGGTGTTGATATTACTTCTGCCGAGCTTATTCTGCGAAAAGCTAAAGAAGGTGGAGAAGTCGCGGGAAAATGTTACGAAAAATGGCTTAATGAGCGATTCCTTCCAAATATAGTCAAAATTGATCTTTCCGACTACACAAGAATGTGCGTCGATGCCCTAAAAATCCTTGGGACTACAGCCGCCACCGATTACGGAAGTTCACGTCAGAGGGATTTAGGCCAGCTTTGGGCGGATATGACTAGAGGTTATCTCGGCGAAATAGCGGTGAAGAATTTCTTAAAGAAAAAGTGGGATATTGACATTACACTTGGGCACGAAACAGGGGAACTTGAAGAATACCTCCCCACTGACATCGAGAAAATCAAAGATTCATCAGGGAAATACAGACCAGCCAAACTGAAAGTTAGTATCAAGGCAACGAAATGGAATGGCATCTGGCTCGACATCCCCGGAGACCAGTTTAACCACTCAGATATTCATCTAATGACTAAGGTTCATACTGGAAGAGACCATCTTTTCGCTTTTTTCAAAGTGATAAGCGTGTTCAAAGATAAAGTTCTGAAAAAGGGTATTGAGGAGGGCGCTATCGACGAAACTCAGGCAGGTGATATTTTTACGAAATTACCTGATTTCAAGCCAATTGTCGCTTACATAGCTGGTTTTGCGGAAAAGGAGAATCTACTGAATAATCCAAGATACGAATTCAAAGTCGGTCCGAAACACGCCACGATTTATGCCTGGAATGGTGAGATCACAAACACTGACCTAAAGAATATTAAGAAAGACAACGATGTCTCCGGTGACGTAAAGTTTTCGGGGATTGGTCGATTCTCGCACGATAGTGGTTATTTATTTAATACCGGCAATCTCCGATGGAGCGAAAGCGATTGGGAAGGACTTCTTAGGAGACTATAATCCCAATCCCCGTGGTTATGCCGTCGGAAGGCCTCTCTTTCCCGTCTGGAGGCCAAACGATTCTTCTGGAGGGCTTCCTTTCCCGTCGGAAGGCCTCTCTTTCGCGTCTGGAGGCCAAACGATTCTTCCTTCGACCCTAACGATTCTTCTGGAGGGCTTCCTTTTTCCGTCGGAAGGCCTCTTTTTTCTGTGGGGAAGGCAAAAATGTTCTGGATAGACCATGGAATTCTCTGGGAAGACGTCCGAAAGTGTTCCGTCCCCTCATTCCCCCTCGACATATTCGCCAACCTTATGGAAATCCAATGTCTTGAACATTTGGAACAATAACCACATACCGAAAACCAGACAGATCAACATAGACATCCAGCCGAGTCTTCGGAAGAACAACCCCACTGCCTGGTCTTTTGTATAGAGGTTCATTTCCGTGAGCAGATACGTCCAATCGTGTTGGGCTTCCATTCCAAATGGCGAAACGAGAGGTAATTCGCGAAGTCGTGCATCTGCGGCGTAAGTTCCGACGTCGTAAAAATTCGTAGATAACCATCCGAAAGCCACAGCGATGCCGAAATAATCCTTTTGCCGAAGGAAGATGAACATCCCGATAATCGGTGCGCCGCATTGGGCTATGGTCCCGCCGGCAACGTATAGGAATTTTCCGAAAGGCTGGAAAAGGAAATGTCCCAATTCGTGGATCCCAAGATTAAGGCCTTTGAAGATACTACTATAAAGCCAGTCGTTTTGATGGCGAACCCAGATATAAGCGAAGAAAATCAACAACGCCAATCGAAGAAAAGGGAATCTACCTTCCGCCCATTCCCTCGCGTTACGGAAAAACCTAACGATGAAATTGGGTCTCGATTCTTTGCCTGCTAATTGTATGCGAGATTTTTTACTACGCATGACGTTCAAATCCTGTTATTTTCGAGCAATACATAACTGTTATCAATATGAATGAAAATGGGTATAGATGCAACGAAAAAAGACCTTCGAGATTACCCATCAGGTCTTTGTCGTTTTATTGGCTGGAATAAGGGAAATCGTGTCGAAGTAACTTTAAAAGAATTTCTTCGCAATCCCCAATATTCCCTGCCTCCACGGGACACGATGAGTTACTCCGTCTTGAGTTTCCCCGGCCTCAAATTTATCTACGTTATCGAGAAACCAATGGTAATTACGCAACAGGGCGTCTTTGTTAGAGTATTTAGGTGTGAATCCGAGGACTTTTTCCGCCTTTTCGATGGAGACGAAAGAGTCCTTCGTGGCTGTTTTATAGACCCAGGGGTAAAGGGGTGATAACTTGAGCGCTTCGAGTATCTCGAGTGCCAGAACGACTAAATTCGCCGGGGAACCTTTTATTTTCCTGCCGTATCCGGCCTCGTCCAGGACGACTTGATAATCTTCGCGCATCGTAGAAAACTCTTTTGCCCCTATATTTAATTCAGTATTGACGGCGCCTTCATCGCCGAAAGTAGCGGCAATCCAGATAGCCTCGCACAGATCTTCTACGTCGAGGAGCTGATATAGGTTATCTCCGCGGCCTATCATAGGAAAACTTCTACCTTTACTTGCCCATTCGTAGAAAATCCCGAATACGCCCAATCTTTCTGGCCCAATGAATGATTTTGGACGTATAGTGGTTAAGGTCATCCCACGTTGGCGGAACATTTTAACGAGGTTTTCGGCCTCGATTTTCGCCTCGCCGTAGGGGCCAACACCAACCAGGTCGTCGTCCTCATAAATCGGGTGATGATCCGGGATACCGTAAACGGCCGTGGAAGAAATGTATATCCCCCGCTTTATTCCATGTTCCATCGCAGATTGAAATACTTTCGCCGTGCCGTCGATATTTGTCGTGTAGATGTCCTTTTTGGGATATAGCGGCAACGCCGCCGCGCCATGCATTACTATATCGACGCCTTCCATGCACATATTGACCGTGTCCATATCCCGCACGTCTCCCTGCACATGGACGATTTTATCCACGCAATCTTCGTATGTAAAGGGTAAGAGGTCTAAAGAGACAATTTCTTCGCCCTTACCGAGAAGATATCTTATCAGGTTTATTCCAAGGAATCCGGAACCGCCTGTAACGAGCCATTTAGCCATTTTTCACTCCGTCTATTATTATATATCGTCTTCCAAATCCAGATGATAACTCATTATATCGTCTTTTTTAAAGAATCTTTTTATCTCTCGCTTTGCCGATTCGGTATCCGCCGAAGCATGAATTATGTTTTTACAAATAGTAACGGCATATTCTCCACGAATAGTCCCGGGCTGAGCCTTCAACGGATTGGTATCCCCAACCACGTATCGTGCGGCCTTAATCGCGTCCGGGCCGCTTATAACCATCGCAATATTCGGGCCGCTCGTGATAAACTCGATTAATTCCTCGTAAAACGGCTTCCCTTTGTGCTCGCCGTAATGACTCTCCGCGATTTCCCTATCCATAATTATCATCTTCATGCCGTCGATGCGAAGTCCCTTATGCTCGAACCGTGAAATTATTTCGCCGACAAGCTCGCGCTGGATTGCATTGGGTTTCAAAAGAATTAAAGTGCTTTGATATTCCTTGTTCATGTCCTTCCTTTCGTAAGCGGCTTTAATATAAAAGTCCCAATTTGAAAATCAACCCAAAAGGGAAAATTCCTGCAATGCTCTTATTGACAATACTCGAAACGGAATGTAAATTGCAGGGAAGTAATATTTGAAAGGAAGATTATGCGCAAGACACTCCTCGTTTTCATTATCGCTTTCTCGCTTTACAGTGGGTGGTTCTTCATCCCGTGGGGATATTGGACCTTCCAGGACGGTGGAGTAGGCGTCCTGTATTCTCAGGGGATCTACGATAAATTCGGCTGGGAATTCGACGGCAGGATGTCCGGAGGCGGCGATTATTGGCTGGACGGCGGCGTCAAATTCGATTTCCTCGGCGAAGGAACGGAAATCCGGGGCGAATTTATGTCCGACTCGATCGAGAAGGATTACCGCAAGCCGGACGCAATCGAGTCCGAGGCCTCTGAGGACACTATTCAAGAGTATCCATCATTCAAAGCCAAAGAATTCTCGATTTATCTCAAACAGAATTTCAACGTCGGCCCTTCGCAGAAATTTTACCTCTTCGCGGGTTACAAAACGGGCGAATATCTTTCGAATTATCGTTTCGATCCCTCGGCGGGAGGTCAGGTTTTTGGCGATGAGACACGGGTTGCCGAGGCAGTGGATGCCGGTTTCGAATTCTCCATGGACAGCCGGGACGACCCGGAAAATCCGGAGACGGCATTTTATTTCGGAATAAAACTGGGCGGCCTGTATTTCCCAAATGCCGAAGAACTGGATTTCGATTATCTCAAGACCGCGCAAATACAGAGCGAAGAACATAAATTTGCATCCGGAACGGGTTATATAAAACTTGACCAGCGCCTTTATGGTAAACTCGCAATAGACGAAGTTCCCTTTCCGCTGGTTTTGGCATTGCGCATTAGCGGGGGACATCATCTGCACGAGGTGCCGCAACTGGTTGCATTCAAGGGGGGCAGTCACGATTTCCTCCGTGGAATCGACCAGCGACATGTAATAGGAAGAAGTTACTACCTGATGTCCGGCGAGTTACGGGCGCAGGTCTGGGAAGAGAGTTATACTCCATTGATACTCCTCCACTGGTTAATCCCCGGCTATGCAAATCCGCGGCCAATATTGGAATTCGCACCTATCGTTGAGGCCGGCAGGGTTTACAGCGAATTCCTCGGCGACGACGAGAAACAATATATGACTTTCGGGCTCGGCGCGAGATGGATATTTACGGATTACACAGTCATGCGTTACGACTTCGCATATTGCCCCGCATTTGAAACATGGGGCGCATATTTCAGTTTCTATCCGAGTATTTAGAAATTGCGTAAATTCTGGCGTATCATACGGATAATACTCATTGTCGCTCTCGTGATAGGGGCGGTAGTTATCGGGGAATGGTATGCTCTCGAAGGGGTGGAAAAGGCGTTTGACCAGTTGCTGTTCCGGGACGCAATGAATTCCGCGTCCGTTATGCTCGTCGCCTGCCGAATGGTTTATGATTTCCAGGTTCTCAGGGAAATCGAAAGAGAGCAGTTACTCATCGAAGCTACGCAGAAAATTCCCGACGGTGAAATAGACCACCAGACACTCGAAATGATCCGCGAAGCCGGGAAATTGCCGTTAGTAGTTCTTACGAACGATGAAGGAGAAATCGTAGATAAATCCGGCGCGGTGATGGCGGATACATATTCGTGGATGTCCGATTTAACGGTTAGGTTATGGGGAGTATATTCCGGCGCTGTCGAAGCGGAAACCTACGGTATCGACCGGGATTTCCCTCTTACCGAAGAACCGAAAGTAATGGCGATTCAAGTCGATAACGGCGTGCTGGTGCTTTTTGCCCCTGAACCGACGATACGCGAACACGAGGAATTGACGGTGGGGAATTTGATAGGCCATATCGGGGAAAATCCCAATGTGCGATATATCACCCTGCAGGACGAAAATGGATTTATCTTCGCTACCAAATCTGTTACAGAAATGAGTAGTCTCGCCGCCGACTCTTTTCTTATAGGCGTGGAACGATCCGGCGTTACAAAAAGCAGATATCTTAATTTTCATGGAGAAAGAGTTTACGAACTCGCAGTTAAATTCCCGAAAATGGGGCTTTACAAGGGCGTCTTGCGAATCGGGTTATCGACGTCTGATTACCAGAAGCTTTATACGGGTTACGGCCTGCAATTAGCGATAATATTGCTTTTAGTTTTGGCCGTGGCTATCGTCGCTGTGGTTTTGCTTCTAACGACGCGAAGGCTCTCTGCGCAGAAAAGTTTATCGGACGCAATCCTGTCCGAGATGAACGCGCTCTGCGTGGCAGTCGATAAAGAGGGCATCATTACTCTTCTTAATCCCGTAACGGCAAAGGTCTATGGGATAAAACAGTCCGACGCCCTCGGAAGACAGATAGAAGATGTTTTTCTCGGCGATCCATTGAAACTGCGGGAAACGCTCCGAGGCGAAGTCGGGTCGGTTTTTGCGGTGGAATGCGCCGTCGATGACAGGGTTTATCATCTCGATGTTTCTACCGGCATTCTACCCGACGGCGGAGCTTTTGCCATAGCCGAGGACATCACGAATATCCTCGAACTTCGTAAAGAGGCCGCCGGTGCCGAACATTTACGCGCGTTAGGCGAACTCACAGCGGGAGTGGCACACGAGATTCGTAATCCATTGAATGCTATCGGAATAGCATCGCAAAGGCTATCTGCCGAGTTCGAACCGAGAGAAGACGAGGAGGGATATCGCGAGCTTCTTCGCAATGTTCGACAGGAAATAACGCGTCTGGATAATGTAGTGCGGGAGTTCATAGGCCTTTCCGCACCGATGTCGCCGGATTTAAAGAAACAGCCTTTAAGACCGATATTAGAAGAAATCGGCGAAGCCGGTAAATTACGAGCAAGCGGAAAAAACATCGAGTTCTACGTCAAGATAGGCGAAGTCGGGATAATCGCGGTCGATGAGGAACAACTCAAGAAAGCGCTCCTCAACCTTATTAAAAACGCTGTCGAAGCGACGCCCGAAGGCGGGGAAATATCCCTTACAGCTATCCGCGAAACGGAGCGAGTTAGAATTAGCGTCAGCGACAACGGCCCGCCTATACCGCCTGAAATTCGGGAAAAATTGGGCAAACCTTTCGTATCGGCGGGTAAGGAAAACGGGACGGGAATAGGGCTATTCCTTGCATTCAGAATCGCGCGAGACCACGGAGGAAGAATTGAAGTCGAAACCGACGACAACGAGACAGTATTTACAATGATTCTTCCAACATAATTCGCCGACCGTTGCGGCAAAAAACTGGAGTATAATATGAAAGCAAAAATTTTGTTGATCGACGACGAAGCTGGCGGCAGAAGATTGCTTTCCGGATTTCTTGAAAAACAGGGATACGAAGTCGAAGCTTTTCCCGACGCCAAATCTGCACTGGAGACGTTTACCCGCCGTGGCTACGATATTGCGCTTGTCGATGTCAAATTGCCGGGGATGAGCGGTATCGATCTAACAAGAGAGCTACTGAAGATCGATCCAACGTTGCCGGCTGTCCTTGTTACGGCTTATGGTGGTGTGGATACTGCCGTTTCGGGGATGAAGGCGGGCGCCGCGGATTATCTCACAAAACCCGTTGACCTCGATGAATTGAAGCTCATCATAGGAAAACAGCTGGACCACAGACGTCTTCAAGATGAAAATAGGCTTCTCCACGAACAACTCGATTCGGCGTTTCCTGAGGATATCGTTGCCGAATCCAGACAGATGCAGGAGATACTATCTACCATATCCAGAATCGCCAGCGCCAATACGGCGGTTCTCATCACCGGAGAATCGGGCGTCGGGAAGGAGTTAGTCGCACGGACAATCCATACTGCCAGCGGACGGAAAGGGAGTTTTGTGCCCATCAACTGCGCCGCGATACCGGAAAACCTCCTGGAAAGCGAGCTTTTCGGCGCGGAACCGGGGGCATATACCGGAGCCAACAAACGTATGCGTGGAAAAATAGAACTCGCGGATCGCGGCACTCTCTTCCTGGATGAGATCGGCGAATTGCCGACCGGCTTGCAACCCAAATTACTACGATTCCTACAGGAGGGTAGTTTCTTCCGGCTGGGCGGACACGAGGAAATAAGCCCGGACGTTCGCGTTCTGGCCGCTACCAATCGCGATATTAAAAAAATCATTGCCAACGGCGATATGCGCGAAGACCTATATTTCCGGCTCGCCGTTATAAATATCGATATTCCGCCGCTACGCGAGAGACACAAAGACCTCATCGCGCTTTCGACAAAATTAGTCGAGCATTTCGGCGTTAAACACGGCAAGGAAGATATCGGTTTGTCAAAAGAGGCTATGGACAATATCCTGCGTCACTCGTGGCCGGGCAACGTTCGCGAGTTGTCAAACACTCTCGAACGAGCCGTCCTCCTGACTCGAACCGAACGGATTGAGCCTGAAGATTTGCAGATGTTATCCCCGTCGAACCTGCCAAAATCCGAAAAATTGGAGGACGTAGAACGCACCCATATTCAGAACGTATTGGAAGCAGTCGATTGGCAAATGTCCCGCGCGGCGGACAGACTGGGAATCCATCGAAACACGCTGAGAAATAAGATAAAAGACTACGACCTGGAAAAAGACTGAAACCGTAAAAATCAATAAACCTCTCGCCGCTTATTTTCGTTTGACTTAATACGCTCTAATTCTTATTATATGTAGTAATATGTTTGAAAGAATATCAAAATACTCGATTTTAGTCTTACTTGCGTTCGCGGTTTTTGCCGAATCGTCCCCGGATTGGGAGTGGCTCGATTTTGGGGAGGCCTACCCCCTGGCAATCGAACAGGACAAACACCTCGTGATCAATTTCTACTCCACGGGTTGTTTCTGGTGTCGAAAAATGGATAAAGATACTTTCGCCGATACCGCGGTCGTTAATCGTCTCGAATCTGGATTTGTCGGTGCTAAAGTGAATATCGGTTCGAATCGTAAAGTCGAATGGCAGGGGCAATCGATTACGGAACATAATCTGGCGCGTCAATTCGGCGTTCGCGGAACGCCTTTCACCGCCTTCGTCGATACGACCGGCAAGATAGTGGGCTCGGTACCGGGACATATTCCGCCCTTGAGCTTTCTGCCTATGCTTAAATACGTCGAAGGTAGCTGGTATAACGAACTCACTTTCCAGGAGTTTCTCGCCAGCGAAGAAGCGTTGAAAAAACTACAAAGCAACCCTTGAAAATGAGAGATTCCTACTATTCTTTTACCGCCTTGAGGGGCGGTTTTGTGTTTTTATTCTGCACATTTTGTGCGACACTTCCGGGGCAAGTTATCCTGACCGAGATAATGAACAATCCCGCGGGTGGGGAGACTTCGATTCCCGGAGGCGATTCGAACGAGTTTATCGAGGTTTATAACGCCGGTTCCGACAGTGTCGATTTGACCGACTGGTCTTTCAGCGACGGCGACTCGGACGACGACCTCGCCGTTGCGGAAGGTATCCTCTCCCCCCTTCCCGACGATCCTGATGGGATTTATAATTCGTTAATCCTCCCGCCGGGCGGATTCGCGTTGATACTCGACCCGGAATATACCGACCCGGCCAACGACCAACCTTACAATTGGCCGGAGGGGACTCTTATTCTTACGATAGCATCTACCAGCGATCTGGGCGGTTCGAGACTTGCTACTACCGATCCTATCACGCTTTTCGATAACAGCGGATCGCCCGTGGATTCATTCCCGGATCCTTTCGATCCCGGAGACGGTATAAGCGCCGAGAGGACGTCGATCGAAGGATCGGGATGGGAAGACTGCAATTCGCCCTCGGGAAACACCGCCGGGGCGAGGAATTCCCATTGGCCTTACAGTAACGATTTATCTCTGGACTCTCTCACCACGCCGGAAAATCCAGCCACCGAAACTCCGGTAACGGTTTACGCCCATATATCGAACGCGGGAGAAAACCCGGTATCAGGTGCGGTTATCGAGTTATACGACAGCCCGGATACGATAGTATCTCATCTTCTCGGTTCCGAGGATTTAATTGAAATTCCCGTGGGCGAAACCCGCGTTATAGAATTTTCGGTGAACCTGGTTGAAGGATCATACGAGCTTTACGGGAAACTATCTAACGACGATAATATTGCGAATAACAGTAATATTCTATCTCTATTCGTCGGGCCTTCCGGTTGGCCGATTTGTATATCGGAAATAATGTTCATGCCTGTTACAGGCGAGCCTGAATGGATCGAATTGTATAATTGGGGCGAGGAGGATATCGACTTAACCGGCTGGCAATTCGGCGACGAAGTGGGACTATACGACATCCCTCCATGCACCTTAACCGCCGGCGCTTTTCTGGTCTTAATCGAGGATTCTATCATCTTCGCGGACACGCTTTGCGAGGGATCTATTCTAATCCAACCCGAGGGATGGCCGGCGCTGAACAATAGCGGCGACGTCGTGAGATTATACGATGACGCCGGTTTGCCACGCCATTCCATTTTATATACCGACGATCAATTCGGAACCTGCATGGACAACGGAATTTCCGCCGAAGCAATCGAGGAGGGTAGCTCACAGCTTGCCTGCAGTCCTGGCGGAAGAACGCCGGGATGCGAGAACGCAGTTTGGTTTATAACCCCCGGAACTGCCAGTATCTATGCCGAACCGAACCCTTTCGACCCGACTATCGAGCGGACCACGGTCTATTTCGAGCTTCCCTCCGGTGGGATCGAGGTTTACGTTTACGACCGTATGGGGCGGCGAATAGCTTCGCTGGCCGATCCAGAACATCCGGTGGGATTGGAACTTCCCTGGGATGGTTGTAATGACGACGGCGAAATATTGCCGTCAGGTATGTATATCCTGTTCGCTAAAGACGCCGAGGGACATAGCGCAAAATCGGTCGTCGCGCTGGAGGGCGGCAGATGATCTGGAAGTTACCGGACGATCGCGAATCCGCCGAGCAGGTTCGCATTGCAATGGAGATTGCGAACACGCTTCTATCTAAAGGTTTCCCAACCTATATCGTCGGCGGGGCTGTTCGAGATTCTCTGCTCGGTATTCCCAATTATGACGTGGATATCTGCACCGCGGCGGACGCTGATTCAATATTCAGTTTACTTCCCGACGCCCGCCCGCACGGCCTGGAACGATATTGCGCTTTCAGGCTCTCTAACAAAGCCGGCGAATTTGAAATCGCGCATTTCCGGTCGGAAAGCGAATGCGACGGACGCCATTGCAAGGTCGAATTAGTTGATAACCTCGACGAGGATTTGAGCAGACGGGATTTCACGATTAACGCTCTTGCCGTTGCGCCGAATAACCGCGAGATAATCGATAAATTCGGTGGTCTTGCCGACCTATCCGCAAGGAAAATCAGGGCTATTGGAGATCCTATGCGCAGGTTTACCGAGGACCATTTGAGAATATTACGTGCAATTCGTTTCGCCGCAAAGCTCGATTTTGAAATAGAAAAGGAAACGCAACTTGCGATTCAACATGAAGCAAGTAACGTTAAGCTATTATCAAAAGATAGGTTACGTTCGGAATTGGCTTCGATGCTTACCCATAGGAACCCCGGAAAAGCGATTACCCTTCTGGACGAATTAGGAATCTGGCGTCACGTCTTCCCGAAGTTGGCCGAATACCCGGAATCGGAATCATGGCGTGGTAAAATGGCGATGCTATATAAAATGCAACGCAATGGCCTCCCGATTAATATGCTCTGGACGGTTTTGTTCCTTCCCGAACTACCGGCTTATAGGGCCGATATCCGCAAGATAACCGATATAATCAAACGTCTCGGTTTCGCTTCACCGGACATGAAGGAAATTATAAGCCTTTGCACTTTAACGAATTACGCCTATCGCTTTTCCGATTTGAATATCGGTGAAAAAGTAGAGTTAGCGGATTCCGAACATCTACAAAACGTGCGGTTTATCTTCACAAATATCGATCCCTCAAACGACTTCGAGACTTTCTTCCACAGGGAATTTCCCAAACTCGGAAACGACCGTTATCTAAAGGGCGATGCTCTGAAAAGGATACTGGAAAACTCTCCCGGCGATTCAATCAACCCGGCGCTAATGAGGTTGAGATACGCCGAGCTCGCTGGCGAAGTTAATTCCGCCTCCGAAGCGGAAAATTTTCTGGAAAAGCAACTTACCGCGTAAAAATCCGTCGATTAAACTTAAGTCAAATCAACGAATTACGGTCATTATTTAAAAAATCACTGTAGGAAACCCGCGCCAGCAAAATAATCAAGATTTGGTTAATTTTCATATTCCTGACTTTTTAAAAAATCCTAACACACTGAAATTCAATTAGTTAGACTTTTTTTTACCATCCCGAAAGCGAACATTTGTTCGTAATCCATTGATATATAAAGAGATATTTTTTTTATTTAAGCCTTGACATTAAGTAAAACCTTTTTTATTGTAGGTGGTAGAAAGTGGCGAAAATGGGCTTTTTTTAGAAAAAAGTGGAGAATTAATAATGTTTTTTGGACGTTATGAACATAAAGTGGATACAAAGGGGCGCGTTCAGATACCTATAGCTTTGCGTCGCGCGGACGAGGACAAGATATACAGCAAATTTACGCTTGTCCGCGGTATCGACGGTTGCCTCGCGTTATTTACCAAAGAAGGTTTTGATAGATTTAGGGACGCCTATATGTCCGGTAATCCCGGAAGGGAAGCGATTGTTAATTTTCAGAGGGATTTCTATTCTCGCATGGTCGAGATCGAACTGGACAGCCAGGGAAGATTGCTTCTGCCGAGGCTTCAGCGAGAGGAAGTCGGTATAGACGGCAAAGTTTTGTTTTTAGGAGCGGGAGAGTGGATAGAAATCTGGGATACGGATCGTTACGAGGAATACTCCAGACGTAGCGAGACTTCCTATGATGAAATCGCAAGACATTTCTTCGCGACGCTGGGCAGGAAACAACCAGACCAGAGCGAGAATGTCGGCGACAGGTAATTACCATAAACCCGTCCTATGCGACGAAGTCATCGACTTTTTTCTCGACGCGCCCAATGCGGTATTCATCGATGCTACCTTAGGGGACGGCGGCCACACAGAACAGATATTGAAAAGGATTTCCGATTCCGAAGTTATAGGGATCGATCGAGACAGGGAAGCAATAAAATCGGCGTCCAGAAGGCTCATTGATTTTGATAATAGAACCACTTTTTTCCGCGGACGATTCGGGAATATCGAAGAAATCGTAGATAATCACGGCAATCCGGTCGTCGGCGGAGTGCTCTTTGATTTAGGTTTAAGAACCGGACAGATCGATGATCCCAAACGGGGATTCAGTTACATCAAAGAAGGTCCTCTCGATATGCGTATGGATCCGGATATCGAGATTTCCGCTTATGACCTTGTGAATGGACTTCCCCGGGGGGAACTGACGCGCACAATAGCGACTTACGGCGAACAACCCGCCGCTGGACGTATAGCGCGATCGATCGATATCGCGAGGCGGAAGAAGCCTATCGAAACGACGCTGGAACTCGCCGAGATAGTCAGGAAATCGCTTTATGGAGCTACAGCGGCGGATTTATCGAGGGTTTTTCAGGCTTTTCGAATAGTGGTAAACGACGAACTCGAAGAATTGTCCAGCGGATTGGAAGAGGCTTTGAAAGTCCTGATTCGTGGCGGAATCCTTATTGCAATAAGTTACCATTCGCTCGAAGACCGTATTGTGAAGAAGTTTATCGCCAACGAGGAAAAAGGCTGTATCTGTCCGCCGGATTTGCCGGTTTGTCGATGTGGCCACAAACCGAATTTGAAAAGGATTAATAAAAAACCGATTCGGCCATCCGAGGGCGAAACGGTAGATAATCCAAAAGCTCGTTCGGCCAAACTCAGGGCCGCGAGAAAAATATGATATATATTAAGGAGGAGAGAATGAAAGTCAATGTAAGAAGCTTCTTTGCCAGGATCCGTGTCCCGGTTATTCTCGCGGTGCTTTTTGTTCTCTCCATTATGTTAATCGCCCAGAGGGTCTATATGATAAAGGTTGGCGATAGGATAACTTACCTTCAGAACGAAATCCGATCTTCCGAAAGCCGTAACGACGAGCTTCAATATGAAATCGGCAGGCTATTGGATACAGAAGAGCTTGCCCAGAAGGCCTGCGACGAGTTCGGACTTCGTTCGGCGAATTTTGACGAGATTGTAATCCTAGATGAACCGGTCTCGGAGGTGGTAGCGCCTGGAGCTGGGCCCTGGCAAAAAGTCCGAGTGGCGTTGTCAAACAGTTGGGAGACAATCATCGCAGGATTACCCGGGGAAGAAAACATTGAAATTAGCGGCTCGATATAGTGGCCGCTTTCTTTATGGTGTGATTTAATTGCTCGCTCGAAAGAACATAGACAGAATTATTATAGTTGGCTTGTTGGGAGCCGCCGTCTGGCTGATACTATTCGGTCGGCTCTTTATGGTTCAGGTATTGTATGCCGACGATTATCGCACTCAAGCCGATTATCAACATCAGAAAAAGCACATCATACCGGCAATTCGGGGCGAGATATTCGATAGAAACGGCGTGGCATTGGCCAGAAACACTGTAGCTTATGATATCTGGACTCGTCCCGAAAAAATCGTGGACGTCGAAAAAGTAGATTCGGCGTTTTCGGCGGTATTGGGTTTCCCGGAAGATTCTATCGAGAACCTGCTCGAAGGCAAAACGCCGCACAAATTCGTCTTCCTCGCAAGGGACGTAGAATTATCGAGAGCCGAGCAACTCTTACCACTGGAAAAAGACAGCGTTATATTCGACGAAGTCCGCGACCGGGTTTATCCACTTGGGAGGACGGCGTCTCAGGTAATCGGTTTCGTCGATCCTGACGGCAGGGGATTGGAAGGGACGGAATTCAGTTTCGACAGAGAACTTGCCGGAACGAAGGGGGAAGTAATCGTCCTGTCAGACGCTATGGGTAGGGATTACAAAATATTCCAGTATGGCTGTAATCCGGCTATACCTGGAAAAGACATTTATCTCACAATCGATTCGCGTTTTCAGGAACTTGTGGAATCGGAATTGACGAAAGGCGTAACGGACTTGTGCGAAGCCGCCGGCGGAATGGCGGTATTCATGAGGCCGTCAACCGGCGAGATACTCGCTATGGCATCATATCCTGGTTTTGACCCTACCGATTATTCCCAATCTAACCAGAGTCAGCGGAAATTAAAACCCATAACGGACATTTATGAACCGGGAAGCACATTTAAGATCGTCCCGTTTGCGGCTCTGTTAGAGAATAATAAAATCGCGCTAAGCGAGACCGTCGATTGCGAGAACGGGAATTGGTATTTTTGCGGCGATACAATCCACGATGCGGAACCGCACGGCGACCTGATGGCACGAAGTGTTTTGATCCACAGTTCAAACATAGGAACTATAAAATTATCTCATCGCATCGAGAGAGATTCGCTATACGCCTACGCGAGGTCATTCGGTTTTGGTAATCCTACGGGAATAGAGATCAAGGGCGAAGTCGGCGGAATCTTGCATAAAACGCACAACTGGACGCCACGCACTCTGGGCTCATTCCCCATCGGCCATGAGGTGGCCGTTACCTCGATGCAGATTGCGTCGGCCTATTCGGCAATTGCGAATCGCGGCGTTCTCGTCCAGCCCCGTCTCGTCTCCCGTATCAGGGATTCCGAAGGCAGGATCGAGGATCAAAGCGGAACGGTGGTTATTCGGCGCGTCGTTAGTGAAGCGACGGCCGATAGCCTGATAATGCTCCTCGAAGCGGTAGTGGATTCCGGCACTGCCACCAAAGCCGCTATCGAAGGTATTCGTGTGGCGGGTAAAACCGGCACCGCCCAAAAAGTAAAAGACGAAGGGCGCGGGTATTACCAGAAGCGTTTCGTCAGCTCTTTTGTCGGGTTTGCTCCAGTGGATAATCCTCAGATTGTCGGGGTCGTTATAATCGACGATCCCGGCAAATTCCCCCATTGGGGAGGCTGGACTGCCGCGCCAATCTGGAAAAATATTGTCAGCAAAGCTTTCTCAAGCGGAATAATAAACGGTGGCCCGAGAGCGCGCGACACTCTTGTCGAAAACGGCTTCGACAACGACCGCGTGGTGGTGCCCGATCTCAGACGCATGAGAACGAGCCAGGCTTCGGAGGTCCTTCATTACAGGGATTTGATCGCGGACACAATCGGCAACGGATACGTTTTGACCCAATCGCCTCAACCGGGAGTCCTTGTTCCAAGACATTCGAAAGTAACTATAGCTTCAAAGCCCGCACTACCAGTGGAAAGAGGTAGAATCGAAATACCCGAAGTAAGCGGGTTGCCTTTACGAGATGCCGCAATGAAATTAGCGGAATCAAATATAGAATTCGTAGTTATCGGCAACGGTGTTGTGAAATCTCAAAGCCCGCCCGCCGGTGAAATGTTAGATAGAGAGGGCGTATGTCTTCTGACATGCGAAATGGATATCCATTGAAGGCGCTGATCCAAAAGGCCGAAGGCGAAGCTACCTTCTCGGTCGATGACGTCGTCGTTAAGCGAATCGTATCGGATTCGCGGATGGTCTTGCCCGGCGATCTTTTCGTGGCTATCGACGGCGAAACCGTAGATGGGCATAGCTACGTCCCGGAAGCTCTTGAAAAAGGCGCGGTTGCCGCTGTCGTGGAAAGAGCCGCCGATCCGAACGCTAACTTAATAGTCGTTCCCGATTCGCGTATCGCATTGGCATCGATGGCGAAGGAATTCTACGGAAATCCCGACGAGAAACTACTTCTTGCCGGAATTACCGGAACGAACGGCAAAACGACCTGCACTCACATGGTCAATTCGATTGCAAAGGCGCAAAAAAAGAATTTCGGGGTGATCGGAACTCTCGGCTATTACATCGAAAACCGGACGCACAAACTGGATTTCACTACCCCCGACCCAACGGTCTTATTCGGTCTGATGGCGGAAATGGTTACGGCGGGTCTCGACGGCGTCGCATTGGAAGTTTCCAGCCACGGACTCGCTCAGAGAAGGAGCTGGGGTATCGATTACGACGTTGTAGCCTTCACGAATCTCACTCAGGATCATCTGGATTTTCATGGCGATATGGAGAGTTATTTCACTATTAAATCAAGCCTTTTTGAACGGATTCCGACGCACGTGCCGTCGGTCATTAACATCGACGATGAATACGGAAGGCGATTAATAGAAATCACAGCAAGCGATAGGATTTTAACATTTGGTATCTCGCAGGAAGCCGATTTCCGCGCTATTAATATAGAATACAGTTACGAAAGCACATCTTTTAAGATAATTTCGCCCGTCGGCTCCGGTAAAATTCGTCTGGGAGTTCCGGGGGGCTTCAACGTCTATAACGCCCTTTGTTGCGCAGGTATCGCGGTTTCTCTGGGCTGGGATTTTGATTCGATTATTGCGGGACTCGAGAATTTCGAAGGCGTTCCTGGACGCCTCGAGCCGGTGCGAGGATCGCAACCGTTCTCGATATACGTCGATTATTCGCACACCCCGGATGCACTCGCCAACGCGATTTCCTCTTGCAGGAAAATCTCCAAGAATAGGGTGGTCGTGGTTTTTGGATGCGGCGGTGACCGCGATAGGGATAAGCGCCCCAAAATGGGATGCGTCGCAGGGGAACTCGCGGATATAATCGTGATTACAAGCGATAATCCACGAAACGAAGACCCAAACTCCATTATCGACCGGATAGAAACCGGCGTCCCGAAGGGCACGACCAAATATCGAATAGAGAATAGAAAAAGTGCTATCGAATATGCCCTGGCGCTGGCGGAAGAAGGCGATGTCGTCCTGATTTCGGGTAAGGGGCATGAGGATTATCAGATAATCGGAACTACTAAAAGTCATTTCGACGACCGAGAGGTCGCGGCGGATTGGCTAATCGCAAAAGGTTACAGGGAGAGAAGTTGAGGCCTATGTCACTCGGGCAAATATCGGATATGATTGGCGGCAGGTTATCGAGACCTGATATTCGGGGTATCGAGATACTCGATATCGCTTTCGATTCGAGAGGTATTTGCGGCGGCGAATTATTCTTCGCCTTACAGGGCGAACGCGACGGACACGAATTTATCCCCAATGCTCTGGAGAACGGCGCTGGGGCAGTTGTGGCGTCAAGAAGCATCGAGGCCGAAATCCCGCATATTCACGTTGACGATACAATACAGGCCCTCGGCGATCTGGCGAAAGAATATCGAAAAAGCCTCGATGCCGATGTTTATTGCATTACGGGGAGCTTAGGTAAAACGACTACCAGGCGCGCGGTATCCCGGGCGCTTTCCGCGAAATTCGAGGTTGCCGAATCGAAGCGTAATTTCAATAACCTCATCGGTCTGCCCGTTTCTATTCTGGAGATCGAGCCAAAACACGATGTCGCAGTGTTAGAGCTTGGTATCAACCTTCCGGGGGAAATGTCCCGACTCGCTGGAATAGCCCGGCCAGATAACGCTATCATCCTGAATATCGCCCCCGTTCATCTCGAAGGATTACGCGATTTAGAAACAATTGCTCGCGAGAAACTTGAATTGCTGAAACATATTTCCCCGAAAGGCAAGGCCTATCTGAATATCGACGACGAGAGACTGGCGAACCAGAGCATTATCCCGCGCGACAGAGTCGTTACTTTTGGGTTCGATCCCTCTGCCGATTATTGCATTTCCGCCGCAAATCCCCGCGCCGATGGCGGTCTCGAAGTAATAGTAAACGATACCCCTATCGAGACGAGGCTTTATGGCCGCGGGGGTAAATATGCTATCTGTTGCGCTTTTGCGGTTACGTCAGAATCGGGCCTTTCCGCCATCGAAATAAGCGATTCACTGGAGAATTTCGAGGGTTTGCCCGACAGGCTTTATGTCCGTCGGTTTGGCGATGTCACGTTAATTTCCGACGTTTACAATTCCAGCCCATTGGCCGTAAAATCGGCTCTAGAAACCCTTTCCGCGATGGAATCCGCGCGGAAGATCGCTGTTCTGGGCGATATGCTCGAATTGGGAGAAAGGGAAGTCGAGTTTCACCGTAATATGGGTGCGAGTGCCGCCGTTATGGGTATAGATAAGGTTTTTTTCTATGGAGAACTCTCCGAGGCGGCATACAAAGGCGCGCTGGAAAAGGGAATGAAATCGGAGGATGTATTTATCTTTAAGAATTACTTCGATCTGGAAGACGCGATGTTCGCTACAATACGCCCCGGAGATGCTGTTCTCGTCAAGGGAAGCCGGGCGATGCGTTTGGAACGGTTAACAGAATCGATTTTGAGAAATTATGAGATATAGGAAGATAATACTAATCTTTTGGGTTTTATTGGCCGCCCTGACGCTGGCTACAGGATTGGCGATAAGGATAAAATTCAAGCTTGTTGCGACTCACTACGATCCCAAGTTCGTGGACGGGAAATTATATCGCAGACCGATACACCCGGGGTTCATCACGCAGACATTCCCAGAATTATCGGTTCGAGTCGTCAGGAATTCGGGGCCTCTGGAGGACGGCCTGCCCACGGCAAGACAATTTGAGAAGGTGAAATGATTTATAATCTATTATATCCACTTGCTTCTAAGCTAAGCGTGCTCAACTTGCTGAGATATATAACGTTCCGCGTAGCGGCCTCTGCGGTAACGAGCCTTCTTATATGTTTTGTAGCCGGCCCGCCTATTATCAAGTTTCTCAGGAAGAAGCGTTTAGGCGACCCGGTTCGCGAAGACAGTCCGGATCATCATCAGATAAAAAAGGGAACGCCTTCGATGGGTGGGCTAATTATCGTTCTTTCCTTTATCGTAGCGACTCTGTTGTGGGCTGACCTGACGAATATTTATGTGTGGCTTGCCGTTATCGGCACGCTCTTTAGCGCCGCTATCGGTTTCCGGGATGATTATCTGAAGATAGTCAAGAAGAACCGCAAAGGGATGCTGGCGAAGGAAAAACTGGCCGGTCAATTCATAATGGGTCTGGCAATCGGCGTCATCTTTTATCTATACCCGCCTCTGACGGAATATAGGACTATAACGGAGCTACCGTTTATTAAGAATATACTCGTGGATTTCGGTATTGTTTATATCCTCTGGATAGCTTTCGTAATAACGGGAAGCACCAACGCGATAAATTTAACCGACGGACTCGATGGACTCGCGGCGGGTCTTTCGGCGATTGTCGCCGGCGTTTTCACCATAACAGCTTACGTAATCGGGCGCATCGATTTCAGCGATTACCTCGGCTTCCTCTATTTGCCGGGTTCCGGCGAACTCGCAATATTTGCGGCCGCGGTCGGCGGGGCCTGTCTCGGTTTTTTGTGGTTTAATTCGCATCCCGCGGAGGTTTTCATGGGCGACACCGGGGCTTTAGCTCTCGGTGCCGCCTTTGGAACCACGGCAATTCTTTTGAAGAAGGAATTTTTACTTCTGGTTGTAGGCGGGGTTTTCGTTGCGGAGACTTTGAGCGTGATTATCCAGGTCGTCAGTTATCAAACCAGGCATAAGCGCGTTTTTTTGATGACCCCAATCCACCACCATTTTGAACTACTCGGTTGGCCGGAATCGCGCGTGGTCGCGAGGTTCTGGATTATCGGGATATTATGTGCACTTATGGGACTCGCAATGTTTAAGATAAGATGATCGATTACGAAGGGAAAAGAATAGGTATTCTCGGGCTTGCGCGAAGCGGTATGGCGGCGGCCAAACTACTCATTAGGTCCGGCGCGAAGGTCTATATCAGCGACGTCGCCGATAATGAGAAGCTTCGCGAAAGAGCGTGCGAAATGAAAAAAATCGGCGCGGAAGTCGAACTGGGCGGACACAGCGGCGGAATGAAAGATGATTTCGACGAGATCATTCTTTCCCCCGGAGTGCCGGTGGATATTCCTATAATTTTATGGTATAAATCCAATTATCCCGAACTACCGATAATTTCCGAAATCGAACTGGCCTATCGCTTTTCGAAGGGCAAAATAATCGGAATAACCGGAAGCAACGGCAAATCGACTACGGTAAGTATGGCCGGCGAAATTTTTAAGACTGCGGGATTCGAAACCTATATAGTAGGTAACATAGGAAGACCCATGTCCGAGATTGTGCTCGAAGCTTCCGGCGAATCGGTTTTGTGTGTCGAACTGTCTTCGTTTCAGCTCGAGATGATAGACGAATTCCGGGCGGACGTTGCATGTTTACTAAATTTGGCCCCCGACCATCTGGATAGGCACTATAACGTGGAAGCTTACTATGTGGCAAAAGCACGGTTATTCGAGAACCAGAGGCCGAATGATTTTGCAGTTTTGAATTTACTCGATGCCAACGTTAAGGCTATCGGCGATTCTCTGGATTCAAGGATATTGTGGTTTGGCAATGAACCGCATTCCGAAAAGGGAGTTTACGTCTATAACGAGAAGATAATTTCCCGAAACATCGACGGCGTCGATAGGGTAATAATGCCGGTGAGCGATCTTAGTCTTCCGGGCGGGCATAATCTGGCTAACGCCTGTGCCGCAATAGCCTGCACACTGCCTTTTGAGATCGATCAGAAAGGTATTCGGAAGGCTTTATCCGATTTTCAGGGTCTGCCGCACCGATTACAGAATGTCGGTTCGTTGAATGGAGTTCAGTTTATCAACGACAGCAAGGCCACCAACGTGGATTCGCTGGAATGCGCATTGAAAAGTTTTGATGAAAAAGTCGTTTTAATAGCCGGCGGATACGATAAAGGCGCGGATTTCAAACCATTGAAGCTCCTCGTCTCCCAAAAAGTAAAACATGTCGTTTTAATAGGCGATACCGCCGATAGAATCCACAGCGAATGGAACGAATCGGTCGCCAAGGAGCGAGCTTCCAGTCTCGAAGAAGCGGTCGAAAGGGCATTTAACGCGGCGTTACCGTCGGGGATCGTTCTGCTCGCTCCCGGATGTGCAAGTTACGATATGTTCGATAATTTTGAACAAAGGGGCGAAATTTTCGCGGATATAGTAGGAAAACTCATCAAGAAGAAAAAATGACGTCGAAAATGGACAAACAGCTTCTGCTTATTGTGGCTATCCTCACGCTGACAGGTATAGTTATGGTTTATTCCGCCACATCGATTATGTGCGCGAAAATGGAATGCTACTCGAGTTCGACGTATTTCCTCAAACAACAGTTAATCCGCGTCGGAGTGGCTCTTGCCGGGTTCGTGCTGGCCACGCAACTCGATTATCGCCTGTTGAAAAAATGGTCGTTCGTCATTTTGATATTGTCTGCCCTTTTACTTTTAGCTTTGACAATACCGAGATTCGCGGCAGGTTCTATCAAGGGGGCGAATAGGTGGCTCGATTTGGGCGCGGCGAACATCCAGCCTTCCGAAATAACCAAGCTTGCTTTGATAATCTTCCTCGCGGAATACCTCGCAAAAAAACGAAAAACGATAGGCGATTTCAAGAAGACTTTCCTGCCCGTAGTGGGAATTTCGGGGCTTTTTATTATCGCGGTTGCCCTACAACCGAATTACGGTATGGCAATAGCGATTTCGATTGTAACGGCAATAATGTTTTTCGTTGCGGGTGCAAGGTTTTTGCATCTGGCCGCTATCGCCGTCCCGACTTCGATAGCGATGGTTCTCGCCATCATGCATTCCGACCACGCTCAACGAAGAGTGATGACTTTTATAAACGGCGGCGATTTACTGGGCGACGGTTTCCAGATAAGGCAGTCTTTAATAGCTATCGGCGCGGGCGGTTTGACCGGAAAAGGCATCGGGCAGGGAATACAGAAATTATTCTATATTCCGGAAATTCACACCGATTTCATTTTCGCCGTCATCGGCGAGGAATTGGGATTTCTGGGAACGACATTTATTCTGATTCTCTTTGCTCTACTCGCCTGGCGCGGCATAAAGATCGCCATGCGCGCGCCCGACGCTTTCGGTCAGAATCTGGCCATAGGAATAACGGCTATGATTTCCGTTTATACGGCCATAAATATCGGCGTGGTATTGAAACTTATCCCGACGACCGGTATTCCACTGCCTTTCATAAGTTTCGGCGGGTCGGCTCTTTTGATTACGATGGTTTCGTGCGGAATACTTTTGAATATATCAACTCACGTCTGGACACCGCTTGTGGAACATATAAGCGTGCCAGACGAAATCGAAATCCCGGAGGGTCCCGATGCGAGTCTTGATGGCCGGAGGCGGAACCGGCGGACATCTAATCCCGGCGCTGAATATCGCCCGGGAGTTGTCAGCACGTCATCCGGACGCTGATATAAGATTCGTTGGAACCGTCAGAGGTATTGAAAATAAGATCGTTCCTCAGGAGGGCTATCCGCTGGAGTTACTCCCGGTAGTTCCCCTGTCGAGGAAATTATCATGGAACTTGTTTAAGTTCCCGATTGTTCTTTTAAAATCGATAATCAAAACTGCAAGGCTGATTAAAACTATGGACGCCGATATCGTAATAGCGACGGGAGGTTACGTCGCCGGGCCGGCCGTATTGGCGGGATGGCTCAGACGTATCCCCATCGTCATTAACGAACAAAACTCCTATCCGGGCCTTACGACTCGCGTTGCAAGTCTATTCGCGTCTAAGGTTTGCCTGGGGCTTCCCGGTGCAAAAAGGCATTTATGGAAAAAATCGCAGGCCGAATTGACGGGCAATCCCGTGGAGATACCGTCGGAAAAGCCAAATCGAGCGGTAATCCGCGGTAAATACGATCTCGAACCTGATAGATTTACCGTTCTTGTTACAGGTGGATCGCAGGGCGCGTCGAGTATAAACGACGCCGTTATAGAGTTATTTAAAAGCGGCGATTTTCCAGAAAACGCCCAGATGATATGGCAAACAGGCGAAAGAAAATTCGACAAAGCCCGCGACGAACTCGGTTACGCTCCTTCGAATATCGTGATTACGCCGTTCATTCGCCCGATGTGGGAAGCTTACAATGCGGCGGATATTATCGTTGCTCGATGTGGCGCGCTTACACTCAGCGAGATAAGCATATTCGGCCTTCCGGCGATACTCGTGCCGTATCCATTCGCGGCGGCGGATCATCAAAGGTTGAACGCTCTGAGTTTCGCCAAAGAGGGCGCGGCGATAGTTATATCGGACGAAGAGATGTCCGGGAGAAGCCTTGCGAACGCACTGAACGAGATTATCGACGACGAAAAAAAGCGAGAGAAGATGGCCAAAGCTTCTGAAAAACTGGGGCGGCCATCGGCGCTAAATGCAATCGTCAGAACGATCGAAAAACTATTAGAAGGAAAATGACTTTGTTTCACAAAATAAAACAACTGCATTTCGTGGGTATCGGCGGTTCGGGTATGTGCGGCATCGCGGAGGTGCTGTTGTCTCTGGGGTTTAAGATTACCGGTTCCGATTTACGCGAAACGGACATCACGCATCGCCTCGCCGAATTGGGGGCGAAGATAAGCATAGGACACGCCCCGGAGAATGTCGAGGATACCGACGTAGTAGTAATTTCCAGCGCGGTGCACAAGGATAATATCGAGGTAAAAATCGCCGAAGAACGTGGCATCCCCATAATCCGCCGCGCGGAAATGCTCGCTGAGTTGATGAGAATGAAATTCGGCATTGCGGTGGCGGGCACGCACGGAAAATCCACAACCAGCAGTATCATCGGCGAAGTCTTAACAGCGGGGGACTTCGACCCGACGGTCATTGTGGGCGGCATTGTGAAGAACCTCGGCACAGGTGCCGTTTCCGGTAAATCAGAATATCTGATCGCGGAGGCCGACGAATTCGACCGAAGTTTCCTGAAATTAATCCCGACAATCGCCGTAGTTACCACTCTGGAAGCCGAGCACATGGAATGTTACACGGACATGGACGACCTCCGCGGAGCTTTTGTAGAATTTATGAACAAAGTGCCGTTCTTCGGCGCTGTTATCATCTGCCTGGACGAAAATTCGTTGCAGGATTTACTCCCGAAAATAGGGCGGCGGGTCATTACTTACGGACTTTCCACTCAGAGTGACTTACGGGCAACTCGAATCCGTTTCGACAAGGATAAAACCTATTTCGAGGTGAATTCGCGCAGTTTCTCATATGGCGAAGTCGAGATAGATTTACTCGGCATGCACAATGTCAGGAATACATTGGCCGCAATTGCGGTCGGTTTGGAGTTGGGTCTGGGTTTTGATACTATTCGCGAGGGTCTGAAACGGTTCCACGGAGTCAGAAGACGATTCGAGCTTTTAGGCGACGTCAACGGGATTCTTGTGGTCGATGATTTCGGACATCATCCAACGGAAATTCGAGTGACTTTACAGGGCGCGAAACTCGGCTATGACAGACCGATTATAGCGGTTTTCCAGCCGCATTTGTTCACTCGAACCAGAGACTTCGCAGGAGATTTTGGGCAGGCTTTCCTATACTCGGACAAACTCATCGTTACCGATATCTATCCTTCGCGCGAGAATCCGATACCGGGAGTTACGGGCGAATTGATAGCCAGGGCGGCACGGGATTACGGACATCGCGATGTCCACTGGGTGCCCAATCTCAAAGATGTTCCGGCAAAACTTATGGAAATAGCCCGCCCCGGAGATATGGTAATAACTTTCGGCGCGGGAGACGTTTACAAGGCCGGAAAAGAGTATATCGAAATGTTAAAAGAATCTACGGCGAAAAATTGAGTAAATACGACGACATAAGCAAAGCCCTTCTGGAATACGGAATAGAATTTCGGCGCGACGTTTCTATGTCGCAGTTGACCAGTATCGGTATCGGTGGGCCAGCGGATTTTCTAATAACGCCCTTTACCGTCGAGGAAATATCGAGAACATTAAGAATTTTGGCTTCGGAAAATATACCTGTTTTTATAATCGGCCGCGGGACCAACCTCCTCCCCGCGGACGAGGGCTATCGTGGGGCGCTGGTAAAACCCTCCTTGACGCGTTGCGACCCCTGGAAAGAAGGGAACTTCTTTGCCGGCGCCGCACTGCCCTTACAGGAAGTTATCATGAAAGCGATGAAAAACGGGTTATCTGGCGGCGAAGAGTTATTCGGCATTCCGGGTTCCGTCGGCGGAGCTGTCGCGATGAATGCAGGCGCTTATGGGAAATGGATTTCCAATATTCTCGATGAAATCGTCGCTTTCGATATGACCGGAGAAGAAATCGAAGTGAAACTGGACGACGCTTTCGATTATAGAAAATTCAAACTTCGGGGTAAGGCGGTAATAGCCGAATGCGAGTTCACTTTCAAAAGCCTTAACGAACCGTCGTTATTGGCGAAAAAGGCCATCGAGTATGAGACGGAGCGAAAGAAATCCCAACCTCTCGATGAACGTTCTGCGGGATGCATATTCATCAATCCACCGGGAGATCACGCCGGAAGATTGATCGAAAAAGCCGGACTCAAAGGCAGAAGAATCGGAGGGGCGGAAGTGAGTGATTTGCACGCAAATTTCATCGTGAATAAGGATAACGCATCGGCACGCGATGTTATCAAATTGATCGAAATAATCAGGGAGAGCGTTCGGAAAGAATTTGGAATCGAACTCGAGACGGAGATTATAACGCCGGGATACGAGATATGAGAAGAAGAGGTAAAAAGAGATTATTATTGATTCTGCTCGCTGTGGCGATTTGCACCGGCGCTTCTTACGTTACCCTCTCCCCCGCGTTTTCGATAAAAGAAATCACCATAGCCGGGAACAACAGAATTTCGGACGAGGAAGTCTCCAGACTTTTGCCGTTCGGCACAGGGGATCATATCCTTTTCCTTAAGAAGAAGATGACTAAACGGCTTCTCTCTTCGGACGACAGAGTGGTCGGGTGCGAAATACACAGACGCTATCCCGATAAGGTCGATATCATAATCGAGGAGATGTCCCCGGTCATGTTACTTTCTGCCGGAAAGGTATGGGGATTGAATGAGAAGGGCACCATTTTGCCAATCGAAACGCCATACGAAATTCCCAATCTACCTTTTTTGAGTCTCGTTGGACGCGAAATTTCGCCGGTAGCTTACAGGAGGATCGAGGGCGATGCAATTCGGAAGGGGCTCGATTTCTGGACGGAAACCCAGAGAACATCGCCGCAGTTTCTGGACAGGATAAGCGAGATTATCGTGGACGATAAGCTGGAAGTCAGGCTGGTTTTGTCGGGAGATGGTATTATAGCGGATATTGGAAGTGGAGATTTTAAAAGACGACTTTTACGCCTGAAAACCTTACTGGGCGAAATCGAAAGAATGGGAAACAACGCGGATTATATAGATTTGAGATATGGCGATCAAGCTATAGTCCGCCTCGATAAGAGCGATAAAAATAAGCGATCGGGGTGAATTATGCAGGAGATTTACGTAGGAATAGACATCGGCACACGAACAACTAAGGTAGCGATAGCCGAGGAACACCTAAGCGGCGAGATCGTTTTAAAAGGTATCGGCGAAGCTAAGAGCGAAGGTATTTCTCGCAGTAATATTATCAATATAGAAAAGGCTGAGAAGTGTTTGCACACAGCTTTAACTGACGCGGAAAAAATGGCCGATATCGAAGCGCGCGAAGCTTTCCTCGCTGTTAGTGGCGACAGACTCAGGACTGTAAGTAGTCGAGGTGTTACTGCGATTCCAAAAGACAAGGAATCCATAGACGCAACGAATGTATCCGAAGTCCTTCAAGCCGCACGTGCGGTGGTTATTCCCCCTGAAGCCGCGATAATCGATTCCGTGGTTCGGGAATTCCTCGTTGACGGGCAGGGCGGGATAACCGATCCTGTCGGCATGAGCGGCGTCCGTATGGAAGCCGACGTCGGTTTACTTGTTTCGCCGAGAACATCGTTGAGCAACCTGGAACGCACGATAGAACGAGCCGGCTTGGTTCCGGACGGCCAGACTGCCGCCGTCAAAGCGTCCGGTATGGCTGTGCTTTCGCCGGACGAAGCGGAGATTGGTGTCGCAGTCCTGGATATTGGCGCTGGATCCACCGATATTGGCATATTCCGTCGCGGAACCCTTATCTGGGCTTTTAGCATCGGTTATGCCGGCGAATCTATAACAAAGGATATTACCGTAGGGCTTTCGGTTCCCTTCGATACGGCCGAACAGATCAAGATCGAATTCGGTTCGGCTCTCGAGGAAGCCGTCGAACCTACGGATATGATAAGCATCCCCGGAATCGGCGGCAGGGAATCCCGTTCTATCGAACGCAGGTTCCTCAGTCAGATTGTCGAACCCCGCATCGAAGAGATTTTCATAATGTGTAAAGACGGACTTCTGGAGGTCGATTTACTGGGGAAACTCACTGCCGGTATAGTCCTTACCGGCGGAACATCTATGACTAACGATATCGTTCATCTCGCCGAGAAGATATTCGATCTTCCTGTGCGGACTGGCGCGCCGCATCTTCCTGGAGATGTTCCGGAACTGGCAAATAGCCCGCGTTTCGCCACAGCTGTCGGTGCGGTTCTGGCCGCTTCCGACCGAAAGCATCGCGCGGACTTAATCGATCACAACAACTCGCTCTGGTCGAAGATCAGGCGATGGTTCATTAAAAAAGTATGATTTTGAAACAATAATAAAAGGCCCAAGGAGGTGCATTGTGGAGTTTGAACTGGACAAACCAGTAGATGTTGCCGGACCTGCAGTAATCAAAGTTGTGGGAATCGGTGGCGCCGGCGGCAATGCCGTCGAAAGAATGATTAACGCCGGTCTTATGGGAGTCGAATTCGTGTCTATCAACACGGATCAACAGGCTCTCGCAAGGAGTAGCGCTACTCAGAAGGTAGCAGTCGGCACCCGGCAAACCAAAGGTCTCGGTGCCGGAGGTAATCCGGAGATCGGTCGGAAAGCCGCCGAGGAGGACCGCGATCAGGTCGTGGACATCCTCGACGGAGCCGATATGGTCTTCCTCACCGCCGGGATGGGCGGCGGCACCGGAACTGGAGCGGCCGGAGTTGTCGCTGAAATTTCCAAAGATATCGGCGCACTAACCGTAGCGGTTGTTACGAAACCCTTCGATTTCGAAGGCCGCCGCCGTTGCGAAAACGCCGATAAGGGAATCGAAGCGCTGAAAGACTTCGTCGATACGCTGATTATCATCCCAAACCAGAGATTGCTTTCCGTTGTGGAACGCGACACGCCGCTGGTCGAAGCTTTCGGGATCGCGGACGAAGTCCTACATCACGCAACCCGCGGTATTAGCGACCTGATCACTGTTTCCGGAATAGTAAACCTCGATTTCGCCGACGTGCAAACGGTTCTTGCCGGCATGGGCGGCGACGCCCTGATGGGCACAGGCATCTCATCCGGTGAAGACCGCGCGCTCGAAGCGGCTCGTGGAGCTATCACCAGCAATTTACTGGAAGATATGTCAATCGAGGGCGCAAAGGGTGTGCTAATTAATATCACGGGTAGCGAAGATTTGTCGCTATTCGAGGTAAACGAAGCGGCTACGCTCATTTCAGAAGCCGCCGGACCGGAAGCCAATGTGATTTTCGGTTCTGTCGTCAATCCTGAACTCGGCGACGAAATCCGCGTAACGGTGATCGCCGCCGGATTCAACCGGAACAAACGTAAAACAAAGATTTTCGACACGTCAAAATTCAGTAAACCTACCGGAGATATTTTTTCGACGGGAGCGGAGAAATCAAAAGCGGAGGAATCCCATTCGCAGGTAGCTCCGACTTTCATCCCGAAATTCGAGGATACGGGTCCGAAAAAAGAACCGGAACCGGAAGAGGAATTCGCCGCGGTCGAGAAGGAAGCGGAAGCCGTCCAGACGAGACAACCTCAAGCGGATAATCCGCACAGGCAAAGGCTGGAATCTTTCGCACCGGACGATTACGAAATACCCGCGTTTATGCGTAAACGCAAACAGAAGGATAATTAGCGCGTGGGGACGCTTTAAAGTTCGGGTCCATCGGGCCCGAAGTTATACCCCTCCTTAATTAACCTACCTACGCGACCCCTGTGGCTCCTCTCCCCCAAGGGGAGCCACATATTTTTCTCTTTCCGAAAGTCTCGAATGATATTATATTAAATACGCTCATGAAAATTAGAATAGATAAAATATTCGTTCACGTCGCCGACATCGAGAGGGCAAAGAATTTCTACGGCGATATTCTCGGCCTTCCGCGCGGTAAGGCTTTCGAGGGCGACATCGCTTTCGACCTGGACGGCGCGGACTTGATTCTCGTTCCGGACAGGGAACGCGGAACTCCGCGAACCGGCGCGGACATATGCCTCTGGGCGGACGACATCGATAAACTCTACGGCCAGCTTGTCCTCAAAGGCGTGAAATTCTTCAAACCTCCCGCGCGGGAAAAATGGGGCGGCAAACTGGCTGGATGCTACGATTCCGAAGGCAACAGGGTCTTTATCATACAATATTAAAGTGAAACTCGGGTTTTGAAAACATTTTAGCGTTCTTTGAATTGAGTTTAGGCCGGTTCGAGGCGATTTTGAGGTTACGGGGAGCGAAATACGGCTCGACCGAGGGAATTTGTTCTTCACGAAGTGCTATTTTAAGCTTGCCCTGAGCGATTTATCCCTCGCCGAAGTCGAAATGTTCGTTCCTTGAGCCGTTCTTTTCATTACCGAAGTTGTTCTTTCGATTCCTCTCGCCGTTCTACAGCTCGCCCGACTCGATCTATTTTGTAGATTAGGTAGAGGAACGGGTAGATTGACCGGAGGAACGCTAAAATCGGTTAAAGTGACGCTAAAATCGTGTAGAGTCACTTTAATATCGACCGAAATGAGGGACAAGAAGGTTAGTAGGCCTGAAGCTAAGCAAAAAGGAGAATATCGATATGAAAAAAATAACTACGATTTTGTTAGCGTTATTTCTATTATTATCAATAATCGTTTTCGCAGAACGACCAAATCGGCCTATCAAAACCGGCATATCCGATTTCGAACCGGTGGAGATGGGTAAAATCCTGTCTTCCGCGACGAGCGACTGGTATATAATTGACTCCACGTTCATCGACTACGATTTCGTATCGACCGGGAACATCTTTGTCATCGGCGACGGCCTCCTAATCGTCGATGACGCCATGCTTACAATGAACGGAACAATCGCGGCTTCCGACAACGGCAGGATTATCATCTGCAACGGCGCACATCTGCATTTCAACCAATATTGGGTGGGACAATACTATGTCTATCTGATGGAAAACTCAAGTTTCGAGAGCATCGACGCAACCATAGACGCGAACGGTGTGATGCATTACGCCGAATTGCACGATTCATCCCACTATTCCGCGATTCGCACGCACTTCCCCGACTGGACGTTCAGAAAGATCTTCGAGAAATCCTCGATGTATCTGGAAGATGTCGGTCATGTAGGCGATTTTTTCGTCGGCGATTCGACGGATATTCATCTTGTGCGATGCGACACACTGATGCCGTGGTTACAAGCGCTGGATGGCAGTATCATCGATATCGAATTCCCCGATCCCGATTCGGTCGATCATTTCGAGGCCGGCGAGGGCGCTCCGGGTTTCTCCGGCATGGGTTACCATTTCACGGTCGATACCTGCGCGCGATGCTGGTGGTCTTTCGAGACTTTCACCGGCTGTTCGGTAACCGTCCATAACTCCGAGATATATGGATCATGCGTCCGTTTCAACGGCGGCGACACGACCACCGTATTCGGCATCTGCAACTACAACATGCACGACGAAATCATGCCCCTCCCAGACCGGCATCTCGAATACGACAACACCTACGTTTGCTGGTGGAACTGGTATCCGTTGGACAACACCGTGCTTTTCATGGACTCCTGTGTCTTTGGCGAAATGATTCCGAAAAATCAGGGCAAAGCCTACGTAACTCGTAGCACCCACGACGGCGCGACAATCGTCCTGAGCACGCAGGACAGCTCCTTCATGTTCTTCGCCGACGGCACATCCGAGGCATACCTAAGCACATTCAAACATTCGGTTATGCTACTCGAAAATACCCGCGTTACCCCGGTTCTGCCGTGGCTTTACCAGGCGGTTAACATCGCACACGACAGGTCGATGCTTCTATGTATAAATTGCGATTTCGACACACTCCCTTTCGCGCTGGACACGGCGGTCGTTTTCTACGCCGCTATCGATTCGCTCGACACTATAGAAATCGGCGAAGAATTATCCCTCACAGGCAACGCCTGGCTCAGCGTCGGGCCGCATTACCCGCACGATTTCGACAGTTACACGCTCAGTTATCGCGCGGATAGCGATTCCACCGGCATGATCATCGAAGATTCTTGCACTCCGGTCAGGCGCGGCATCCTCGGGACATGGGACACCGAGAGCCTCGCCGAGGGCGATTACATCCTGACCCTCGTCCTGCGCAACACAAACGCTGACACCCTCGTCGCGACAATGGACGTCTATCTAACCACAATGTCCATCGACGAAAAACCGACCATGCCCAACGATTTCACCCTCTCCGCCCACCCCAACCCGTTCAATTCGGCGGTAACAATCACAATCGACGTGCCCGTAGGGGCGTATTGCAATACGCCCCTACGAATCGAGGTGTTCGATATTAACGGGCGCCGAATTTCTGTCATTTCGAGCAAGGGCTTCCAGCCCGACGAGAAATCTCTTACGGATGCGAGAAAGATTTCTCCCTTCGGCCGAAATGATATTGCGAGAGAATTCGTCTGGCAACCCGATGAATCCACCACCTCAGGCGTGTATCTCGTCCGGGCGACGGGCGGGGACGAGACGATGACGAAGCGTGTCGTGTATTTGAAATAACGCCACTGTTACGCTTACGAAATAAGCTAAGGCTGGCGCGACTCACGCGTGCGACAATAATGTGAGAATAAAACGACTCGCACGTAGCGTGAGGCGTGCCAGCCGAAATGCGCGGGGAAATCGACAAATTAGAATGTCAATCGGACGCTGGTCTGAGCGGTGTGTTCAGGTGGACGGCCGCTGTGCGATTCCAGCGAATACATCAGGGTGAGCAGTGTTGATCTGGCTACGTTGATATCGACGTTCACGCTTGCGGTGCCGTTGTCGCCGATGTAGTCGCCGTGCGCCATCTCGTAGGGTAGGATTCCGACGTCCGTCTCGTCGCTCTCGACACGCGAATATCCCACTGACGCGCGCACGGTGCCCTTACGTAGAAAATAACTGCCTATAGGCGAAATCGCGTAACGGCGTATCGACACCGGTTCTTCCGGCCAGTCGTCGGTTTGGGCGAGGTAGCTCATGTCGGCGGTCAATTGCAGTGAGCTGGTCATCGCGCGTGTCCAGAGGAGCGAGAATTCCTTGCCTGTCAGGTCTGTGCCGGTTCGCGAGCTTTCGGGATACAATCTCGCAGTCCACAACCATTCCACTTTACCACGGAAATTGCCCATCGAAAGCATACTGATTCTGCCCTCCAGCGAATAGCTGTTGTTCCATCTGAGTTCTTCGCCGGTGGTGAATTGCGTGTTGCGATACTTGCTGAACCGTCGCCGGAAGTTAATACTGCGCGCTCCGACGCCGTATCGCAAGTTGCCTTCCGCGATGAAGTTTCCCGATACGAGTTCCAGGTTATCGTTCATGTTTCGTGGGTCGAGAAGCAGAGATTGAGCGGCCTCGGCCTCCGATTGGCCTTCCGCTTGAACCAGACCGTCCGCGGAGAGTTGTTTTATCATATCGTAAAACCACCCCTCCCTGCCTTTTCGCACCGCTTTGATCGACATACTGGCGCGCAAATCCGAACTGATGACTGGCGTGAAATCGCCCGTGGAGCGGTATTCCTTAAGGTATTCACCACCCGGCGACGCGATATATTCGCCACGATCCTCGTCGAATTCGTAGTTGCCCAATCCCTCGCCGACATAAGTGTAGTAAGGCTCCAGGACTTCACTCTGGTTGCGCGAGAGTTCGTAGCGGAGGCGTCCGCTGATGTTGGGCACGGTCGTTCTGAAGGAGCCGTCCGCGGAGGCCAGGTCGGTAATTATATCGCCAGCGCCGATTTTATCGTCATATTCGCGATGATAAATCGAGAAATTCCATTTGCCAATGTCGCCGGAAAGGCGGTAAGCATTGGTGATCGCGCTCAATTGCCGGGCGTTTCCGGTTGTATCGTAGGTTTCGTCTCTGCGATATTCGTATGATGGCGTCAGGGTCAGCCATTCCACGAGATTAAATCCCAGCGACGGCGCGGTGCTTACAAAACGGAAACCGGACGCCTTGTCGTTGTCCTCATAGCGCCACGTCGCGGAGGGCGAAAGAATCCAGTAATTACCGGAATAATCGCCCCAGAGCCTGTTCCAGACGTTTTCGGTTTTAGTGAGGCTGTAATTTGCGGAAGTCTGTGTTCGGTCGGAAGTGTATCGGGCGGTCGAATTCAACCTGCGGCTGGTCTGACCGCCTACTTCATTGTAGCCGTAACCGCCGGATAGATTTATTTGCTCGATTGGGGAATAATCCAGGCCGAATTCAGCGAGTTGCTCACCGCCGGACGCGCCCTCCAGGCCCCAGTCGCGCAGATATTCGGCGTCTTCTATACGACCGATGGTCGCAAAACGAACTTCTCTTCGACGATACGCGCCGGATAGGCCGATTTCACCAAGCCCCTTCCCACCGATGCTCAAACCGTGGTTAGATTGCATTTTTATGTCGATAGCACCACCTGCGTTGTCGTTATCGCCTATGTTCGAAGAGCGATTCAAATCCAGATTGGATGCGGCTACCTCAGTGGACAGAGTGGTGCCGTCCAACGGAGTGAAAACCAACGCGCCGTCCATGATCGATTGACCGACTGGCAAGGGTAATATTCTGCGCGGTGTATAACTTCCCTCCCCCATGCCGACCCATTCATAAACCCCGCCGCCCGCGTAGCTATATTCACCTCTGCCGGAACCGACGTTCGCGAAAACTACTTCCCAGTCGCCCTCGCCCTCCCCTAACCATTCGAAATGGGCGCTGTCGGTCGATGAATCCACCAGTGCATAATCGCCTGAATCGGAAAGTTCTGCGCCCCAGATATAAGCCGAATCGGCTATATCGCCCGCGGATTCCATAACGGCACGTTCTTCGTCGGTCAGGTCGAAATTGAGCGGATTGTTCGGGTCATCCAGTTCGGTCATGCCGGAATAGTAGAAATCAATTTTAGGATGAGGAGAGATATTCCCATTCACACCGTAGAAACTACGGCGGTATTCGAGATCGGTAAATTGGAAATCCACGATAATTCGGCTCTGCGCGCCGATAGGGCGATTGTTCGTGAAGGTTATCTGGCCAAGATTATAATCGATAGTGTAATCGTTGGAAGCGCCTCGGCGTAGTTTTTCGCCATCGAGCCAAACGGTTTCTGTGCCCGCGAGGATTTGTATGGATGATTTGCCCTCGGCGTCGATTGAATACGGCCCCTGATTGCCCTCCTGCCCGTAGAATTCGTCCGTCGCCCAGATGCCTTCCAGAACCGCGCCCACGACTTCCCCGGTAATAAAATCCGAATAGCCCCCCAGACGAACCCCCGACAGGCGACGTTCGTAATTGGTAAATTCCGATTGCGGGCTGAATTGCGCCGTGAAATCGCCGAAGGTCGCGCCGAAATACGGTGCGGTTACGTCGATATAGACCTGGTCGAGTTGGGCGATTTTCTCAGAAGTCCCCTCCGGCTGGATTGGCAAATCCTGATCGCTGAGAGTTGCTGAAATCTCGACGTCTTCGGCGATTGCACCGTAAGCTTCGAGCTGAAAGGCTGATTCGACGCTTGCGTCCCGACGACTGCCGACTTTAATTCCGCGAAGCAAACTCCCAGAATGCACCAGCCGACTGCCTTCGGGGAACATGCCCAAATTCTTCGTCGGGGATGGACTTCGGTATAACTGCCCTCCGCTTCCAACGGGAACTCGATGTTGAACAACTGTTGGGATCTCTAAGTCGAAGTAGGAATATACTACGTGAATGGAATCGCAGGTGGGGAGTTCATCTAACAGCAAAATGCCATTATTGTAGTCGATATTATAGTTCGTTTTTGGGATGAGATCGTCTTTGCAAAAAAGCGACTCGCTTTCCTCTATAATAAAACTATCCGGCAGTTCAATCGTGTCTGCGGTTTCAATCTTTAATTCGCGATATTCGCCGAATAACGCACCTGTCAGGGCGATGAGTAATATTAGACTATTTACTTTCATCGACCTCGAACGCTTTTAATGTATCATTTTCGATCAATATTATTCTGCCACGTATGGAAATATCCGCTGACACGGGATTTGCGGGCAAATGGAAATTCCATGCATCATCGGTAAAACTCCAGACGCCCCGATTATCAACCAAAAATAAATTTTCCATTATTGTTCCAGCGGCCATAGGGACGACATCGGATTCGGGCGACGGGTATTTTAGATTATTGAGTATCACACCTAGAACACTGAATTCGGACAGGTTATTGCCGTTAATCACGAAAAAAGAATTCGATTTGAAATCGAAGCGAATTTCTAACGACCGTGGTTTGTTAATTTCGGGAAACGCCAATCTTGTTGGTGATTCGTCCGTCCAATCCTCGAAGAGAAGCAGTTCCGCGTAGTCGTCGTCCCAGATCAGTATTCTGCCGTCGGTCGAAACTGCGATATCCTCCGGGCGGACAGTCCTGTTGTCATTATTCAGTTCGATTTTCGTTGGAGACCGAAGATATTTATCGGTCAGGAAAATCGCGCCTCCAGTTTTGTCCGCGATATAAAGCCATCCGGAACTGTAGCCGATATCCACAGGTTCGATCCAGTCTATTTCGCGGGCGGTAGGATCGAGTTCCATAACCATCGAATCGCGTTCAAAAGCAAGGAACCTTCCGCCGGCAGTGAGAATGTAATATCGCCCGGCGCCGTCGGCCTTGACCGCGATTGGTTCTATTTCTTGCGGTATAGGGAAAGAAACAATCTCGGTGATCTGCACTCCGAAGATCGTGGCGGTTATTAATAGAAAAACTATCAATCGCATGATTCCCCTCCAAAAAGATCGCTCTCCGTGCCTATTCCCGAAGCGCGCCGCAGTTCTCTATTCGACATGATTTCCGCCATGCTATAAGGTCTGGCTCTCCCCTTTCTATCGATAACGAGTGCTTTCCGACAACAAATTGCGGCCATATCGAGATCGTGGGTGATTAGCGCTACTCCGACTCCTTTTGCGAGAAGAGTTTCTACGATTTTCAAAAATTGCATCCTCCCGGACGCGTCCAGTGCGGCGGTAGGTTCGTCGAAAAAGATATGCGAGGGTTCAATTGCCAGGACTCCCGCGAGGCCTACCAGCCGCTGCTCGCCGTCGGATAATTCAAAGGGCGATTTATCGTAATACTCCTCTTTCAAACCGCTTTCTCGAAGCGCTTTCAAGGCGAGTTCTTTCGGATTTCTCATTCCGATAGATTTCGGGCCAAAGGCGACATCGTCCAAGACTTTGTCCGCGAAAAGCTGTCTTGCGGGGAACTGAAAACTAATCCCGCAACGCCCGCGCGACTTTATCTCGCCAGAATCCGGTTTATACAATCCCGCGGCTAATCTGGCGAGAGTGGTTTTCCCAACTCCGCTCTGGCCGAGAACCGCGATACTTTCGCCCTCTTTCAATCCAAAATTGACATCAGATAAAATAGGTCTGCCGTCGAAGGAAAATGACACGTCTTCGATTACGAGAACCGTTTCGCCCTCTTCCGGAATAGTCGAGGAGGCCCTTCCGCCTTCCGATTTTTCCACATCCCCCAACGAAATAGTTTTTTCCGCACGGAAAGAGGCAATCGAGGATTGAGTGACATGAATTATCGTTGTTCCATTCTGTTTCTGGCGCTCTATCTCGTCGAACAACTTGCGTTTGCCTTCGAAATCCAGATAGCTCTCAGGTTCGTCGAGTATCAGGATTTTCGGATCGAAAGAAATCGCACTCGCGAAGGCAGTTCGTTCCAATTCGCCGCCGGAAAGCTCGTCCAGGGGTTTTTTGAGAATTTCGCGCAAATCAAATTCGTCGGCTAACTGATTTATTTTATCGCGAATTTTAACTGGCGCGTAGCCGTGGTTTTCCGGGCCGAAGGCGATTTCGCGTTCGACCGATGTCGTGAGGATGCCATCCTCCGGATCCTGAAATAGGAATCCGATATCCCGTCGCACGGCGTCGAGGTTTTCCCCATCGGAATAATCCCGCCCCTCATATTCGATACACCCGCTATCAGGGCGAATAACCCCCGCAATAATCAGGGTGAGAGTGGTCTTGCCGCAACCGTTCGGGCCGACAATAGCCACCGTCTCGCCCGGGGAAATTGCCATCGATAACGCATCGATAATGGGTTTGCCCGCGCCAGGGTAGGAATAGCTTATGTCGTTCAGTTCGAGCATAGTTCTACTCTCAAAATATAGCAGAAACTATGCTATTGCAAGCGGATAGATTGAAACGTTATGCGCCGATGTCAACGAATCCTCGAGAAAAATCTCCCCGGCGACGATATCAGAAGAGTGCACACGAGTATCATCTCGGGAAAGAGCACGGATAACTCGCCGAAAAAGAAAACTCCGCCAATATCATACATCCATGCATTATCCGGCGGGCCGGCAAGCAGGAAGAGTTCCTCGAGAACGGGATAGGCTTTCATGTAATAGACGAATCCCAGATATATCGTCCCGAGTATTTGTGCAATCGAAGCGCTCACCGCGAAAATCAATCCCCATCGCCGTTTTATAAATATCCCCAATCCGCCCAGAAAGAAGCCGGCGGATAGTATCATCAACGAATTCCCCGTCCACTCGATGAGAGTCTGGACATCGGGAGCCTGGGTGATCGCGTTGTAGGGGAACGGCATCTGGGACATCACCGACGGCAGTTGATATACTTTGATCCCCACAAACAGGTCAACCGCGGAATAGAGAAAGGCGAATATCGCCCCTAAGACCATCGGCCAGAGCGGCTTATTCCAGCTTCGGCGTCCGTTACTCATGGCCTCCCCCTTCTCAAGGTCTCGTCGATCTTCGCCTCGGTCTCCCGGAGACGCTTGTTGAACTTCCTCTCCAGCTTCTCCCCCGACGGGTTCAGCAGACTCACGCCGCCCGACAGGAAAGCGCTTCCGATAAACCCGGCTATCGCGAGAGTGAATATCGTTACCACATAGGCCAGGAAATAATAGAATTCCTTCGGTAGGATAACCTCTTCACCCTCGATAGTTAACTCGCCCGTTTTCAATCCGGAAGGCAGTATCTTCTCGAACAACTCCGCCTCCTCGGGATTCTTGAACAGTTTCACCGCGTCCACGAAAACCCAGGCGCACATCGCAATACCCACGAAGAGCAGGATCAATCCCACAATCTGAACCGCCGAAACCGAACTCTCTTCCATATCCGTATGACCGAAATATTCCATAATCGACTCCTTCTTCAAATTCGACAACAATATGGTCGCCGAATCCAATTCAATCAACGGTTTTTTTTAGAGGACGATTATTTCGCTTGGCCGGGACATCCGGATTTGTTATCTTTCCTTCGAATTCGGTCGTTCGAACTCAGGAGAAACGAGGTAGTATGCCTGCACGACGAGGAAAAGCACTTCGGTTGATTGCGCGCATCTTCACGATAATCTGGATTGCGTTCTGGGGATTTTTCGCCGCCGTTTCGGGGGCCGAAGCCGGTTTCTCGGGACTCCTTTGCAACCTTCCCAACGCAATCCCCTGGCTCGCGCCAATAGCGGCATTGATTATCGCGTGGAAGAAACCGGGTATCGGCGGGATGCTCTTCTTTATCTTCGCAGTCTTCACGGTGATATTGTTCGATACGTGGGAAGAAACTTTGAACTTCGCCTTGATCTCCGGGCCGATATTCCTCTCGTCACTGCTGTTTCTGATTCAGGCCAGTCTCGAACTACGCCGTTCGCAAGAACCGGAATCATCCGCCGAATAATCACTTCCCTTTGCGTTCCCCGGTTTTCAACATCTGTTTAATTTTCCTCTTTCTGCGAAATGGCGGGATCGCATCGCTGGCCTCACGCGCATCGCTTATAGACCATATCGCGTGAGGATGGAAATCCTTGATAAGCCCGACGACCTCGTCGAGATCACTGCGCTTGAGTAACGTATATATGATGTTCACCTGCCCCGCGGTGCTCTCCGCAACGATGCTGGTCGCCATGTAACCGCGTTCACGCATGAGCGATATCAGCTCGGACGCGCCGCGTTTCGTAATTGTTCTCATCAGGAGCACGCCCATCGCCAGCTTCTCCTCGATCCAGATTCCCGCGAAATTCCCCATCGCGAAACCGCCACCGTATGCGACGTAATACAGCGGGTTAGTCAGGTTCTTGAAAATCTGCCCGATGGCCAACAGCCATATCATCACCTCGAAGAAGCCCAGCAGAGAAGATACGGCTTTGCGCCCGCGGGAAACGCTAATGATGCGAATCGTGCCGATAGACACATCGACCACCCTCGCCGAGAAAATCAGCAGGGGAAGGATAATCCATTTGAAAACCGGCGACGTAAACTGAACCGAACATAATTCACCTCACATTCTCATTCCGCGCGAAGACTACGAATAACCCCTCAGATTTCAAGTTAAAATTTCTTTCACCCAAAATAAAATAACTTTTACTAAAACGGAAAAACCGACACGGAAGGTGTTTTCCCCTCTTTGGGGAAAGTAAAAAACCTTTGGGAAATATGAAAACTCCTTTGGGAGACATGAAAAAACCTATGGGAGAAATGCTCAACCATAGGATTTACATGCCAATTTAACGTTTTTCCATGTTTACGTTAGGTTTTTAAATGAACGATTTTATAGGGATTTCCTCCTTACCTTGTTTTCCGATATAACCTCCACGTTTATAATTATACATTCTACATTATACATTTAATTACTCTTTTGCCTTTATTTCCGGGACTAAAAACGCGCTCTCCGAATCAATTATTTGACACTCCAGTAATTCATCAACCCGAACACTTGAGATAATTATAAGTTTTGCTAAAAATAGCGTTAGTAATGGTGTTTAATCGATTTGTTGTTCCTAAAAGCCTCCGTATAGGCGATGATATTTCGCGTAACTCGTTATCATTCAGCGTTATCGGGATAATTAGCTTCCGGGCTACATGGATATTCCCATATAATTCTGACCGCGCCGTGTTGGCCGTCGGCGGCGTAACTCGCGCCGTGAGTGCCGCCCTCCCCTACGATAACGGTGAATGTATCCCCGGGAGCGACAGCGATATAATTCTGCCACGCGAGGCCTGCGCCGCCTCCACCGCCACCGCCGCCGGCGTTAACAGACGATCCGCCTCCGCCGCCTCCGTAATCGCCGCCGACGCCGTATTGCCCATCCTCGCCGGTGTTGGGAGTTCCGGTGAGATATATTCCACCACCACATCCGCCACAACCATAGTCTTCATCAGCATCGCGCCCTGCGCCGCCGGAATCTCCGCCATCGCCGCCGTAAGTAGCGGTTCCGGGGGTTCCGTCCTGTCCGTTGCCACCATCTGCAGTGAAAGTCGCCGCGCCTCCGCCGCCTCCGCCGTAAAGAGTGCCGCCATCGCCGCCGTTGAAGCCGTTGGGACCGGAATAACCTCCACCGAGCGCCGCGGGATCATACTGGTAACTTCCCCCAGCGCCGCCATAGGCCGTTATATAAGAGCTGAAGGACGAATTCCCGCCGTCCTCGCCCGGAACGGCATCGGGGTCGCCGCCCATGCCGCCCAGATGACCGCAACCTCCCCCACCGCCGCCAACTGCGGCAACGGAGATACTCGTTATACCGTCTGGAACGGTGAAAATGAATGTATCCGGCGTCGTATAATACTGGACTCCAATCGGCATAAAAGAGGTAACTTCAACGGTAATACTGGCGCATGAAGTATTATTACATGTTCCCTCGGCGCGGACGTAATATGTCGTCGTTACAGCGGGAATCACCAATATCGAATCGCCCGTATCCACGTAAGTCCCGCCACAACTGCCTGAATACCATACCCATTCCGCGCCGGTGCCGAGCGAACCGCCGTTCACTTTCAGCAACGCGCTATCGCCGTCGCAAATCAGCGTATCGTTGGTCTCTATCGATGTCGGCGCGGTCGATTCCTCGTAAACCGTCAGGGTCGCTATCGCCGACGTGTCCGCTGGAGAGCAACTCCCGCCGACAATACATCTATATTGATAAGTGTCCATTGTTATCGAAACCGGAGATATCGTCATGTGATCCGTCGTTACGTTGGAATAAACGCCGACGTCGGCGAGATTCAAGAAACCCGTGCCGTCGTTCTCCTGCCACTGGTATGTCAAATCCGCTCCCTCGGCGCTGACATAAAAATCGGCGTCGAGTCCCTCACATAAGGACAAATTGGATGGGTGCATCGTTATATCGGGCGCGCAACTGTAACACCAGATGTTATTCCATTCGCTATGGTTATATATTTGAAGACACTCGTTTGTCGTATTGAAAATAATCAGAGCGTTCGCAGGAGTCGAAATAGCGTCGCGTTGAGCTTCGGTCATCCGAGGTGGGAGGAATCCCTTCGATGAACTGCTTAATTCGAGTAATGCCGTGGCGTCCGGTGTCGTCGTTCCGATGCCGACGTTGCCAGCGGGATAATCCCCGCCGTGTCCCGTTACAATATCGTCGCCAGCGGTTACTTCCCAGTCGTTGTCCGCGCCGCCAGCGCCACCGCCGAGACTACTCTTCGGACGAAGATAACCGTTGACCACAGCTGAATTGTTCGTATTAGAAATCTCCTGTCCCTCCATAACATAGAAGGGGCAAGAAAGCGAACTGATTTCCTGTTGCATATCGTTGCGCCAGTTCATGTAGCCCTTGCCCATAACCTTGCCATCGATCATGAAATCGTAGGTGCTCGCGTGATGAATCGCCGTGATAACGAAAATAGAATCCGTCGGCACAGCCCAGGGCGTCGTGAGATTGGTGAGCGTAACCGGTCGTATGTTCTCTTTTTCTCTGAGATAACCGTTGATAACCACCGCGTTATCCTCGGCGGTAATTAGTTCGCCCTCGTCCGCGAAAATCGGCTGTTCAAAATGACCCAAAAAACGTCCGCTGGCACTGTTACGCCAGTTCATATACCCGTCGATGACCGTTTTCCCGTCGATTGCGATGTAATTATTCCCCGGCGAATGCGCGTTCAGCATCACAAAAACGGACCCGGCTGGAACAGGCCACGCGGTAGTCAAATTATCCAATGTTACCGGACGGACGGCTTCCGGAGTGAACAACCAATCGAGACTCGTGCCGCCGCCGGAACCGATTCCCTCGACATAAACCGCCGTATCGGCGAAAGTCGAACGGTTCGCGTAGGGCACCGATGTCAACGGCTGGCGCGGAGCCATAGTTTCTCCATCGACGACGAGTTCGACCCAATATTGTTCGTCGAAGGGCAGGTCGATAGGCGTAGTCGAGCCGAGAATCGCGTCGAAAAGGCCGTGCGAAACGGCAACCGAGGCGTGAGTTTCGCTCCAGAGCGCCGTCCCACCGGTCTCGGAATCGAACAATCTGAATTCAATCGCGTGCGCGCCGGTTATCGCTACTCCAGAAGAGTCGGTCAGTTTGCCCTGATAGTTCATCGTGCGTGGCACCTGCGCGACAGATATCGTAATAAGAATTAATGTCAATATCGACAGTTGTGTGTTTGCTCTCATATCTTTTTTCCTCTAATTTTTCTTTTGTTTGAACGCGAATACGCCATTCTACCGCAAGGAAAAATACCGTTATCTCCAGGAAAAATGCCGTTTTCTCGAAGAAAAAAGCTGTTTTCTCCCGGAAAAAGGTCGTTTTTCATCGACCTGAAATCGAACAAAAAGGCAAAAACCCCCCTGTTCAGAGGGTATATGGTCTTCCGAGGGGGGGCGATTGCCCGAATTCGTATGTCGTGTTTTTATCGATCATATCTCCCGATAAGTAATTTCCTTTCTTACGGCGAAACGTCTATCATGTTGGGTTCGCCGCCGTCTGGGGCAGGAAGGATGAGCCTGGCGTCGCCGGTCGTTTCCGTTACGATTATCTTCGTGTCCCAGTTGACGTCGCTTGCGTCGCCGTTGAGTTCGACGAAGGTGTCCTTAATTTCGATTATGTTGAATGTCGATGTCGCCGTGCCCGCGATGAGTTGCGGCGATCCGATGTCCGCGTCGCCGTCGAAGGTAACCACGCTGTTTCCGGCAGTGAACACGCCCTCGTTGTTCCAGTTGCCGTCGAGTTTGATTGTGGGTTTGTCCGTTTCGACCGCATCGCAGATGAGATTCGCGCCGGATCGTATCTGGAGATTTGCCTCGACCGTTAGCTGGTATGTGCTCGCGGAGGCCGAACCGTCGATTATGAGATTGTAGCAATCGTCGCCGGCCATGTTGCCGATTACCAGATCGCCGTTGGATGCGCTTCGAATCGGCCAGTTGTCGGGATCGCTTTCCGGGTCAGCGGGGATTCTCGCCTGCCAGTCCTGATTTGGCACACCGACGGGGTTCCAGTTGCCATCGATGTCCCAATCGGTGTCGATGTTGCCCGTCCAGACCTTGGTCATGTTATCCTCGTCCGCACCGATATCGGGTGTAAACGCATTTCGTATGTCGCCGTCTATGTCGTCGGTCACGGAAGCAATCGGGACGGCTATATCCTGAACGGGGCTCGAGCTTGTGATATGCAAATCGGTCGCCGTCGCGAAGGGATCGACGTAAACGGGGTCGGCGGAGATGGAGTTGGCGTCGTCGCCGCTGGCGGCTTGCAGTTCGGCGAGATTGTGAACCTGTCCGCCCCAATATCCCCATCTGTCTGGATCGGGGGCTTCGGAGTAATAATCGTTGGAATCGGAATGCTCTATCGCGGTGGTTATCGAATTGTAGATATGCGTTCCGTTCACGCAAGTGAAGATGTTGTTTACGAGATTATTATGGCCGTCGCTGGGTCCGTTGATATAAAATCCCTTCGAGCCGCCGGTAGTGCTACTTCCGTAACAATGGAATGAGTTGAAATAGAAGTCTTTGTATGTGGTTCCGTTAGCGTATAATCCTTCGGAGGTCGATCCACCGCCGGCAGTGACCATGTTGTTTGCGATAAGGCCGCGGTGGGCAACACCGTCATCGTTCCCGTCGCAGGACATAAGATAAAGCGCTCTCTGGTTGCCGGTGTTGTCCATTATAATCCTGTTGCCGACCATCTCGAATTCGTTGTAGCAGTGCATACAATAGATGCCGTAGTTGTGATCGTTGGATACATCGTTCGGAGTGATGTAATTGCCGTTGATGGTCAGGTCGTCCTGATGTGCGATGTAAATTCCGTAGAAGGAGTTCTCGAAGAGGTTGTTCTCGATGACGGTTCCGGGTTCGCGCCGCTCTTCGAGAACATGATCCCAGCCCTGATAATACATTCCGTAAGTGCCGTCCTTGAACCAGTTATTTCGGAAGACGTTATTGCTGTCGCGCGAGGCCTCGACATCATCCGAGAAGACGATTGCCTTGTTAATCGAAATCAAGAATCCCGATTGGGAATGCCCGATTAGCTGGTTATTCAGGAATTGGTTGTTGCAGGAGGCGTTACCGATGTCGATGACTATCGAATAAGACGCCGTGATTGCGCCGGTGGCCTGTATTGTCATATTCTGGAAGATGATATTGTCCGCGCCGTTGAACTTGACGGTATAGTTATCCGCGACGCCCGAAGCGGCACTGCTCAATATCACGAGTGAACTGTCGCCGCTTTCCGACTGGAATGTTACGGTTTTGGCAGTGGTAACGTAGGTTAGTTCGTCAAGAATAATCTTCTCGTCGTATGTGCCGTCGCGGACGTCGAAGGTTGTATTATCGCAGATGCCGTAGGAATTCATGGCAGACACGGCGTCGTTGAAGGTGGCGTAATTCGGGGACGCACCGCCTATTGTAAAGGTTCCCGAAAGGGCTGGGGAAATATTTGTAGTTTCCTCGTCGTCGTTCGACGGGTCGCTGTCCGGATTGCCGTTGGGGTTTTCGGTCTGCACCTTGATGTCATATTCAGTGCCCGCCGAGAAACTATAACCGCTTCCGCAACAGGTGCTAACGTTGACGCTTTCGGAGCCCATCGAACTTAAAAACCCATTCCAATTACACGACGGCTGTTCGACGTAGCCTCCGCCGTCATCGATCCACCATCTAATAGTAACAGACGTCAGATCGTTAGTGCCGAAATTAAACAACGTAACGATTACGTCATTTGAACCGGGGCAAAATGGCATTACTGGTGCATCGATAGACGATATGCCGGCGTCATCTACCGAACCTGAAGCAGTAGTTCGCGTCGCTTCGACGGTGTTGCCGTAAGCGCCCTGATTGATCCTGCTACCGTTGCCTGCGGGTTCTAATGAATAATCGTCCGCCGGGTCACCGCCGTCGATACAGGGCGATGTGTTCGGATCTGGAGGAGACCATCCCGAACCGTCCCAATGGCCGGTAGTGGCCGATTGAATATGGAAATCCTCGCTTCCGGGAGCGGTCGATGCGAAATAAACGGGGTCGGTCGTTCCGAGGACTTCGACGTCGCCCGTGCCTAACGATGGCCACATTCCGTAAGTAGCCGAATAATTCGAAGCAAAATAATTATATGAAGTGTTATAATCATCGCTATTATGCAGATACAGACCGTAATCGCCTGAAAGTGTGCTCGTATTCCAGATAATATTGTTTTTGATATCGATGTAATCGCAATACCCCACACTTAATGCACGGCTGGTGGCATTGACATAGATCGTATTATTATAAAACTCGGCATTATCACTGGAAGATCCTGAGCAGTAATACAAATACACTCCATAACTGCCGGACGTATTATAAACGATGTTGTGATCGAAAGAAAGATATTCCGCGTGGTCAAAATAACATCCGTAGTTATTGGTTCCATGAATAACACAGTTCCTAACGGTATTATGAGTGCTGTAATCAGGGTCATCGAAATATATTCCATAAGAAGTTGTAGAAGTTACCTCCAGTCCATCGAACGTAACGTAATCCGCGCCCTCAAGATAAATACCATAAGAATCTCCATCGATAACGGGGCTTTCTCCCTCTGCCGCCTGGAAAATTATTGTATTACTCGCACTTGCCCCGCTAATAGGTCCAAGACCGCTCGATCCGCCTACACGTTCAACATAATCTCCTCCGTCGTCGTAAACGAGGAATGTAACAGGGCTTTGGATTGGACTCTCGATCATACCTCCAGAGGTCGTTATATCCGTAATCGCTTCCTCGAAAGACGCATAATCGAAAGCCCCGCCCGGATTTGTCCAGCATATAGTGAAACACCTGCTGTATTTCATGGTGTATGTCTCGCTATTACTGAAGTCCGTTCCCAATGCATTTGGGCTTACGCGAATATAATATGTATCCGTGCTAACCGGGGTATATATAATCGATTCACTTCGGCCGTTACCGGCGGAAGCACTTGTGGCAACTATTGAACCGCCGCTATCAAGCAAATATAGATTATAATTCTCCGTTTCGGGAAGATTATTTAGAACGAAAGAGTATTGCTGACCGCCTTGCAAAGAAATCGTATAATGATCATGGGCATCAGTGGCATCCCAAACATGTCCTGTGAATTCAGGGCCGGCGATAAGAGTAGGTCGATTACCTGCAGAATATGTATCGTCGGCATCTGCTCCAGAACCGGCGTCATTTTCCGTGGGCAGGCCACAAGAATTATCCTTCGACGCCTCATCGGTTCCACCGTAAGCACCCTGGTTAATATTACTGCCGTTTGGGGTAGGTTCAGCGCTGTAATCATCTCCGGGGTAACCTGCATCGATACACATAGAATGCTCACTAGGGTCATCAAAATACCATCGGTTCAATTCTGGCCACCACCGGCCACATTGAGATTTCAAATGAAAATCGCCACCGCCGGCGGAGAAGAACATAGGAGGATCGGCCGAACCTAAAACTTCGATATCCCCGGTTCCCAACGACGGCCACATCCCATAATCCGCCGAATAATTCGAAGCAAAATAATTATATGAAGTGTTATAATCATCGCTATTATGCAGATACAGACCGTAATCGCCTGAAAGTGTGCTCGTATTCCAGATAATATTGTTTTTGATATCGATGTAATCGCAATACCCCACACTTAATGCACGGCTGGTGGCATTGACATAGATCGTATTATTATAAAACTCGGCATTATCACTGGAAGATCCTGAGCAGTAATACAAATACACTCCATAACTGCCGGACGTATTATAAACGATGTTGTGATCGAAAGAAAGATATTCCGCGTGGTCAAAATAACATCCGTAGTTATTGGTTCCATGAATAACACAGTTCCTAACGGTATTATGAGTGCTGTAATCAGGGTCATCGAAATATATTCCATAAGAAGTTGTAGAAGTTACCTCCAGTCCATCGAACGTAACGTAATCCGCGCCCTCAAGATAAATACCATAAGAATCTCCATCGATAACGGGGCTTTCTCCCTCTGCCGCCTGGAAAATTATTGTATTACTCGCACTTGCCCCGCTAATAGGTCCAAGACCGCTCGATCCGCCTACACGTTCAACATAATCTCCTCCGTCGTCGTAAACGAGAAATGTGATCGGGCCGGTAATCGGCGACGGAATGAGACCGCCCGAAGTAGTGAGATCAGTTATAGCTTCCTCGAAAGACGCGAAATCGAAAGCACCCCCCGGATTTGTCCAGCAAATTGTGAAACAACGGAGATACTGCATCTTATATTTCTCAGTGTCACTGTAATCCGATGATGAATTCGGGCTTATCCTGAGATAATATGTTCCGGTTGATACGGCTGTGTAACTAATCTCTTCATTCAGTCCGTCGCCCCCGCTTTCGCTGGACTCGATTACGGTGCCGGTGCCGTCGAGAAGATACAGGTTGTAATTCTCTGAAGAAGGGACATCATAAAGCTGGAAGATGTAATCCATACCCGCTGTAAGTGATAGAGTATAGTGATCGTGCAAATCTGCGGTATCCCAGATATTACCGTTATACTCGGTTCCTACGCTAAGAGCAGGGCGGTTTCCCGAACCGTAAACATCGCTTGCGTCGTCACCGGAGCTGGCGTCATCAGGGGTCAACGGCCCGACGATTCCATCGACGGTGATATCATCGATAGCCATATCGCTCCTGTAACTGGAACCGGTGATTCCTCTGAATCTTATTATAATGTTATCGCCGTCATATGCTGAAAGATCGACGACCGCTTCGAACCAACTATTGCCCTGATCACCGGAGAGTTGCCATAAATCGAGATCCCAACCGCTTCCCCCATCGGTTGAAACGTCGATATGCATGGATCCCATGGATGAGCCATACATATGATACCAGAAAGTCAATTCCGTAGCCGTAACCGAACTCAAATCGAAGTTGGGAGAAAGCAAATTTGCAGTGTTATTATAATTACTAGATGATTCAGTATAAAGATAATAACCGCTACCTGTTGTATGATCACCCGAGGGCCCTGTATTGGATGAGGTAGTAGATCCTGAATATCTTGTCCAATCAAAATCATCGCCCGCCGCGTTAGTCCAATCGCCGAAACCACTCTCGAAATCCTCGTTATAAGGATATGCTGTAATATCCATTGGAGCCATAGGTCTTGGGCGAGGTTCGATTCCCGACTCGACAATACTGGTTCTGTTATCTATAACCGATTCCTCGAAAGGCGACAGCCGATTCTGCGCTATGCAGGGCGAACTTAGCATGATTATCGCCAGTAAAATCCCTATCATGCCCATACGGGTTCCGGAAAATAATATTATAGTGCCGCGAGAGGTCATCTTACTTTAAATTCCCGTTTACGTCGTAGAGGTCCATATTCACCGGTTCGTTGATTCTCTCTTCGGGGATATTGACCTCCTCGGTCGGTTTTCCGGCCCAGTCGCGACGTTTGCCCTTTAGCAGGAATCCGAATCTCGCGTTATTATCGCCGGAAAGTGCTTCGATAGTAAGAACACTTCCGTCGAGATGCGCGATTAGATAAGCTTTATCCTGCGGCGTAACTATGGGTATTATAGAGTTCTCTGCGACAACGTTATAAAATAGCCACAGATCGGAACCTCTGGGTTGTTTCGCAAGATCGACTTTATAAATACCATTTTCCAACACTCCTGTTCCGGCGGTCTCCATCCACATTCCGATACCCTCGGACATCCACGTAACGTATTGCTCTCCATCGATTTGAACAATAGGATCGATCTGATCTGCGTGGACTGTAGCGGCGTAAATATGATCGAATTTGTTCGAGGTCGAACCGAGATTGTAAGTCGTAGTCGCATCCGGCAAAATGTTGCCTTTAACCGTAACGTTACCGTCCGCGGCAATAGTTAAACCCTCGTCGTCGCCGTCGCTTGAAATCCAGTAGCTACCCATTTGAAGGTTTTGCGTCGCTAAATGGTTCCCAAGGTTATCACCGCCGCCGGAGCCGACTGTTAGATCGTATTCCGTCCCACCGTCGTCTTTGAAATAGATTTTGCTGTCGTCTTTACAATAAAGTCTGCCGTATTCAGAAGCTGGATCGGCGGGGGTAGCCGGGAGTTCGGGGAATTCTATAAAGCCGTTAACCAGTGTCATTTGATTATATGTAGCTCCTCCGGTAGAATAATAGGTCGTTCCGTTCCATCTCCTGTCGGCAACGAAGGATGAAAATGGGGTAGATGGATTCCCACAATGTGTTTCTAAGGAAAGCGTCCCATCCGTATATGTAGTAGGGGTGCCGTTAGTATAATCAATTGGATTATATTCTCCGCTTGTAACAAGAATATAGATTCCATATGTCGAGCTTGTTGGGATACTTATACCGCCGATGTCGAAATGCGTCGGATTTCCAACTCCCGCGCTCGTTGTCGTATATGTCCCTTCCAGAGTCCATCCGGTTGAACTTGTCTCATGGCCTACACAAGAATCCAATCGATAGTATATATCGATCGTAACGCTTTCACCCACCGGACGGTCGATGTTGCAGTCGAATCCGGTAATCTGGACGGCTTCGGTTGTTGTTATAAGATCGAACATATTTCCATATTGGCCGTTGCCGCCGGCGAAAGTCGTCGTTACCGAACCAGTTGGCGGACCAACTACTTCTCCCATTACTCTAAGTTCGCCATCGTTTACCTGAAGATCGCCGTCGTCTTCGACATAAACTCTATCCGCTTCGGCGGTGGCGTTATTATTGTAGATACGGTCATTTCCGGTATCGTCCGTCCAGATACTGGTTCCACCACCGGAAGCATCCTGCCATGACATTCCTCCAGCGCCATCCGCGGTGAGAACCTGATCCGCCGATCCTGTGCTTGCGCCGTCGTATAGACCGCCGCTGACAGCGATATCACCGGAAATATCGAGTTTATATGATGGAGTCGAGGTTCCTACACCAACTAAACCTCTATCGGCGATCAACACATTACCATCGGTTCCACCGGAAGTGCCACCTTGCAATATAAGATCGCCTCCAATCCCTCCGCCGGAGGATCGTCCGGCGTAAATGAACAGGTCTTGCCCGTCACCTGCAGTTCCAGCAACGTATATTTCTCTGGTAGCTCCATCGCAGAGAGTAATGTCACCGTTAACTTCAAGTTTTTCCGTAGGACTTGTCGTCCCGATGCCGACGTTGCCCGAATTATCTATGCGAACTGCTTCCGAACCGTTTATTGTAATACCGATCATGTTATCCGCAGGTTGATAAAAGCCCGTATTGCCATCTCCATTGAACCATATCGGAGGATCGGTTATGCTACCGTCGTCGAACTCTATTTCATTCATACGACTCGCGGAACCTGGGTCGAGATAATAACTCGTGTTATCCCAATCGATTATGCGATCGCTGATATATAGGTCGTTATTCGTGCCGCTCGCATCACCGATGTAAACGTCGCCCGATTGCCTTTCGATATCAGAACCAACCGTGACCCAATCGTCGTCTGTCCCCGAGGCTTCCGCCCATGTAACCGTGCCGGAGCCGTCGGTCGTGAGAACGTAATCGGCGGTTCCGTCCGAAGTAGGTAAGTCGTAAGCGCCGTTGATGTTTAGAGAATTTACTCTCGCGGAACCTGCTACTTGCATTAGATAAGTTGGATTCGATACTCCTATACCGACATTTCCATTTGATCGGACAATGAACCTACAAGCTCCCGAATAGGCTTGCAAAATGTAAGCATCGTTTAGATTCCTTCCAGTTGTTACCAAAAGGCCGTCCTCGCCGGCGGCATCGGTTCTGTTCCAGATTCTGGCGGCTCTTTCGGCGGTGGCGTCATCGACCTGAACATCGAGTTTATGTCCGGGGGTCGTCGTTCCTATTCCCACATTGCCTGCTACCGCCGAGTATTGATCAGAACCGTTGATCGTCCAGTCGGCGTCAGAACCGGAAATATCCGTCCATGCCATTCCACCTGCACCGTTAGCAGTTAATACTTGATCCGCCGATCCAGTGCTCGCACCGTCGTAAAGACCGCCGCTAACAGCTATATCGCCATTCACATCCAAATCATAAGAAGGCGCATTTGTTTTAATTCCGACCTTACCGGAGCCAACAGACGTGCCGGTTCCAAAACCGCCGGTAGCGAAAATGAGGTTTCCGATAGAAAGCTGGTTACTATTCGTGGCAACAGGTGCATCGATATCATATCCTATAAGAATATTACTGCTACCTGTTGTAATATTACTTCCCGTGCTGTAACCAATCGCTATATTATTATTTCCTTCATAATCGAAATCCGCGAGAGTATAAACGCCCAACGCCGTATTCCTATATCCTGTTTCGTTGTAACGAAGGGAGGATTGCCCTATGGCTATATTATTATTTCCGGTTGTATTGGAATGAGAAGCTAAGGTGCCTATTGCGATATTTCTCACGCCGTTGCTCGTTGATGTAGGTTGGTTGTCATAAAGCGCTTCGTAACCTATAGCGATATTATCGCTGTCCCAACTCGAGCCGCCGTTATCGTAAGATTGAACGTATAAGGCCCTGGTCCCGATAGCTATATTTTGTCTTGCTGTTGTGTTCTGATATAACGAATAATACCCCGAAGCGACGTTATAACTACCATTAGTGTTCGAATAAAGGGCGGACTGGCCAATAGCTACATTACACGAACCGACGGTGTTGTTACAAAGAGAGATTGCTCCTATAGCTGTATTACCTCCGCTGGTCAAATTAGCGGTAAGAGCCATTGCACCGACTGCGGTGTTCCCATTGGCCGTAGTGTTTGAAGAAAGGGCATCATGGCCAATTGCAGTATTTAATTGCCCATCGATATTAGAGTAACCCGCTTGATAACCTATGAAAGTGTTGTCGTTAGATGTTAAATCGTCGCTGTTTCCAGCTTGATACCCTAAAAATACGCTACCGTCGGTATAACCTATTCTACCTGCCTTTTGGTCGTTAACTCTGAAGTTAAAAGGAACATTATCGGTCGTTCCGATGAAGTTAGTCCCATCTATCGTCCCTGTATTACCAGTTATTTGCCATCCTTCAGAACCGGAGCCGCCGCTTTCATCTGCTGGTTGCCATTCGCTTGCGGTATTATTCCACTTGAGTATTTGGCCATCGGTAGGATCAGTCGTCGACACAGCATCGCCCTGAATACCCTGAACCGTTACCACTCCGGCGGAAGTCATGGTCGCATCGCCGCTCATCGCGACACCATCGTAGCTGTCGGATCCATCGGCAATAAGGAGATCACCGGGTGTATAATCGCTGACCTGGACATCGGTTAGTTCATTTAACTCTGAAGCTCCTCCGGAAACGTCCTGCCAGGACATTCCACCCGAACCGTCAGCTGTTAATACTTGATCCACCGATCCAGTGCTCGCACCGTCGTATAGACCGCCGCTGATCGCGATATCGCCTACAATATCGAGTTCGTATGAGGGCGTAGTCGTCCCGATACCGACACTCGCCCCATTGCCGAGGATTACAGTATTTGACTGCGCTAAAGTTATATTAGCACCAACCGCGGTTGCATTGGTTATCGCCCCACTCGAATATGACGTATTAGATCCTAAGAATGTATTATTGTCTCCGGTTAATTCTGTGCTGGCGTGATAACCAGAATGATCGCCGATGGCAACATTATAAGAACCGGTGCTATTTCTATAAAGGGCGTAATTGCCGTCGGCGGTATTCGAAGCTCCGGAACTGTTTAATCCAAGCGAATAATATCCGGTTGCCGTGTTAGCCGAGCCAGTTACCGTTCCGATACCAAGCGCTTTAAGGCCAACTGCCGTGTTTTGAGAGCCTGTTGTATTGTTGTATAGTGCCTGCTGGCCAAGAGCGGTGTTGAAATCACCATCAGTATTGAACAGGAGTGTCATCGCGCCGATTGCTGTATTGCCTGTCGCGCCGGGATTATTTGACATCAAAGCCATCGAACCAATAGCGATGTTGGTGGATTCCGCACCGCCCCCTCTTCCCACTGTATGGCCGTGTATCAGAGCGTCAGCATCAGAGACTTCGAATTTTGCCGAAGGAGAAGCTGTGCCCACACCGACAAATCCGCTCGATTCGTCCAGGAATAAAAGTTCGTCCGGTGTTGCTTCATCATTATAGAAGCGAACATCTCCGTGTGCCGCAGTCATCTGAACAAGATTTCCGTCTTCGTCGTAAACTTCCTGCAGTGTCTGGTCGTCCGTGCTAGCGCCTGAGGCGTCTATCGTCAGAGTATTACCTGCGAGCGTCGTCGTAACACCG
>CAZSHG010000003.1:0-173912 GCA_964606695.1 uncultured bacterium
GGAACCCACTCTTCAAGGTCGGGCGGCAACAAAAACCGCTGTTCATAATCCGCATATATTTCATAACTCATAAACTAAACCTCCGTATAACTTAAACACAATATAATCAATTAATTAGAATGGGAAAAGAGGTCTTGAGACAGACACAAGAAGTATTGGAACTATGGTAATTTCTCCTCTTAATGGCTTTTCGCAATGAGAGGGTGGTAATGCTGTTGGCACTCCCCGGGCATAAATTCCCTGTAGGACGATCCCATGCTGTTCCCCTTTTTAAAAAACTCAAAATACAAATTGAAAACGCCCGATCAGTCGCTATTTTTATAATGTGGTTATACGGCTTTATCGTTTATTTCGAGGATGTAATCGATTATGTCAAAAAAACAAATTAAAGCAGGCGAATGGGTCGGCGACCTTTTCCCGGAGTCCCGATATTCGGAACTGTATCCGGAAAGAGCTTATATGTTCGACCCGGACGATTGGCGGCAAGCAGGTTACGAGAGTCGCGAGGCTTTTCTTGGGTGGATAATCGAGTTCGAAGATGAGATGTTGCGAGAGGAAGAGGAGCAGATGGAGGCTGAGCTCTTACGTTGGGATGCGGATTGCATAGAAACGCGGAGGATCATGGCGGTCTGGGAATTCGATATCGAGCAGATGACCGAAGAATACGGATGTTTCTTCGCCGTGGATATGTTCCCGCTTTGCCTTCAGATTTTAAACTTCTTCTGCAAATCCGACAATAAGGTTTTCAAGCAGGATGGGTTGATCCTCTGGCGTGGTAGAAACTACAAAATTTATGAGATAGCTCTAACCGGGAGTTACAACGATGACATCATCGACATGTTCGATATCGCCTTTCAATCGCTGGTGGGATATAGCCGATTTGTCATAAAGGAAGTTAATATGTGGCTATCGCCCTGGTTCCTGTATGAGGACGATCAGATATTCGAATATACCCAGGATGATTCGCTTATATTCGAAAAAGATTTCTCATGGATGGACAGCGAAGAAATCTACGGCACGGATTTGACGGTTAATTACAGGCGATGGTATGACCCATACATTGAGGAATTGATAGCCGAATCTTATAAGGATTTAAATAGTTAAATTGGATTCCCGTTACGCATTTTTCATTTAGGCTACCGGAAAACAAAGAACGACTTTAGTGTCGCTTCCATAGAGGGTTACAAAACACCATCGTGTGAGATCGACATCCTGGGGCGAGATGTTTTGGCTTACTCACCGTCCTGCAAAGGACGATAAAACTCTTATTCAGCAGGTGTTTCAATCAAATGGTCTCTGATTAGAACTTCATCCGCATTCAACCTGCATTTATTAAAAATGGCTATCTGCAGGGACGCTTCCCACACGCTACCCCTGCAACCGCGCCCTTCAGGGTGGGGTCCATTCTCCACTCTACATTCTCAACTCTCAACTCTTTTCCCCTTGCCCAAATCCATTTCATTAGCTATTCTCATAGGGAAACTTGGATTGACAACATTACGTCCATTGGAGCCGATATGATCGTAAACAAAGGTTTTGACAACGAAAAATACCTGGCCGAACAGACCGCCGCCATTCGCGAACGAGTCGGGCGGTTCAACGACAGGCTATATCTGGAATTCGGCGGCAAATTGCTCTACGACTACCACGCCGCGCGCGTGCTCCCCGGCTTCGACCCCAATGTCAAGATGCGGCTGTTGCAAAAGCTCGCCGACGACCTGGACGTCATCATGTGCATCTACGCCGGAGACATCGAGCGCAAGAAGCTCCGCGCGGATTTCGGAATCACTTACGACGCCGACGCCATGAAGACCATCGACGATTTCTCCGACTGGGGCATCGACGTCTCTGCGGTGCTCGTCACGCGCTATGAGGACCAGCCCTCCGCGAAATCCTTCATCGACAAGCTGAGGCGGCGGGGCGTGCAGGTGTTTACTCATCGCCACACAAGGGGCTACCCCTCCGACGTCGACGCAATCGTCAGCGACGAGGGTTACGGCGCGAACGAATACATCCCGATGGCGAAATCAATTGTGGTGGTGACCGGTCCCGGTCCGGGTAGCGGCAAACTCGCCACCTGTCTGAATCAGCTCTACCACGAATACAAACGCGGTTTGAAAGCCGGTTACGCCAAGTTCGAGACCTTCCCGATATGGAACGTCCCGCTGGCGCATAAGGTGAACGTCGCCTACGAGGCCGCCACAGTGGATTTGAAGGACTACAACCTCATCGATCATTTCCATCTGGAGACATACAACGAAAAGACCGTCAACTACAACCGCGACATCGAGGCATTCCCCCTCCTGCGGCGCATCCTGGAGAAAATCACCGGCGAGGAGTCGATATACAAATCACCGACGGACATGGGCGTCAACCGCGTGGGTTTCGGCATCGTGGACGAAGAGGCGGTGTCGGCGGCGTCGCATCAGGAGATTGTCCGGCGATTTTTCCGCACCGCCACCGAATACGCACTGGGGCTGGCGGATAAAGAGACGCTGGAGCGGTCGAAGCTCATCATGGAGAAAATAGATGCCACCGAAAGCGACCGCGCGGTAGTGAAACCGGCGCGTCAGGTGGCGTTCGAGGCCGAGGAGCAGGGCAAGGGCAACCGGGGAGTATTCTGCGGCGCGGCAATCGAGCTTCCCGACGGCACGATCATCACCGGCAAGAACTCCCCGCTACTGCACTCGACCTCCGCGCTCATAATCAACGCAATCAAGCACCTGACAGGCATCCCGGACAAAATCCACCTCCTGCCGGAAAACATCATCCAGTCGCTGGGATACCTCAAAGAGAAGGTGCTGGGCGGCAAAGAGGTCAGCCTGGACCTGGAGGAGACGCTGATTTCGCTGTCGGTAAGCGCGATACACAACCCCTCGGCGAAAATGGCGGTGGAGAGCCTGAAAGAGCTGGACAACTGCGAGGTGCACCTGTCGCACATCCCCCCTCCCGGCGACGAAGCCGGCCTCCGCAAACTCGGTGTCAACCTGACCTGCGACCCGGAATTCTCGACAAAGAGTCTGTTTATGAGGTGAATAGGCGGAATTTTTAAGTTGCAATAGTATGCGACAGTAGTTAAATTCATACAGAATATGCAAAAGTTAGAATTTAAAAATTTATCGATTTAAAAATGTCGCGTGATTACGTTAACATAAATCCCGACATATTCAGATGGGCTCCTTTGTGCCAGAATCATTGAGCTTTTTCAGCTGTTTTTCGATCTCCTCTCGTAACTCATCCCGATCCTGTAAATTCTCTGGAAGCCTGTATTCACGGCCTTTTTCGTCTTGTTCGTTACGTTCGATCTCGTCGCAAACCTCCTCGAGAACATCATCATCGAGCTCTTTCAGAATCTTCGTGCCGTCAACCGCGTTGAGAACCAGCTCAACAAGCTCCATCTGAGCAACAATTCGGACGGTTTGACGAAAAACTTCCTTGAGAGCCGATTTGTTGTCACGGAAAAAACGCCAGATCGTGTTGTGATCGGGATAGTTCATGCCTGTCAACCAGAGCATCCCAATATCGTTCAGGCACATCCGTTCGAGTTGACGTGTGCTTCGAATCCGATTCATATAGCCGTAAAGCCAGACTTTGAGCAAAACTTGCGATGAGTAATTCGGGCGACCGTCGTCCGACTCGCGGAACTTGAATCCGAGTGTCTGCAAATCCAGCGAATCGACGAATTCCCGAATAAATCGCGCTGGATGACCTGTTGGAACCCACTCTTCAAGGTCGGGCGGCAACAAAAACCGCTGTTCATAATCCGCATGTATTTCATAACTCATAATAAAACCTCCATATAACCTAAACACAATATAAGCAACTAATTAGAATGGGAAAAGAGGTCTTGAGACAGACACTCTTCTATTGGCACACCCAGCGAGCCGGAGGAAGGTATCGAGAAGGCGAAATATCCCGATGCGGTCGATAATCTCAAGGTGGTGCTTAATTTTCTCGATCTGCCGGAAATCACCTTCGAATACACGGATGAGGCGGGCGTCACGTTCTCCGTCTATAAGGCCGACGTTAAAATCGACGATCCCGCGCCGGTTCGTCCTGCGGCGCCGTGGTTGAGCGGTATCGATAACCATTCGGTAACCGACTCGGACGCGGTGAACAATCGCGACAACTATTACTGGATTGTCGCGGTCAAGGAGAATATCGAGGGTGAGTTCGCAGAGCCGGTGTTCGTGAAATATAAGCCGAACGCGTAGGCGAACGAAAAAGAAGAAACGATGGCTAAAGCAATGACTGAGAAGGCGATATCGGAGAAGAACGATTTCGTGATTCTCGTTAACCCGGTTACCGGAATCGCGAACGTTTTCGTTCACGGGAAGATTATCAAAGTCCCGAATCCGAAGGCCAAAGCGTTTATCGAGAAAATCCGGACAGCGATGGCCGAGGCCAAATTGATATCGAAATAGGCAAACATCGTGAATTTCTTTCGATTTGAAAATGAAAGGGGGACAGGTGGTTAAAGTGAATGTTTAAGATTGCGAAAAGAGGTAGGAGCGCTAATCCGGCTTTGTGGCTTCGGTTCGATTTTAAGGGAGTTCACAAAGGGCGAGAAGATCGCCGTAGTCAACCCAAGGCCGGTGCATAACTTCCGCAAGGCCCTCAAGTATGAAAATAAGACAGATTTGACCGATGCGCAAGTCCTTGCTCGATATGGAGAGATAAAAAATCTCCGCCTGTGGGAGCCTCCTTCGCCGCAGATCGGCGAGCTACGCGACTTAGTCAGGCGCCGGGAAGAACTGCTCAAAATGATCGGTCAGGAGACCTGCCGTCGGAATGTTAGCTCCCGCCAGAAGAATCTCGCTTCTGGCGGGTAGCGTTTCACTTCCCGGTGAAATTTATCGTTCGCTAACGGGTAATCGATCGACTATTTTCATTGACAAACGGGGGCAAATCCCCTTATTATTTAACGAATCGGTCGGGGCGGGTTTCGATCGTAAACTAAAACCAAACCAACTGCGAATTATCGATTATAGAAAAAAAAGAGGAGGGAAAATGAGAGCTTTTGGTGGGACGTTTTGGGTTCTTTTCGTGGCGATAACCCTGGTTTGGACGGCGTGCGAGGACGACAACGGCACCGAACCGTGCACCGATAGCGAACCTCCGACTGTAGCGATCGTGTCGCCGGACACGGCCATTTTCACCTGCGGGACGGTCGACATAACCGTCGAGGCGACTGACAACCAGGAGATTTCCAAAGTGGAGTTGTTCGTCGATGGCATCCTCAGATACGAGGACACCTCGTCGCCATACGTTTTTTCGGTCGATTTCTCGGCCTATTCGGAGGGCGTGCATCGTGTGGCGGCTCAAGCTCACGACGGTTGCCACAATTCCGCGGTTTCGGACACTTTGATTATAACGCATCGATGGGATTTCTGGCCGGAGGGGGACGGCGCTATCAGGGTAACGTTGTCCCGATACGAGGAGGAGGACGGTTTCGTGCATGACGACGGCTCCTGCGGCGATCCCTTTTTCACGATGTTTTTTTCCGAGAATCCGATAGACCTGGACACCATTAGAATCCCGGAAACCGGCAACTGGGAGGACACGTGTAGCCTCGACGATTTCTACGTTTACGCGTGGGACGTCCCGGATTCGCTCAAACAGTTCATGGTCGGCGTGAACGCTTTCGATTACGATTCGCCTGACTCGACGGCACATATCGACTGCTGGTCGGGCCCCGAATACGGCGGCTACGGCGTGATTCTGAATACCGAGACGACGGTTTTCCCGTGCACGCTTGCCAGCAACGGCGCGGTTGACGGTATCCCGGACGAGGCTGACGCCTACATTCGATACGTGGTCGAGCTTATCGAGGTGGATTGGTAAGGGATATCGAGGCGATTTCTCGACAAAAAGCTATTTGCCGAAGGTGGCTTACCTACCGACCGACATGAAAGTGATGTTCACCTCGCCGTCGCGCTTGAATTCCTGGACAACCACTGTGAGAACCCCTTTCCTCTGTGTTATCGTGAAAGCCTTCTGGCGGCCAAGTTCGGAGGGCTGGTCGAGGATTTGGGGACGGTATTCGCGCATGGCATCGGAATAGAAAGTCACGACCTCGTCGTAGGAGTCTTCAGTGTTGAATTGCACGGAATTCCCTGAGAGGAAGCCTCCTGGAGCGGATTGCTCAAAGAATTCGCCCTCGACCGCGTTGGGGTAGCGAGGAATGTCGTCAATCGACAGGTTTTTTCCGGAGCATCCGAATCCCGCGATGAATAGTATAGTTAAAGGATATACGATGACGAAAGTCTTACTAATTCTCGATTTCACGATTTCTCCCTTCTATTTTTTATCGAACCTGCCGCCGTAAACTCTGGCAGGGAATTCGCCCATCGAATAATCGAGTTCGATTTCGCCTTTAGCAAGGGCTTCATCGGCGTAGGCTTCCACGACCTCGGCTATGTAAAGGAATTTGTCGCCGGTCTCGATAGCTTGTAGGACGATACATTCCATCTGCGCGGGGCATTCTTCGATAATGGGCGCATTGATTTTTCGCGACGGAGAGGCTGAAAAGCCGGTTTCCGAGAATTTATCTACGTCGCGTCCTGAATGGTAGCCGCAATAATAGACCTGTTTATCCTGCTGTTTCGTCGGCACGTTGATGACGAACTCGCCGCACTTTTCGATGAGTTCCCGCGAATATGCGTTTTTGCTGATTGCACAGGCCACCATTGGCGGATCTTTGGATACCGGCATACAGAAACTCACCACAATTATGTTCATCTCCCCGTCGAATTTCCCGCAGGAAATCAGATAATGCCTCATCGGCCAGGTGAATTGAAAATATTGGGTGGGGGATTTCATGCTCTTCATTCTCCCATCATCGCCCGGACGAAGGGGTTGGTTTCCAGTTCGTAGAGTTCACTCAGGCGACGCAAGGTCTCCTTCCCGCCGATTTTTACGAGCGCTTTAGCCGAATGCCCGCGAACTACCGGGCTGTCGTCCTGAATCAGCGGCATCAGCGCGGAACGGGCTTGCGCCTTGCGGATTTCCAGGACGTTCGCGTCCATGTCCTCGTCTTTCGCCATCCTGGCGATCATGGAGGACAGCACGCGTATAAGGTGAAGCTGTTTGGTCGATTTAGTTTTCGGAACGAGGTAAGCCACCGTGTCGAAGGCTTCCTCGGACATATTCGAAAGTCCGAACTGCGCGGCGAGTCTCACGGTGATATAGTCGTCGGAGAGGAAATCGATCATCGCGGGTATTCCGCGAGGGTCGCTGAAATCTGCCAGCGCTTTTGCAACCATGTATCGCACCGGCTGTCGCTTGTCCTTGCGATATTTCATAATCGGCGGCACCGCGCGATTATCGCCAATCTTGCCCAATGCCGAGATCGCGCCGATTCGGGTACGTTTCTCTTTGAGTAGTGGCAGAAGCGAATCCACCGCCGAGGTGTCCCCGATTTCGCCGAGGATATATATAGCGTTGCCCAACCGTTCGCGGTCGTCGCGTTCGTGAAGAGCCTCAAAAAGGCACGACATCATTAATTCCGGTTTTTTCTCGCAGAAGTTCTTTATCGTTCGAGTGCGCAGGCTGGATTTCGTGCCCAGTTGCTTCTCGCAGATGTAATCCGCGGCGACCTGCCCGGAGTCGAGTAGTTCCTCAAAGGCCTTGTCCGCCTTGTCTTTAGCTGAACCGACTCCCCATGCGCTGGCTTCGTTGAAAATGTCCTCGATAGTCCGGTCGGTGGTGTCGATTTCCTCTTCGGCCTTCTCCTCGGAAAGTTCCTTCACAGGATCGGGGAAAGGCACGCTCTCGATATCCATCCCGAAGGCGATCTCGCCTGGAAACCAGTATTCGTTGTTGTCGGCGTAATCGACGTCGTTGTAGAGGTCGTCCCCCTGGAGTTCGAGGAACAGGGCGACGTTGCCGGTGCCGCGCGCGCCGCGGGCGTAAGCCCAATTCGAGGAGCGGTCGTATCGTTTGGAATACATATCCTTACCGTTGCGATCTACGAACAGGGCGAAGGAATTTGTAATCGCACAGGCGTTGCCGCCGTCGATGACATAGATATCGTCGCCACGATATTCGGAGAAGAATCCGACGGAATAATCGTGCGCAGATCCCTGCCCCGGCCCTTGCGGCGAAACATATATGTCGTTCCCGCCGCGATCTACCAGTGAACCAACCGAGAGATGAATTCCTGATCCCTGCGGATACCAGACGGATGTGTAAACGTCGTTGCCGGAGTTATCGACCAGCATCGCGAGTCCATACCAGTAGCTAACGCCCTGAGAATAAACTCCCGCCGAATAGGTGTCGTTGCCTCCCTTATCGAACAGGAAGCCGATGCCGCCGGAAACGTCCGGGCGCCAGCCTATAGCAAACCCCTGTGCGAAGGAATGATAATCGAAGGGGGCGAGTGGATCGTGTGAAAATTTCCCTCCGCAGAAATACTGGTCGGAACCGGAATGATCGGCGAGGAAACCGAAGCCCTTCGGCCCGGCGAAACCCTGCGCGTGGACGTTCGCTCTGTAGCCGTCCTCGCCGTGAAGTTCGATTTGTAATCCCAATCCGAAATTTCCCGCACCCTGGACATAGGTGCCTCCCTGATAGAGATCGTCGCCTTCGTAATCAATCAGAATACCCGACCCAAAAAGACCGGAACCTTGTGCGTAATGATCCGCCAGATAGACATCGTTGCCGGATAGATCGGCTATCGCGCCGACTCCGAAAACACCAGACGCCTGCGCAAAGATATCGCCGCGCGAATCGTAATAATCGTTGCCCGCGACATCGATAACCACGCCGAAATTCGTTTTGCCGACGACGCCTACGCCCTGATCTCCACGATAGACGTCGTCGCCACCAGGATCGAGGATAATTGTGGCGTCGCCGAAATAATCCATACCATTTGACCCGATTATGACTTTGCCCCATCGAGTTTCGATCGAAATCGCACTCTCGATTTCCGGCAGGATCGAATCCGGGGATAATTTTTCAATAGCCATCTCGATTCCCGTCGCGACAGCCGCGGTGGCCAGACCGAGTTCAACATAATCGAATGCGGCCATAGTGCCATAGAGCGAATCCAGGTGAATTTCCCAGGTTGTGTCGTATTCGTGGCCAAAAAGATCCATGAAGTAGTATTCCAGGCTATCCGCGAGAGTGTCCTCGCCGTCCGTCCAGAACAGCGGGAGGAGTTGAAGCAATGAATCCAGCGATTCGGTCGATACGTCCTCCATCATTCCAGCACGGTGCTCGGAGGCGATGTCAAAAGACGCCAGCAAAATCCGCAACGAGCTTCGATACGGTTCCTCAAGCAGTGCACCGGTAGTGTCCCTACCTGCGATTCGCTCGATTTTCCGTTCCAGACCGCGATATTCCCGCCCCGGGAGTTCTTCGTCAATGGCGGCGAAGGACCATTTGACTACCTCCGGTAAATTCGCGCGTTCCTCGATTACAGTTTTCGTCCACGAATCGATAGTATCCGGCAAATCGAAGGGGCTATCCAGAAATAATTCGACTCGCGAAAGCCGAAACAGCGTATCCGACGCCCATTTCTTCTCGAAACCGGCGTCCTTCCGGGTCAATCCGGAAAATTCCAGTGCCGAATCGATTTGTTCCCACGAGAAATCGTCCAGCGACGGTGGGAACGTGTCCTCGGGTTCCTCGTTGAAAGCGAGAATTGTCGATGTAGTAAGGATGATTAAACTCGCAACGGTAAAGTATCTCATTTTACTCCTTTTGTTTGTCTTAAAATGAGGCTTTTACGACATACGGTCAAGGAGAAACCCGGATATTTTAAGAATATAATTGTAAATTTAGAGATGATAGATATATTAAGGCAAGGTTAACAAAAGATATGGAAATATGAAGAAAACAATTCTATTCTTACTACTTGGCACGTTATCACCCTTATTGGCGAGCCCCATTCATTTTGTTCTGGTAAACGACTGCCACGCGGTTATGGAATCCTGGGGATATCGTGATGAGATTACTCTCGATGGCTGTTTCGGCGGTTACGCCCGTGCGTTTCACGTAATAGATTCTCTGAGGACGCTCTATCCCGATATGCTTTTCCTCCACGCCGGTGATATATTTACCGGAGATTTCCTTTCCACAATGACTGTCGGTAAGGGGGTGTGGGATTTGTGGATGAAGGCCAGTGTCGAGGGTTTCGCGATAGGCAACCACGAATTCGAATATGGCCCGGGAGCGCTGGATACCGTCCTCGGCAAGATAGATGTCCCGCTTATATGCGCCAACATCGATGCGAGTGGTTATCCGAACCTTGAAGCTTCTACAGCGCCTTACAGGATTTTCAGTTTCCCCGGCGATTCGATGGAGGACAGCGTCCAAATTGCCGTTTTCGGCGCGTGCACCGAAGAAGCGGATAACGCCGGTTGGACTGATCCCCTCGACCTGGGGGACGCCGTTACAGGTATCGATACTTTCGGCCTACCGCCCGAGGCCGATGCCGCAATCGCACTTACCCACCTCGATTATTCGGATGACTACGACGTAGCGGATCTCCCATTTATCGACGCTGTGCTCGGCGGGCATAATCACAGCGTGCTCGACGAAGTGGTCTGGGAGGTCGCCGGAACGGACAGCACGCCCATTGTCAAAGCCGGACCATTGATAATTCGTGTCGGACATCTGACTATGGATTACGACGAAATAAACGGACTGCGATTCGTCGATTGGGATCCGATTCCCGTCGTAGAAGGAACGCCCGAGAGCCCGGAAGGTCGCATCGCTCTCGATGCCTGGCGTGATACGATTATCGCGAATCCTTATGTGGGGATAGACCCATACGAAACCGTCGCTTTTGTGGCGGATTCTAAAATCGGAAGCACGCCAACAGGAATCCCGGACAGCGGCTGGAACGATTCTCCCGAAGGCAACCTTGTTACGGAAGCCTACCGCACGATCCTCGATACAGATATCGGCGTGGAGGGCCGCGGGGCGCTACGATTATCCCTTTGGACCGGCCCCGTTACAATTGCCGACCTGTTCAGGGCGGCTCCTGCGGGAAGATATCCCCTTAAGGGACTCAATTCCCGTTTAATTACTATCTCCGTTACCGGTCAACAACTTAAAACCATGCTCGAATACGCCCTCCTCGGGGCGGGTTTTTCCGCCGAGGTTTTTCCGGAATTCAGCGGCATGAGAATCGAATACGATCCTTCGGGTTCGATGTTAAATCGTATCAACACATCCACATGGACAATAAACGGAACTCCGTGGATTTCGACCGACACATATAGAGTCGCGGGCACCGAAATGCTGGAATACGCTATGAGTCTTATAGGGATTCCCTCCGAAGAAATTATCCATTCGGATACGACCGTATGGGAAGCGCTGATGGCCTATTGCACAGACCCCGCTTTCCTTCCGGTTTATAGTTCGGACGGCAGATTGAAAGATATAACGGCGGGCATTAGCGAATTGGTGGACCGCCCGACAAGCACGGAACTGCGAGCCTGGCCAAATCCGTTCAACTCCAACGTGAAAATCGAATCGGATAAGACTATTCAAGCGATAGAGATATTCGACTTAACGGGGCGTCTCGTAAAAAGGATTTCCAACGTTCCTGTAAACGAGGTGCCTATAGTATGGTCGCCAAACCGGTTTATATCGACGGGAGTTTATCTCGTCAGGACGACACTCGCCGACGGCATGGTTTCGAAGACTCCGGTTGTTTACGTGAAATAATTGTTAGCGTTATCAATCCCGATGTGAGAAAAGCAACATAAAACCCGCCACCCCAAAAATGATATTCCCGAGAACTGCGGCGAGAAAAGGCTGTAAATTGCCGTTATAACCCAGCACCTGCCCCACCTTAATCGCGCCGAAATAGATGAAGGCGATAGTTATCGACTGCGCGAATCCAACCACCAATCCGCCACGACGGAACCGCAGAACCAACGGCACCCCGAAAAGTAAAATCACGAAATTTATGAAGGGATAGGATATTTTCATATAGAGGTCTGTTTTCTCTTTGAGGGGATCCCCACCCGCCCTTTCGACTCGCTCTATAAATTCCCTTAACTCGAAGAATCCCATCTCGTCGGGATCGGCGCGGCGTTCGGCCAATTCGGCCGGCGACTCGTCCAGCTGGATAATCCTGGAATCGAATTTTTTGTATGTGTTCGTCGAATCCGCATGGAACTTGTAAGCGTGACCGTCCTTGAGTTCCCATTTCCCGGCGTCGTATTCCATTCTTCTGGCGCGGAGAAGTTCGCTAACCTCGTCTTTGTCGCCGTAAGTGATAACGAGCACCTCGTGCGCCCGGTTTCGCTTTGGATCCAATATCTCTATCGATAGAATTCTGCCGTCTTCGGTCTGGTATAGGAGTTTTTTCACTCTTCCGGTCGATGTCCTATTGCTTTTGTTAATCCTTTCGTCCTTGATCTCGTCGCGTAACTCGTTCGTCCGCGGCACAACCAGTTCGCCGAAGGCCATAATAACGACCGACCAGAATAATCCGAACACCAGAATCGGCACCGCTATTCGCATCGAACTTATACCACCCGACCGAACCGCCACCACCTCGCGGTGCTTGGACATCTGTCCGCATGAGAAATCCGCCGCGAGCAACATCACTATAGGACTAACCAGGACTACAATGTAGGGAAGGTAGGTCAAATAATAGAGGATGATATCGCTTAAAACCGCCCCCCTGTCGATGAACCTGTCCAGGTTCTCTATGACATCGATAACGTAAAACAAGGTCAGAAACGCCAGGGAAGCCCACGCTACCCAGATCAGAAACTGCCGCAAAGTATATTTATCGAGTGTTTTCAATCTTATTAATCACCGGTTTTTTGTCCCGCAAAACATATTCCAATAATATACAATAATCAAAAAATGTAATTGGGAAAGGATTATTGTTGATTATTCCCCATTCTCAGTTATATTTTTTATTCTGAGATAGTATTATGAATTTACCGTTGACCAGAAAAGAAATAATATTAATTTCAACTATCGTCGTCGGGATTGTCGGCGGCGGTGGGATTATGGCTATTGCGCAGGGCGGTGAGCGGCCGTTCCCGGATTTCGGCCCCGAACAGGAAATAGAGATTGCCGGGGAAACCGAAACGGAAAATGCCGAAGGTGATTCTAAATCGGCGTATAGAACTTCGGGAACCGAAAAAGGAAGCGAACCGGAGGAACAAAAAGGCCCGGTCAATATCAATACGGCGGGAGAAAACGAATTGACGAGACTCAACGGCATCGGCCCGGCTCTGGCAAAGAGAATCTGCGACGATAGAAACGCAAACGGCCCATTCAAATCTATCGACGATTTGCAGAGGGTTAAAGGAATCGGCCCGGCAACCGTCGAAAAGAACAGAGATATGATAATATTAGGAAATTGAAAACAAAAAATAAAACCACCAGGACGGAGGAAAAAGTGAACAGAAGGTCCGGAGTCTCTATATTAGACGTCGTAATCCTGATTCTTATGGTCGGGGTTATCGCCGCTTTGGTTATCCCAAAAACACGAATGCAGAAAAAAGAACAGGCCGTTGTGAAATGCCACGAACAGCAGTTGGCAATTTCCGAGGCAATGATGCGATTCTTCACGACCGCCGGGGATACCACGCTTCTCAATATAGAAGAGAACCCGGCTGAAGAGACCGATTCTACAGCCGAAGCCGAGGGTGCCGGGGAAGAAGTTATTGAAGAAGAAGCGGAAGAAGACACGATACCTGAAATACGCCTTTTCACGGAGGATACGACTCTTCTTCGTCCCTATCTCGATAAAAAGTATTCATTTACATGTCCATTGGACGGCGACGAGTATATCATCATCGCGAGGGATTCCATTTTCTATTCGATTTCATGTCAGAACGACGGACATGGGCAGGTAATAAAAGGAAGAGCTACCTGGGAAGAATAAGGGAGGTTTGAGATCGAACTGGGTCTCGACAAACTGCTTAAAGGCTCAAAAGCTAAAAAGGGTAAAAAGAAGGCTGACCCCAAAGCGGCCTCCGTCGATCTTTTCCCTGACGGCATCTCTCTGGAACCGAAAAGAAAAGCCCTGGGGATTACTCTCGACGAGAATAAGGCGATAATAGTTCAGGCGGATATCTCGAAAAAGGGCATCGTTGTCGATAAAATTACCTCGATGCCCGTTAACGATGAACAGGTTTTCTGGAGTAGAATCAGGGATTACCATTCCCTCGCTTTCGATTTCAACGAACTCAAGAAGAATAAGAAAATCAAAGCCTCCGCCGGTTCGATAAACCTCCCCATGCAATTCTGCGATCTCAAGGTCTATGATTTCCCGAAAGGCTACATGAAAAAAAGCAGTCTCGACTGGGAAATCCACCAGAATTTCATCGAAGACACGAGCAATTATCGCTTCGATCACCTTGAAACCGGAAAGAGCGAGAAGGGGGTTTACGATATACTTGTCTCGGCGCTTTCAACAGTCATCGACGAAAGAGCGACTACAATGCTGGCTATGGGATTGAAAGTCGTCGCGGTCGAACCGGATATTATTTCTCTATATAATGGACTGGCTTCGCTTTCAAAAAACCTACCGGCAAAAACTATCCTGCTGGTGGATGTTTCATATCCATACAGCAGTTTCGCACTGGTTAACAACGGTGTTTTTATGCCGGGTGTTTCCTTTAAGGTCGGCAAAAATTTCCTTAAAGAGGGAATATTGGATATCCTCCCGGGGTTAGCGCTCGATATCGTCAAGGCGTTTAACAGACGCTTCGATTTAATCGGATTCGACCTCGTGGAAAATAAGCCGGAATTGCTAATTGTCAGCGGCGGGTCTGTGAATGAGGACATCGCCAATTTCCTCTCACAGGAACTCGAAATGAAACCATACCTGTCAAACCCGGTTGACAGAAGCCCGATTAAGATCAAAGACCGTAAATCGAAAGTAAGCTGGTTTTCCTATATCAAAGCGCTTGGATTAGCGCTCAGAAGCTGATGGCCAAACTACTATATACAAATTTACTCGGCGAGGAGATTCCGCCCCCTGAACCGATTCCCGAATCGGCTATTCCGAAAGCGGCTAAAGTTAAGTCAACTAAGGGCAAGAAGCTCTATTATGCCGTGTTCGGTGCCGTTCTTATCATTGCTCTGGCTATCGGTGGATATATCATCATTACTAACTACTTCGAAAAGAAGGGAGAGGATATAGAAGAAAGGGTTCAGATACCCTTCAAACCCCCCGAAGGCATGGCTGTTCCCGACGGACAGACCGATGGCGGCGATTTGCCTGAAGCCGGTAAACCTCCAAAGGATACCACATCGGAAAAAACACCGTTCCCCGGCAAGAATAAAGCCGGCGGGCTTGCTCAAATCCCGTGGTTAGGCGCTTACGAGAAGATAATCGCTATTCTGCCGGACGCCGGAGCAAGAATCTATTCGATAACTTCCGGCCCCGAGGGGTGGATTTTCCTATCGGGGAAAACGGAAGGTAAGGTGACAGAATCCATATTGCCCGGATTCGATTTTGAAAAGATCGATATCATCAAATCATCCAAAACGGACAATATTACTACTTTTGTAATCAACGCGAAGGTCCCCCCCATCGATGAAATTAATTTCGATCCTAAACCCGTCCCCCCGTATGAAAGGGGCACAATTATACGCAAGCTCGAATCTATCGCGAGAGAGAACGGATTATCGGACGTCGTTTCGGAAGCGGTCAAACACGAGAAAATTACCGATGGTAGCCGATATTTAATTTCTCTATCGGCGGAGGGCAAGCTGGAAAACGTCGAGGCTTTCACGAAAGCTGTGATGAATCTGGAATCTATGATGGAAATTAGCAAAATCTCTCTCGACGGCATGTCCGGGAAACCATTAACGAGTGATAATCTTAAATTTGGCGTTATTTACCGTGTTTACGATCTCCCAAAAATAAAGGAACCCCAGGTAGAACGACCTCTCGCCACGGAATTGTGAGACGTGGAATTATCATAAGCCTGGCTTTGGGCCTGTTTTTTGCCGCAGTTTCATCTGCCCAAAAGGAACCCGAACCTTATATCAACCTGATATATCCCAAGGCCGATCCCACGCAGAATTCCCTGCTCCTCGACAGCTATCCAGCGAGCGGGGTGGGAAGTTACGCAACTCCTCAAAAACCCGTATTACTCAATCCGGCTTCTATGGCGACGGTCCCTCAGACGCAATTTGCCTTCGATCACCAGCGGTATTTCTGGGGTATAGGCGATAATCTCTATTCCAGCAGTTTCCTTTACGCCCAGCATTTCATTAACCGCGGTTTTGGCGTCTCGCTGGGTTATTTCGGCACCGAGATGATGGCCTCCCAATCCATCGCGCTACATTACGGCCAGAGGATAACGCGTGCCGAAGACCCCCGCGAGGAAACGAATCGAGTCGGGCTTTTTGGCGGTATCTCAATCAGGCTTCGGCGAAAAGGATATTTTGAATCGAACTTCGACCTCGCCGACCCGGGCGATCCTCTTCTCGCTAACAGACTGGCTAAGATCGCTTTCTCCGGCGGCGCAGGATTTACATATCAGGGCGAGGATTGGCGCGTTTTTATCGTTGGAGACGATCTGAACATGCCGAATATGGCACTCGAAACCGGCGTAACGGACCGCCTTCCGATGCAAATCCAGGCCGGAGGGGAATTTTATCTGCCCTGGGGGGAATTACGCGCAAATCCAGTGCTCACATATCATTCCGACTACGAAGACTTCGCGCAAGATATAGACCCTACCCTGACCATTCGCAAAGCCTTCATGGAAAATCAATTAGATTTAAGCCTGTCAGGCGGCAGATGGGCGCTTGGTATGGGAGTATATTACTTCCTCGGAGAACGTTCCGGCCCGGGTTTCGGGTATGAAATCTCGATGCCGACCGCGGGTATCAATAGTCCTTCTCACCGGTTGGCGTTCACCTATCGTCTTTCGCCGCCTCCCCCGGCTTATCCCGACCTTGCTGTTGACCGCGTTTACGCGGAGGGTTCGCCTATTATAGGCGGAGACCTCACGATACGCGCGGAAATAACCAACGAAGGAGTCCGCACGGCTTCGAATATCCCGGTTAACCTTGTTTCGGAAGGAAAAAGCCTGGGGATAGTAGAAATCCCAAAACTCGGTCCTAAGGAAAGCACGGTAGCCGAATTCCTTTGGCAACCCGACGATTCCGGCGATTACGTCTTCGATGTCCGCGTGGACGACCGCGGAGGGCAGTTCCCTAAATTTGAGAGCGTTATACTGGAACTCGACGAAGCCAACAATATCGGCCATTGCGACGCCAGGATATACGCTCCTCCGCATCCTACGATCGACGCCAAACCGCCGGGGTTAATGGTCACGCAACTCATTTCGGTGACGGAAGATGAACCCGTTGTGCCCCTTGTTTTTTTCGATTCCGCAGATAACGAGGTGGATTCTCGCTTCGACACGCTTCTTTCGATAATTGGCCAGAGACTTATAGCAAATCCGAACGCGGACGTAATGGTCGAGGGCTATTTCAATCCGGGCGAGGTCGAGGACTTCGCCGCCGGATCCCTACTGGCCATGCAACGTGCGGAAAACGTCGTTAGGAAGATTGTTATAAAATTTCCTGAACTGCGCGAGAGGGTTAGGATTTCGGACGACCACGATTTAGAGCGTCTCCGGGCGGAAAAGGAAGATTTCGAAGGCACAAGGCTGGGGAAAATATACACCGCCCAGGAAAACAGAAGAGCTGAGTTGCGCGTTTACGCCAACCCTCCCCGCAACTGGCGGCTATCGGACAGACAATTATACGCCGAAGACTACGAGACTATCGGAGAAAAACTTGATAATAATAGCCTTTTCGAGGTAGTCTGTATCGCGCCGGATATAGATTCCGCCTTCGCTATGGAGAGAAACGTTACGGATGAACTCGGCACACGTTATAGGGATAGGGTATTCGCCCGCGAAGCGCCCGGAGAAGATACTCGCGTCGTAGTAACGGCCGGAGCGATTCTATACAAACCTCGCGCCTTCGAAATTCCTTCGAGTGAACTCCGCATCGAACCGGGATTTGAAAAAACGGTTTTCGATTGCTATCCCGGTAGCGAATCTGCGATTAAATATTCCAATATCCAGGTTTTCGACGATCACGCTAAAGTTATCTGGGATATGGAAGATAATGAAATGATCGAATCCGCGTCCTGGGACTGGAAAGTCGAAAACGGAAAGATGATCGAACCGGAACGCATCTATTACGCGGAACTCACGGTCAAAGACGAATTCGGTCAAATCGGGGAAAGCCCCCCTGAAACACTCAGAGTGATAAAATCGAATCGCAGGGACCTCTCGGAGAGGCTTATTTTAGTCCAATTCACCTTCGCCGGGGCCTACGGCGAACCGGACTACGCGTCGGTTCGGATGGAAAAACTCGCCAGAAAAGTTACAACCAGGATAGCTCAGGATGGTTCGTTACGGGTTATAATCGGCGGACATACGGACATCGTCGGTGTCGAAAGCGGCAACATCAAGCTATCGAATCGGCGCGCGGAAGAACAATATCACACGCTCCGTAAATACATGATGCAAATCCTCTCGCTCAATTCCGAGGATCAGCTCGATGCCTGGCTTATTTCGCATAACTCGATTTTGTCTGCGCGGGGATACGGACCGTCCAGACCATATACGATTACCAGAGACGTCGGCGGGGAAACCAAACAGATCCTTATCGGCGACAACTCGCTTCCAGAAGGGCGTATAACCAACAGGCGCGTCGAAATCGAATTCACACCCAGGCGTGAATGATTTACTTCTTATTATTTTTCCTTTGACAAATACATAACTACTGCTTATAGTTCAAAATTCTGTCTTTTTTTCGGCAGAATAGATATATTAGGATAATCTTATTCAAGGAGGATAAATGCGCGGCGCGCAATTCTGGAGATTAGTTATTACAGGTGCACTACTCGTAGTGTCACTCTATTTCCTCTACCCGACTCTCAGGCTCAACATAATGTCGGAAGAGGATAAAATCGAGCAACCCGGCCTCGTAGAAGAATTAACGGCAAAAGGCATTAAACTGGGGCTGGACCTTCAGGGCGGGATGCACCTGCTTCTCGAACCGGATATAGTTACGATGTTATCGAATAGAGCAATCAAACGCGATGTGGCCCTGGTAAACACCCTCGAAGAAGCCGAGAAGATAGCGGACAGACAGAATAAAGATATTATCGAAGTCCTTCCCGCCGTTTTCAAACGTAACGATCTGGAAATGACTGAGTATTTCCCAGGCCTCGGTGGAAGCGAATCGGATATTATCACCGCAATCGAAAGAGAACGCTCGACGGCTATCGATGGAGCACTCGAGGTCGTCCGCAGTCGTGTTGACCAGTTCGGTGTAGCCGAGCCTATAATCCAAAAAGCCGCGAGCGACAGGATAATCGTGGAACTCCCCGGCGTCCAGGATGCCGAACAGGCACGCGAGTTAATCAAAGAGACGGCAATCCTCGAATTCCAGCTCGTTCGCAGAGATAAAGAGGTATCGAAATTCGTCGATGAGGTCGATCGCGTTCTTCGCGAAAAACCCGACCTTCTCGCCCAGGCTTACCGCGAATCCTTCGCCGAAACACAGGCGGAAGAAGAAGCCGCCCGGATCCCCGAAGACGAAGAAGCCGAAACCGACATCACTACGGCGGAACCGGATAGCGTGGTTCCCGAAAACAAGCCCGAAAAACCGACCATGGAAGATATAATGGCTGAAACCGATTCGGTCGAAACCGATATCCCGGAAACCGACGAAACCGAAACAACTCCTCCCGAAGAACCGGAAGAGGAAATAGTCGAGGAAACCAGGGAAGTCGTTACGGAAGAAGATTCGGTCGAATCGGTTACCAGCGCAGATCTCTTTGGCGAAGGCGAAGTCGATATTCCGGGCGAGGATGAGGGAATACCTTCCGATATAGAGGGCGAATCCCGCCCCTTCTCCGGCCTCGTGGAGGTCGAAGGCGACGTTATGATGGTGCCGCGTAGCGAATTTCTGGTAGTGTCCCGGCTAATAGAAATGCCGGAGGTCAGAACCGCTTTGCCCAGGGGTTCCGAACTCGTATGGGGCTCTAAGGACGAAATCGTCCGCGGTATCCAGTACCGATTCCTTTATGTTCTCAATGATCGCGTGGAAATGACCGGCGATAGAGTCGAAAAAGCCAACTTTGGATTTGGAAGCGGCAACGATCCCCGAAGCGCGGGCAAGCCGGTAGTTAACCTGAGTTTCGATTCCAAAGGTAGCCGTATATTCTCTCAAGTTACGGGATCGAATATCGGGCGCAGGCTTGCTATTATACTTAACGAGAGAGTTTACAGCGCGCCGGTCATCAAGAGCAAGATAAGCTCGGACGCACAGATATCGAACATTCCCGACCTCGATGAAGCCAAGATGATAACCATCGTTCTCAAAGCGGGCGCTCTCCCGGTGCCTTTGAATATAAAGAGCGAAAGAACGGTGGGGCCGTCTCTCGGCGAAGACTCTATACGCAAGGGGGTTAGCGCTACAGTTATCGGCCTTATTCTGGTAGTCATCTTTATGGTGATTTATTACAAGGCCGCCGGCGTAATAGCCGATTTCGCACTCGTCATCAATATGATCGCGCTGATGGCGGGTATGGCGGCGTTCAGGGCTACTCTGACCCTGCCGGGTATCGCGGGTATCATCCTTACTATGGGCATGGCGGTCGATGCCAACGTGTTGATTTTCGAGCGCATCCGCGAAGAATTACGAACCGGAAAGACCGTCCGCGCGGCAATCGATGCCGGTTATTCGCGTGCGTTCAGGACGATCGTCGATGCTAATATCACGACGCTTATTACCGCCGCAATCCTGTATAATTTCGGAACGGGGCCGGTAAAAGGCTTCGCCGTGACGCTCTTCATGGGTATCGTGATAAGTATGATTACAGCGATTATCGTGACAAGAATGATTTTCGAATTTATAACTTCTCGCCGTCAGGTCGAGAAACTAAGTATATAATCCTGAAGGAGATAGATCATGGAATTCATGACAAATATCAACTGGGATTTCCTGGGACAGAAGAAGAAGGCCTACATAATCAGCGGTATTCTGATTATTATCGGAATAGTCGCTCTGATTGTCAACGGCGGCCCCTTATATAATATCGATTTCAAGGGCGGCGAGGTTATCGAAGTCGGGTTCAAAACCGATGTAAATATTGCGCAAACCCGCTCCCTCGTCGAAGAATTAGGCGTTTCCGACGCCGAAATACAGTCTATTGGAGAGGGTAACGTCCTTTTCCGCGTCCCCACGGATATCGAAACTGAACGCAAAAGCGATTTTCCCACGATACTCCTCAAAAGGCTTCGCGACCAATACGGCGATGAGAACGTGGAATTAAGACGTCAGGAAGTGGTCGGCCCAAAAGTGTCCGGCGAGTTGCGAAACCAGGCACTTTGGGCGACTATTTTCGCGCTGATGGGAATTCTCATCTACGTGACAATACGCTTCAAATTCAGGTTTGGAGTGGCCGCGGTTATCGCCCTTTTCCACGACGTATTCATAACCGTCGGACTGTTGACGGTCCTCGGGCGCGAGATTTCATTGCCGGTAGTCGCCGCTTTATTGACCATCGTGGGTTATTCGATAAACGATACGATCGTTATTTCGGACAGGATTCGCGAGAACATCAGAATCCTATATCGAGAAAAATTCGACAATCTCGTGAACAGATCCCTTAACCAGACTTTCAGCCGGACGATAATAACGAGTTTAGTGGTGCTTATCGTATTGCTATGTATCTTCTTTTTCGGCGGCCCGGTTATCCACGATTTCTCGCTGGCTCTGATAATCGGCACAATTATCGGAACTTATAGTTCGATATACGTTGTCAGCCCGATAGTCGTCGCCTGGGAAAACGCATCGCCCAAGAAGGTCGGTGGCAAGAGATAATTTCGGGAAAAAATCCTCGCAACTCGCGGGGATTTTATTATAATTGCATTATAATAGACGTCTATTAGGAGGAAATATGAGCGCCGAATATCAAGCCCTTTCGCCTTCAGCCGAGGTTAAGGGCAATGCCATTCTCGCTATACTCGACGGTATAATGTATCGCGACCTGGCCGAACAAATCCTGGCTAAACACGGATTAGCCGACATCGATCCCGAACAGTGGTATCCCGAACAAAGCTGGCTGGACGCATTCTCGGAAATTACAGCCGAACTTGGCGAAGCGGCTCTATACGCTATAGGCAGAGCGGTGCCACCGGTTGTCGATATCCCGGAAATGCAGGATGTAGAAGAAGCGCTCAATCATCTGGACAAGGTATATCAGGCTCATCACAGAGGAGGCGAATCCGGCGGCTATGAGGTTACAATGCTCGGCTCGAATAGCGCGAGAATAGAGAGTAAAAATCCCCGACCATGCGCATACGATATGGGTTTGATCTCTGCTTACATTGAAAAATTTAACGGCGGCAAACGCGTAATGTTGAAACACGAAGACGAGATGTGTTGCCGTAATCACCATTACCACGAGTGCGTATATATAGCTACATGGTAGAAATCCGTCAAAACCGGTAATCCTAACCGCCGATTTTTCGGCGGTTTTTTATTCCCCGTTATTCGTTCGTTGTTTGCGTCGAAACGGGTTAATTTTCTCTTTACCTTTTACGTCAAATTTCATATATTGTAAGTTAGCTGTTTGAAATTAGCATTCCAGGGGGAACGATTATGAGTTATCTAAAAACATCAATATTGGCCTTCATATTGATTATTTCCATCGCAAATGCTATTACCTTGCCCACCGGCGACAATGCAGAATTAACACTTTTGCCCGGCACCGATGAACATCCCTTGTTCCAATATCGTGGCACGGAAATCAACGCCGAAATAATCGAAACCGATAGCGGTAATTTTGTTAATTTAGATTTTAACTCCGCGGGGATAGCCGGCGAATTAGGGTCGCCGCAATTACCGGTGCTCCACCGGATAATCCAGATCCCTTTCGATTGCAGTCCCCGTATCCGGGTTCAAAATATCGAAACGGTCTCCTATAACCTGTTGGATTTCGGGATAGTAAATCAAATAATTCCCCGACAGGCGCCAATTCCTAAAATAAGGGGATACGAACCGGAATTTGAACTCGCCGAAGACGTTTACGACTCCGATAGATATATTTTCGAACGCAAGGTGGAGATTATCGATGTCCAGATTGCGCGCAATTACCGCATCGCACTGCTGGAAATTCGACCGGTAAACTACAACCCGGCAACGGGAGATATCGAAGTTATCCAATCGATGGAATTCGGGCTGGAATTCCCCGGAGCCGATATATCCGAAACCCGACGGATAAAGGAAAGATATTCTTCCAAAGCCTATGATACGGCAATCAAGCCGCTTATCGCTAATCCACATGCCTGGGAACCCCGATGGCTACCGGACGTCAACGCACTTGGATATCTGATAATCACCGGAAGCAGTTACACTGCGGGAACGGATGAACTCGCTCATTGGAAAAGCAGGAAGGGATATTCGGTCAAAGTACGCACAGCAACCAGCCTGGGGGGAACGACAACCGGCATCCGCAATTGGATTCTCGCGGAATACGATACAGCCACAATAGCCCCCACCTTCGTTCTCCTTATAGGCGATGTCGGCGACGTTCCGCGCTATACAGGGTCGGCTTCCGGCTCCGCCACCGATACCCCCTATGGCAATATGGATGGGAGCGGATATATCCCGGAGCTATTCGTCGGACGAATCTCCCCGGATAACGTCACTCAATTCAATCACTTTATCGACCGCATAATAGACTACGAGCATTATAATATTCCCTCTGGCCACGATGATTTCCCTAACAAAGCTTGTTTTCTCGCCTCGGACGATCCAAGTTACTGGTCGCTTGCTGAAGCTACCCATAGATACGCGGTCCAAACCCATTTCGGCCCGGCGGGATTCACCTGCGATACTATCAAAGCGCACAGCGATCCCCTCGCCGGGATACACGCCATCCAGGCGATAAACGACGGACGAATGATAGTGAATTATTCGGGACACGGCGGTTACTACTCCTGGGAAGCTCCCGAAATGGACGCATCGGATGTCGAAGGTCTTACCAATTACGGCGAATATCCCTTCGTAATTTCCAACGCGTGCATCACAGGCAGTTATCACCTTAGCGAATGTTTCGGCGAGACGTGGATCCGTCAGATGGACAAGGGCGCTATCGGTTTCCTCGGAGCTTCCAACAATAGCTATTGGGACGAGGACGACGAGATGGAACGCCGTATGTATGACGATACATTCGGAGACGAATACTATTTCATGGCCGGCATGATGTTACGCAGTCTGTATGGCGTATATCTGGAATATTCGAGTTCCGCGAACTATTATTATGATATATACAATCTCCTGGGCGATCCCTCGGTCGCACTCTGGTTCAGGGCACCAAACGCTTTATCGGCAAGTCATCCTTCCACGATAGGTATCTCGGAGAATGTCTCTGTAAACGTTACATCCGGCGGTTCTCCCGTTAGCGATGCGCTTGTTTGCATCACGAACGACGAAAACGTCCATTCGGTGGGCTACACGAATTCCTCGGGGAATGTTACATTGGGAACGATGGGTTCGGATGTCGGCGACACGTTGTGGGTAACCGCCACCGCCTATAATAAGATACCATACGAGGGCGTCATTGTAGTCGGCGGTTCCGGCCCCTGGCTGAGCATCGACGATGTAACCACTGACGACCCCGACGGCGACAACGACGATATCATCGACATCGGTGAGGATATCGATTTCACTATTGCGCTGACCAACACCGGTAGCGAAGACGCTTCATCGGTAACCGGTCGCCTTAGAAGCGCCAATCCGGCCGTTACGAGAATAGATTCCGTTAAATCTTATGGTAATATAAACGTCGGTGCAGTAGTTTCCAACGGCACGCCCTTCGTATGCCAGTTCGCCCCTTCGCTTGGAGACGGTGAAATCGTCCAGATGACGCTATTCGCAAACGATCCTACCGATACGAGCTGGAATTTAAATTTCACTGTCGAGATAGCCTCGCCTATGACGGCTTACAACTCCCATTCGATAGACGATCCCGCCGGCGACGGCGACCATTACGCCGAACCCGGTGAAGATATTGAATTGGAGGTAAATATCGAGAACAACGGCGGCGAGACCGCGCGTTTTATGATGCTTGCTCTTACCACTTCCGACCCCTATCTTACGATTACTTCTTCTTCCAGCGGTATCGATTCGATTTCGCCGGGCGGCGTCAAAACCTGCAATTCGCCATTTGAATTGTCGATAGACGCGGGTTGCCCGACACCCAGGCTGGCTCAGGTAATTATTTCCGCGGCTGACTACCGTGGCCCGACGTCGGTAGATACATTCGGAATAACAATCGGCCAGGCCGGTTTCGCTGACGATTGCGAATCCGGGTCGGGCGGCTGGGATATTGTCTCCCACTGGAATATCTCGACGAGGAGACGAAACACGCCCACACACGCCTGGTATTCCGGTATCGACGGCCTTTTCATGCATCACGATACTACCGATGCCATCCTCATTACGCCGGTAATAATCACCCCGGACACTCCCAGACTGACATTCTGGCATTATTACTTCACCGAACATTCCTATGACAGTTGCTTCGTGGATTATTCCACCGACGGCGGATCCAGCTGGTATAGGCTTGGGGGTTATAACGGCCCCGCCGGCAATTGGGAGTTCGGATATCATAACTTGAGCACAAGGGCGATAACTCCGGGCGAACCGATAGAATTCCGCTTCACTCAAACGGCTGATACATACGTGCACGCCGAAGGGTGGTATATCGACGATATCTCGCTCCAACCCGCGGATTATGCTTACGCAGGCGCGGGACAGGTCGATCCGACTGCAGGGAACACCGCGATTGAATTTCATTTCCGCGTTACGATAGCTTCGCCCGCAAGTTACGCTCCCTCCAATGTCCGCGTTTTCATCGATGGGACGCCTTATTCCATGTCCTTCACTGGAGAGGGCGATTTAACGGACGACGGCGTAATCTACGAATACTCGACATACCTACCGGTAGGTTCGCACAATTATCATTTCGAATTCAACACCGCTTCAACGAGTTATAGATATCCGCAGTCCGGCGAAATCGACGGCCCCTTCGTGTCCGCACCTTTCTACGAATTCGATATCGGCTACAGCGCATCCGGCCTAACTCCGATAGGCGAACGCGACGATTGGGAATACGGAACTCCGAGCTACGGACCGAGTAGTGTTCCCATAGGAACTAACTGTTGGGCGACCAATATTAACGGAGATTACAGTGATAGTTCCAAATCGCGGCTCGTTCTCGGAGAACTCGACCTGAGTGAAATCGAAGCTCCTTTCCTTTGCTTCTATCATTGGTATCGAAACCAGGGCGCCGATACACCGATGTTCCACGACGGCTGTAACGTTAAAATCTCCACGGACGGGGATCCCGCGAACGCATTCATCGTTCATCCGCAATACGGTTACGACGGCACGGCTTCGCAATACAATCATTTCGTAGATTGGCAGACTGTTTACGGCGACGACGATATAGGTAATTTCTGGCAGTTCGAGGCTATCGATCTCACGCCGTGGTCGGGCGAAACCGTTACGGTCTATTTCGATTTCGGATCCAGTAGCGCCAATACCGAAGCAGGATGGTATATAAATAACGTATATCTCCTCGGCGCGGAGACAATAGGCGTTATCGGAGACCAAACTACCGAAAAACCCGACCGAATAGCCCTTCGCGCTCATCCCAATCCTTTTAATTCGGTCGTAGAACTGGAAATCCTGAATCAGCCGGAAGGACACCTGGAACTTAAAATATACGATATCGCCGGGAGGCTCGTCGATGACCTATCTTCCGTGATTGCCGACGGAGAAAAAACTATACGCTGGGACGCGGCAGGACGGCCGGGAGGAATTTATTTCGCAAGGCTAAAAGCGGGCAAAAAATCGGCTTCCATTCCGATTATTTACCTTAAATAGCTTGACCATAGGCGTTTAAGCCCATACCCCGCTAACTGCGGGGTTTTTCATTTCCTTATATTATGATGAAAAAACTTGCCAAATAGGGTTATTTGTTTTATAATGTAACGATTGTGTGAATTTCCGTTCAGGGAATACCGTCAGGTAATCGCATAATCTATCATCATTGTCGCGGAGGTTTCGATTGAAAATAGCGCGTATAATTGGTTACATAATAGTCGTTATAATGCTGATGGGAGTTGTTCTCTCAACTCGTCCCGTTGTTACGCCTTCCGTAAAGTTAAAAGACATCTCCGAGAAACATTCTATCGGTAAAATAAATCTGTTCAGGGAAATTTCGCGAAAATCAACAGAGTTTTCGACTATACCTGTCCCGGACTGGGTAAAGGACGAAGCTTTAAGGCAGGTCAAAGGAACTTCCTATGGATCGGGTCTAAACGCTCTTTCCGCATGGAGATCGCACACGACCTACACCCCCGAATATCGCATAAGGCGGGGATACTCCCGCCCGTCTCCACCGGAACCCGAAGATTCCGGCGAAGTTCTTATCGATAACAACTGGAATAACGATTGTAGGGTCAATAACGACGCTACGTCCCAGCAGTTCCACCCGGCGTCTTGTGTTGGAAGCGACGGCACGATTTATGTCGCCTGGGCGCAGGAAATCAATGCAGACAATTACTGGATATATTTTAGCAAGTCCACGGACGGCGGAGACAGCTGGATAGACGCTATGCTTGTCGATAATTACGGCATCAATAACCATGTGGGAATTGCATGCTACGGAACAGGAGGCACCGCCGATGTATATATCACTTATACTTATTGGTATGACCCGGCCTACTACGACTATGATGTTTATTGCGCCGTATCGAATAATGGAGGATCGAGCTGGCCGTCTATTTGGGCTATTCAAGCTACCTCCGGGTTCGAGGATATGGCTACAGCGGTAACCGATGACGCTGGTTATGCATATATCGCATATACTTATGGCTGGACAGAAGGCGGTGGTTGCGATCCTGAAGAAGCAGAATCCGAAGTTTACATGAAACGAACAACCGACCATGGAAGTTCATGGAGCGGAGCTTATGCGCTTACAAATTACGGCGGTCAACACGACGATGTTCTTCCAGCGATAGATACTTACGGCGGCGGAGTAAGTTGCATCCTGCACCTTGCGTGGACACACGACGCTACTACTTCCGGATCTAACTATGATGTCCGATATAAAAAAATCACAAACGCGGGGGGAACACCAAGCATTCCATCCACCTATGTTACAATCTCAAGTTACAGCGACAACGAATACGTCATTCCCAATGGACTTGGAGTAGGCCCGGACGGCGATCCTCATATCGTTTATATCTACGAAACGGCCACCAACGGATACGGCGATATCCGATACCGTAGAAGTTACGATACCGGTTCAACCTTCGGTTCTTATCAGAATATTTCATCGAGGAGCACGGAGGAACTCGATCCGGTTATCGCGGTTGACGATCAGGATAACCCCGTAATCGTTTGGCGGGACGCAAGATGGGGTAATCCAGATATATATCTTACATACTCCGACGACTGCGGTTCGAGCTGGCGTGGCGAATATCCCGCTAACCAGGACGCCGGTGGAACCGAACAATACTGGCCGAATCTGGACATCAAAAGTGATGGCTGGAAAAGGTTCATCTCGGTTACGTGGTGGGATACCCGTTACGATGATGGAGACGTCTATTTCAACGGTAACAGCATGACCGGCGTTGCCCTGGACGTCGATTACATACCCGACATACCGCCTTCGCCCCTGCCCGGATTCGAATATTACGCATTCGAGACGTTCCAGGATACCATTTTTACCGTAGCGGACTCCTATCGAGTATGGTTCGATGACGAATACGTTTCGACGAACAACGTCCTTCTGGATCAAATCTGGTCAGGTTCGGGTTCTACCGAACGCTGGGCAATTCCCAATCCGGGCGGATGGACCTGGATCCCGCCTTCATATTATGCCCCGCCGTCCTCTGGCGGTGCTTTCCCCTGTTATTATCATCATCAATACAGGGTGATTTTCGACGCTTTCAAGGGAAATCCTCCGGCATGCACACACACGATACCCAATGTAGAACTCGAATACATGAGTTTCAGCGCTCTGGTCATAGATACCATCAACGATGCGGTCGATTGCACAACCTGGATTGACAGAAGCACGTATTATAACGCTTCCGGCTGGGTTGATCTCTCGCCGATACAACGCTGGGCAACGGTCGATCCGGATACTTACGGCACAGTTATCGGCGCTCGAAACGTGGATATAGAGTATTTCCATCAATGGTATCCCCTGATTCTCCTCGTCGGCCCGACGGATACGAATTATACCTTCACAACCCAGCACACGCAATTCGGCGATCCGCATATCGATTCCGATTTATACGATGATTGGCAGGAGTGGACCGATTGCGGTACCGAACTGGAATTTTCCGACACCACCATTCCGCTGGGCTGGTATGCCATCGATTCCACCCTCTTTACATGTCTGGAGTATTTTTCCAGCACAATTAGATATTCAAATAACGCTGAAGTTACAGTTCGCAACGATTTCGGTTTTGGCCAGATAGAGGTGGACTATTTGACCGTGCCTTCTCCCAGCGTTAATTCATGGGGGCCGGGATCTGTGCATCATATAGGAGCTATCACACCGCAGACCTTCGGAGATACGGTCAGATATACTTACGACCATTGGTCGGACAGCGGAGCCATCGACCACGATATAACCACCCCCGATTACGATATTAATTTTACTGCTTACTTCAACACGGAATATAAACTCGACCTGGAATACGCCGGCTCTACCGGTGGGCACACCCCCGTTCTCACCGGCGAGGGCTGGTATTGGGCGGACTCCTTCGCTACAATAACCGCCAGCGAGGGCTGGGACAGCACGACCGGCATCCGATACGGCTTTTCACACTGGGAAAGTGTGCCGTCCGGGGCGTTCTTTGAGGACAGTTCGTCGGCTTCCACAACAGTCCTCGTCGATAAGCATTACACGATAATCGCCGTTTATTCAGTGCAATATATGCTCGATGTTTTCTCCGATTACGGTACTCCGGATCCGCCGGTGGGGATCAATTGGGTCGATGTCGATGCCTATTTCTGCGCCTATGCAGGAAGTCCCGACACGGTCGATCACATGTATGCGACCGGGTTTACTGGAACTGGCGCGGTGCCATCCTCGGGAACTGGAGACGTCATTTGTTTTAACATGACCGAACCGAGCACGATTACCTGGAATTGGGATAATCAGGTTACACTCGATATTATTTCAACATACGGCATTCCTGACCCGCCGACGGGAAGGCATTATTACGATCCCGGCGATTACGTCGAATGCACCGTGCCGACACCGTTTTATCTCACCGGCTCGACGCGTGCGGCCTGTAGCGGTTATACAGGCACTTCCGTAATAGGTTCCGGCTCGGGCAATTATGTCGATTTCAATATAACCGAGAACTGCACACTTACCTGGAACTGGAATCTGGAATACTCTCTCACGGTTATTAATCCTACCGGTTACGGTTCGCCGGTTCCACCCGCCGGGGTTTCCTGGCACGTTGCCAGTTCATCGGTAATGGCGCGGGTTCTATCTCCGGACGGCACTTTCGTTTGCATAGGTTTCGACGGCGTTCCGCCTGCACTTCCGACCCACAGCCCACAGGATTCTATAGTATTCCCGATGATAGCGCCGACCAGTTTAACATGGCTATGGGCGGACGAAACAGAGGTTTATAGCTTCACTGTCCACGACAGCGGACTGGGTGATGCATACCCCTACGGAACGACCTATTGGTTCCCCGGAAGCGAAATCACGGCGGAGGTAACATCTCCGTGGCCGGATCCTTTCGATCCCGGTATCCGGTGGATTATAGACGGTTACAACGGCACAGGCTCATGTCCATCCGGCACAGGTTCATCCACCGGACCGTGGTTTATCTTCGAAAATTCAGAGATAACGTGGAATTGGAATCAACAATACAAGCTTCTCATAGATTCCGAACCGGCTTATTACGGCGCACCGTCTCCCGATACGGGCGCACATTTTTACGACCCCGGAACTTACGTTTCCGGCAGTGTTACAACCCCGTGGGAAGATTCAATTGTATGCACGGGTTACATCGGCACCGGCGGTGCGCCGCCATCCGATCCGGGTTCGAGCTTTGGATTCACCCTGGACGAACCCAGTTCCGTCACGTGGCAATGGGATATTTCCGTCGTAGAACTCAACGTTGGAAGCGATCACGGCACGCCCGATCCGCCGGTGGGAACTCATGTTTACGCGACCGGAACGCCGATAACTCTGACAATCAATAAATACGAATACATCTCCAGCACCGAAAGGTTCATTTGCACGGGCTGGATTGGCACCGGCGACGTCCCGGTGAGCGGCTCGGATACTCTGGTTAACATAGTCTTGAATACAAACAGCACGATTATTTGGCAATGGGAACATCAATATCGCGTGGACATCGACAATCCCGGAGATTACGACACCCCCGTTCCCGCGGAAGGCCAGCACTGGTATAACGACGGCAGTTGGGTAACCTGCTACATCTCTACCAACCCGGTCGATACTATGTATTGTGTCGGCTATTTCGGCACAGGTAGTTTAGGGAGCGAATACGGCGTCGATGAAGTTACCTTCTTATTGGAAGAATATTCCACCTTACAATGGGTCTGGATGGGTATCGGGTCGATTGAAAGCCTGCTAATAACGAGCGATTACGGTTCACCGCATCCCCCGGAGGGTTGGGCGTATTATCCCCGCGGAGTAACGGCTAACTGCTACATCACCGAATGCACCGAGGATATGGGTTCCGACGAACGTTATCGTTGCGTTGGACACGAAGGCACGGGTCCGGCTACAACGGGCTCTGATACATCGACAAGTTTCACAATGTCCTCCAGCGGAACGCTGACATGGCTCTGGCAACATCAATACACCTTCGAAGTGCGAAATCCCGCGGGATACGGTTCGCCGGTTCCCGCAGTCGGCACATATTGGATGGAAGCCGACCAGACGGTGGATGCCTATATCACAATAAACCCCGACGGTAGCTGGTATTGCGTCGGCTACGACGGCTGGGGAACGCTTGGAAGCGGCTACGGAGACTCGGTTCATTTCGACCTGACAATGCCCTCAGGAATAGAATGGAACTGGCTGGGGGAAGGGGATGTCGTTTATCTCGATGTTACCAGTCCCTATAGCCCTTGCGATCCCCCGATAGGACGTAATTACATTCCAATTGGAACGAGTTTCACAGCCACTGCTGGACCATATTATAACGTTACGGAGGATAACCGCTACGCCGCAATAGGCTGGACGGGAACAGGCGATACTCCGGCTTCGGGAGATTCCAACGTGGCGCCAATCACAATTAACTCGAATAGCTCTATCGATTGGGAATGGCAGAACGAAATCCTGCTTACTCTCGATTATACCGGATGCGGTAGCGCCGTTCCAGTTCAAACCGGCGAGGGATGGTATTCACTGCCTGCTTATGAGGAAATAACCACATCCACTTCGGTGGAAGACGGCGGGGCTCATTATGGTTTCATGGTCTGGAGCCCGAGCGATCCGGGCGCGGTTCTAATCGACGACGAGACATACCCAATCACGAGTGTCAGGATAATGGGACCATGCACACTGACCGCGCGCTATGGCCCGGCGGTAGAATGTGTCCTTACTAAATCCCCGGCTGAGGATTACGGCGGGTTCATCGTCGATGGGACGCTTTACGACGACATTCATACATATAGCGATTGGTGGGCAGTCGGGACATACCACGATATAGAAGCTACTTCTCCCGATACTTCCGCCGGTGAACGTTATGTGTTCGATACATGGTCGGACGGCGGCCCGATAGCCCACGAGGTCGGACCGGTGGAAACCGAAATGAACCTGACCGCATATTATCTGCAACAATACAAGCTCGTCCTTGTTAAGAATCCCTGGCATACGGAAGGATCGTTGAAAATTAATTCAACTACCTACGAAGACTCCGCGAGAGTGGAAGAATGGTTTCCTCCGGGAAGTGCCCCTACGGTGGGAACGAGCGAGATCGACAGCGTCTCGGTAGGCGACAGATACGAGTGGAACAATTGGAGCGATGGAGGGGCTTTATCACACATCATCGAGCCGATGACAGAATCCATCGAGCTGACCGCGAATTACGATCACCAGAACAGATTCGTTATCGCCAAAGAACCCGCGGAAACCCTAGGAACGATAACCGTGGACGATACGCTATACGAATTCGTCTCTTCCGTGACCAAATGGTATTCCCCTTCCCCTGAAGATACACACTGGGTAGAAGTTTCACGTATAGATTACAGCGGCGACTCCGCTTATTCCTTCCGCAACTTCGATATGATTCCCTCGGATACGATTATGCCAAAACCCGTAGTAATAGTGTCCCCCGATTCGTTGACCGCGTTCTATACATGGTTCGAATACACTCTGAGTTTCACAATTAACCCCAATTATTGGGACAATCCCGGCGAAACCCCGGTTAATTACGTCGATGTTATGTCACCTTCGGAAGTTATTACGGCAACGAATACGGGGAATATCCCTCTCGACTTCGGGTTTGGTCTGACTATGGTTGACACCCTAACATCGTGGACTTGCGGTTGCATCAACGGCGTTGATCGTGTGGTTATACGGACTCAGATGAATCTCGATGCGTTCCCTCCGGCCTTATTCGATCCGGTAAGAGACTGCGTGAAGGAAACCAACACATGGTGCACCGATGAGATATTTGGAACACACGGCTGGTGGGTCAGACCGGAGGAATCTCAGAATATCTGGCTGTATATGCTAACCCCTACTTATACCAGCGATACCACATTGCAAACATTACTATTAACCGTAATGGCGAGAGTATCGTTGTATTAAGATGGGTAGCTTTGAAAAAGAATTTGATAATATGATAATAAACGATATATTAATAGGTTATATAACGTAACTTTGATAACTGAAATTATGAAATACCACAGGGGGTAGCGATGCGCATCGCCTGGAAAATTGTCTGGATAATAATGCTAATCCTCGTTACTGGATTGGCACTCGCCGAAGAATGGGGTGACGACCCTTATACAGTTAAGATGGCCAATCGAGCGGCCAAAGAGACGGGAAGAGCTACCCGCGTTGTCGTTAGCGACACTTCGTATCGGCGTCCGCCAACCATAACTGAGAAAATAATGGAGAACGGCTTCAAACGCTACGAACTCCCCGCAAGCAGGGAGTTGGATCCCAAGGACGCGCTTTATATGCCGGCCATACCTCCATCTAAAATCGATTATAAACCGGTAAGAAGTCCTTCTCCGTCGGCAAGGCCTTCTCCCGGCGGCCCTACGGAACCCGGCGAAGCCGAAGATTTCATGGCGTCTGATGTTCTTGTGAGCATCCCCAATACAGAGCCACAACGCCAGCCGCACTGTGTTACCGGCGATGACGGGACTATTTACGCCGTCTGGGGCGAGGAAATCGGCGCCGATCAAAACGCAATAAAGTTCTCAAAATCGACCGATGCCGGCCATACATGGTGTGACGCCATCACTGTCGATGACGTTGGAACCAATTATTCCCCACGCGTAGCGGTATGGGGAACTGGATTGAGCGCGATCGTCCACGTCGCATATAACTACGTCGATTGGCACGTCCAGGATTATTACGATACAACCGGCACCTATTTATACTCCGACACCATTTTCGAAGGCGATGTATACTATTGCCGAAGCACAAGTGGCGGAGCGTCGTTCGGTGGAATCCAGGAGATTGCCAACAGAGATATTAATATACTTTTTATCGCTATTAATTATGACGAAGGGGGCGCCGACATAAACGTCGATGACGCAGACAACGTATGCATAACCTATTATGGCCAATCTGACGAGGGGCATATTATGTCCATGGCCATAATGATATTGCTGATAATTCTTTACGAAGGACTTCCGCCCTTCTGGTTCGATTACACATGGTATGAGGTTGACATGAAAACCTCGATAAACCATGGCGGATCCTGGAGCAGTAAACACCGCATAGTGCATGAATGGTTTATGGATAACTCGCTAACCGGTTCGGACATCGAGGGGACGGGCTCAGCGGCTACAACACATTGTATTTATACAGCGACGGGTATATTATCATTAGGGTCGGCTACGTCTTATTACCGACAGGTTGTTAATCCCTTCTTTGGCCCGTCAAACAACATGGATGAATTCGTTGCCGACGGTTATGTCGTCCCGGCGGGGCTTCGCGTCGATTCCCTGGGGAACACCCGCGCGGGTGTAACAGACATCTCCGGTTACGGTTATGATGTTTATTACACAATGACCACCGACGGCGGGCACTCCTGGCCTCTGCCCACGGTAGTTGCGGTGAGTTCCGCCGACGAATGGGAACCGAAACTCAGGCTCGACGACGCGGCCAACACATTCCTCGCGTGGTCGGACGAAAGACATATAAACACGGATATATACTGCGTCTGGTCCGAAGACGGCGGTTATACACTCCGCTCGGATCAACATCGTGTAAACCAGACTACGACTGCGGACCAGCTCTGGCCGGGCGTAGGCATGTTCCTATCCGATACTACTCGACGACTCGACGTCGTTTGGTGGGATACATGGAGCGATCCCGACGGCGATATTTACTACAACGGCGCTAATTGGTGGAGAACCAATTTCAACGTGATGTTGCACGATTCCCTCGCCAATCCGATGGGCGGGTATGTCTATATTCACTATCGTAGTTTTGATGTTCAAATAGACAGACCAATCACTACGGGTTATCACATCATATATCACGATCCGGGGACGCAAATATGCATGAGCAGACTCAGTTCCGGCTCGGATGCAACTGAACGATGGATTTACGACGAGGTGGACAGCTTCTGCGTTACTCCGCCAGTTCCGGGTAACACCTACGACGTCATCTACTGGGATCAATATTATACGACTTTCACGCAGACTATCGCTAATCCGCCCGCATGCACTATCAGCACGATACCGTCGATGCCCTTTACTTTCGAATATTTTACCTTTACCGAGGTAGAATTCACTGATTTCGTGGGCTGGGCTAACGTCCGCGGCGAATACAATTACCCGGACGACTACCCGACGCCGCCGACTGGTGACTGGCGCTGGTTCTGTCCCGAACCGACCGGGCTCGTCCTCGCACCGTTAGTCTCGCCGAATTACTACTTCCAGTATATGGCCGAGTTCGGCGATCCCCGCAAGATGAACGATCCCGAATGCACACATACGATACCGCATTTCAACCTCACCGAGCGATATTACGGCGGCACAAACGTCGGCGGGACTACGCCGCTGACCGACTGGACGGATTGCGGTAGTTCATATCAATATGAGGATCCGAAAATTGTTTCCGAAAGTCAACGGTGGGATATCACCGCAAGACCTTCCGGCGTTGTGGACGGTTATGGTCCTTTCGTGCCCGAGGCTTACCATCAGTGGAAGCCGACTATAAACCTCATCGGGCCCTATCTCCCCGAAAACCCGACATACTGCGAGACTTTATATGTAGGCGGGATCCGCACCGGAGAATCCAGCCTTGCGGGTGTATATGAGCCCTGGGCGGACTGCGGCTCGCCACTTTGGATGGGCGAATTCACTACTCTCGGCTGGGTCGCGCGAGACCCTCGTGTTTTCGATCCAGTAACGAGTGCATTTATGGCGAATATTCGCTATGGGAACGTGGTTACGGTTGTCCTGGAAAATGATTTCGGTTACGGTTACCTGATTGCTGACGGTGATACCATTACGAGTGGTTTCCCGATGGGCTGGGCACCGACCTCCGAACACGAGATTTGCGCGATTTCTCCGCAGGTATTCGGCATGACCCGCTTCGTTTTCGATCACTGGTCGGATATGGGCGATACATGCCATACAGTCATTCCTCTCGACGATACGACCTGGACTGCATATTTTAATAAACAATACTATCTCGAAATAGATTCCGACCACGGCGATCCCTGGGGCGAAGGCTGGTATGACGAAGGCACCGTCGCCAACTTCGGCGTGGACAGTATAACCGCGCCGGTCGGCGGCATACGATATATCTTCCTCGGCTGGGAAGGTAGCGGAGCCGGTTCATATACCGGCACGGACACCTCCGCAGATGTTACGATGAACAACCCGATTACGGAAACCGCAGATTGGGCACAACAATTCCGCATCATTCTGGATTATACCGGCACGGACACGCTTGTCCCGACACAATCCGGTGGCGGATGGTATGAAGGCGCGACTATGCCGGTTATCACCACCGATTCGATTATCGGCGAAGACGGCCCGGACGATACTCTCCGTTACGTCTTCGATCATTGGGAGAGCACACCCGACGGCGCGACTTTCGGCAATCCATATCATGCAAGCACACAGATATTCGTGGATAGGCCATATACGTGCACGGCGGTTTATCGCAGGCAATGGTCGTTCTATGTCGAAACTACCGACACCGGACTCGGTTCGCCCGACCCGGCACTCGGCAAACATTGGTTCTTCGAGGGAGACACCGTTGTGGCCTATGTTGCCAGCCCGGACGGCGGGATGTATTGCACAGGTTATCTCGGATTCGGAAGTCTTGCCGATGGCGATCTACCTTACGCAAGTTTCGTGATAACTTCGCCGTCGCGGATTATATGGCAATGGGGTGACCAGTATGAATTCGACGTTACCTCCGATCCATACGAGTGGATAATGGGAATGGCGAGTCCCGATCCTCCAGCGGGGCACTATTATTATGTCCCCGGCACGATCGATACGTTCCACGTAGATGAAACCACATCCGATATGAGTGGCACGCGCTATCATTGCATAGGCTGGACGGGTTCCGGCCCGGACGCCGCCGCGGACGGTGGCGATAGTAGCGATGTTATTATCGAAATGACGTCCAGCGGCGAATTAAGATGGCAATTCGAGCAACAGCTACGTTTCGCGGTCGTTTCCGAATACGACGATCCCGACCCGACCGAAGGTATCCATTGGTTCGACGCAGGAACGCTACTGATCCCGAATGTCGATCCGGTTGACGGCGAATATCGGTGCGTTGGTTATAATCTGGTGATAGGCGGAGTTCCGACTACCGGTTTCGGGTATTCATTCGAAATAACGATGAGTGTTCCCTGTAGCTTAAATTGGCTCTGGGCACATGAATCGGAAGTAGAAAGTTTGCTTGTTATTTCGGATCACGGCCCTGTAGCCCCGCCCGCGGGTCTTTGGAACTATTTCATCCGTGGAACGGATTTCGAGGCATGGGCAGTAATATATGACCTTTCCGAAGAGGACGACGGAGTCCGTTACAGATGTATCGGATGGGAGGGCACCGGCCCCGTCCCAGCCACGGGCGACTCCACTATTTGCCCGATTTCCATGACCTCGTCCGGAACGCTCGAATGGCTATGGCAAACACAGTATTTAGTTCATATAGAATGTGAGCACGACCACCCGCAGTATTCTACAAACGGAATCACATGGTATGATCTCGATCCGGTGGACGACATCTGGGCCGCGGAAGGAATGCCGCTTTATCTGAGAATCAACAACACCGTCGATACACTCGACGGCGATAGCCTTGTTTACTGCAATAGCTGGCATGGCTTTGGAGCGAGCGTGGCCGGCCTCGATACGATGGTGCTCAATTTCAATTTCAACATCATCGATCCCTGCACGGTAATCTATAATTGGACGAGCATTCGTTACCCACTCTATGTATTCTCGGATTACGGCGACCCAATTCCTTCGGATACGACCTGGTGGCTACCTGGCGCAACCGTCGATGCCTTCGTAACGTCGCCCTACGAGCCGGGAACTCCAGACGGCTATAGGTGGCTTTGCACCGGCTGGACGGGCACGGGAAGTGCACCAGTGTCGGGCACGGATCCAATGACAAGTTTCGAAATATACGATACATCATCGATTACATGGCACTGGCAGGAACAGTATCGACTTACGATATTGAGCTGGCCGGAAGCCTATGACTCTCCCGATCCAACCGTCGGAGATCATTGGTATAACGCCGGCGATTCGGTTTATGGTTACGTAACACATCCCGTCTGGGACGATCCGGATACGATGTATTGCGTTGGATTTAACGGCGCCGGTTCAGCACCGTCGAGATCCCCGCAGTCCGAATTCGGATTCTTCCTGGATGAACCTTCGGCGGTGGAATGGCTATGGTATCCACGAGATACGGTCGCGCTGTTGAATGTTTACAGCGATTACGATTCACCTCGACCCTATGGATTCACCGCCTGGTTACTCGGCGATACGGTCGATGCCACGGTTGATTCTGAAGTCGTGGTCGGTCCTTCGACTTACGAATGCGTCGGCTGGAGAGGCCACGGAAGCACGCCGATGAGCGGCGATTCAAACCACGTCGTATTCCCGATTTGGGTTGACTCAGATTTGACATGGCTCTGGTCGAGCGTTTACGAATTCACAATCACCAATGTCGGCGGTTACGGAGATCCCGAGCCGGATCCCGGAACATACATGTATAGCGCCGGCGCATGGATATTCGGCCAGATGCTTGATCATCCATATTGGACTGGTTCAGATACGATGTATTGCGTCGGATATCGCGGTTCAGGTAACCTGCCGCCCTTCGATCCGCATACGGAATTCGGATTTAATATCACGACTAATTCCCGTTGCGACTGGCAATGGAGCGACGTCGCGGTTACCCTGACCGTCTATTCGGATTATGGTTCGCCGTGGCCGCACGATGTTACATATTGGGTGCCGGGAACGATAGTGCCTTCCGCACATGTTGACAGCGCGGTAGTTGTATCGCCCGGTATCAGGGCTTATTGCACCGGCTGGACTGGCACGGGTTCGACTCCGCCTTCGGGCGTGGGCAATGTAATCCCGGACTACAATATAATGACTCACAGCACGATCACCTGGGAATGGGAAATGCAGTATGCTTTCGAGATAAACAACGAAGGCCCGTTACCCACCGGATACGATACTCCCGAACCGGGAGTAGGAACTCACTGGTATTACGACGGCGATACGGTAGCGGCATGGATAAACGACAATCCCGCACCTCCGCCGAACGATACAATGTTCTGTATCGGCATGACCGGAACCGGTAGTGCGCCGATATTCAGTCCGCAGGACTCGATCTGGTTCGAAATCCACATGCCGAGCACCTGCAACTGGCATTGGTTACCGGAAGATTCCGTCGCCAGACTTACCGTCATAAGCGAATACGGATGGCCGCCAACCCCGTGGGGAATCACATACTGGCGTTTGAACTCGGTTATCGACGCTTCGGTGATGCCCTGGGAGGAAGTCGATTCGGTTACAAGATATTATTGCACCGGATTCGATATGGAAAGCGAATTCGGAGCGATCGACACCGCCGATACGTTCAATAACGTTACGTTTACAATAACTGAGAACACCGACCTGACATGGTTGTGGGAAGGCCAGTATTATCTGACGCTTCTCTACGAAGGCCTGACGAGCGAGCCCGGTCTTATAGGCGAGGGCTGGTATGCGGAAAACGACACCGCATTCTACGAATGCGAAACGCCGGTTCTCGACGGCGGAACATATCACGGATTCGTGCACTGGCATGTCGAACCGGCCTCGGAAGATTCAATGTGGGGCGACACTCTGCTTTTCCACAATTGGCAGATTATGGATCTGCCTTATGAAGCTACCGCGCATTATGCGCCGGCTGTTTTCGCCACAATCATGAAAGATCCCGAAGAAAACGACGACGGTTGGATCAGAGTCGATATGATCGAACACGATTCGACAGCCATCTGGTCAACCTGGTGGGGCAGAGGAAGTTACCATATACTCGAAGTCCCCGATCTCGACTCGACCGCCTCGGGCGAGAGATACAGGTTCGATCATTGGTCGGACGGCGAACCGCGCGAACATTGGGTTGGCCCGATTAGCGTGGATACGACGTTTACAGCATACTACGACGGGCAGATTATGTGCCCGATAGTCAAGAGCCCGAGACACGATTGGGGATTCATTTATGCCGACGGCGACACTTTCTGGGACGAAGAAAGCCATATCTTCTGGTGGACTCCCGGCCTACCGCACGAAATAGGCGTATCGTCGCCAGACTCGACGGACGTCCCCGCAGGCGATACGATAAGGTATTTCTTCCGCGAGTGGTCGGATTCGGATACTGCGGGCATCTTCCACTGGACGGATATTATCTCGGACCCGACATACTTCGTAGCATATTACGATTCGAGGATGATGGTTCATCTCCGCAGGGAACCGGAACACGCCTATGGATATTTCCTCTATGAAACCGATACGATTTATCACGCGAATGAGGTCAAATACTGGGCGGATTCAGGCGCAACGCCCACTATAGGGGTAAGCGAGTTTAATATCGCCGACCACCCCGGCTGGGCGGACGACTCCGTGTGGACGTTCCAGAATTGGAGCGATAGCGGCGATAGAATCCATGAACTGCCGCCAATCACTTCCCCGGGAATATATACTGCATATTATCTCTCTGCGGTGGCAATAATGGACGTCGAAATCATACCGAACTATTGGGAAATAGCAGATGGTGATTCAATTCCCTTGAACCACACCGAAACAATGGAATCGGATGAGGTTGTCGTCGCTACTAACCGGGGTAATGTCCCCGTCGATCTCGGTTTCGCTATTACCGATCCGGGGCCGTGGGTGCCCGGATTCATGCCGGCTACGGATAAATTCGTCCTGAGATTACACATCAACGATGAATCGACACCGCCGGTTTCATTCAGTTATACAAACGATTACGTAAAGGAAGACCTGAACTGGGCAACCAATGGATCCTTCGGTAGATTCGGACCAACCGGGAGCAATATCCTGCCGCCGCCTTACATGCCGCCCAATAATTCGGATAACCTATGGATGCAGTTCATTTCACCGACTTCCTGCACAAGCGGCGATTCATATAGCACGGAAATCACAATTATAATGCAATGTATGATTAGATACCATCTGCCGTAAAAAATACCGATAGGGAACCAGAATTGAAGTAGTCCAAACCACTCCCCTCCTCCAAAAAAGGGAGGGGAGTTTTTTACATGAATAAAAATATTATATATCAAATAATTAAACATACCAGAACCATTAGTGGTTATTTACTGATGGCCGCGATACCATGGGGACACGTATTTGGATATACGGCGATGGTTCCCGGAATAATTAGCCTGCCTTTTCCAGTTCGGCATCGTAGAACACCTCCCCAAAAAACTCTTTTGATTATCCTATTCGGTGCCTTTTTCCTCTGGGGATTAGTGTTAAGCCTGTTTGTAGCCGATAATCGGAACGTATCCCTAAGTGCGCTTTTCACTTACTTCGCACACTGGGTTTTGCCATTTATTCTCGGTTATGCCATCACCAGCCAGCACAATCTTAGAATTATTTATGTGTGGATAGGTTCGCTCTTCATCGTTGGTTTAGCCTCATTGATAGCTTATGTGGGTCTCGTTCACGCCCCCAGATTCAGCAGTGAGGGACTTTTAAGGGGCCTACACACACATATCCAGTTCGGAACGCTACTTCTTATCGCCCTCCACCTCCTTTTAGGCATGTTTCTAACCGCGAAAATCAAAGTCAGGAAGATATACATCTTTGGCGTTATAGGGTTGTTTTTCGCCTTTATGATTTTCCTCACCGGAAGCCGTGGCGTATGGTTCGCCGCGGGTATCTCTATAACGTGCGCTATGGTTCATTTCTCTGTCGCACAAAGTCGAAAGCGCATCGTATTCTTTTTCCTTATATTAATTGTAATCTGCGCCACGTTAGCAGTCGCAATTTTTCCACAGGTGCGCTATCGGATAAATCGAACCGGTAAGGATGACCCCAGCTACATCTACAGGAAAAACATGGCCATTATGGCTACGGAAATCATTGCCGATCACCCTATAGTTGGCATCGGCCCGGGAGGAGTCCCCTTCGCAAAAGAGTATTACGACCTTATGGAAAGACGCAATCTGCCAGTTGAAACGGGCTATCTCAAGAAGAAACACCTCCACAATCTCTATCTGCACATCACCGTAGAGTTTGGTTTCCCGGGTTTATTATTGCTATTATGTATCCTGGGAACTCTCATTTGGCTTTCAATCAGCGCTATTCGTTGCACAAAAGGGCTAAATAAGGGGGCATCTTATGGCTTCCTGTGGGCGATAGTCGCCGTCGGCACTGGAGAATTGCTCGATTGCCTTTTGCGCGGTCCTCCGGTGGCCATAGAACTATTCTTTATCGCAGGTCTTATAGGCGGGATTTTGGCTGATAGCGCGAAAACTACAGACAATAGCCAGTCCCCTGATAACGTAACTCTGGAAAACTCCACAAATTCCAAAGAGTAAAAATCTCCATGCCTACTTACAAACTCACATCATTCGATCTCCCCGGTTTCGGTCATGAGCTTGTAATCCCGCAACGGGCTCCTAAAACCCCATCCGGCCTCTTAGAAACTCATAATACCCGCCCACAGGCTCCGTTTTACATGAAACAGGTGCACGGCGGCACGGTGCATTTCATTTGGGAAAGTGATTCTATTCCCCCATGGGGAGTCTTCGGAGACGGCGTATTCACAAATATCTCGCGATTGCCTTTAATGATCTTCACCGCCGATTGCATTCCGTTGATAATTGCGTCTGATAATCCGCGTTTTATAGGCGTAATTCACGCGAGTTGGCGAAGTGTGTCCCTCGGTATAATCGAAAATGCTGTCGCGCTATTGACCGAAGAACTGCGCGCCAGAACGGCTAAATATAGATGTTTCATGGGGCCGGCTATTTTGCGGGAAGATTACGAGGTCGGTCGGCAAGTCGCCGAAAGATTCCCCCAAAGTATTTCCCCTAAACCTGACGGCAAATTCTTGCTCGATTTACCGGGAGAGGTTATCGGGCGATTAATCAAGGCGGGCATCAGGAAAGAAAATATCGTCTCTCCCCCGCTTTCGACGTTACAAGAAATATGGCTCCCCTCCTACCGCCGGGAGGGCGACTCCACTGCACGAATCGAGACTGTCGTCTGGCTCGAATAGACTTCTTGCTTGCCTTTCGACTTTTCGATATTATCTTACGGTTTAGAACGTCCCGAAAGGAGAATCATGCGTAAAATCCTTCTACTAAATCTGGCATTCGCGATCGTTTTATTCGCGGTAACTTCGAGTATAGACCGTGTCGTCGTTTTTCCGGACAGGGCTACCGTGGTGCGAAAAGCGAGCATAAGTATTTCATCTTCCGGCGAACATGAATTCGAGGTGGAAGGGATCCCCTCCGCCGCCGATCCATCCACGGTTCGTCTCAGCGGTTCAGGCACGGGCGGTCTTGTTTTCGGCGCGGTTCAGATGACCACCGATTACGAACCCCCGGACAGCGGTAGATTAGCCGAAATCGAGGAACGACTTAAAGTGATCGATGACGAATTAAACGCCCTCACCCAGCGCCGAGATGCTTTAAATATCGAAAGAAACTATCTCACCAGAATCGGAGATATTTCCGCAGGAGGTGCGACATTCGAGATACGCACAGGCGACGTCGATCCTCAAGCCTACAAACAGACCTTCGATTTCCTGGATACAGAACTTTCGGGTCTCGCCGACCGTCAGGTTGAACTCGGTAAACTCGAACGTTCGTTGAATGAGGAAAAACGCCGCCTTCAGCGTGAACGCGCTAATCTCGGCTATGGCAAAGACAAAGGCTATATCGCAAAATTCACGATAAAAAGTTCCAGCGCGGGCAGAGCGGATATAGAATTGTCATACACCGTCTGGAATGCCGGATGGTCGCCTTCCTACGACGCCCGTTCCAACGCCGAAGACGGAACGGTAGAATTGACATATTACGGTCAGGTTCAGCAACGAACCGGCGAGGACTGGAATAACGTAAAAATTACCCTCTCCACCTCCCGCCCCGCTCTTGGGGCGCGTGCGCCGGAACTCGATCCGTGGTATCTCAGCGTTTTCGTCCCGGCCATAACGCAAGTTTCGTCGCGCGCGAAGAGCGCGGGCGCGGCACCAATGGCGTTTAGCGATGCGGCTGTAGAATCGGAGTTACCGGCTGTCCCACCATCGCCCGAACCTATCCGACACACGACCGCGCAGGCGGTTTCCAGTGGCGGAGGCAGTGTCAATTTCGAAATACCCGGTCGAGTGAATATTCCCGCCGACTACAGCCTGAAAAAACTGACCGTCGCTATTTTCGAGTTCGAGTCGAGGGAATCCTATGTCAGCGTTCCAAAAATATCGGAATTCGCTTATCTGCGCGCGAAATGGACGAATGAAACCGATTTCCCCATCCTCGCCGGATCCGTATCTATTTTTCAGGGACAAAATTACGTTGGCGAATCGCAAACGGAATTCGTCGCGCCGGGCGAAGAGATCGAACTGTCGATGGGTGTCGTCGAAGCGATTAAAATCGAGCGCACGTTACTGAAAGATTACGCCGCAAAGGGCGGGTTATTCGGTTCCAAACGCAAGCGCGCTTATGGCTACCGCACGGAGATATCGAACAATCTGGACAGAGAAATTTCGATAGAAATATTCGATCAAATTCCCGTTTCGCAGGACAGCCGGATCGAAATCGACGATATCGAATTCTTGCCCGAATTGGAATCCGAACCGGAACGCGGCATCTTCAGCTGGAAATTAAATATCCCCGCGGGGCAATTGAAAGAGGTGGAAATCCGCTTTATCGTAGTTTACTCGAAAGACCTCGATATCCAGGGATTATGACGATTCTTCGGATAAGCCCATAATTCCGCTTAATTTATCGACAATATCCATCATCCCGGCAGTGGTTTCGCTGTCGGGATGTTTCTTGATATACGGCGTGCCGACGTCCGACGCGGTCATAATGTCCGTCTCGATAGGAAGCGCGCCCAGGAACTCGATTTCCATGTCTTCAGCCGCCTTCTCTGCACCGCCGCGTTTGAAAATATCCGTCCGTGTTCCGCATTCCGGGCATACAAATCCGCTCATATTCTCGACGATTCCCAGCACGGGTATCTTCAGCATCTTAGAGAAACTCACCGTCCGGCGGGCATCAGATAGTGAAACGTCCTGCGGCGTAGTTACGATTACCGCGCCGTCCATTTCCGGAAGACGCTGGATAATACTCAACGGCTCGTCCCCGGTGCCGGGCGGCGAATCGATGACCAGCACATCGAGGTCGCTCCAATCAACCTCGCTCAAAAACTGATCGATGGCGTTGGCTTTCATGGGACCGCGCCATACAACCGGCGTATCGCCGGGCGGCAGAAGATTCGCCATAGTTATTATCCTGACCCCGTCCTTTATTATGGGTTGGATCATATTATTTGGACCGCCCATAATCTGTTCGCCTTCGATTCCCGCCATCTTACCGATACTCGGTCCGTGGATGTCTATATCCAATAGTCCCGCTTTATAACCGAGTTTGGCGAAACCATAAGCGAGGTTCACTGCTACCGTAGATTTGCCGACCCCGCCTTTCCCGGATAGGACGATAATTTTGTGCTTGACCTTGTTCATCGTCTTGCGAATCGCGAACTGGGTCTCGATCATCTTCTTATGGGCATCCGAAGTTTTTTGTTGATTGTTTTTCTCAGACATATCATCTCCCGATATTTAGTTTCAGAGAAAAGTTAATATATCCTAATTTCAGTTAATTTCAACCTGCATTTTCATTTTTATTTTTTAAGATAAAAAACGGGCGGCTATCTGCCGCCCGTTTATAGAGTTTATCTGTGCTCGATCTTATTTTATCAATGTGATCTTGCGTGTAAATTCCGCACCGTTGGTATCGCTCGCACGGAGGAAATAAACTCCGCTCGGAACGCCCCAGCCGTTATCCGAAACGCCGTTCCAGACAAAGTGATGTCGGCCTACCTTGAGGTCTTTATCCACCACGTGGCTTACAATACGTCCGGTAACGTCTATTACGTCAACCTGGAAATGCCCAGCCTCATAAACATCGAACCAGAAGCCCGTGGCGGCGTTAAATGGATTCGGATAGTTCCGCCCGAGACGATAGGTCTCCGGCATGGTCGCGCCGGTATAATCGACCTCGGGAATATTATCCGGATTGAAAACTGTGAGGGGAATGCCAACGTAGTAGGCGTAGTTCAAAGTCGTTGCAGAGTAACCCCCGCCACCATCGGGAGGTTCTAATATATCGCTAATACCCGCATATGTATCTCGGATAAAGGACATGTGAAGCTTATCGGTAACCCTCTCGGCAAGTGTCAGATTTAGTTCACACCAACACTCCCCCTCGGTGCAACCTGTCGTATAAGTATTCGAGATATTGATAGGATCTAGCCAAAGACTATCGTCCGCCGGTAGCATACTACAGAAGATTTCGGCATTCTCAATTCCCTCATCGCTCATATCGTAGAAGAACAGGGTTTCGCTATCAGCTATATCCCACAATAACTCGCCGTAGAACTGTTCCCAGCATACATAAACGTTATCGTCACCGTCGATAGCTACCTGTGGATAGATACAATCGCCGACATACCTATCATAGGCATTACACCATCCAAAGGGATCTATGAATACCGTATCCATCCGTGACGAACCCTCTTCCCAGTGGCAGATCATCGATCTGCACCACACCGAAACCGAACAGGAACCGAAACAACTGTTTTCCCATCCGGAATCCGGACTTATTACGTAAGTTGACCATACCAAGTGGATATCGCCGTCGTCATCAAAGGTGATATTAACATCATTCGGTCGAGAATAAACCGGACGATATACATGGATAGTTTCCGGCGGAGTGGTCGATGAATCCAACGAGTAACCCAGATATATAGTATCCGGATAATCAGAGTAAATGTGTATTCCAGGGTCCGTTACATACTCGATTGGAGACCATGTTTCACCCATATCCGTGCTGGTTCGTAGGGCTAAAAACGCTGGGTCCAGGTAGCTGGCCCAGGCATAACGACCTCCATCACAGAAACAGGAGTCCTGTGTTATTAAACTATCATAGCTCACCCATGCCGCCGCTAGACGTGAATCACTTCCGTCGCTCCAGGCGGCTATGTCGGACGAAATACTATTCTGGTCTTCATCCAATTGTATCGGTGGTTCCAGGAAAGCCTCGGACACTTCTTCCGGCCCCCAGTAAGGAGAAATGAACCCGCGATAGAAAACAACAGGATTTCCATAATATATGCCGCCAAGCGTGGTATCGCTTACAGACGGCGTTGAAACTATAAAAAACGTTGTATCGATCTGTGCGATTTTCGGCCAAATAGCCTGAAGATTCACACTACCTTCAGACATCCACGGTTCGGGCAACTCATCCGGTCCGATGAAACTACAACGATCTGCGCCCTCGAGGAGATAATATATCGCGTCGTATCCTATGTTTGTGCCATACTCTGGGCTATCACTTCCCCTGTCGTGGAACGCGACTGTTGGCACGGTAGATGAATCATCTACGGAAATATTGCAATATCCGGCGTAGGCTCTTTCGTCAACTCTTTTACCGGTTGAATCCGTGCATTGGAAATGACTCGAGTCTGGATGCTTATAATTGTAATAAATTCGCCTGTTGTCGAAACCTGGGTCGAGACCGTTCATCCATGCGACATGAACGCCGCCCTCTGGATCCACAGCTATATTACGACCTTTGGTCGTATTGTGTTGCATGTCGTAATAGGTCATTCCAGCACGATATAACTGCTGGCCGAAATAGGGCGTGGTATCAGGTGTCGCGGTGTCCATCGGCTCGAAAAACATCACAGGATTAAACGGCTGTGGTGACCCCATGGTCGGAAAAGGTGTCAATGGAGGTAACTTCGACGTTTCTACATCGTTTGCCATTATGGATATAATGGCAATCAGAATAGCAATGACTGCAAACTGACATGTTTTGTTACTCATTTCTCTCCTTCGTTTTGTCATTGTTAAAAAAGTAATCAAAAAACTTCTATTTTAATTAATATAAAACCACCGACGGCGAAATTCAAGCCTTTTTTCAACTATATTATTAGTTTCATTGAGTTAATATATATTCCAAATTAGTTTTTCTCAAGGAAAATCTTGCCTTCTTGCTCCAATTTTTTTATTAATTCGATTTTTTCGATGGCGGCTTTGAAATTTGGGGTTATTTCTATAGATTTCTGAAATTGGTTCAAAGCCCTATTATATTTTCCTTTGCGGGCATAAATCAGTCCAAGATTATAATAAATTTCCGGCGAATTATATCCTCGTTCGATGGCTGTAAGCAGGGTCTTTTCCGCGGCTTCGTCCATGCCCAACCGCGATAATACCCCGCCATAAGAAGCCCAGGCCTCCGCGTGGTGGGGATTCAAATCGAGTGCCTTACGGAAATATGCGCGGGAATAATCGAGTTTGCCCCTCGAAGCCTCGATCAATCCGAGATTATAATAGGCATATCCCCGGATAACCGAATCAGAAGACGCTCCCGCGCCCTCCACCGAATAGACGCCGGATAATTCGTAATCTAACAGCGCCCCGGGGACTCCCACCCGCGACGCTTTCTCGAAAAAAGTTTTCGCACTGTCGGCTACTCCCATTTTCATATATGCGGCTCCGGCGGAAAGCAATAATCTTCGGTTCAGCGAATCCAACTCCAACCCTTTTAGGGCGATAACCAGACCGGTATCTGGAAAACCTAATTCCACGAGGGTTTGCGCGTAATTAATATATGCTTGAGTATTAATGGGATCTACTTTAATCGCGTTAGCGCCGTATCTGATCGCCTGCGAGGTGTCGTTATACAGACGCGATATGACCCCGAGATTACTATTGGCGTTCGAGATTTCACCGCGGTTTTCAATCTCCCGGTGGAAATAATCTTCGGCCAAAAAATGGTTCTCTTTTCTGAACGCAATTATCCCGCGGTTCAAATTCACTCGATTAAGTTCGGGCATTATAGAAAGGGCTTCTGCGTAGGCAGAGTCGGCTTTAGCCAGTTTCCCCTCTCTAAGGTGAATATTTCCGAGAGCGAAATAACTCTCGGCTTTTCCACGTTCGGTCAGGTTACCGTCGTAGGTTATCATAAATCCCAGCACCATAATTATCGGCAATAAAAGTTGGAAAATGAATTGCCCGATGCGTTTTTCCCTCAACAGATCATATAAAATAACCGTTCCGCTGGCGGAAAAGGGAACTACAGCCACCAACATCGGAAGCCGAAAACGCGCGTTCACGAAGAATAGAACGATAGTCGCCCCGTAGATTATTCCCCATAGGATAAGCGCGCCCGTCTCGCGTTTACGCAGGATTATCGGCAATCCCGCTGTAGCCAGTATTAAAAATAATCCCCAGGCAAAGTGCGATTTGAGCGGCGGAGAATAACGCTTGAAAAATTCCGGGCTACCGTTGTTACCATGTTCGACTGGCGATAATAACAGACCGGCTTTCCGCGCGAGAAGTCTTAATTCATCGCCCGGATTCTCCTTCAAATATCCGATAGTTTTAGAAAGATACCAATCGCTCATCCCCGACGAAGATAACTCCCGCCCGGCTTCCCTCTCGGCCATTTTCCATGCTTCCCGCACCGTCCACGTTCCACCATGTCCCGGCAAAACCGGAGTCATGCCGTCGGTTTCCGCATTATTCCCAAGATAAAGATTCAACCCGCCCTGCGTGGCCACCAATGAAGCTTCCCCGCGAGCTAAATTATGGACGAAAACGGGCAAAACAGGTAACGATATGCCGACTAACGCCAATCCAATTGCCTTGAGCCAAATCTTTTTCCGTCGCAAAACCAACCATAACAATAAAAAAGGAAACACGGCTAAGATATTCGGTCTGGTTATCGCAAAAAATCCCGAAGACAGCCCAAAAAGGAAAATATTCCGTCCCCTGCCGTCTCGCGACGCATCGACAAGGAATATCAAAGCCAAAGCCCCTAATGGTATCAGCATCCAGTCCAGAAGAAGACGGGATTCGAATAGCGCAGGCATCGGCGAAAGGGCAATGAAAATTCCGGCCAACAATCCCACTCGACGATCGTCGAAGACCTTTTTGGCGAGAATCGCAACCATAATACATCCGAAAACACCAAAAAGAAGCTGGATTATCCTCACCGTCCAGGGATTCGTTCCCCCGAAAGCGTAGATTCCGCCCAGAAAATAAGAGTAAAACGGCGCACGGAAAAAAGCGGTGGGAAAAAGTAAGTTACCCTCCGCGATATAACTCGCCCAGTTATGGTGGTAAATCTCATCGAGTGAGGGCAATCTGAACCAGGGCGTTTTCGACCAGAAATAAAGATGAACACCGCGATATATCGCCGCGATAAGGGCGACTATTGCGAGCCTCCAGATTCCAATATTCTTGTTTGATGGTGCGTTATTACGGTTGGGCATAATGTTAAAATAACAAAAAGGCCGGGATTTACCCGGCCTTTTTAGAGAAATGAGGATGGGTTACTTAATTAGAACCATTCTCTTCGTTATGTCTTTATCGGCGGCGGTTAACCTGTATAGGTAAATTCCCGACGGTAAATCCCTGCCCTTGTCGTCTCTGCCGGACCAGGTTACTCTATGTGTTCCGGCCTTAACTTTGCCGGAAGTTAGAGTTGTAACTCTCTCGCCGAGGAGGTTATAAACCGATAGTTCTATATTTGTTTCCTCCGGCAGTTCGAAAGTAATCGCGGTCGCGGGATTGAATGGGTTCGGATAGTTATCATGCAGGGCGATTTCCTTCGGGAGCATATTGCCATGTTCCCCAATTCCGGTTTCTCCGGAAACCATAGCGCGAATCATCAGATCGATAGCGTTATACGGCGGACCGGTATCCTCGCGCAGGAAGAACGTATCCGGGCTTTGAATGGCAAAACCCCATCTTTCCAACGGACTGGTGGCGTCTATACCTATCATTGGGACTTCGCTATCAACTGCGGTTGCAACGAAGATAAAGAACAGCGAATCCGGGATCTCTATAACCTCCGAGGAGAGATCGATGGTCACCCATGAACCTTCATCTTCGGCGGCGATTTCATGATCGCCCGTATAGAGGACGTCAGCCCCGCTGGGAATACCTGCGAAATGGTTCATCACCGTGATATTCACCGTCCCGCTAAAATCGGTGAAGAACTTCGCTTCCGTCAGCTCGACGTCGGTCAACTCATCGCCGACAACGAACCTGTTGCCAAGCGAGAATCCGGGGGTCATTCCCGTTCCGAGATAACCTTCCAATGTAATCCCGGTGCCGGCATCAGAAGCTACGTCGTTGACTCCATCGTCCCAACCGAGTTCCATCGTCCCGAAATCGGGGACAGTAAAGGTAACGACAATCGTATCGTTGGAGAGATTGAGGTCTTCCGCCAATCCCGTCCACGCGGTAATCGTATAATCGCCCGGCACAAGGGTGCTAATTTCCTTGAATACGGTAGATTTTGCGCCACCGTCGATACTCGGTCTCGGCCAGAAAATAACCGAACTATCCGAGCCGTCGGGATATGTTATCGTGCCGTTAATCTGGAGCATCGTTTCGTAAGACATCCCCAGATTGGCGACCTGAACCGTAAATCTACCTCTTTCGCCCGGAGAAAGCGGTCCGGTGGCAACCAGCGTAGGAGCGATATCGTGCAGAAGCGCATAATAGCCCTCTACTACCACGTTATCGACATATAGATGCTGGGTCGTGTCCGGAAGCCCGTCGCCTCGACCGAGAATCATGATACGGACGTCATGTCCGGCGAAATCGCGGAGTGAATTGGTCATCGTTCCGAAAAGATCCTCGTCGTCGAAGGTGCTCCAGGTTTCGTCAATATAACCGGGACGATAGTAATTATACATGATTTGAATTGTCGTATCCGCCGTAGAATCAATGATTGCGACCGTAAAATAATCGTCCAGATTATTATCGGAATCCGGATCGGCATCGACGAACTCCAGTTTGACATCGAGATAGATTTTTCCAGCGAACGTATCCGGAATTGTGAACATCGGCGAAATCAACGTAGCGTATGACTCGCAGTAAGCCTTGGTAATCATGCTGTATGTCCCCAAAGCCGCGTCTTCATCTGTGAGTTCCCAGGTATTGAGGACTCGACCCTGTGAAGCGCTAAATACGGCGGTTTCGTCGGTTCCGTAATAAAGCGTATCCGTGTCGTCCGTAACCACTATATTATCGACGATCCATCCGAACATGTCGGGATCGTAGCTGTCGTCTGAATGTGTCGGGCCGGTGCAGAACATCATATCCGAGCTGAATACAAACCTGATTATGACCTCCGAACCAGAAAAATCGCTCAGATCGAAAATTGGCTCTTCAGGAGTAGTCGTCCCTCGTTCTCCAGCCCATGCAGGATAATCCGGGCCAAGCCCACAGAATCCAAAGCCCCAGAGGCTTGTAACATCATATGCTAATGTTGGTTGCGTCGCTTCAATAACCTCCCATGTAACGCCCTCGTCGTCCGAAATCCAGACAGCACAACCATCCCAGCCGTTATACATGTAGGGATAATCATCTGTTGCTCCAGCTGGCTCGCAATTCAATTTCTGCTGGAAAGTAAGAAGAACGTCGCCTGCCGGCGTAGCGGGAATCAGTATTCCCGGTAAATCCATATATTGGAGCCAGCCGTCGTTATAGCCGTTATATCCGGTTCCGCCGACGTCCATTGTGCCACACCAGAAACTCATCCCGTCGATCGAATTGAAAGAATCGGCGTGCCAGTAAGTGGCGGTGTCACCATACCAGTAAAGGTCGCCCGTATCCCAGCGAATACTGCCTTCGAATCCCTCTAAAAACAGGGTGTCGGTCTGCGCAAAAGCAAATCCGACATAAAGCACTGCGATAATGACAAAGATTACCTTTCTCATTAATCCTCCTTCTATTTGCGTTTTGTTAAACTCATTCTACATCAATATATAATAAAGAAATGTAGAGCGAAATGTCAAGGTTCAAAAGACCTTTTATTGAAAAACTTCAATTGCCAATGTGGCAATTTAGTCGATTTCTATAACCGACGATACTCCGTTTTCACTCCCGACGTCTATAAAAAATAAATTCACGTCTGACCACAAATATAGAAATAACGCTAATTTTAGTGGCATTACAGGTATTTGGCATTTCGTTTGCGAAATTCTAATCCGGTGAGATTATGACGAAGAAAAAGAAAATATTAATTGCCGAAGACGAATTAGCCGCCGCCGAAACGATGCGCGAATATTTCGTGCTACATGGCTACGATTGCGATATAGTTAGCGAAGGCAATCGCGTTAGTAGCGGTATCACTCCCGATACGGTGGCGCTGGTTCTCGATATTAATCTCGCCGACGGAAAAACCGGCCTCAAATTCCTGCCGGAAATAAAAAAGCGGCACCCAAATCTGAAAACCCTGGTAATCACGGGAGACAGAATACCCGAAAATCGACTTAAGAGCCTTCAGCTCGGCGCGGACTTCTTCTTTTCCAAACCCGTAGATTTAACCCTTCTGCTCGCGTATTTGAAAAAGCCGCTCTCTCAGAAGGGGGTCGCATAATAATGAGAAAAAGAGAACGAACGAACATTCCAATACTGCTACTTTGTTTCTTGCTTTCCACGATACCGATTTTCGGGCAGGTATCGCCCGCACTGCCCTCAAATCCCGATCATTTCCCCGAAATAGTCGAGAGGGCAATGCCGACTGTCGTTACGGTTTATTCCGAACAAACCATTCGAGTTCAATATCGCGATCCGTGGTTTTTCCGCCCGGACGAGGATTTCTTCAGGAGGTTTTTCGGCGGACCGGATTATTCTCCACGCGAACAACAGCCACAATATCGCGAATACCGCAGAGAGGGGCTTGGAAGTGGCGTGATTATCACAGAAGACGGATATATCCTGACAAACAACCACGTCGTCGAAAATGCCGACGAGATAAGGGTCAAGGTCGGAAACATCGAACACGAAGCCGAAATCGTCGGCGCGGACGAAAAAACCGATATAGCCGTTTTAAAGACAAACCCCGATGAACCCCTAACCGCCGCGAAATTAGGCGACTCGGATGACATCCGCATAGGAGAATGGGTTCTCGCAATAGGCCATCCCTTCGAACTCGACCACACGGTTACGGCGGGCATAATCTCGGCAAAAGGCCGTAATCGTATGGGCATTACAGACTACGAGGATTTCATCCAGACCGACGCCGCAATAAATCCCGGAAATTCCGGCGGCGCATTGGTTAACCTCAAAGCCGAAGTTATCGGGATTAATACGGCAATCGCCTCGAGAACCGGCGTTTACAGCGGAATCGGTTTCGCTATCCCGATAAATATGGCGCGGCTTGTCATGGATCAACTCATCGAATATGGATACGTCTCCCGCGGTTATATCGGAATTGGAATCCAGGATATTACTCCCGAGCTGGCGGAAGCTTTCGATCTGGAAGAACCTTCCGGCGTTCTGGTCACTCAGGTAATGCCCGATACTCCCGGAGACGACGCCGGTCTCAAGTCGGGGGATATAATAATCTCGATGGGTGGCGAGAAACTCGATAACGGCACAGAGCTGAGAAACCGAGTCGCCGCCCAAAAACCCGGCTCTACAATAGACCTCGAAGTTATACGCGATGGGAAGCAAAAGAAATTCGATATTATGCTCACCCAACTGCCCGGAACGGAGGAATTAATCGCGGATGTTGAAGAGACCGAACCCGAACCGGAAATCGGCCTTAAACTATCCCCCGCGAAAGAATCCGAAGTTTATGATTACGGATACTCCGGCGGCCTTATTGTCGAAGCGGTCGAACCCGAATCGCCCGCGGATAAAGCCGGAGTTCTGCCCGGAGACATTATCTTCGAGGTCAACAGAGAAACCGTAAATAGCAATGCGGAATTCGATAAGCTCGTAGCCGAAAGTTTTGGCAAAGAACCTGTTTTATTGCTGATTGGCCGCGGCGGCGGAATGCTTTATCTCGTCGTCATGCCGGACGAGTAGAAAGCTCTTTCTAAAGTATTTATTGCCACGTGTAGATGGCTTTTTCGCTCCTCTTTGTGGTTATCCACGTGGTTTTCGAGGCGTTTTTTGGGAAGGTTCCCCCCCTCCTCCTTCTCTCTAAACGCCTCCCAATCCCCGGGCGTGTCCGTGATTATCAGGCGAAGTGGATCGCAATGGCGGCGGATGCGGTTTTACTCGACCTATGTATAATCCACGGGACGCCCGGTATTTTGAGATGTTTTATTAACCGAAGAAAACGGGAGCGTATTAAGGTGAGTATCGTCATAATACTTGCGTTGTTATGTGCTTTTCCACTTGTAGGCCAGGTGGATAGCATCCCGGACACGACACAACAGATTCCCGAGTGGGGAAATATCGGGATTGAGGGTGAACTATCCGACGATTCGATTCCCCAAAACGATACTATCGAGTTCACTGTCCGGTTGATTATTCGGGGTAATCCCGACGACTACGCCATCTCCGACCCCGATAATCCGCCTGTAGCAAACCTGAAACTTATCGGGACTTCTCAGGCAAACAAAACCGAATCCGGCGCGCAAGGAATAAAACTTATCAAAGAATACCGCTATTCTTTTACTCCGGTTTCCATCGGGATGGCATATATCAATCCGTTACGAATACAGTATGTCTATGTTCCCAACGGCGTTAGCCGAAAACTGGCATCGGGAAGAATGGAAATCCAGGTAACCGATCCAGTCCTTCCCGAAAAACCGGTGAAAGCATGGCCTTTCATTATAATAGGAACGGTCGTTGCTTTAATAATCATCGGATATTTCATCTGGCGGAACCGTTCGCAGAGGAAGCTCAGTGAAACGCTTGAAGTCATTCAAACCCCGGAAGAAATAGCCCGCAAATCTATAGCGGAAGCGAAGAATTCTTCGGGCGGCAACCCGGAAGAACTCATTAGCTCGCTATCTCGCGTTTTTACGGTTTATGTTACAAATAAATACGACATAGATGCCCGTTCCCTGTCGGACGAGAAAATAATCGAGACATTGGAAATGAAAGGCGTTCCGCCGGTGGTTCTGAAAAATGTCGGGAAATCCCTCGACCTCGCAGACAAAGTCCGATTTGCCGCAATGAACGCTAACAGCGGCGATGCAGACATGGTCGAATTGGGAATCGAATCTCTGATAACATACGGCGAGAAACGGAACAGGCAAGAAGAAGAAAATCAGGAGGAAAAGTAACTTTATCTCGGTAATCGGGAGGATACAATGAACGAAGAGATCCAGAAACTGAATGAACGAATCGAAAAGGAATCTCGATTTGTTGACGATATCCGTCGCGAGATGTCCAAAGTCATAGTCGGACAGAAATACCTGATAGACAGACTACTACTGGGCTTGCTCGGTGATGGACACATCCTGCTCGAAGGCGTGCCCGGGCTGGCGAAAACGCTGTCGGTTAGCACGCTTTCTCAGACTATCGACGCGGATTTCCAGAGAATCCAGTTCACGCCGGACCTTTTGCCGGCGGACCTTATCGGAACTCTCATCTTCAACCAGGAGAATAACACATTCCAGACGAAAAAGGGGCCGATATTCGCCAATATTATACTCGCGGACGAAATCAACCGCGCCCCGGCCAAAGTTCAATCCGCGCTATTAGAGGCTATGCAGGAGCGACAGGTCACGATAGGCGAGGATACCTTCCCCCTACCAGCCCCGTTTCTGGTGATGGCGACACAGAATCCAATCGAACAGCAGGGAACATACCCTCTCCCCGAGGCGCAGGTGGACAGGTTCATGCTAAAAGCTATCGTTACATACCCGAGAAAAGATGAAGAGCGGCAGATTATGAACCTGCACGGGAACATCGTAAAACCCTTCGCTGAGAAGGTCGTCGATCCCGGGGACATTATCCGTGCGCGAGGCGTAGTGCGCGATATTTACATCGACGAGAAAATCGAATCCTACATACTCGATCTCGTCTTTGCATCCAGAAATCCCGCGCAATATGGTCTGGAAGACCTCGGTGAATTGATTCAATACGGTGCCAGCCCAAGAGCTTCGCTATATTTGAAAATTTGTTCCCAGGCGCACGCATTCCTGAACCATCGGGGATATGCAACCCCGGAAGACGTCCGCTCGATAGCGATGGACGTGTTACGCCACAGGATTATCGTAACATACGAGGCGGAAGCGGAAGAAATTACGCCGGAAGACATAGTCCGCAAAATACTCGGCGCCGTCGAAGTGCCCTGATATAAGATTAATTTCAAAATCGAAAGGCTAAATGCCGGAAACTCAAAACATCAGACCGCTAACTCCCGCTGAAATGGACCCGGGCTCATGGAGCGCGGAATATTTCGACGCCCCTATTCGCCAGATCGACAGGCCCGCCATGAGAACACATTCCATTGTGCAGGTTTACGTCTTTGTGGCCGTCGCGATTATCATTGCGGATATCTTCCTGCAATATTTCATCGCCGATGAAAATATAGGCTGGGCTATACTAACCTCCGCAATTGGGGTCGTAGCCCTCGTAGTATTCGGGCTGTATATATTCGAACGTGTCAACAAGCAGGCACGATTCTTCAAGGAAATGCTGAACATCGACAGAACAACGGGTTTGTATAGTTCGGTGTTCCTCATGGAGGAGTTGGAACGTATCGTTTCCAGCGAATCAAATAATTTAGTCCTGCTCTTCCTCGATCTCGACGATCTAAAGAAATATAACGACACTTACGGCCATCGCGCCGGGGACAAATTAATACACAACGCGGCGGAGGCTCTCGCAGAAGCCATCATGGGACAGGGGGTCGGTTTCAGATACGGCGGAGATGAATTCGTCGCAATTCTGGAAGACGTCCCGGTCGATACTGCAATTAAGGTCGCAAAAAGGGTTCAGAGGCTTTTCGAGGACAGGAATATTTCCGCTTCGATCGGCCTTTATCAATGGCATAAGGGCATGACCGTTGACGAATTACTTTATGCCGCAGACAAAGCCATGTATTCGGCCAAGAAAACAGGCAAAGGCAGAATTTATTTCGGTGATATCGACACCAGCGATATCTCCGATGCCGCTCACGACGAAATGATATAGGAGATGAAAATGAACTGGAAACTCATAACGTTGTTCCTACCGCTTATCGCAATCGCTTCCCTTATCGGGGCGGAAGATGTTACGGAATCCACTCCGACGCGTCTCGCGCCGGCTATCGGCGTAAGCAGTTCTCCGCTGTCGGTAGGTTACAGGCTAACCATGGCCGATCACTACGGGATAGATTTCCTGGCGCATATTCCCGTCGTCGTTACTTCCGACGTGGAAGGAGGTGAGGAATTATCCGGGATCGAATTCGGCGGACTCGTCGGATATGGTTTCCCGTTGCGGCTCGAGGAGAACGTCGGATTCGTCCTGCGTCCGCAGGTCGATTTTTCCTATCTAATGCAAAGCGGTGAATCCCCTTCGGTAACGGATATTAAACGCAACGTCCTTACTATCAGACCGGGTGTTTTCGCCGGTATCGAAATTTACATGGAAGAGATAGGCATCCCCGATGTGAATGTTCAGCTGGGAATAACCGCAGGTTCGAAATTCGAGTCCGAAAGTGTCGATTATAATGGCTTTGAAAGTGAATCATCATCTTTCTGCGGCCCCTTTATAGATTCCGGTAACTTCGGCGCGACACTGGGAATCTGGTGGTTCATGTGAATAACCTAATAATTAGGAAATGCAAAATAAACTCATTTTAATATGATACCCAAGGAAATAATAAAGAAGATTCGGCTTCTCGACATCCGCACAAAGCGGCTGGTGAACGATATATTCTCCGGCGAATACCACTCGGTTTTCAAAGGCCGGGGGATGGAGTTCTCCGAGGTGCGCGAATACACTATCGGCGACGATATACGCAACATCGACTGGAACGTAACCGCGCGCACAGGAAGCCCGCATGTAAAGGTGTTTGAGGAGGAACGCGAGCTTACGGTCATACTCATGGTCGATGTTTCCAGTTCGGGCGAATTCGGCACGGCTACACAGATGAAACGCGACATCGCGCTGGAAATATGCGCCCTGCTGGCTTTCTCGGCAATCGAGAACAACGATCTGGTCGGCCTGATTATGTTCACCGATAAAATCGAGAAGGTAATAATGCCGAAAAAGGGGCGCAAACACGTCCTGCGCCTGCTTCGAGAACTCCTATACTTCAAGCCGGAAGACACCCAAACGGACCTCGCCCTACCTCTGGATTATCTCAACAGGATAACTAAACGGAAAGCCATCGTGTTCATGGTAAGCGATTTCATGGGTGCCGGCTATGAAAAGCCGATGACGGTGTCCGCCCGCAAACACGATCTGGTGCCCATAGTAATCACCGACCCGCGCGAAGAGGACATGCCGAACATCGGCCTTGTCGAATTCGAGGACGCCGAGACCGGCCAGACAATCACTGTCGATACCGCCGACCCTTCACTTCGCAAGACATTCGGAATGAACGTCTCCGACGCGCAACTCCAACGGGAGAAGATATTCAAACGCATCGGACTGGATCACATCGACATCCGCCTGGATAAACCATATATAGACGAACTGACGGCATTTTTCCGCAAACGAGCCGCAAGATATTGATGGAGGACGATTATGCCGAATTCAAAGCTGACAAACATAGCGTTGATAATAGTTCTGGCTGGTTTTATCGCCTCGACCACCGCTTTGGTTTTCGTTACAACCAACTCGCCCGCAAGACCGGATTACAATTCGGCTAAATCCTACGCGATTACTCTGGTCAATAACGAGTTATACCAGAGAGCCTACGACCAGCTGGATTTTATCGTAAATAATTATCATCTTAGCGATAAAGAGGCCGGTTCGCTTCTCCAACAAATGGGTGAAATCGGCGCGGAACACCTGCACAACCCGCGCCTGGCGCTGGCGGCATATTATAGGCTAAAAGCTTATTACCCCGATCACCCTCTCGCGGGTGAAGTAGATAGGGACATCATCCAACAACTGGATAAATTGGGCCGGGGAAACCAGGCGCAAAGGCTTCTGGAGAAAAAGGTGTCACTCGGGCAACCCGCAAGCGAGGTCGAGCCGTCCAGTATCGTGGCGAAGATCGGCGACAGGGCTATTACGGTCGAGGAGATAGAGAACGCCATTTCCATGCTCCCGCCTTCACTGGCTTCCCAATTCAAGGGCAAACAGGCCAAATTGCAATTCGCAAGATCGTATATCGGCCAACAGCTTATGTATGAAGCCGCCCTCAGGGCCGGTTACGATAAACAACCGGAAGTCCAGGAGCGTTTCAAGGACGCCCAGCGAGAGGTCCTGGCCAATGTGTATTTCCAGGATAAAGTCGCAAATCGGGTGGATATCGACCCGACCGACGTCGAGATATATTACCAATCTCACAAATCGGAATTCGGCGCACCATTAGACGAGGTCCGGGGCGAGGTCGCCGAAGCCGCGAAAATGGAGGAAATGGCAAAACTCCAGCAGAAATTACTGGAAGGTTTACTCGAGGAACAGAACGTCGAGCTATTCCCGGAAAATCTCTGATAGAACATGAAAAAACAACCTCTCATACTATTGCTAATCCTTCTCACGGCGGTCTTTGCGCAGAACGCCAGCATAGAGACTCACGCCGAACCGACCACCATAACTATCGGCGACCGAATAGAATACCGTGTGGTTATAACCCACGATCCGGGTATAGATATCCAATGGCCGGGCGCGGGCGCGGAGTTGGGACAATTCCAGATAACCGACTACGAGCTCGGCGATGAAATCGAGACCGAAGGCGGCAAAATACGCCGCGAAATTAAATATTTCATCAGCACCTACGACACTGGAGAATGGACGATCCCGCCGACCGCAATCGCATACATGATAGGAGACAGCGTGCACTATCTGCGCACCGAACCTATCCAGATAACGGTAAAATCCATCCTGTCCGAGGAAGACTGGGCAAAAATCCGTTCCTTCGCCGAGTCCGATACTCAATACGCTGGCATGGAAAAACAAATCGGAGCGGCACGCGCGATTCAAATGGCCAAAGACGAGTTATTGAAGGACATCACCGAAATCGAAAAGATACCACGCGATCCGAAATTCTGGATAGGCCTCGGCGTAGTGGCATTATTACTTGCGGCGTTGGTTTATGGTTTTATCTATTGGCTACGCCACAGAGGGGAAGAGGGCGGAATATTCAGTCTGTCGGCGCCGAAAATCCCGCCGCACGAGACGGCGCTGGCAGAACTGGCGGCTTTGCTGGCATCGCAATTAATAGCTAAACGAGAGTTCAAGAAATACTACAGCAGGCTTTCTGAAATTTTAAGAGAATACATCGAACACCGTATCGGCGTGCAGGCACTAGAATTATCGACCTTCGAGATAATGCGGAACCTCGAAGAATCGGATTTTCCATTAGAATACGATCAATTGGAGCGAGTCCGCGAAATACTTGATCGATCGGATCTCGTCAAATTCGCCAAAATGATACCGCCCGAAGATTGGCATCTGGAAACGGTAGAGATGGCGAAATCCTTCGTCGAGGAAACCAAACCGGAGGAACCCGAGCCGGAAGGCGAAGAGGGAGGAACACTCGCGGAAGAAAGCCCTGAAACCGAAATCGAAAACGACGAAACCGAGGACGATTCCGTCGAGGGAGGTGAAGTCTCGTGATTGGTAGCTGGATCAACAAGATCGCGGATTTCATCCTCGGCCCCTTCTTTGGTGGGACTATCGAGATCGCGTCTCCCTGGTGGTTGTTACTAATTCCTGTCGCGATTGGACTTTTTATATGGCGACGCTCCCGGCGCGGTAGTTCCATGCGATATTCCAACGTCAATCTGGTTCGCGGAAGCAGACAATCGCTCAAGGCCTCGCTCTTCATAGCTCTGGCCTGGCTGGAATTATTCGGCCTTATCTTCCTGTCGCTGGCGGCCTCGCGCCCGCGTTCCGGCTCTATTCAGGAGAAGACCTACACCGAAGGCGTCGATATAGTCCTTGTGCTGGACATATCCGGCTCGATGAAAGCGCTGGATTTCAAACCGAAGAACCGTCTCGAAGCCGCGAAAAAAGTCGCCGCAGAGTTCATCCAGGGAAGAGCCGATGACCCCACTTCCAACGACCGAATCGGTCTGGTCGTCTTCGCCGCGAAAGCCTTCACCCAATGCCCTCTGACGCTGGATTACGGCGTTCTGCTGGAATTCCTCGAAGGTGTGGAAATCGGCCAGATCGAGGATGGCACAGCGATAGGAACCGCTATAGCTACGGGATTGAACCGCCTGCGTAACTCGGAAGCCAAATCGAAGGTCATGATTCTGTTAACCGACGGCGTCAACAACCGCGGCGAGGTCGATCCGATAACGGCCGCACACGCGTCGAAAGCACTGGGCGTCCGAATTTATACCATTGGCGCGGGCGTCGAGGGATACGCTCTCTACCCCGTGGACGACCCGTTATTCGGCACGCGCCACGTCAGAATGCCAGTAGAAATCGACGAGAGAACACTGCGAACAGTCGCCGATATATCCAGAGCCGAATATTTCCGCGCGACGGACACCGAAAGCCTGCGTAAGATATACGATGAAATCAACAAACTCGAGAAAACGAAAATCGAAGTCCGCCAATTCACACGGCACAGGGAACTTTTCCCGACTTTTATATGGCTCGCGTTGATTTTCCTGCTGGCGGACGTTTTTCTGAAAAATACCGTATTCCGGAAAATACCCTGATGACCGCGAAAATGAACATAAAGACCTTCTACGATAATCCGCTCAAACGTCGCGGCCTTGAAATCGAACACGACACGGCAGACGCCGAGCATTTCGATGAAGTCGCGGAAAAATTCCTCGAAGAACAGGGTGAACGGGCGTTATTAGTCGATCTACACGAGGACAAACCGCCGCGCCACAGAGCTTTCTGGCACGAATTACTCGATGCGCCCGGCAAGAGGATCCTGGACGTCGGGTGCGGCTATGGCTACGCCGCATGCCTCCTGGCGATGATGGGCGCGGACGTAACCGCGATCGACGTATCTAAGGGTATGTGCGAACTGACGCGCAAAGCGGCTCAGATAAACGGCGTGGATGTCGATGTCCGCAATATCAGCGCGATTTCAACCGGCTTTCCGGAGGAACATTTCGATATAATAACGGGACAGGTGTCGTTGCACCATTTACCGCTCGAATCAGCGGCTCCGGAACTGGCACGCGTTCTTAAAACAGGCGGCAGGGCGGTCTTCATCGAACCGATTCAACCGCACCAGTGGCTATTCAAACTGCGCGCTAAACTACCGCTGGCGTGTTACGAATCCCCCGGCGGCGGCGCACTGCGGTTGGACGAAATCCGCGCGGTGGGCGATGTATTCGGCGATTTTGAAATCGAGTTCTTCAATATAACCGAAAGATTAAGACGCTTCAAACCGCTCGATTGCGTATCCCCAATACTCTACACGACCGACTCTATACTCTTGAAAATCCCCGGTATGAGCGGTTTCGCGGCGTCGGCAGTGATAACGTTTTATAAAACTTAGAAACAAAAATGTTCCAGTTTGCAAACAAAAGCGCATTGATATTACTCTTCGGGATTCCCGTTCTGGCAATTTTCTTCCTGCTGGTCGAGAAGAAAAAACAGGCTATTCTCAAGCGTTTCGGCGAGATAGAATTGATCCAGAAGTTGATGAGATCGCGTAGCAAGGGCTTTTTAATTCTACGCAGAACTCTGTTCGTTCTGGGTTACGGCTTCCTCGTTCTTGCACTGGCGCGTCCCCAGCTGGGAACTCGCCTTGAAGAGGTCAAACGCGAGGGAATCGACCTGGTGGTGGCTATCGACGTTTCGAGGTCGATGCTCGCCGAGGACGTTGCGCCAAACCGCATCGCCAAGGCGAAGCTGGAGCTTAAGACGCTTATTGAAAGACTCCGCGGCGATAGAATCGGTATAGTCGCCTTCGCCGGCGACGCATTTCTGGCGTGTCCACTGACAACCGACTATTCCGCCGCACTCATGATACTCGACGCTCTGGACATCGGTGTTATACCTGAACAGGGAACGGCAATCGCACGCGCTATCGAGATCGGCCAGAAAGCGTTCACCGAAAACAACCAACGTCAGCATGTCATCCTTCTTCTTACGGACGGCGAGGATCATCAGGGCAAACCTATAGACGCCGCGGAAGCCGCCAACGAAAAGGGGATTTTGATCTATACCGTGGGAATAGGTTCGCCCGGCGGCGTGCCCATTCCGATTTACAATGAATCCGGTCTTAAAACGGGCTTGTTGAAAGACCGCGAGGGAAATGTCGTAACGACTAAACTCGACGAGATGACACTCCAGCGTGTGGCCCTGGCCACCGACGCCAAATATTTCCCGGCCAGACCGGGCGCGGCAGAACTGGATGAAATACTCGATGAAATAGCTGGAATGGAAAAATCCGAAATCGAAAGCAAAATATTCACAAATTACGAGGAACGTTACCACTGGGCGCTTATCCCGGCCATGATTCTGATTGTCCTCTCCAGTGCGTTGCCGGAGAGGAAACCGAAAATATCGGCGCGAAAATCGTGGTGGGAATAGCTTTGCATATTTGCTCTTTGAAATTATCCGTCTTCACGGTATATTTATAGAATGAAATTCAAGATTCCGACATTCAAGCGATGGTTTAAGACTGTAGCAAGACTGTTGAAACGGTTCAATGCCGACGGCGGAATGACGCTCGCAGGCGCGTTAAGCTTCTACTTCCTGATGAGTATTCTCCCACTCAGCCTGCTCGGGCTTTCAATACTGGGTTTCATCCTCGGTAATCAGAGGGACGCCGTCGGGTTGGTTACCACCCTGGGCAGAATAGGGAAAATTATGCCCGAAGGCTCGATAGAAGTCCGGCAGATATTGGATTCACTCGTTTCGGGCAAGAGCGTTATCGGCGGAATCGGTATATTGCTACTCGCCTGGTTCGCTACCGGAGTTTTCTATACGGTCGAGGTAGCTATTAATAAAATCTTTCGAACCGGGCAAAAGCGCGGGTTTTTCCATCGAACCGCAATCGTTTATTTTTTCATGCTCGTTGCAGGCGGCCTTCTCATAACATCCATCGCTTTGACTGTAATACAATCGATGATAGCCGACCTGTCGTTAAGTATATTCGGAATCGTCCCGACCGATATACCGTTACTCTGGAACCTGCTGATTTCGCTCATCATTCCCGCCCTGATGATGCTTATGTTTACCATCATATACAAGGTCGGCCCGAATATCAAGGTCAGGTGGGGCACGGCGTTCAGGGGGGGATTATTCGCGGCTGTGCTATGGGAAATATCGCGGAGAATATTCGGGTGGTATCTGTCAACACTCGCTATCTATAACAAAATTTACGGCGCACTTGGCGCGCTGGTTGCTCTTTTGATATGGCTGTTTTACAGCATGAATATCTTTCTTCTTGGAGCGGAATTCACCGCAATTCGCAACGAAAGGCGAGAGAAGAAAGCCATGAAGGATGAAAAATTAAAAAAAGAGGCTAATTGATATGCCGATATATGAATACAAATGCAATGCCTGCGGGCACGAATTCGACAGGCTTTGCCCGATTTCAAAACGAGACGATCCGGGTGAATGCCCTGAATGCGGCTCAAATCAAGTTTCACGGGGCGTTTCCCGCGTTGCCAGTGCGAAGATCGAGGGCGGAGATTACTCATCCCCCGGCTCTTCGTCCTGCGTAAGTTGTTCAAAAGGAACCTGTTCGACATGTGGAATATGAGATACATAACACTAATACTATTACTCGCACTGCCCCTTTTAGCGGGTTACTTCGGCGATAACAAACAGGGCGTCAAAGCTTATAATGAAGGCGATTACCAGACGGCGCTGGATAAGTTCCGAAGCGCCCAGTTGAGCAAGCCCGACTCGCCTATTATTCGTCATAACGCCGCGCTATCTATCTATCGTATGGGGGATTACGAGAAAACTATCGAAGAGCTGGAAAAGGCCTACGAACTCGCAGAAACAGATATCGAAAAAGCCGATATCCAATACGATATGGGCAATACATGGTTCATGCAGGATTCCCTTCAACGGGCAATAATGCACTATCAGAAGGCTCTCGAATTCAATCCGGAGGAAGAGGAGGCCAAATACAATCTGGAACTCGCCAGGGCGTTGATAAAAGAGTTCAGCGAAAAACAGCAACAGCAGGAACAACAAAACCAGCAACAACAGGAACAACAGCAGGATCGGCAGGATCAGCAGGATCAGCAAGAACAGCAGGAACAGCAGGACCAACAAAATCAACAACAGGAGCAGGAACAACAACAACAAATGCAGGAGCGCGAAAACCCTGAGGACATGACAGAGGAAGAAGCCGAACGACTTCTCGAAGCGCTCGAACAGGATGAGGAAGACCTCCAGAAGGAGAAAATGAAACGTCGGGGTGGCGGAAGAAGCGCCCTCGAAAAGCCATGGTAAAACCGTTTGTGAGAATATTGTCGATCTTATTAATGACGGCGCTTTCATTGAGCGCCGCATGGTCGGTTACATCCGATATCAACGCTAATAAAATCGGACTGAACGACAATCTGACAATCACAATAACCGTGTCCGGCAATCAACTCAATGATCACGACCAACCCTCGCTCCCCCCGAACGACGACTGGGCCTTCAACGGCATGAACCGTTCGACCAGCACCAGTTTCCAGCTTGTCGGCGGGCACATGAGCAAGGAAATCACATATACCTACCAGATGATGATTGCCCCCACGAAGAAAGGCAAACTCGTCGTCCCGAAAATCCCTGTCGTCGCAAACGGCGAGACTAAATATACGGCATCTTATGAGGTGGAGGTCGTCGAGGGCAGTGTGTCCGGCAGGCAGTCCCCGTCGCAAAGGGCTACTCCGACACCGTCTCAACCGGACGCGGGCGATATTAAAGACAGGGTTTTCCTCGCGGTCAGCGCGAATAAGAAGAAGGCCGTGGTAGGAGAGCAAATCGTCGTAACTTATACTTTATATACTCAATATCAGCTTACAAATATTTCTTTCACACGCGAACCGTCGTTCAGCGGTTTCTGGGCGGAGAACCTGTATCGCGCCAAACGCCTGGATTATCAGCGCAGGACAATCGACGGTCAGGTTTACAACGCCGTCGTATTGGGTAAATGGGCGCTATTTGGCCTATCTCCGGGTAAAAAGACAATCGAGCCAATGGAATTATCGGCTACAGCCGTTACGCGACGGGATTTCTTCGGTTTTATGTCCGGGGGAAAGAACGTCGAAATAAAAGCCAGACCCATCGATATCGAGGTCGATCCTCTACCCACTAATGCACCTCCCGGCTTCAATGGGCTGGTCGGGAGTTTCTCATTGACCGTCGATCTCCAGGCCGACACATTGATTACGAACCAGGCTCTCAGCTATATAGTATCTATTTCCGGCACCGGGAATATACATAACCTAAAAACTCCCGACCTGTCTTTCCCGGCCTCCTTCGAGGAATATGGCATTCAGGAGGGCGGCAATGTCGATACCGACGGCGACCGAGTTAGTGGCACGAAACGGTTCGAATATGTCCTCGTTCCCAGAAGCCCCGGCGAATTCGAGCTTCCGCGCGTCGATCTTGTATATTTCGACCTTACCTCGAAGAAATACGTTACAAAATCCGCCGGCCCCATCCAGGTGAAGATAGAACAGGGCGAAGAGGCCACCGGCGGCACCGGAAATATCGTATCCCGCGGCGAAGTCTTTAGAGTTGGGCAGGATATTCGCCATATTTCTCAGGATTGCGCCGACCTGAAAATCGGCTCCCTGAAACAATCACACGGCATGGATATCCTCTATTTTCTCATCGGAGAGTTTATTTTCATCCTAACTGTCATCGGTGTTAGGAGAAGACGCGAAAGATTATCGTCGGATATCGGTTACGCCAGATATACACGCGCAGTTAAACGCGCTTTCAAGGAACTCCGTTCGGCTTCCGGCCAGTTCGAGGAATCGGAAGCCTTTATCGGAACGGTGCAGGGCGCACTGCTTCATTACCTCGCAGATAGACTCGGGCTACCACGCGAGGGCATAGTCTTTGCGGAAATATGCGATAGACTCGCCGAAAGGAAAATAAGCGACGAAACCCTCGACGACATCGAAGGATTGCTCGAGGAACTAAACTTTATCCGTTTCGCCCCAGGAAAAAAGGAAGAAGTTTCGAGAGAATTACTGAAACGAACCAGAGACTTAATCAAAGAGGTCGATAGAGCCTTCAAATGAGACCGAGACTGATAATATCGCTTTTACTATTACCGATCATCGCTTCGCTTGCGGTTGACGGCGCGGTTTCGCATTATAATCGAGGCAATCAAGCCTACCGCGAAGGCGAATATCGGTCGGCTATCGAATCCTATCGAGCCGCTATAGACGCCGGAGCTGTGGACTGGCGCGTATATTATAATCTCGGCAACGCCTATTTCCGCGTAGATGAAATCGGCGAAGCTATCCTCAATTGGGAACGCGCGAAACACCTCCAACCGCGCAATGAAGATATCAACGAAAACCTGGATTTCGCGCGAAGCACTCGCGTCGATGTCGTCCGTGAAGGTGAAGGCGGTCCACGAGTAAGCGACATTTATGAGAACACCTTCCTCGGTTTCTTCTACGATTTCCTCGGTAAATTTTCACCACACGAATTCAAAATCGCGCTAATTGTTCTCAGTCTCCTCGCTACGATATTCCTCGCTCTCTGGCTCCTGGTTCGAGGCGGTTTCCGCGGATTCTCATTCTGGGCTTCAGCGATATTCTGGGCGCTGTTCATAATTACGGGTGTATTGTTCCTTCTCAAGCAGGACAATATCTGGGAAACCGACAAAGCCATAGTAATCCGTCCCGGCGCGGAAATCCGAAGCGCGTCATACAGTAATTCGCAACTGCTCTATACTTTCCAGGAGGGCATGGAGATAGCGGAACTGGAAGTCCGTAACGGCTATTCGCTTATCAAACTGCGCAACGGCGAAGAAGGCTGGGTGCCCGGCGAATATATCGAACGCGTCTTGCCGAGATAGTCTCGGAACGTCGTATTTCAATATCGCGAAAAAAACACTTGCCAATCCCCGAAATATCTATAAATTTATAAAATTGTCGAATTATGAACCACAGGAGGTTATCGTGGCTCACAAGAAAGGCGTAGGAAGTTCTCGCAACGGACGAGACTCGCAGGGACAGCGTTTAGGAATAAAGAGATTCGCCGGGCAGGAAGTCCGCGCGGGAGGCGTCATCGTCCGTCAGCACGGAACAAAATTCCATCCCGGAAGAAACGTCCGGAGAGCAAAAGACGACACGCTGTTCAGCATGGTTGACGGCACAGTCGTATTCGGAAAGAACCGCTTCGGGAAAAAAGCTGTTAGCGTAGAGCCTGCAGAGGCGTAAATCTTGCCGGGAAAGATAGGCATACTCCTATCCGGCATGGGTTTCGAGAACGGCACCGAAATTCTCGAAATACCTTTTATTTATCGTGAAATCGAAAAAAACGCGGGAATCCCACTTTGCTTGATACCTACCGATACAACGCCCGAACCGGGGCGCGGACGTAAAATCAAACCCCGCGACCTTTTCGAAGAATGCGCCCCTATTATTCGCGCCGAATCCACACCGATTAATAAAATCGAAGCCAGGGAATTGAGGGGACTGATAATCCCCGGGGGAAGAGGCCCCCTCAAACTCCTATCGAATATCGAAAGGGCTGGCGCCGAAGGTAAAATTGTCCGCCAGGTGCAGGACCTGATTATTGGAATGCAGGTGCGCAAGAAACCTATAGGCACAATCGGTTACGGCGGCGCGCTGGTTATGGTCGCTCTCAGACGCATCGAAAACGAACCGATAATCACCCTGGGCGAGGATGCAGTCCTCACCGCCAGCCTATCAAGCCTGGGCATTTCGCCGGTTCATGTAGGCCCCCAGGAGGTTATTTTCGATCCTAAAAATATCATCTTCTCCACAGCGGGAATCGCGCCGGGAACATCAATAATTAAAGCTTCGGAGGGAATAGAACGCCTGGTTCAGGGCATTTTTGAATATAAAGAGAAGAAGAAATAACCGCCGACGGCGGTTTTTTTTTTGGATTGATTTTTCCGCGATATTGAGTATCTATATTCTGTCGAATAATGCTTAATTGGAGGCGAAATGAAAACGACCCTGTCTATCTTATCTTTTCTTTGCCTGATAGCCTTGCAAATTTGCATAGCTCAGGGACCGGCATGGGGCGTAGCTACGGTGGACGATCTTCGAGGTTTACGCCTTAATCCCGCCTATCTCGGGTTAGGTCACGGCGTAGAAACAGCTATCACAGCCAGTTTCAGCACCGATACCCTGACCGAAATGGATATCACAAATCACCACGGTTTCCTGATGAATATGGGCGGCTTTGGATGGGGATATCAACGCGAAAGAGACCTCTACCGATGGACTCTCGGCGCGGGTTTTGGCGATAGAACCTTTGGGATAGGCTATTTGCGAACATGGACTTCATCCGATGAATGGGGCGACGGATGGCGAAATGGATGGATACTCGGCCTTAACGCGCGACCCTATGAATTCATTTCCGTGGGTTATTCATACAACAACACTCCGGAATATCGCGGCCTGCACACTATGGGAATCGGTCTGCGTCCCGCAACATGGCGGGTAACATTCTTCGGTGAAATAGCCAAGCCGGACGACACGCCCTGGGACGATTTCTTCGAAGGAGATTGGGAAAACAAAATCTTTTACGCAGTCGGCGGAGAATTGCATATCGTAAACGGAGTCAGGCTGTTCGGGCGTTACGACTATTTCGGGGATAATACGTATCCCCCCATTTTCGATTGCGAAATGATGATGACGGAACCTGAAGTCGTCGATAATTTCACGTTGGGTGTCCGTCTCGACAATCCCTTCAGCGGCATTGGATTTGAAACTCTTAGTGGCGTTGACAATAACTGGGACATATTCTCGATTTACTCCACGGCGAGCACTAAACGATTGCCGAGCATCATTCCTGTTCCAAAACATGCGCTACGCATGGATTTGACGGGTAACTATGTTGAAAACCCCCGCTCATCTTTATTTGGCGCGCGAGGGAAACCATTCTCCCGCCTCGTCCGCACACTCGACGACGCCGCCGAAGACAATGAAATCGACGGCCTTATTATCCGATGGAGGAATCCCTCACTCAGCTACGCGCAAATAGAAGAATTGCGCAACGTCCTGTTGAAATTCAAAGCAAACGAGAAACCAGTCGTTATATATGCCGATTATCTGGGCAACGTCTCGTATTATTTTGCCAGCGTCGCGGATTTTTTGGCGATATCCCCCACCGGCGGCGGAGTTAATATCCTCGGCCTCCGCGCGAACATGACATTCTTCAAAGGAACCCTCGACAAAATAGGAATCCAGGCGGATTTTCTCCACGCCGGCAAATACAAATCCGCTATGGAGATGCTCATGCGAGAGGAACCATCCGAATTCGCCGAAAAAAACATGAACGAGATACTCGACGCTCTGGACAAGGTTTTCGTCGAGGGAATCGCTTCGGCTCGCGGTTTATCGCCGGACGAAGTCCGCGAAATAATCGATAACGGCCCATATACAGACCTCGAAGCGGTAGAACTCGGCCTGGTCGATAGCCTTATGTATTGGGACGAATTCGATGAATACGTTAAAAAAGAACGCGATATGAAAACCTCCCCCATCGGCGTTTATGCCTTCCAGGAGAAAAGGTCAGTCGAGTGGGGCGAACCTGATCGTATCGCGGTCATCGTCATCGACGGCAGTATCATTTACGGCAAGGGCGGCGTGGGAGGATTTTTCGGCGGTAACCGAACCGGAAACGAGGAAATCGTATCGGCGATTAACACTGCTAAAAACAATAACTCGGTTAAAGGGATTTTACTGCGAGTCGATTCTGGCGGTGGAAGTGCAGTCGCCAGCGATTTGATGGCGCATGCATTATCAAAAGCCGCCGAGGAAAAACCGGTGGTTGTTAGTATGGGCGGAGCCGCGGCAAGCGGCGGTTATTTCGTATCGGCACCCGGATACAAAATCTTCGCCGACGGCGCGACTATAACCGGTTCGATAGGCGTCATCAGCGGAAAATTCGCCGATGACGGACTTTACAAAAAAATCGGAGTTACTCAGACAGAATTCAAGCGTGGCGAAAATTCCGGAATATACGCCCTTTCGGATACTTTCTCTACCTCGGAGCGCGAACGAATGCAAAAATCGATCGACCGATTCTACGACATTTTCAAGGAGAAAGTCGCCAGGGGCAGAGCGCTGGAAACCGACAGCGTAGAAACAATCGCACAGGGGCGTGTCTGGGTGGGAACCGACGCACAGGAAATAGGTCTGGTCGATTCTATCGGCGGTTTCATCGATGCCCTCGATTATCTTATCGAAAAATGCGAAGCGGAACGTAACGACCTGGAATTATGGTTCATGCCGTCGCTTACCAGTTTCAATATGATGGATTTGTTATCTCAGGTGAGGATGGAACTTCCCTTCGGAGACAAACTCCAAGACATCCCGGACTTCCCTTATGAAGACGGTGAACCGCTCTACTTAATGCCTTACGTAATCGAAATCGAATAGGAAATCATGGAGATAATCAACCGCGACGACGTCCCGGTATTTATCACTAAAGATGAAAGCGAAATCCGTGAGATTATGGCCCCGGCGAATAGCAGAATCGAACGGCAATCCCTTGCCGAGGCCATAGTCTATCCCGGCGACACTACCGCTACGCATATCCACAAAACCGTTGAGGAGATTTACTACATCCTCGACGGCGAAGGCATAATGTGGCAAAACGGCGATGACCGCTCAATCCGCCCCGGCGACGCCATCTCCAACCCGCCCGGCGTTCCGCATCGAATATCCAACACCGGAGACACCCCGCTAATCTTCCTCTGCATCTGCGCCCCCCACTACACCCACGACGACACGGTGCTACTGGAATAGACAGAGGCAAAGTTGCACATACAAATGTAAACTCTTCTCGTCCCATAGCTCCGGCTATGCGATGAAATTGCGCCCTCTGCTTCGCTTCGATTGGAACTGCTGGAGTAGGTGTTCCTTACGCATCCCGACATCAAAAAAGGCCCGGCATTAACCCGCCGAGCCTTTTCCTTTTCGGACAAAGGAGAAGTTCTATTTTATCAGCAGAACCCTTCGCGAGTAGCCTTCGCCATCGTGGACGATTCTAACGAGATAAACTCCACTCGATATACCATCCGGTTGCCAGACCGTGATATATTCGCCCTTCGACATGCTACGATTTTCGATAGTCTCGACCAGACGGCCATTGACGTCGTAGGCTTCGATTCTGACCTCGCCCGGCGTAACTATATTATATCTTATCGCGCAAGCCGAATTGAACGGATTCGGCGCGATTCCGTTCAGTTCGAAATCGTGGGCCCGAAGGTCCTTTTCCGGAATATTTGTGTATTCGACAAGGGTCAGATTCACCTCGGAAGACCCGCTGACAACCACATCCCAGCCGCTGGAAACAGGCTCATAGCCTACCAAATCGGGGATTAGACGATAAGTCCCGGCTTCCAGATTCTCGAACTCGTAAAATCCGGTGTTGTCGCTGACCGATGCGGATACGAACTGCTCCGTTACGGCATCAAGCAGATAAACGCGGACGCCTCGTTCCGCCGTGGTCATCACCGTTCTGGCGGAGCTATCGGAGAAGACAAAGCCGAATATCCTGAAATCGCCGCCTCCCGGCATCGCCGGAATAAGTTCGATGTCGAGACCGCCAATAGGAGCTCCTGCAACGACAACCGTTTCCGCCGACGCCCAGAACATTCCGCCGCCGTAGAAGCCGGGAATATAGCTTTCACGGAAGGCCAGAATAATAAACTCGCCGTCGGGCAAATCGAGAGAATATTCCCCCATCGGATTAGTGATTGTCGCACTTTCTATCTCGTCATCCTCGCTGGAAATCGCGACTACATAAGCCGCTTCGATTGGGCCGTCTCCGGCTTCAGTGATAATTCCCGACACGGAGAACATCGCGCCGCCGCCGGGGATAGGCACCATGTGGAGGGTATCGAGGATGACTGTGGAGGGCGATGTCGAATCGACTACGATGGGATCGGCGAAAAGGAGGTCGTGGCGGTCGCGATAGAACACGGGATGATAATCCATGTCCGGGTCGAAAGCGCCTATGGTGTAAACTCCGGGATAGACCTCGATTTCATATCCGCCGCCGGGGCCGGTAGTGTCGATAAGCCCCGGAATTGGCGAGCCGAGGTAATTGAACACCTGAACCACGATGTTTTCGAGAGGATCGTCGGTGTCGATGTCCACGATTAGGCCGTGAAGGATGTGAGTGTCCGTGGCGGGATCGATTATCGAATACTCGAGATCCCATACGTTCAGATTCGGCCCGCAATACTCGGAGGAAACATTGTCGCGCATGCCGAAGATTATTGTAACTTCGTTTCCGGGAGCAAGGACGAGGGTGGGGTCGAGGATTTCGAGGTCGATTTCGAGGATCGGTTCGTCGAAAACAATTCCCGGTTCGTCAAGATTATGAGTGCCGGCAGGAACGCCGTCGATGAACAACTGCAGAGTGCTCGATTCCAAATCGACTCCGGAAGCCGTCGGAGGCTCGCCGAGATGAATACTTATCACGGTCGATTCTGCGGGCACCGATGCGCCGTCGAAAGGATATATCGCATACGATACGGGCGGTGTTTTGTCGATGGTGAATTCTAATCTGCCATCGTCAATATCGCCGACTTCTACGACGTGAACGCCATCTGGCCAGGGGGTGGCGGGGGTATAAGTGATCGTGTCTCCGCTGATTGAGAGTTCGTCGTCCACACCGAGGACATAAAATCCCCAATCGACATAGACCACAAGGCCCGGTGGAATTTCCGGCTCGACAACGAACACGACTTCCTGCAGGGAGCAGGCGCAGAAGTATTCGAGGGGGGTCAGGAAGGTGACCCCATCCTCAATTGAGAACCCGACCTCTCCGTGCGTCACATTCGAATCGCAGTCCTGAATAAACCACTCCGCGAAGATATCTTCACCAACTGGCCAACCTTCGGGAGGCGAATATTCAATCGATATCCGAGGATTATCGCTTAAATCGAACTCTACATCCGCAGGTCCGATAGCCACGGAATCAGAATCGGACAGCATATATATTATCCCGCCATGGAAAGACAGAGTATCCCAACAAATCGTCAAGCATGTTGGATCGAGGGGACCGAAAGTCATAATCAGCGGTTGATCCGTTTCAACATCATGAGTCCAAGATGCAGGAGTCGAACTTATAAAATGGGGCGAACAATCAACGATACTATCCGCTTCTACTTGGAAGTGAATTCCACTACCCGTAAAAACACCGTAGCAGTCTGCAATTCTCCAGAAGCCAATTACGGTAGCTCCTTCTGGCCATCCCCCCGGATAATCGTATTCTATTGTGATGTTCGGGTAATCCGCGAAGGAGAAACCACCATAAACCGCTGTTGTTTCGACAATTCCGGCATATGAGATTTCCAGAGCACCCTCGAAACTCATCGTATCCCAACACATTGATGTGCATAAAGTATCAGCAGGCCCAAAGACCATAGTTATCGGGTGATCGACCGAAACATCCGTAGCCCCAGTCGGCGGCGAAACCTCGATGAACAGAGGGTCGCAATCTCCGGTAGTAGTATCGGAGGTTGAGTCTGACAATATCAAGAAATGTGTTAACCCATTAGCCCGATTACTATCACAATCGCTGATTGCGAAACGGGCGCTGATACTCGGTCCAAAGGACCATGACGGTTCAGGAGTATAGGTAATTCCAACATTGGGCGATACACTGAAATCGAATTCGACATCACCGGGGTCAAGATATATCGTGTCCATCATTCCAGGAAACCCCATAGTAATAATACCCTCGAAACTCGCCGTATCGACGCACAATGTCGAGCATACCGGATTAAAGGGGCCGAAAATCATCGTTACAGGATGTGCAGAATCCATTACAGTCTCTCCCGGTTCCGGAATTGCCTCCACGAAGGTTATTTCACAATCCGGCGACGGGATTGTATCCTCAAGCACATGGAAATAAATATTTCCGTCTTCGAGAATGCTGTCGCAGGTCGCGATAACCCATCCGCCGTGAATCATTGCGCCATAAGGCCAATCTCCGGGGTGATGATACTCGATACCGATTTGCGGATAATCGCCGAACCAGAATTCGACATCTCCCGGCCCGATTTCGACTGTATCCGCCATTCCGCCGTGCATAACTGTCAGCCATCCGTGGAAACTCGTCGTGTCCCAGCAAATCGTTGTGCAGGCTGGATCCGCGGGGCCGAATACCATATTTATTCCGTGTCCGACGGGGACTTCCCACGCGCCCATTGGCGGAGCTACCTCGACGAACTCCGGCGAACAGTCGGGTTCGACTCCACCGCCGATACTAAAGTAGGTATTCCCGTGCGCACGCGTATCGCCGCAATCGCTGACATGGAATCCGGCGTTTATTGTCGCGCCGGCGGGCCAATCCACATGATGATCGTAAATAACCTCGACTATCGGCCAGTCCGCGTAGTTCCAGGTAACGTCGTCCGGGTCGAGATATATCGTGTCCGGCGGCATCCCAGGAACGCCCACAAACAGAGCACCCTCGAAGGTTGAAGTGTCTATACAGAAAGTCGTGCAGGCGGGATCGGAAGGCCCGAACCACATCGAAATATTAGCGTCGGGAGGAACCGAACCGGAACCCGCAGAAGGCGTGGCTTCCATGAAAACTATATCGCAATCCGGTTCCGTAGGTTCGGTTGTATCCGGTTCCACATGGAAATAGATACTGCCGTCTGCCCACTCGCTGTCGCAGGTCGCTATTGCCCATCCGCCGTGAACTTCTGCGCCATAAGGCCAGTCTTCGGGATAATGATATTCTATTCCGATTTCAGGATACTCTCCGAGCCAGAATCCAACATCGCCAGGGCCTACTTCGACCGTATCCACTCCGCCTTCGTGGATTATATTCAGCCAGCCGTGGAAACTCAGCGTATCCCAGCAAATAGTCGTGCAGGCTGGATCCGCGGGGCCGAATACCATATTTATTCCGTGTCCGACGGGGACTTCCCACGCGCCCATTACAGGGCTTATAGAATAAGGTATAGGATCGCATGGCTCCGGTTGAGCCATCGCGGGTGAACTCAGAACAAGTAAACCCAGGATGATCGAAAGCATGGCGGAACCTAAAAAGGCCGCACCAACTGCGATCTCCAGTATGTCTGATCTCTTTTTGGCATGCATTTTATTACCTCCTCGAAATAATTTTGCGCTCCGAACTTCATTAACGCATCATTCATGCCAATTGACCGATAATCCTTGCATTCGATTGATATACAATGCCTTATATCATTTCTAAGCATTTATGTTTTACTGAACGAAGCCACATAAGTGTTAGTAATTTATAACATATTCAATTCTATTACTCCTTATTCTGTTATATAATAAAGAGTTATGAGCATTACAAAACTGTTATAATTTTACAACATATGTGTTACTCTTTTGTAACAATGCCGTATTTTGAAAGCAACTGATGCAACTGCGAACGGTTTATCTTAAAGGCTCTGGCCGATTCCGCGACGTTCCAATCGTGCGCTTTGAGTAACTCTTGTAAAACCTGTTCTTCCATCGCCGAGATGATTTCCGATTTACGATTCTGCAATTCGGGCCAGCTTTCGGGAAGATTGTCCAACGTGATTTCTTCGCGCGACGCTTTTTGTATCTTAACCGGCAGATCCTCGATTCGTATTGTCTTGCCCGTAGCGAACAACACAACCTCCTCGATAACCGACGAAAGTTCCCTGATGTTTCCATACCACGGATACGCGCTCAACAGAGACAGCGCCGATCTGGATATCGAGGCAACGTCACGGTTGAATTTCTCGTTCGCCTCGACAAGGAAATGCGCGACCAATTCCGGAATATCGTCGCGACGTTCCCGCAACGGCGGTATGTTAATCCGAACCCCGGATATCCTATAAAATAGATCACTGCGCAGTTTATTTTCCTTTATAGCTTCTTCCGGGTCGAGGTTGGTTGCGCTCAACATTCTAACGTCGATATCGATTTCGCCCGAACCGCCCAAACGGCTGATTTTCTTCGATTCGAGGACACGTAGCAGTTTGGCCTGCAAACTTATAGGCATTTCGGCGATTTCATCGAGGAAAACGGTTCCGCCCTCGGCTTGTTCAAACCGACCGATATGTTGAGAATCGGCCCCTGTGAAAGCTCCCTTTTCATGGCCGAATAGTTCGCTTTCCAGGAGCGTCTCCGGCAAGGCCGCACAGTTAACCGCGACGAATAGCCCGTTATTCCTCGAACTGCCCGTGTGAATTGCGCGTGCTACCAATTCCTTGCCAACCCCCGTTTCGCCTGTAATAAGCACCGAAACGTTCTGGGGAGCCACAACCGCGAGCCGCCGTTTTATCTCGACAGTCTTCTCGCTATTTCCTATTATATCCGCACTGTATCTCCCTGCGAAATCGTCGGCGAGCCTTTTCTTTTCCGCACGAAGCGCATCGAATCTTTCCGCGTTTCTAAGCGCCACCGCGGCCTGATCCGCCAGCGCGGATATTATATCCAGTTTCCGCCTGTCGAAACTGCCGCGGCCTATACGTGAATCTGCGTAAATTAAAGCCTGGATCTTTCCTTCGGCGTCCTTAACCGGAACACACAACGCCATCGTCAGTTCCATGTCGATTATCGACGACCGGGACGAGAGTTCCGAATCGTCCCCGATATCCTCCGAAAAATTGGCTTCGCCGGCAGTGAGGACTTCTTCAACCAATCCGTGAGAATATGAAATTTCGCTTTTCTCGATTCTCTCGCCCTCAGCCGTAACGGCCAATAAAGGCTCCGCTCCCCCTTTTTCCACGATAATAAAGATGCCGCGTTCAGCACCCGTCAGTTCAATCGTAGCAGAGAGTATCTTCGACAGGAGTTCGCCGGTATCGAGTGTCGAATTCATCGCTTTGATAATGGGCAACAATCGTGCAAAATCCCCGGAGGCGGTCAAATTAGGACTCTCGAGTTTTTTCTTCAGTTCGGCAATCCTGTCGAGGAAATCCTCGTTGCCGAGTTCCTTGAACCTCGAATTCGCGCTGGATAACGCATGTCGTCCAGCCGCGATATCCTCGGTAGCGAGGTAGAATTTCGCACGGAAATAATCGCTAAGGGCCAGCGGATATGGATCCCCGCTCTGGACGATATCCGTAGTCCTATCGAGATATCTGCGGGCGGTTTCATAATTTTTAGCGCTAATGAAATACTCGAATGCGAGAGTGTTTGCCGCCGTTGCCAGGTGTTCCATATCCTCTTCGACAGCTTCTTCTACGATCTTTTCGAGCCGCGGTATATCCTCCTTCGAAATACTCTTCTTTCCCGATATTTCCATAAAATCGAGCGCTGGACGTAGCTCGCTGTAATTATGCATGTTTCGGGGGATTTCTGGTAGTTTGCGATGGAGACCGGTCAGCAACGCATACTCGATGGCAAACGCTATCGATTCCTCTTTGTCCAGAAATCTTATCGCGGAACCGACATTCGAAATGGCCGCTACCGCTTCGGGATACTCTCCGCGGATTCTGTGCAAAGTCGCCCTGGCTATATATGTCGCTCCGATCGCCCTTTTGCCTAATTTTTCGGCGATTTCCTCGGCCTCATCCAGGGCTTTGTTGGCGAGATGCGTCCTTGCCTGTTTTCGATATATCTCCGCGAGACTCAATAGTGCGCGAAACAGGAATTGCCCGAAACCTTCGTCGCGGGCTATTGAGGCAGAGTTCAGGATCTTCGGTAGCGCTCCTGTGAAATCCCCGTCCGCTATATCCAGTTGGCCGAGATTAAGTCCTATAACACATTTAGCGAGGGCGTTATCGAGGTCTTCCGCGATTACGGAGGCCTTCTCGTAGTGTTTTCGAGCCTTTTCGGTTTCCTTCATCACCTGGTAAGCGCCGGCAATATTAACCATATCGAAGAGCCGACCTTTTCTGTTTTCGACCGATTTGTGTGCATTTATGGCTCTCTCATATAATTCGATTGCGCGTTCGGGATCGCCGCCCTCGAAATAAGTTACTCCTATATCGCTCAATATCGATGCCACCTGATCGGCGTCGCCCGCCTGTTCGGCGATTGCCATCGCCCTGTAATAAGCCTCGCGCGCGCCTTCGAAATCGCCCATGTATTTCCGCGAAAGGCCTAACCTCTTGGCGGCTTTTATCGAAATTGAGACTTCCGGAGAACATTCGATAATATCGACCAGCGCTTCGAAAGCCTCCGCGGCCTCGCGGTATCGAAGGGATTTTATATATCCAGTTCCGCCATCAAACAGTGGATTGAAAGCACTTTCCTTCTCTCCGGCTTTGATCAAATTTATCCCGGCACGAAACAGATTATGTGGAGTCCCGTCCAATTCGAGATACGCCGAACCTATTCGCTTATAAACCTGCTCCCGCTCTCTCGCGGAAACGAGTTCATCTATATTATCGGCGAGTTCGCCGGTGGGCTTGTAATACAGGATATCCCTGCCAAACTCCTGGATTATCGCCTTTGAAAACAGGGAATACAATGATTTGAACACTCCGGGTCCCATAAGTCGTTCCAGGACTTTGAAATCGACGGTGCCTTCGAGAGCTACCGCGGTCGCGAGAATACGATCCGAAACGTCCAGTTCTTCCCACCTCGATTCGAGACCGGTCAGATTCGGAACGGCTTTGGGAATAAATTTCCACTGGTATGCTTCTGGAATCAAAGCGCCGGCGCGGACGTAATCCCGAAGGAGATTCCGGGTATCCGAGAAATTGCCGTTAACCTGTTCCAGAGTTATATTCGCCAGGTCTTCCTCGCCGTCTATCTCGCCAAAGATGCCACGCAAATATAGTTGGAGATCAGACTTTTCGATAGGTTCAAGCTTGACTTTTTCGTCGATATCGCCGTCGTCTAAGAGGACGAATATATTTGCTTTCGATTGCCGTAGCCCCTCTACCAAATCCGGCGGAAACCCGCTCAACGACACCACGAACAATCCCTCCGACCGCGTCAGGGCTTCTATAGCTTCCACGATGCGGGTAATCGATTCCTCGCGGGTATCGGGCGGCAGTGAAGGTTCTATTTCGAGGTCTTCGATGAGTTCTTCCGGCAATTCGATTTCATACAGCAGGCCGGGTAGATGTTGTTGTAGAATGGCTTTGTTCTCATCGTTGGTATAAGGTGCGATGAGCTTACCGATCATTTCCCCTGGAGTATTTATATAAGCGGTTTTGCCCCCTTTTTTTTCGATTTCCTCGCGCGCCCTGCGGCAAAAGGTAGTCTTGCCTACTCCTATTTCTCCATTGACCGAAATAAACCTCGGCAAATTCGAGTCTTCCCAGAGTTTTACTATTCTTTCGATTTGCTCTTGCCTATCAATGAAAGGCCCTTCCGGCAGGTAATAACTTTCCCCCGGTTTTCTCTCGATGCCGAGTATGTCCTGCAATTCGATCCGGACGGAATACGCACTGGGCGGTCTTTCGTCGGCGGTTTTTGCCAGTAAGCGGTCGATCAGCGTGCGGAACCGGTCGAACTTCTTGCCGAGTTTAGGAATGGACGGTTTATATTCGAGTTGCTTTTTTATCGATTCCGCCGGAGATTCGGACTCGAACGGATTTTCGCCGGCGATAAATTCTAAGGCTATCACTCCGAGTGAATAGAGGTCGGCCCGGAAATCGAAGTGGTCTCCACTAATAATCTCCGGCGCGATATAAGCCGGCGTTCCCGATATCTTTTCGCTCCTGTCGCCGGTAAGGCCAAAATCGGCGAGCATAAGGTTTTCCTCGCCGCGGAAAATATTCGCCGGTTTCAAGTCCAGGTGGGATATACCCTGCGCGTGGATAAACTCCAGCGCAGACGCCACTTCCATAAGGATTTCGCAGGCTTTTTCAGCAGGAACGGGTATATCCGTTTCTTCGAGCGTGCCGTTTTCGAGCAACTCCATGGCACACCACAATTTGCCCTCAGAATAGCCCGTTTCCACTATCGGGACGACTCGAGGATCTTTTAGTTGCGCCATCAGGTAAAACTGATTTCTAAGGCGCGCAATCCCCGCTCGTTCAGTAATATCCGGGTGAAGGATCTTCAATGCTATTTCTCGTTTCAGAATCGGGTCTTTAATCCGAAAAACCTCGCCAGTCGAACCTTCGCCGATCTTCTTCAGAATCTGAAATCTGTCGAACGTTTTGTTCTTTTTCTTCTTAGCCATAGTCTAATCATAGGTGTTAATAATTTATAACAGCAGGTGTTACAAAAATATAACACACGGCGCTCGAAAGAACAAGTTATTATTAAACAACGGGTTGTTCATGTAAGGATTCTTCTCTTTCGCCGGATTTCTTTTCCATCACAGAAGTCAAATGTTTTCACTGAGCGAATTCCCGTGTCTAATTCCGAATAATCGTGGTGTTTTGATTATTATAACTTGAATTATTTACGTGTTTATATTATTATATTATGTTACTTGGCCGATTTTCAGGAGTAAATCAAATGAATATACGGATGAGTGTCTTAATCGCTACGCTGATACTGATTGTAATAAACGCGCCTGCGGTATTTTCGGATTCCGGCGGCGGTTCGCCGTCCATACCCGGCCGGGCGGAATACGATGTAGATACCACTCTTACGCCATCCTGGGACGATTGTCTCTGGGCGGAAGAGGGAGGAATCCTTAACGGATACTGCGCATGGCTAATACCCACCTTCGCAAACGACCAGCCCGATATGCAGATCAGCAGGGGCAACGATAATTGCGGGGCATTTTCGGGTAATGCCCGAAAAACCTGCACGGTTCTGCAGTTTAATATCGAGTCGATACCGGACACTTCGGTAATCAACGATATTGTCCTGGTTTTAGCGGTCGATTCGATCTATTCTACTTCCGGATTGCCGTCTTTCGGGTGTAACGATATGTTAATCAGTAGCACCGAACCTTCGGGAAGGGGAACCGGTCCGGTAATCGACAATCTCACGGACGCTCTGGGCGGCGATATGAGCACCAATAAGGATTATTTTTTGGGTAAGACGGTCTCGTCCCCCGGCACGTTACGAGTGCGTTTGAACGACGACGCAAAGGACGATTTCGAGGCACAGTTAGTGGACAACTGGTTTGCGGTGGGGCTTTTTATAGACGCCCTCAGCGGACCAGATGATACCGCTTATGTGGGTTTATCTGACACAAGAATTCATCACAAACTCGAAGTTACTTACTACCCACGGCTCTCGATTACGGTTCGCACCGATTTCGACGGTGGCTGGGTAACAATCGACGACTCGATTCATACGACTTCGCCATACGTCGCCAATTGGGAGACCGGGGAACTTCATTATATCAACACGGACAGCATCCAGACGCCGGGGCTCGGCGTGAAATACCTATATCGCTATTGGTCGGACGGCGGCGCGAAACGGCACCTGATACACATCAACCCGGACACGCTGGAATATATCGCCTATTTCGATACGCTTTATCAACTTACGCTTTACTGTCCTTCTTATGCCAACGTATGGCCTACTCATCCCGACAGTGTCTGGTTCGAACCTCGCGATTGGTCGTTGATAAAAGCCTGGCCGGAAACGACTTATGAAGGCTCGGACTCGCTAATAAGGCACATCTTCCAGGGATGGGAGGGAACCGGTTCGGGCAGTTATACCGGCTCGAATGATTCGGCGTGGGTGCAGTTAAATGAGCCCATCGTGGAATATACTGTCTGGGACACGAGTTATTGGCTGGAACTGGATTACGCCGGCACGGATACCGGTGTTCCCGCGCAAATCGGCGAGGGTTGGGTTGATGTTAACGATTCGGTTTATGTAATGACCCAGGAATCGCTTCAGGTCGCCGGGGCGTGGTATTTCTTCGATTACTGGGCGGACGGTGCCGGGTATCTTCGCGACAGCACTGCGGCGCACACGTGGTATGTCGATCCAAATCTACCCAGAACGATTATCGCCAATTACGTTGTAAATCCCATGCTGGAAGTTTTCCCTGAACCTTATATGACTGTTAATCCCGGAGACATTTTCTATCTTCCTGCGATACTCGACGCCGACGTGCCTTTCCCGACGGACAGTTTTCAGTTCACGATGCATTACGACGATACCAGGCTCGATTATCTGGGCCTTATCGACGCGACAATCCCCTGGGCGGAATTGACCGACGTGCCTCTTGCGGGCGAGGTTACGGTTTTTGGCGATGCTCCGGGAAGCGTCCTCGAAATCGAGCCGCCGGAGACGCTTTTCTATTATGAGATGCAGGCGCTTATCGGGTCTTCCGGCGAAGATACGATTTATTTCGACGATTTCCAATACGCCTTCGCGGATGCCCGGACGGATTCCGGTATAGTGCAAATCGTGCCGGAGGACGTGGATGTAACTGTTACCACGGATTATGGCGGGGATTCGGTCTGGATCGACGGCACGCCATATCCCGCGCCATTTTCTGACATCTGGGTCGGCGCGGAAGCGTATGAGATCGGCGTCGATTCGCTTAATCCGCTCGCACCGGGAGAGATAGCGAGATACATAGGCTGGGATGACGGCGGAGCGAGATTCCACGACGTCTATCCGATTTCCGATTCGACTTTCACCGCGCTTTTCGATACATTGCTTCTATTGCAGGTGATCTCCGATTACGGAGCTCCCGCCGGGGCAGGATGGTATGATCGAGGCGCTACGCCGGCCTTTTCGGTCGCGCCGGAAACGGTAACCACGGATTTGACTCGGCAAATCTTCACCGGTTGGGAAGGAACCGGGGACGCGTCTTACACCGGCTTGGATAATCCATCAACCTGCACGATGAACACGCCCATTACGGAAACGGCGCAATGGCAAACCCAGCACTGGCTGGAACTGGAATTTACAGGCGCAGGCGGAGCTACACCCACGCTTACGGGCGAGGGCTGGGTCGACGAGGATACGTGGATACCGATAACCGCGGACAGCACTGTCGATGACGGCGGAACGGAGTATTATTTCGCGTGGTGGTCCGGCGGCGACGTGGACGACAGATATAACCACGAGGCAAACGCATATATAACGGCTCCAGACACGATAACTGCGGTATATGCGGACGTGCCTTTCACCTTCGCATTGGATATCCCGGAGACTACAATCGCCCCGCCCGGGTTGGCCTACCAAATTCCCGTGATGTTCGATATTCCGGCTCCCTCGGAACTTGGCAATATAGATTTTCATTATTATTTCGACGCGTCGCTGAGTTCTTTTTCGAGTGTAGCTGTAGGCGATTTAGCGTGGGCAAACCTTACCGCAACCGATTTGAGTTCGGGAAGTAGCGGACATATTTTGGTGCAGGCAAGTTCACCGGGGAGTCTTCCGGTGAACCCGGGCGACAGGCTTTGCGTGCTTAATTTTATCGCGGGTATTACGGCTGGACTGGATTCGATTATCGCCAACGATCCCGGCGGCGACATTACCGGCGCGACACCGGATACGGGCGTCCTCATAATCCCGGGCGAAATCGAGGTTACAATAGAAACATCTCCGCTGGACGGTTGGGTAATCGTGGACGGCGACGTCTGGCCGTCGCCCAGAATCGAGAGCTGGAACGGATACGAAACCCATGGTATAGAGGTCGATTCGATTCAATACCCGACAGTGGATGTTCAGATGCTATTCACCGATTGGTCGGACGGCGGAGAACGCGAACACAGCGTCGCCCCGGGTTCGGACACGACTTTCACGGCAAATTTCGCGTTGAGATATAAACTTTCAGTCATCACCGATTTCGGGACGCCTTCGGGCGAGGGATACTATAATCCCGGCATCGAGGCGATTTTCTCGGTCGCACCGGAATCGGTGCACGTCGGCGATAGCTATCATCTTTTCCAGGGTTGGATAGGTGTGGGCGACGAATCATATACGGGGTTGGCGAATCCGTCGATGGCGACGGTCAACGAGCCGATTACGGAAACCGCACAGTGGGAAAGCCATCATCTAATAACATTGGATTACACCGGAACGCCGGTCGCGCCGACACTAAACGGCGGAGGATGGTATATAGAGGGGGACACGGCGATAATCGAGGCGCAGGATTCAATCGAGGACTCGGGTGATTGGTATTACTTTATCTTCTGGCAGGGCGCGGGCGATATCTTCGATAGATACGCCGACAGCACCGGCGCGAGCGTCGATGCTCCGCGCGTCTGGACTGCGGTTTACGGCGATTCCCCGGCGAATTTCATTTTCGGGCCGCCTACAGAAACGGCCTCAGAGGGAGACGGTTTCGTGATGGTTCCGGTTCTTTTCGACGGCGATCCGATAGACATTGATTCCATCGGCTTTTCGATAGCGTTCGACACGAGTTTGGTGCGTCTGGAAGACGTTTTCGATGGATCGTTCCATTGGGACGATATCCTGATTGCAGGAACCGACGATAATCCGATAATCGGCGCGACTTCCGGGACGGAATATTTATGTGAACGCGGCGATACACTCGTTTTGCTTCTGTTCTACGTCGATGCGCTCAGCGGCACTATTCCACTCGATTTTGCCACGCCGTTATACGACCTCTCGCCGGGACTGGCCACCGACGGCGTGATTCAGATTACCGAAGCCGGTTCGATAACCGTTCAAACAGATTTTGGCGGAATCGTTCTTATCGATGGAAACCCTCGTCCCTCGCCATATCTCTCCGACTGGGAATTCGGAATCGATCATCAAATCGGAGTCCCGGAATATCAAACCTTCGAGCCGGGACATCGCAAGGTGTTCAACGACTGGTCGGACGGCGGTCTTCGTTTGCATTATGTCGCGCCGGTAACGGATTCGACCTTCACGGCGCACCACGACGATAGGTATTATATGCTCGTGCAATCGCCCTACGGTGTGGTCACAGGCTCCGGCTGGTATGATTCCGGCACGGACGCCGAATTCGAGGTCAGTCCTACGTCGATCACTCTCGGTTTGGACAGGCATATTTTCGAAAGCTGGAACGGCGAGGGGCCGGGGCATTACACCGGCACGAATAATCCCGCGACGGCTACGGTCAACGGAGTTATTTCGGAGACCGCTGTCTGGCGCGAGGAACATTATTTATCGACAGCTTATGCCGGATGCGCGGGCGAAACACCCGCTGTCAGCGGCGACGGCTGGTATGAACACGGTTGTTGGGCGTCGATTTCCGCGGACGCTATCGCGGGCGATTATATCTTCCATTATTGGAACGGCGGCGTTTTCGCGGACGCGAATTCGCCCTCAACACAGGTCAGAGTCGATTCGGCTGTTACGGTTACGGCTGTCTATTCGGGCGCGGGGATTTCGGCTACGGATTCGGTATGGTCGTTGGTAGGCGATACGGCTATCGTACGTCTATTCGCGATAGCGTCTGACACGACCGGATTGGACACGTTACAGATGAGCCTCACCTTCGGTGGAGGAATACTCGATTACGTGGGCATTTCCGAATGCGGCATCGGGTGGGATATCCTCGACGTCACGCCGATTGACCTCGGCGGCGGCGTTACCAGAGTCGATATCACCGCGGATCGAAGCCCGGCCTGGCCGGTAATCGGCAGTGATCTATTGTTCTGCGTGGGGATGGAAGCTCTCGCAAACGGGATCGCGCCCTTCGATCTGGATGTTTCGCACGTCCACGACGATGCTTTTTCGGTGGTTAGGGAGGATCGCGCTGTAATTGTTGACGACGGAGTCGATATCACACTGGAAAGCGCGACCGCGGATAGCCTGAACCTCGACGGCACAGCTTACGTCGTGAGTTCGATCGTCGAGGTGCCGATAAACAGTCCGCATATAGCTTCCGCGACGTCTATAGTGCCGGACGCGTCGGGCAGTAGATTCCGATTCGAGGACTGGGACGACAATCCAAACAGGGTTCGCGGAATCCGCCCGGTCGGCGATACGACGCTTGTCGCGAATTACGTCCAGCAGTATCTGGTGGACGGCATCAGCGAGATGGGCACAATTTTCGGCGACGGCTGGTTCGATATCGACGATACGGCTTATGTCGCGGTGGTGCCTGATTCCATCCTGTTCGACGACAGCCTGATGTATAATTTTGAGCAGTGGATCGGGGATTTGGTTTCGGAATCAAATCCCTGCACACTCATCGTCGATGCGAGTTTCGGGATCGAGGCACGTTGGGATACGCTTTATCGCGTTCGTGTCGAGAGCGATTACGGCACGGCAGTTACCGACGGCTGGTGCGTTCTGGGCGATTCGACTTTACTGCAGGTTTATCCCACCGAGGTTATAGAGGGATTGAGCAGGCATGTTTTCGTCGATTGGACTGGTCTCGGCGCGGGTTCGTATAGCGGCACGGAAGATTCTATCTGGTTGGATCCGACGGGACCGGTCGAGGAAACCGCAAACTGGTCGCTCGAATACATGTTGATGGTGGAAAACGGCGGCAGGGGGACTATATTCGGCGGCGGATGGGTCGCGGACGGCGATACGGCATGGTTCGGCATCGGGCCACGGATAATCGATTCGACCGGGACGATACGCTACGTTTTCGACGGCTGGGCCGGCACCGGCGACAGCTCTTATTCCGGCCCGGATAGCTCCGCGTATTGCCGTGTTAACGAACCTATTAATGAAACCGCTACCTGGCGCGAGGAATTTTTTCTTGCGGTAAACGACGGTGGCTACAGCACGGCGACCGGCTCGGGATGGTATTCCTCCGGCGACAGCGCCGAGTTCAGCGTCGATCCTGACAGCGAAATGGTAACCGACGGCATCGTGTGGATTTTCGATAGCTGGTTCGGGACGGGATTAGGGTCTTATTCCGGCGAGGACAATCCAGCAGGATGCTGGATGGGAGAGCCTATCTCAGAAACGGCCACCTGGAATTTGAAATACAAATTAACTATGATAGATTCCGGCGCGATGGGACTGCCTGAACTCGAGGGCGCAGGATGGCATACGCCGCATACATGGGTTCCCGTTTCGGCGCCGCCCATAGTGGAATCGGGCAGTAGCAGGCTATCGTTCCTTCACTGGAGCGGGGCGGAAGTTACAGATACAATGCTCACGACGACGGACGCCCTCGTCGATACGCCGTGCACTCTGGTGGCGCATTACGCCAATTTCGAGGTGTCGCCGCCGGCTGAGATGCAGGTTCAGGCGGGCGATACACTACTCATGCCGGCAATCCTGTATTATCCTTATCTGAAACAACTTACGACGATACAGCTCGACATATATTTCCCGGACGATTTGCTTGAATATGTCGAATTCGTCGATTCGCCGACACTGGTCTGGTCAACGGTAGTGCCGGGGATTATATCGCCCGGAAGATTGCGAGTTTGGGCGAACCGAAGCACGATTTTCGTCGAGCCACCCGAAACGCTGTTCCAGATAAAATTCGTATCCACAGGCTCGGACGCGGCGCTGGACACAATTTATTTCGACAATTTACAATACGACCTTTCCGGGGCCAATACGATTCCGGGGCAGTTGATTATCGGCGCGCCGATCGATGTCCGGGTGGAATCGGATTACGCGGGCGATGGTAACCTGGTTCGGATAGATGGGACATATTACGATTCTCCTTACGAGGGTTCCTGGATCGCTGGAGACCCCCACGAAATAAGCGTTCCGGAATTCTATTTCGAAGGCAATACACGCATGGCGTGGGACAACTGGAACGACGGCGGCGCGATGACTCATACGGTTGTGCCGTTGACTTCAGACACTTTCATTGCTCATTACGATGTGGAACATAAACTCACTATCGACGCGGATTACGGGACGCCTTTCGGCGGCGGTTGGTATCGCGAGGGCGCGACGCCCATTTTCGGGCTGGATCCGGATTCGGTAAGGCTGACCGACAGCGAATATATTTTCGATTCGTGGATGGGGACCGGCTCCGGTTCCTATTCGGGAAGCGATAATCCCGCGACCTGCACCATGAACGAGCCGATTGTCGAGGAGGCCGATTACATTAGCAGATACCGACTCATCGTGAACGGCGTTCATAGTAGTAGTTTTGGCTCCGGTTGGTTCCCGGACGGCTGGAGCGCAAATTTCGGTGTCGATGAGGAGATAGTCGATTCGACCGAGGGAATTCGATGGGTGTTCACCGGCTGGACGGGCGCATATAGCGGTTCTGACAATCCGGCCAATTGGATTGTAAACGGGCCGAATACCCAGACCGCGACCTGGGAATTGCAATATCTTCTGACCATCGAGAGTGCCCGCGGCACGCCTATGGGCGGAGGATGGTATCCCGCGGGGGCGGTCACAGAGTTCAGTATCGACAGCACCGTGGATTCTATTGCGGGCATTCGATTCTCATTGGACGGCTGGACGTCGCCGGACGGCGGATATATCGGGCCGGATAACCCTGCGGAGGTTACGATGACCGGGCCGATAACTCAGGTAGCGCACTGGAATACCGAATATCTTCTCGAAGTTCTCAGCGAACGTGGCACGGTTTCAGGCGGCGGATGGTATCTCGCCGGGGATTCGGCATTCTTCGCGGTCGATCCTGAAACCGTGGTTATCGGCGGACACCGGCAAGTTTTCGGAGGATGGGCCGGCGTCGGCTCAGCGTCATATACCGGGCCGGATAACCCGCGCGGAATACGTATGGACAGCCCTGTTACCGAAACCGCGACGTGGAACGTGCAACACCAGTTGGCCGTAATCGGCGGGCCTTCCGCGACGACCGGCGCGGGATGGTATTATCACGGCGCTAACGCGATATTCTCGGTAACAGACGAAACGGTGGACGATTCCGGCGTTCGGGCGACGTTCTGCAACTGGCGCGGCGTGGGAATCGGGAGTTACACCGGGACCGGCAACCCGGCGTCGTGCGATATGATGGAGAGCATTATAGAGACCGCCGTGTTCGACACGAGTTTCGAACTCCAGGTTCTCAGCGACCACGGCACGCCCTTCGGCGCGGGTTACGTCCCAATGGGCGATTCAAAGGCATTTGGCGTCGTTCCGGATTCGATTATGGGCGACGCAATCATGTTCCTGTTCGCAAATTGGACTGGAATCGGCGCGGGAAGTTACACCGGGGTCGCCAATCCTTCTGTCGTCTGGCCGGATGAGCCGGTAACCGAGACCGCCGAATGGGATACTTTCTTCAACCTGACCGTAACGGTCTCCGAATGCGGAAGCGCAGTGCCCGTGTTGGACGGCGCGGGTTGGCATGTCGCGGGATGGGTCGATATATCGGCGGAGAGCCCGGTTTACGACGGCGCGGACAGATACCATTTCGACCATTGGGCGGGCGGCGTTTTCGAAGACGAATTTTCGGCGGAAACGCGCGTGGAGTTGACATCGCCGGATACTATTACCGCGCATTACGCGACATTCGAGGTCAGCCCGGCGGAGAGTGTGTTCGCGTCCGCGGGAGATACCGCCTGGATACCTATTATTATTTACGACCTCACCGGGCCGATGATGATTGACTCGATCGGTTTCGATTTCCTCTACGACACGGATTTACTGGAATACGCGGTTATCCGCGAAGACCCGGACATCGATTGGGAGACGACTCTCGGTATGCCCGGTTCGCCGGAACTCACTGTGCGCGGTTTCAATTCGAGCGAATTCAGTATCGATCCTGCGGAGACACTGTTGATACTCGGTTTCGTCGTTCAAAGTGGCGGCTCTTCGACATCGCCTACCCATTGCGAGGATATGCGCTACGACATCACTGGCGCGGGCAGTGTGGACGGCATTTTCACGCGTATCGACGGGGTGAACGTCGAGGTGCGCACCGCCGGCGTTACAGACTCGGTTTGGGTAGATGGAACGGCGCATTATTCGCCGTTTAACACCATCTGGGTGCCGGGAGAATCCCACGACATAGGCGTTCGGAGCATAGTGCCCGGTGATGAAGGTGTCCGTTACAGGTTCATCGACTGGGACGACAATCCCGACCGCGAGAGAACGGTATCGGCTAATTCCGACACATTCTTCGAAGCGAATTTCGGGACGCAGTATCGTTTTGGCGTGTTCAATTCCGGTGGTAGCAGTCCCGAACCGGCCGTCGGCAATCACTGGTTCGACGAGGGCAAGTTAGTTGTCGCGAAAGTCGATAATCCCGATCCGATAAGCCATTGGGCCTGTATCGGTTACGACGGTTCGGGCGATCTGGAAGGCGGTGGCGCTGAGGATTCGGTCGCTTTCAACATCACCCAACCGACAGCGATATATTGGCTCTGGCTACAACAGGTGCCGCTTTTTGTGGAATGTCCCTATGGTTGGTCGTATCCCACCGCAGGGACTACGTGGCACGCCGTGGGCGAACTTGTCGACGCTGAGGCGGATAGCTTCGTCGTGTTGGCTCCCGATTCCGGCATGTTATGCGATGGCTACGTCGGCACAGGCGACACGCCCAGCGGTTCCGGGCACAGTGTGAGTTTCACTATAAACGATGCATCGAGCTTAACATGGGAATTCGTCCCGGCTTACCGGTTGGTAATGGCCGTGGACGGTTGCGGTTACGGCTATCCCGCGATTTTATCAGGGGACGGCTATTACGAGACCGACACGGACGCGGACATCGCGGCATCGTATATCGTGGGCGACAGTCTTTTCTTCGACGAATGGACTTCGGTGCCCGCCGGGGCGACATTCGGCCTCTCCTCGGATACCGCTACTACGGTTACAGTCGATAGACCTATGGCCGCTATAGCTAATTACGCACGCGGTTCGTTAATCGAACTGCAGAAATCGCCCGCAGAATCTTTCGGAGGTTTCACAATCGCCGGCAATGATTTCGAGGATACGGATTATGCGTCGGCATGGGTGCCCGAATGCTGGACTGGCAATATCGCTACGACGACCAGCGATACTGCGGACGGCGGCGATTCGCTTTGGGCTTTCGATCATTGGTCGGACGAAGGAGCGTCGGAACACTCTGCCGGGCCGGTTTGCGAGGACATCGCCCTGACGGCTTATATGGAGAAGAGATATCGCATTCGACTCCAGAAGAACCCGCTATGGGATACTTACGGTTCGATGATTGTCGATGGTTCGACAATCACCGGCGACGGCAGTGCGGACACGACTCTCTGGTGGGCTGAAGGCGGTAGCCACGATATCGAAGCGAGTGAAATCGACATGGACGCTATCGATAAACGACTCGTGTGGGACAACTGGAACGACGCAGGCGCGAGGGCGCATTCGGTCGGGCCGATAGACGGGCCTGACAGCCTCGTCGCGGAGTATTCGCGCGAATACCGCGTTCTTGTCCAGAAGGATCCAGCAGAGGCTCATGGATGGATAGATTTCGACGGCATCACACATGAATATGTTTTGGAAGCCTCGGAATGGTATCCCGCCGGAGATCCCGCCGTGGTAGAGGTCTCCACACCGGACGCTTCGACAGATACGTTGTGGACGTTCGATCAGTGGGGCGATGGCACGATCACGCCGGTTTATAATCTCGCGGACGTCGATACGTCATACACATTAGTGGCAAGCTACATCGAGGAAATCGTCGTTCTCGCTTTCAATCTGGGCTCGACGGCATGGGATATTGGCGAAATCGATCCGGGCGTTTCCGTGCAGATGATCGCGGGCGAGGAAATTCCAATCACGAATATAGGCACACAGGGGTTGATTCTCGGTCTGGAAATTGTGGATTCCGCGGGATGGGCTGTGGGTTACGGCAATGGTTACAATCGTTTCGCGTTGAAGGGTAGATTCGACGATTCGACCACCCCGCCTGTAATCTGGGAACTGATCGATGACGCTATCCTGACCGAACCCCGATGGGCTACGGATGAAATATTCGGCCCGGGCGGTTTTTATGTCGAACCGGCATCGTCGGAGAATCTCTGGATACGGTTCACGGCGCCGACCTCCAGTAGCGCTTACGATGCCAGGGAAATAAGAGTTACAATTTACGGGCATATCGCCCTGCCGTAACGGGACTCGCCAGGACAATATCATGGGGCGTCTTCACGGGCGCTCCATGTTTATTTCGATTTTATATTGAAATAGTCGAATATTTTGATATACTTTTCTATGATATGATAGAATACAAAACCTGGAGGTTGATCGCCCTTCGCAAATAGTTTTGTTTGAATTTATTCTCTCGTGGAGGGATTTGATGACCTCGAAAAGCATTTCAATCTTACTAATCAGTTTAATCGCTACCAGTTCGATATTTGCGGTTGTTCCTCTGGACAATCCGGGGATTCCATTGAAAAAAAATATCAGGACTAAACCGGAATCCGCGCAACCGATTACTATCGATGATATTCCCGGTGGGAGCGACCTAACCGATGCCGTTTATTTCGGCAGAACCGATCCTATCACCGGACATATCCAGCTTCTCACGGGAACCGGAATCGATATTCCGGGTTTCACTCAGGTAAACGAAACTACTGCAGATGGCGCGGCTATGGCCTTCGTCGAGAATTACGGCGAGATGATCGGCGTTTCGGCAGACGATATTCGCGTCGAATCGGTGAATTGGTTGAGAGATAGGGTTTACGTGCATCTGCGCCAATACTACGGCTCGATTCCGTTATGGGGCGGAGATTTGAATCTGATAATTCATCCGACTGCACGGGTCAGTTTTGTTCGCAACGATCTCGTGCCGGGCATCGACGCCGTCCCCCCCGCTGTTATATCGGAAGACGCGGCGGTAAGCGTGGCTATAAACTATGTCAAACCGCTCGATGAACCTCGGAGAATAGATCGATTGGGATTATATGTATATCCACTCTGGACGGAAGATAGTTATGAAATACGCGTCGCGTGGGTAACCAGGATTCTCTGCTCCAATCCGAGGGGATTGTTTCAGATAACCGTCGATGCTTCCTCCGGAGCGGTTTTATCGGCAACAAACGAACTGCGAACGGTCGAGGTATCCGGCAATCTCACCGGCATGTATCATTATCAATTTAAGGACGATCCTCTGGAGATCGCATACTGGCCGGACGCTCTTGTTACGGTCGATACTTATGAAATATATACGGACGATACGGGCGATTGGGAGGACGATATCAGCGCTTCAGCGCCATTTACTTATAACACAAGACATTACGGACGCTATTGCGACGTCGATAACGGCGCGGGTTCGGACGTCAGCTATACAACTAACTTCACATCGTCCCCGTATAACTTTGGTTGGTCGCTATCGACTTCCACCGAGGACGAGATGAACCTTTATTATCACGTGAACAGGATTCACACTCATGTGCGTGATACGCTCGGTTTCGGCGGCATGAATTACCGTATGCCGTGCCTTGTGAACGATCCATCGACGGCGGACAACGCGTATTACGACGGAAGCGGCATAAATTTCGGCGCGGGGGAAACCACTTTCTACGACCTCTCGCTGTTCTGCGATATCGTTTATCATGAATATACTCATGGAGTTACGCATCATATCTATCCTTACGGCAGTTTGCCCTATGACGGCCAGTCCGGTGCGCTGGACGAGGGTTTCAGTGATTATTTTCCCTGTAGTATGACCGACAGTCCTTTGATGGGCGACGGCGGGCTTTATCGAAGCGGGACGGAATACATGCGTCGATGTAATACCAGCAGAAGTTATCCGGACGATTGGGTCGGCGAAGTCCATGCCGACGCTCAGATAGTGGATGCGGCGTGGTGGGAGATTCGAGATGAATTGGGTCGCGACTACACAGACTCCCTTGTTCATCTGACCAGATTTACTTTCGCCGAGGATTTCGAGGAGTTCTTCTGGGCAACCCTCGCCACCGACGACGACGACGCGGATATTTATAATGGAACACCCAACGCGAGACTTATATATGATAGCTATGGAGCACATGGTATCGGGCCGGGGTATAATTTAATCGTAGAACACGATCCATTGCCGAATACAGAGGTCACGACGGGAAATTACTCCGTCCGCGCGACTTTCATTGCGACTCTGGGAATAGAGGAGGATTCGGCGAGAGTATATTATCGAACGGACGGCGGAAGCTGGACATCGGTGGATTTAAGCGAGGTATTCGGCGTTTACCGCGCGAATATCCCCGCTCAGCCTCTCGGCACGTCGGTGGACTATTACATATATTGCGTGGATAACGGCGGTTACCCGATTTGTTCGCCTTCGGATGCGCCCTCTGTCTGGCATAGTTTCGATGTCATCGAGGACACTGTCGCGCCTACGATTTTCGCCACGCCTGTTACGAATTGGTTCGAATATGCGTGGCCTCCCCAACTCACGGCGACCGTTACAGATGAACACGGAATCGCATCGGTTGAGATACATGGTCGAATTGGAACGGAAGATTTACTCCCGACCTCGATGGTCGAATCGGATACGCCAAATGTCTGGCATGGCGGGCTTCCGGGAATTCCACTCGGCAACGATACCGTCCAATACTGGATAGAGGCCACCGACGTCGCGTTGTCGCCACACACAAGCGTATTTCCGGCTACCGGGAGTTTTTTTGCCGTTGTCCTTCCCGGTTACAATGAAAATATGGAGGTTTCTGGTCGCGGATTACGCATTTACGTGATTCGAAGCGGATACGTCAATCAGTGGAATACTATTACCCTGAACAATCCTTATTCTTCGGGGAGCCTTTGTTACGCCTTTACCGACGCGAGTTATGGCGAATACGGCGATCAGGCCAGCGGTGCGCTGAGCACGCCGGAGCTTCGTATCGGTGATCCCGCAACGTTGACTTTCTGGCATCGGATGCGGGCGGAAGACCATTCGTCCTACCCGAGTTACGCATGGGACGGCGGTATCGTGGAGGTTTCCACCGACGGCGGAGTAACGTGGATTCAGGTGGAACCGTCTCCGGGTTATAATAAACAAATCATGGATAATCCAGCGAGTCCATTCGACGAGGACACTCCCTGTTATTCCGGCGAAATCAGCTGGCGACAGGAGACGTTAGATATGGCCCCCTTCGCACCGCGGGCTATGGTTCGGTTCCAATTCGGGTCGGACGCGCACGTTACCGATGAGGGCTGGTTCATCGACGACGTTCAGCTCGTTACAGTCTTCCCGAACGTCGAGGAGGATATCGACAGACCGGATATGTTATCGATAAAAAACGTCCATCCCAATCCTTTCAACTCGGATGTTGTAATAGAATACTCTCTGCCGAAGGGAACTCACGCAAAGATAGATATATACGACCTCTCCGGTCGTATGATTCGCGAATTCAACCTGAGCGAAAACGTCGGTTCGATAATCTGGGATGGCGATGATATATCCGGCGCGGAACTGCCGTCGGGGCTCTATTTCGCCAGGATTCAGTCCGCGGAATCTTCCGATGTCGCCAGGATGATCCTGCTCAAGTAATAACTGCCTCCATAAACCTCCTCATCCCCTCCTCTTTATCTTTCAAGGAGGGGATTTCCTTTGCGAAAATCCATATTCGAGGTATATTTAGTTTGTATGAAGATCTCCAGGTGGACATACGGGTTTATTTCGGCGGGAATTGCCGGTGTGTTTTATATTCTCACGATACTGCCTACGGTAGGTTTAATAGATTCCGGGGAACTCGCGCTGGCCTGCGCGGAACCGGGCATCGCGCACCCTACGGGATATCCCCTTTACACGATTATCGGCCGGTTGTTCTGTATGGTTTCCGGCCTTGAAGCCGTATTGGCTACCAATTTCCTTTCAGTCGTTGCCGGCGCTGTTGCTGTATTCGCGATGTTCTTAATTTCAGCGCTTTTTATAGATAAAATCGAACCGCGATACTCCAATATTGGCAAATGCCTGATAGCAATGGCGATAGCGTTGATATTCGGGTTTTACACGACGATGTGGAACGTTTCCACCGAAACGGAGGTTTATTCGCTTGAAATCGCACTCGACCTGATCGCGCTTTATTTTCTGTTAAAATGGTGGTTTGGCGGGAGTTGGAAGTATTTTCTCGGCGCGGGATACATGTTCGGGCTGGCTTTCGGGGCGCACATGATGACCGTGCTCTTCACGCCGGCGGTTATTTTCATCCTGTTCGACTGCCGTAAAAGGCTGAGTGCGAAGAAACTCGGTCTATCGGCGGGGCTTTTTGTTCTGGGATTAAGCGTTTATCTCTATCTACCGATTCGGGCGAGTTTGGAACCGCTGTCGAATTTCGGCGATCCTTCGACCTGGGGGCGTTTCTGGAGACATATTTCCGGCTGGCAGTATCGTGTGTGGATGTTCGACCGAAACGGAAACGCTCTCGCAGAAGCAGTTGGCGACATATTCAGGACTCTGGTCGAAGGCACTTTCGGTATCGGGCTGATACTCTGCACGGTGGGAATTCTAATCGCGATATTGAGAAAAAGCAAACACGCCATCTTTCCCGGCCTAATTGCCATCTCGACGATCCTGTATTCTCTAAATTATTCGATACCGGATATCTCGCCCTATTATCTCCCCGCGCTCGCCGGCCTACTGCTTTTCATCCCTTATCTGGCGGTCGTTTCCCGGAAGGCGATAATACCGGTTCTACTGCTGGGTTTAACGGCGGGAATTATCTGCGGTGTGAATTATTCTAAATCGGATCGGTCGGATTATTATCTCTCGGAGGAGACTGCTACTAATATTCTCGCGCTTGCGCCTCGAAAATCCGTCGTGTATTTGAACAACTGGGATTGGTTCGCGCCGGCTGAATATTTGCAGAGGTCTCATAGTTATCGCGAAGATATTTTGCTGTTAGATTATGAGTTGATGCGGCGGTCTTGGTATCTCGAACAACTGCTGAATAAGGATCCGCGTGCGAGATTGGCCGGCGTTGAAATCCGCGATTTCATCGAATCGGTCAGGTTATTCGAAGCGGGCGAGGAAATCGAACCGGCGGTTCTTGAACGGAAATGGCGCGAGATGCATATAAAGATAGCATTGGCAAACCTGCAACAGGAGAATCCAGTTCTTGGCACATCCTATTCCGGCGAACTGGCGGATATCTGGAAAACGGCTCCAACCCGACCGGTCGGTATGTTGATGGAGATTGCCGATACGGACGATTACGTCCGTAATATCCCTCCCGGGCTTTTCGAGACAGGCGAATTCAGAAGCTCGATAGGCGATATGACACAGCGCGAGCAAACTCTTACGGCGATTTACCGTATCGCGTGGACGAAACGGTCGCAGTTCCTTTATAATAATGGATATTACGAACGCGCCGTGGATTATCTTCAACTACTCGCCTCGTTTTACCCAAAGGATTTCCGCTATCGACAGAATATCGCGGTGATTCGAATCGAGCAAAAACGTTACGAGGAGGCGTTGGCGATTTTCAAAAGCATCGAACATCTTCTGCCGCCGGACGCTTACCCCAACATGATTTACGCCGATTTGCAACGGAAAATCGCACAGCGCGATTCGGCGCTGGAAAGCGAGAAAAACGATGATTGAATTCGTGAAGATGTCCGGAAGCGGAAACGATTTCGTGGTTATCGACAATCGTAACGGCAAGGTATTAGCTGAAAAGGGAAAACCGGGTTTCGTTAAAGAAATCTGTCAGCGGAGAGCTTCTATCGGCGCGGACGGAGTGCTTTTGGTCGAAGAAACCGACGTCTCGGATTTCCGTATGCGGTATTTCAACGCTGATGGCGGCGAGGTCGAATTTTGCGGCAACGGCGGGAGATGTATCGCGCATTTCGCACATTATGAACTGGGATTCCCACCTAAGGTGGAATTCGATTCGATGGCCGGGATTGTCTCCGCCGTGGTTGACGGCGATTTCGTCTCGCTCAAGATGCCGCTTGCAGACGAACCGGATGGGCCCTTTTATTTAGATATCGCAAACGAGAAGATTAAATACTACACGATTAACACCGGAGTGCCGCATGTGGTTATTTTCGTGGATGAACTCGAGAATGTTAAAGTTATAGAAATCGGAAGGGAGATACGACATTGGAACCGTTTCGCGCCGGAGGGAACCAACGTTGATTTCACAACGTTATCCCGTAATCCCAAATACGATATGGAGATACGCACTTACGAACGCGGTGTCGAAGACGAGACGCTTGCCTGTGGCACAGGAGTAACCGCTGTAGCCCTGACTGCCGCTAAACTCGGCATAGTCAAACTTCCCGTGCGTGTTCGGGTGGCTTTACCTGACGTTTTGACGGTGGATAGGGACGTTTCCGGGCGACCGATTTTTTCCGGTGTTGTCAAACGTATTTACAAGGGCGTTTATCGGGATACATTTTGAAACGAGTAATCGCGGGAAGATATATCGAAGGTGATTCGCCGGTCCATCGATTGGACCCGAGGGCGAAAGCGGCGGCGCTTGTGGCATTTATCGCGTATCTGCTAATCTGGCCGAATATCTTCGGCCACGTGCTGGGATTATGTTTGCTTTATTTTGGAACCCGACTGGCCAGAATCGAGATATCGAGGGCCGCCGGATTTATAGTTGGAGCACGGTTCTTTTTCTACATGGTCTTTCTGGTGCATACGCTTTTCACACCGGGAACGGGCGGCTACAGCTGGTGGATTTTTTCTATTTCGGCGGAGGGAATTTTGAACGGTCTACTTTTCGGCATTCGACTGATATGTCTGATATGGACTGCGGCGCTTTTCGGCTGGACGACCTCGCCGGTGGAACTGGCCGACGGTTTCCGCAAAAGCCTGTCGCCAGTGAGGAGAATCGGGATAAATGTGGACGACATCTCGACCATGCTTTTGCTTTCGATGCGTTTCGTGCCCGCGCTTATTCAGGATGCGCGGGAGTTAAGATACGCGCAGGAAGCCCGCGGGGCGGAGTTTTTCCTGGGCGGATTAATTCGGCGCGTTAAGTCGGTAGTGCCGCTAATTATCCCGCTGTTTGTCGGGGCGTTCAGGCGCGCGGATGCCACGGCTATCGCTCTGGAAGTAAGAGGTTACGAATTGGAAGGCGAACATACAAGTCTGTATCCGTTGGAGTTCGGTGCCGGCGATTGGGCGGGTATGGCAATTGCGTTGGGTATCGTGGCACTGGGTATCGCAGGCAGAATTATTTCGATATGAAAACCTGTTGCGTAAAAGCCGTTGAGAAATTAATTTATAATAGATGTTAGGAAAGAGAAGGACAAGACGAGAATTCAAACTTCGGACGCGGGAGGAAGAACGTCCGAAGGTCGATACGCAATCCGAGGAGGATAAACGTATCCATATCTCTCCGCCGGATAGGTCGAATTATCCGCGGCTTTTCGATAACTGGATGATAATCCTTGTTTTCGTACTACTGATTGTCTTTTTGATTTTTATTCTAAGGTGGCTGACTGGAGCGATTTAGACATGATTCGGACATCGATTAAAATAACATTATCGCTAATTCTCGCCGGTTCGATGATTTCTCAAACCGTGGGCAATCGCGCGTCGATTTTTGACGCGGATACGGTTGGTGAAAAAGGGAATGTAACGCCCGCGGTCTATCCTGTAGAGACCGTGGACATCGATGATTTTGGCTCGTATTCGGCCTCGCAGTTGCCGGAAATACTGAACGCCGAAACATTCGTGCAGTTCGGCAATCTCACAGTGGACGGTTTTTCGTCGCCCTATATCGATGGGATAAACGGGCTTCTGTCGATGGTCTATTTCGACGGCGTGCCACTCTTTTCGCCGGGACTGGGGTATTACGATTTGAAATGGTTCCCGATGAACTTGATTAACTCGGTGGACGTTTTAACCGGCGGAAAGGCGCTTCTTTTCGGGCCGGGAGCGATCGGCGGGGCGATGAATATCTATGTCCATGAAATGCCCTCCAAACAAGATTACACGAGATTATCGGGGCATTGGGGCAACGACGATCACCGGCGGCTTTACGGGATGTTCCTGAAACGTTTCGACGAGAGGTTCGGATTTGGGGTTAGCGCTTCGGAAATAACCGAGGATGGTCTATCTGACGACAACCATTCCGCACGAAACAGGAATTTCTCCGCGATTATCCGGGGAGGCATGTCCGATTTCGATTTGCGCGTATTCGGATGTCGTCACGAGGGATTGAACACGGGGGCGAATCTCATGGAATATGATTCTCTGAACGTTGTGCGCATGGAGGACGACCATAGGATTTTCGACGCGAAATTGGATTATAAAGTGAAAACGGGAGATTTCTCGTTGCGTTACAATCACCAGGATTATTTGCGGGAATATTTTTACGAGGACGAAACGACATTCGATTCGTGGGAAGATAATGTGGACGGCGTTATTGGAGCATACGACTATTCATCGTCGGGAACACGATTGAGCCACTTAAAAATCCAGGGAGATTACTTCGTCTATACTGTAAGGGATTTAGAACCCGATTTCGATTTCATTCGCTGGAAGGGCGGCGGCAATGCGTCGTTGGGATTAAATTTCGGTAATACAGCATTTGACGTGGGTCTTTATGCCGAAAAATGGGAAGAACGCGATTTACAAGTCTATCCTGAAATTTCGATAGTGTCCGATATAAATAAATCATATACGCTTTTCGCAAGCGGAGGTTACGGCAAAGCACCGCCGATTACCTCGATGAGTTTCTCGACATATTGGGTTTCAGATTTCGACGCGTTCTATACCGGCGAGGGTGGATTTTTCTATCGTCAGGGAGACGGTTTCGATTTATATGCCAAAGGATTCTATACGAAACATGAGAATTCTCCCTACTATATTCTATTCGACTCTACGTCTCCGGAAGAATTTCCACTCGATACGTTAACCGAGATTTACGGCGTTCAAACTCGTGCCGAATACAGGCCTGACGAGCTTTTCCTTCTGGGAGTCAGATATAACTGGAACAAGGCCAAACACGACATCACAGGTTTGCCGGAGCATTTCATTCAGGCTTATACCGAGGAAAAGCGTTTTTACAGCAACGATGAGTTCTCGATTACACTCCGCTTGGAAGCGGACGGTTACCTCAACCTGCCCGATGACTCACCCGATGTCGCCGTGGTGAGGTGCAGAGGTAATTTCGAATATCTCGGATTTTCTATTTTTGGTTTATATGAATATGCCCTCGTGAACGACGAGGGCTGGGATAACGGGTCATATACTCTAACCGAACTAATGCCCGGCAGTCGCTGGCGCGCTGGCGTCGAGTGGGGTTTAATAGACTGAGGTCAGCGAGTCTCCTCCAATTTTTCGATTATTTCCAGGATTATATCGAGGTCGGTTCTGGATAAGTCCGCCAGCCTGCTGAGTATGTTGTGTCTCTTCACCAGGTTACGCTCTTTTTCCGTTACGGATATGACGTTTTCAGAATCGTCTTCGAACAATTCGCATCTCAATTGTTCTATTAATTCATCTGTAGGTTCGAGAGTAGTTTCCTCGCCAAGAATGAGGTAGTCGGTGGAAGTTTCGAGGATTTTCGCCATTCTTCCGACAATTCTGTAATTCGGTTTGTTGCGATTTCTCTCTATAAAAGAAATAAGTCCAGGACTTGTGCCTATCAGCTTGGCAAATTGGCGCTGTGATATGCCCCGTTGCTGTCTCAATCGCATTACTCTGTCACCTAATTGCTCCATAATTCCTCCTGAAAAACTCTATAGCTAATTAAATTAAAGGAAATAGGCGTTTCTGTCAAGGGGGAAATTAATATTTTAATATACCCATAAACATCATAACAATAAGATTCAGGCCTATTTTTTATCGTCTGAAAGACATAATTAAAGAATTAGTATCGTTTTTTTGAGCGATTATAATCCGCCGGAACGCCTCGGCGTTTTTCTCGAACCGCCGAGGTTCGGTCGGTCTTCGTCGTCTGGGGAAGATTTACCGTCGGAGAAGGCGGGGATTCTATCGGACGAATGGAATGCGGGCGGGCAGTAATCCGTAGGCTGAGTGCCGGCTACAAAGACTTCATGGACGACGTCCTCGCATTGGTTGGTCGCGAGTTTGTGGCTTTCTTTGCATATATCGACGAAAACGACCTTTCCCGATGGTATCTCGAAATCTTTGACCTTCGTTCCGTCCAGGGAATACATCATGTATTGCGTCCATATCGGCAGAGCCGCGCGTGCTCCGGTCATATTATCGCCTATCGGAGTGGAGTAATCGTCGTAGCCAACCTGGACGCCACAGCATAAATCCGGGGTAAAGCCCACAAACCATGCATCGGAATAGTCGTTCGTGGTGCCGGTTTTACCACCTGCGGGGCGGTCGAATCCATACAAGCGCGACGGATACCCTGTGCCGTGATCTACCACGGTTTGAAGCAAACTCGTCATAACGTAAGCCGTGGCCGGTGAAAGGACCTCGGCCTTGGTTGGTTTGGCTTCTTCGATAATCTTGCCGTCACGATCGACTATTTTGAGGACGGCGATCGGTTCGACGCGGACGCCGAGGTTTGGGAAAACGGAATACGCTTTGACCATATCTATTAATTTTACGTCGCTCGTCCCCATAGCTATCGACAGATATGGTTCCAGCGGCGTTGTTATTCCCGTTTTCTGGGCATACCATACGACTCTTTTGGGGCCGACCGCATCGCAAAGCTTAACTGTAGCGACGTTTCGGCTGGCTCTCAGGGCTTCTCTGATTGTTATTGTTCCTTTGTATTCGTGGTCGTAGTTCTGTGGACGCCACAACTCGCCATCCTCCATAGGATAGACTTTGGGGGTATCGAGTAAGGTATCGACGGGAGTCCATCCATTGTCTATAGCGGCGGTATAAACGAAGGGTTTGAACGCACTCCCCGCCTGTCTTCCCCCCTGAACGGCGCGATTATATTGGCTTTCCTCGAAATCTTTTCCGCCTATCATGGTACGTATTTCGCCTGTAGCCGGCACCATAGACAACAGCGCACCCTGGAGTTCTTTCCACTGGCGCACTGAATCACCGGCGGTAGAATCATAGACCATTTCGGTGTAGATGGGATCGTCCTCTTTGTGGATTTTCCTCTGCCATTTCTCCAGAGCATCGACTTTTTTCACGAAGAAGCTGTCTGCTATTTGCTGGTGTTTCCAGTTCAACGTTGTATATATCGTTATTCCGCGCTCATAGAGGTAGCTGTCGCCGTATTTCAGCTCGATATATCTCCTGACGTATTCCACGAAATAGGGGGCTTTCCACGAGGATGTTTCCTCTTCGTAGTTAACATATAGCGATTCGGCGCACAGACTGTCGTATTGCGCCTGATCGATCATATCGTTAGCGAGCATTCTGCCCAGGACTATATTCCTTCTGCCTTTCAATTTGTCCGGGTTATTGATGTATCTGCTTGGGGCTTGAAGAAGACCTGCTATGGTGGCCGCTTCGCGGACTTCCACGGAATCCGCGCTTTTTCCGAAGAAGAAACGCGAGGCCGCTTCGACGCCGTAACAGCCCTTGCCGAGATATTGCTGATTGAGGAACAGTTCGAGTATCTCGTCTTTGCAATAGCTTCTTTCGAGTTTCAGGGCGGTGAGCGCCTCGCGGATTTTTCTTTTAATAAGTTTCTCTCGAGTTAGGAAAAGCGATCTCGTCAACTGTTGGGTAACCGTTGAACCGCCCTGCGAACGTCTGCCGGACTTTATGTTTGCTATAATGGCGCGTAGGATCGCCCAGCTATCCACGCCCCAGTGGCTCTTGAATCTCTCGTCCTCCGTGGCGAGAACGGCATCTACAGTATTCGGCGATATCTCATCGATGCTAACCCAGATTCTCTTCTCGCCCGCGAATTCCGCGATAAGCTCGTCATCTACGGAATAGACTTTCGTGACGAGTGCGGGGGTATAGTCCTCCAGAACTCTTGGATCGGGAAGTTGGGGAGAATACAGGACATAAACTATAAAAAGTAGTAACGCGGGGCCGATTAATCCTATTATCAGACCGGCGCAAAGAACGATAAAGGCTTTGCCGGGAACGAATCCTTTGCCCGTCTCTTCGCGGATTCTATAGACCTGTCTCCTAAATGCTCTTTCCATAGTCGTCTAATTATATATTATTATCATACAGAAAGCAAGCCAAAGAGACATGAAAAAACATAGTTGCTATTAGTTATCGAATGGTTATTTTGAATAAATATGGAGTCGCAGGCTAACTGACGATTGAAAATTATGAAAGGATAATATGAGCGAATTCAGACACGATCCGGTGCAGAAAAGATGGGTAATAATAGCTGTCGAGAGGAGTCGGCGTCCGTCAGATTTTAAGATTGAGAAACTTGAGGGCGGCGGCGAGGGTTTTTGCCCCTTTTGTTACGGTAACGAGGATAAAACTCCGCCGGAAATTATGTCTTCACGCGATCCCGGAACGGAAAAGGACAAACCCGGATGGCAGATACGTGTAATCCCGAATAAATTCCCCGCGCTGGCTATCGAGGGCGAGATTAACAGGCGCGGCCTGGGGATTTTCGACATGATGAACGGTATTGGTGCGCACGAGGTGATAGTCGAAACACCGAAACACGATCTTCACATGGGCGACATGGAAGTGGATCATCTGGCGAATATAGTTCGGATTTACCGCGAGAGGATAAACGATCTTCACAAGGACGAACGGTTGCGCTACGTGTTAATATTCAAGAACCACGGCAAGGTCGCCGGTGCGAGTTTAACTCACCCACACACCCAGATTATTTCCACGCCGATTACTCCGCGGACAATCGCAACCGAGCTCGACAGCGCGCGCGAACATTTCCTCGCCAAGGAACGATGTCTTTTCTGCGATATTATCAATCAGGAATTGGCACTGAAGGATAGAATAGTGGAGATCAACGAGGATTTCGTCGTGATAGCGCCATTCGCAAGCCGATTTCCTTTTGAAATGTGGATTATGCCGCGTCAGCACATGCACGATTATACACTGCTTTCGGACAGCCAGCTAAAGCCGTTTGCAAAGATGCTTCGCAACACGCTCTATCGGCTTAAGTTATCTCTCGGCGACCCACCGTTCAATTTCGTCCTTCACACCGCTCCTAACCCGGTTCACAGGCCCGGCAAACCGAATTATTGGTCAACGTTGAAATACGATTACCACTGGCACGTTGAGATCATTCCAAGGCTAACCAAGGTCGCCGGATTCGAATGGGGCACCGGTTTTTATATCAATCCCACGCCGCCCGAAGTCGCCTCGGAATATCTTCGCAGTATCAAAATCGAGGATGGAGAATAGTCATGGAACGTAAACTACACTTCGTCTTGCATTCACATTTACCCTATGTCCTCGGGCACGGCACCTGGCCGCACGGCACGGACTGGCTGTTTGAAGCCGCCGCCGAGACGTATATTCCACTTCTTCGGGAATTCCGAAAATTAGACGAGGAGGGTGTTCCGTATAAACTGAGTATCGGCCTTACCCCCGTATTAAGCGAGCAGTTGGCGCATAAACAGTTTATCGCCGGATTCGAATCTTACCTGGATCAAAAGATAGCAGACGCCCGCCAGAACCGCGAAGCATTCCTGGCGGTGGGCGAAAAGATTATGGCGAACCTCGCGGAGATGTGGGAAAACGAATACAGTGATGTCAAACATTTCTTCGAGCATATTCTGCACCGCGATATAATAAGAGGATTCAGGGGATTACAGGACAAAGGCCCCCTCGAGATTATCACGTGTGCGGCAACGCACGGTTATCTGCCTTTACTCGGCACCGACGAATCCGTTCGAGCTCAGGTAAAAGCGGGCGTGGACAGTTACAAGAGGCTTTTCGGACGTGCCCCAAGAGGTTTCTGGATGCCGGAATGCGCATACAGGCCGGCTTACGAATGGAAACCGCCAGTTGGCCAATATGAATCCTTTATTAGAGAGGGTGTGGAAGAGGTTTTACACGATGCCGGGATAGAATGGACTGTCGCCGATTCGCATCTCCTCACGGGCGGCGAGACTAAAGGCGTTTACATCGATCGTTACAAAGCTTTGAAGGCACTCTGGGCGAGATTCGCAGAGTCATATACTTCAGCCGAAAATAACGCTCAAAAAAAGGACGTGCACAGACCGTATATGGTTACTTCGACTGGAAAAGCTGTGGGAACGGCAGTTTTCTTCCGCGACCCCGATACGAGCCTTCAGATATGGTCGGGCGAATGGGGTTATCCGGGCAATCCTGCTTATCTCGATTTCCACAAAAAACATTTTCCGGGTGGACATAGATACTGGCGAGTTACGGATAGCAAAGCTGACCTGGCGGACAAGGAGATTTACCGTCCCGAATGGATCCAGCAGACTATCGAAGACCAGGCGGCGCATTTCGCCGAATTGGTTGCGGAGAATCTGTCGGGCGGCGGAATACTTACCGCGCCTTTCGACGCAGAGCTATTCGGTCATTGGTGGTTCGAAGGGCCACGGTGGCTGGCTCAGGTGGCGAGAAATATAGCTAAGATCGAGGGAATCCAGATGACTACGGGATCGGAGATACTAAGCGAAGAACCGCCCACCGAAGTCCTCAGTATGCCGGAAGGTTCATGGGGTCAGGGCGGATTCCATTACATCTGGCTGAACGAATGGACGGAATGGACGTGGAAGCATATCTATAAAGCCGAAAACCGGATGGTCGAACTCGTGGAGAAGTGGGTTGAAGACGGCGAGAATAGCGAAATCGGCGAAATCCTTACACAGGCCGGTAGAGAATTACTCCTGCTGGAATCAAGCGACTGGCAATTCCTCATCAGCACCTGGTCGGCACGCGATTACGCTGAGAATAGAATAAGTTTTCACATGGACGCCTTCGAGCATCTGGCCAATAGCGTAGAAACTCTTCTTGCCGGGAAGAAGTTATCTTCCGAGGATCATACGCGATATATCTTACTTTCCGAACAGGACGACGCATTCCCCGATCTGGACGTGCGATATTGGTTACGAAAGAAGAAAGAGTCGCGATAATGGATAAGAAACCCTATTTGTCGAGCGCAGTTTGGCCGGGCGTCATACTGGGATTACTCTCAGTGATACCCGTAGTTAATTATGGCAATCTATTTTGCTGTCTGTGGGTTGTGGGGGGCGGCGTTCTCGCTACTATAGTCCTGAAAGGAGATGTCGATAAAATTACTCCGGCGGACGGCGCTAAAGTCGGTCTTTTAGCCGGACTCATAGGTGCCGTTGTAGTCGGTATTGGCAATGGGATATTGTGGTTCTTTTTCCACGAGAATTATCTGGCGAGTCTAAATGAAATCATAACAATGGGCGAAATGGATCCCGAAATGATCGATATGATGGCGGAGTTCATTAATGATCCCGGTCTCGTTATTATCGGTTCTCTGATAAGCGCGCTGATAATGAACTCGATTTTTTCGACCCTTGGCGGTTTCGTCACGGCTACGATTATCAATCGAAAGAAAGAGAATTCGGAAATTTTGGGATAGAAATAATTTAATTGAAAAGACTAATCTGGATAGGCATTTTCCTTACGACAATAAGCCCGGTTATAGCTGGACTAGGTTTCAGAATCGGCGGCGGGCAGTTCGTGCCTCAGGATAGCATAATCAAAGAAGCCTATGCCAACGCCTACATTGCCGATATCCGATATTCGCTCAACGAGCCTTTTTTTGTATCCGGCGGGGCGCTACTTTATAATGTGCATTATGCATCGATACCGATCACATTGGAAGGCTCAGCCGATTTGACCGTCGGGTCGTATAAGATTCGTTTGGATGCTTTCGGAGCCTTTGCAGGTGTGGGCATCGGGAAATTTATGGGGAAAGCCGGAACGGGAGTATATCCTTATGCCTGCGCGGCTGTGGGATTTATTTCACCCGTAATCAGCCAGAAATTGGAATACTATACGGAAGACGATACGGCTTCGACATTTTACGATACCCGCGAAGACCGCAACTGGGCTTTTTTGGCTACTCCTTACGCGGGAATCGAAGTTCGATTTGCCGGTATCGGCGTTTTTGTTCAGGGGAATTATCTGTGGGGGAACTGTGTGGAATACGATTCCCATGTCGTTAACGGTGTCGAGATATTGAAAGCTGGCAAAATAACGCCCTCCGGCTGGATACTATACGTCGGGATCGTAGTCGATTAAGGTAATACTTCAGTAATTTAATCCCTATTTATTTCATCAGGAGAAAAATGTCTGATAGAAAGAGATTATATTTGATGGACGGGACGCAATTCGCCTACAGGGCGTTTTTTGCATTTATCAACCGACCTCTTCGCAATTCACGCGGCATTAATACTTCAGCGCCTTATGGGATGATGTTGAGTATTTTGAAGATAATCGACGATCTCGCGCCGGACGCCTTCGCCGTCGCTTTTGACGTGGGTAAACCTAAAGAACGGCTGGAATTGTATCCTGCATACAAATCCACGCGGGAGAAGATGCCAGACGAACTTCGGGAATCCCTGCCCTATATCAATAAGCTCGTCGAAGCTATGAATATTCCAACAATCGTCAAGGACGGTGTCGAAGCGGACGATTTGATGGGGACGATCGCAAGACGCGCCGAGAAGAAGGACTGGGACGTCGTTCTGGTAACGGGAGATAAGGATTTCCTCCAGCTAATCGACGATAGAATTAGCGTTTTTTCGCCCAGCAGAGGTGCATTGCCGACCGAATGGTTCACCTTTGAGGATGCCGACCGGAAGTTCAACGTCGGTCCCGACAAAATCGTTGACCTGCTGGCACTAATGGGCGACAGCTCGGATAACGTCCCCGGAGTTAGGGGTATCGGCGAGAAAACCGCCGCGAAACTGCTTTCGGAATATGATAATCTCGACGAAATCTACGAACACCTCGACGAAATCGGCGGGAGCACGGCGAAAAAGCTGGCGGAAAATAAAGAGCTGGCCTATTTATCGAGGAAACTCGTTACTATCGACACCGATATCGATTTTCAGTTCGATTGGGAGAACGCGCCGATTTCGGAACCGGACTATGAGAAGCTAATACCCATTCTCGAAGAGCTGGAATTTACCTCATTGCTGGACAGATTTCATAAGGAATGGGGTGAGGATAAATACGAGAGTAAAGGCGAAACAAGCGTCGATTACATCCTCGTCGATGACGGCGAGAAGCTCCAGGAATTGTTGCGGAAACTCGACGAAGCAGACCGTTTCGGATTAGATACCGAGACTACGAGCCAGAACCCGATGGAAGCCGAGCTTGTGGGAATAAGTATCTGTATCGAGGAGGGAACTGCCTATTACATTCCTTTGTGCCATAAGCGCGAAGGTGATTTATTAATCGACGAGGAATTGAATTTACCCTTCGATGAAACACTTGAGAAACTCCGGCCAGTTCTGGAAAACGGCGAAATCGGGAAGGTCGGTCAGAATCTTAAATATGATTATGTCGTGCTAAAGCGTTCTGGTATCGAGTTGTGCGGAATAGACGGCGATACTATGCTCGCGGATTATCTTCTATCGCCGGGAGCTTATGAGCACGGGCTGGACGTCCTTTCCCTAAAACATCTGGGGCACCGTATGCAGAGTTACTCCGAACTCGTTTCCGAAGGCAATAAGGAATTATCTATAGCGGAAATCGAACCCACACGCGTGGCGCGATATGCTGGCGAGGACGCGGAGGTATCGCTCAGGCTCGCGCACTCGCTCGAAAAGGAACTCGAGAAGTGTGGATTATTTGAACTGTATAATACACTGGAAGTTCCGTTAGTGAGGGTTCTCGCGGAAATGCAAATAACCGGGGTTCGACTGGATACAGCTTTCCTGAAGGAATTGTCATCGCACTTGAAAAGCGAACTGGAGAATCTGAAGGGGAATATTTACCGGGAAGCGGGCGAAGAGTTCAATATCGCTTCACCAAAGCAACTTTCGGAAATACTTTTCGATAAACTCGGGCTTCCAGTTCAAAAGAAGACCAAAACGGGCTATTCGACGGATGCGGAGGTTCTCGAGACGCTATCCGTGATGCATCCGCTTCCTATGATGATAATCAAATACCGGGAGCTTTCCAAGCTAATAGGGACTTATCTGGATGCGTTGCCGTCGCTTGTTAATATCTCGACCGGTCGGATACATCCCACCTTTCAACAAGCCGTAACGAGCACCGGGCGGTTATCCTGCAAGGGTCCCAATCTCCAGAATATTCCCGTGCGCGGCGAAACCGGACGTGAAATCCGCAAGGCGTTTATTCCCGCCGACGGCAACGTCCTCATGTCCGCCGATTACTCTCAGATAGAACTTCGTATGATGGCTCATATTTCCGGCGACGAAAATCTGACTCGCGCGTTCAAAGAAGGACGCGACATCCATGCGGACACGGCGTCGCGGATCTTCGACGTCGATATCGACTCGGTTACTCCAGACCAGCGCAGGATGGCCAAAGTAATTAATTTCGGCGTCATCTACGGCATGACCCCATGGGGAGTCAGCGCGCGCTTAGGAGTCGAAATCGCCGAAGCGCGCAAGTTCGTGGACGCTTATTTCGAGAGGTATCCCGGAATTGCCGGATATATGGAAGAAGCGCCGCAGACAGCAGAAGAAAAAGGTTACGTTGAGACCATCATGGGACGTCGGCGGTATTTCGGGGATATCAAGAAATCGCGCGGGATGAAAACCTTCTTGAAGCGGGCGGCGATAAATACGCCTATCCAGGGTTCGGCGGCGGATTTGATAAAGATCGCGATGTTGCGGATTTTCGATAAAATTTCGCACGAGGGTTTATCCTCGAAGATGATACTGACCGTGCACGACGAGCTCGTTTTCGATACGCCGGAGAAGGAGATAGCCGAGTTAAGTCTATTGGTAAAAGAAATAATGGTCTCGGCGATGGAGCTTTCCGTGCCGCTCGTTGTGGATATTGGCACCGGCAAAGACTGGTTGAGTGCCCACGAATAAAAAAGCGGCCCAATTATGGGCCGCCTGAGAGGTTGCAACTCAAAGAAGGAGGGAGAAGTTGCAGTGGAAGAACGACGCATTTCTAATGCCAATCCCCACATAACCGCTCGCAATACCGGATACAATAGGGTTTTCAAGTCTCGGATACCTAAAAAACGCGGCAATTATTAAGGGCTTTTTAGCCCAAGAAGTCCTCTGAGGTGAGTAATATTCCCCGGACTTACTGAAATTTCAACTTTTTTGCAGGAAATACTAAACTTACTTGAATAAATAAGTTTAATAATTATAATTAGAAGTTGAATAATAGGATGATATTTCGCCCAATTATTATGAACGCATGATTTATGGAGTAAAATGAAAAATATAATGCAAAATCTCGGTTTCAGCGACGGCGAAATCCAGCTATATATGCGGCTTCTCGAAGTGGGCAGTTGCACAATTTCCGAATGCCTTCGCGGGATCGATCTTAGCCGTCCTCACGCTTATTCGATAATGAGGAATCTGGTGGAGCAGGGTCTCGTTGCCGAGGACGCCGGTAAACCGACTCGTTTTCGTGTTCTGCCGCCGAATGAATCGCTCGAATTTTTCGCAAACTCCCGTATAGAAGAACTCAATTTAGAACGAAAATTCCTTGAAGATAGTATCGTGACTCTCAAACAAGAAGCTTCGGTTTTGTATTCGTCCGTTGGCGATATCGAAACTGAACGGGGGCCGGATATGCTGGTATTCAGAGGCCCGAATTTGATAGTCGAGTGGGCTAACACGCTGAAAAACCGGTTGAAGAGTTGTCTTCGAGTGATATCTAAAAAGCCTATAATCCTCGATATGGTCGGTGTGGAAAACGTTCGGATTTCGAGCGACGTTCAGAGGAAGATACTTTGCGAAACGGAACTAACGTCTGACAAAGGTTTTTCGGATTATATCGAAAATGAAATAGAAGTCGGCAACGCCGAAATCAGACATGCGGAAAAGTTGCCGATTAAACTGGCTATTTTCGACGATTTCGCGGCAATTATAACTTTGAATATCGGCTCGAAGCCCGACAATTTCCTTCTGCTATTGACGCAAAACAGGGAACTCGTATCATTCTTGACCGTGGCCTTCGATTGTGTCTGGTCGAGTTCGGTGAAGTATAAATCTTCGTAATATCAAGGAAAAATTCGTTTTCCGAAGGCTTTTTTGCCCACCGAATTGTCGAATATTTCTTTGATTTTAAAGAGATATGCCGGGCGATCGCTCCATTTGTGGATATTTGAGCCATGGTAAACGTCGTGTTGGGCGTTCAGATACTCGTGTATCCTATCGCCTGCGTGGATTTCGGCGGAACACCTGACTTCAAAAGAAATCATCGGCGGTTCGTAAAACAGTAACGTCGCTCTGTCGTTATCCTGCAGGTTATGCCACGTATGATCGAGCGCGAGTTCGAGAGTTCCGAGGCATGAAAAATCGATCGCTTCGTGTTGACCCTCCGCCCAGATGAGTTTATTTAGCAGTTTGAGACCGCGTTCGGGGTAATCGTCGCCTTCGTAGTTCTCGATGTGGTTTTTGTATTTATCGAGGAAATTTTCGATGTTATCACCTTTCGGTAAGAATCCCACTCCCTTGATACTTCCGTTAAGTCCCGCCGGACCGTCTGTAATAATAGCCGGCGTGTGGCGCGTAAAGCCAATAAAGAAGCTGTCGCGGGGTATTCTTTCTCCCCGCAGTTGCCTGCGAATAAGTTCCGCACGCTGGTGAAAAGCCCACTTGATGAATTTTTCGGGAATTCGTTTCATCGCCCTTCCTTTTTAGGTAATATTCAAAATTTGCCTCGAATAATCAAGAGAAATTCGCCTATAAATCAGATAATAACTTGCATTTTGACTAGATATATTTTAATATATGTATATGTATTTTGATTTCTAAAAGGAGTTTCTAATGATAAATAGTAATAAATTCCCAAAAATCCTAATTCTTCTACTGTTTTTATGGGGTATTCTCTTCGCGCAGGGACTCAAGATAGAAAACGTCCATGTGCAGGGCAGAGGTGGACGCGAGATAACTTATTACCGTCCCTCGGTGCCTATGGACGACTGGTGGTATAACACGGATGTCGAGTGTATTCACGATATCGGGTGCGTCGATATCGTGTTCTGCGTGGATACATCGGGGAGCATGTCTGGAACTATCGGGTCATTACAGGATGAGATAGATAGGTTTGCATACGATATTGCCGCTGTCGGTTTTGATTACTCCTTTGGACTGGTTACATATTCTGAGACAGTTAACTTTCCTCACGGCGCAACTTTGATCGGTGACCTGGGCGCCTTTTCGGCTATTCTCGATGAGGCCCGTGGCGGAGAGGGCGGTTACGAAGACCATAGTCAGGCTATTTATGATGCCGTAACGAGTTTTGATTGGAGACCGGGATGTGAGTCAATTGTGATTTTAGTCTCCGACGAGTGCGACGACGCGAGTTCGGTTACACCCTCCACGGTTATTTCTACCCTTCTTTCCTGGGGCGGCACTGTATATATGATGACCGCCGATTGCGGCGATGTCGATGAATTCCATATGTATTGCGATACAACTTATGGTATGTGGTTCGACTATTCATCATCCACTCTTAACGATGTATTCAATCAGATCATCGATGATATAGCGGACGTCGTTGAGATCGATATTACCGTAACGAATACTTCCGGCGGTGTTATGAATCCCATGACTGCTACGCTAATCCCCGATTTTTGTATAACGGTTGGCGATTCCCCGAATCCACAGCCTTATGGGCCGGTTGCCGACGGTGCAAACCATACTTTTGTCTGGGATATTACAGAGATTCCCGGTTGTACCGGTTGGGGCGATTGTTTTATGATCCGCGTGGAAGGCGGAGGGTATGTAGATTCGATTGTCGGTTGTCTTTTTGTCGAAGATTGTGGATGTCCGGGGCCGGAAGTCGTTATCCTTTGTCCTGAATACAGCGGAGCCTGGACTGCGTGCGATTATCAGCAGATCGAAATTCAGTTCGAAGGCTACATGGGCGTGAACCAGAATTCTTTGTGCATTCAGGTAAATGGCACGGAGTATTGCTATCCCCATCCGAATTTAACATGGACACCGTCGGGGACAGGCGGAGTTCTCACCTTCACTCCATCGTCTCCCTGGACACATCTGGACGATGTGGATATTGTCGTAACTGCGGGATTAGACGCTACCGATTGCCCGATACGATTCTATCCCGAGAGCGATTTCAATGTGGACACCGAACCTCCGCATGTCGGCTGGTGGGAACATCACGACGCGACTTTGTGGCCGCCATCGCCGCCGTGGCGCGAGTGGCATGACGGCGAGGTAGCCTGGTCTCCCCCCTGTGGAGATACTCTTAGCGATACCGACCATATAACATTTTCGGCTCTTATCTATGACGACGGTATCGGCGTAACTCCCGTTGATTTGATTTTAAAAGAGCTGGAATCCATGCCGGGCTTCGATTTCGGGACTATCTGGTCTTCGCTTACATCGATTCAATTAACGGTAAATGGAATTCCGTTTATCCCCGGAGTGCCAATTCCCGGAGAATTCAACAGGGCAGTCGATTTCGATTTAACTTACGTGCTTGCCGGCGATCAATTCGGCGGTTGGCAGATAGACGGTTCGATTCGCGCGGATAGCGCTTTCATGCTTGGACTTTTCAGCCCGGAAATGGAATTTTGTATCGAAGCGCACGATCTTGTCGAGGCGGAAGGCTGTATGCCCTGCGAAAATGACACCCAGTGGTGTTGCACATTCTGGTTGCTGGAAGATATTCCGCTGACGGTTAACGCCGGCCCGGATCAGTATATCTGCGCGGGCGAGGCGGTTATGATTGGGGGAACGCCCGCGGCGGCAGGAGGGACTACGCCATACACTTACTCGTGGACTCCGACCACCGGCCTTTCCGATCCGAACACGGCGAATCCGTTGGCTTCGCCTACCACAACTACTACCTACACTCTGACTGTCACCGATGACGCTTCGGACGTAGCTACCGACGATATGACGGTATATGTGTCTAACCCGGTGGCGGACGCAGGCGAGGACGATACAGTATGCGCTGGAGCGTCTTTGACACTTGGCGGCTCGCCGACAGGTTCGGGAGGATTCCCGCCGTTAAGTTACAGTTGGGAACCGGCGGCATATATTTCGCCGTCCAACATCGCTAATCCGACGCTGACCACAGACGTGGCATGGGACGACACCACCATAATGTGTATCGTTACGGTTACGGACACTCTCGGTTGCGAGGATATCGACACCGTGCTCGTTACTATAGATAATATAATCCCGGATGCCGGGCCCGATCGATATATCTGTGTCGGCGATGCCGTCACAATTGGCGGTAGCCCGACGGCTACGGGCGGAGTGCCGCCATATACTTTCAACTGGTATGAATATCCCGGCGGAACTCTGGTTTCGAATGACGCTAATCCTTCTGTAACACCTACGGATACAACTACTTATGTCGTCGAGATTATCGGCGACGATCCGTATTGTAACGCTACCGATACGTGTATAGTCTATCCAGTCGAAGTTAGCGCCGATGCGGGCCCCGACCAGGACGTTTGCGTTGGCGGTAGCGTTGTAATCGGCGGAACGCCAACTGCTTCTGGAAGCGGCGGGTATTCCTATTCGTGGACTTCCGTGCCGCCCGGTTACAGTTCGATTGAATCTAATCCTATTGTTTCACCCACCGGGAACACGAGTTATATCGTAACGGTAACGGATTCCATCGGGTGCACAGACGTCGATACGGTTCAAGTGGAAGTCTTCCCGGCGCCCTTCGGCTGGGTTGCCGTGCCTGATTTCTGCGGTGGAGTATCTTCATGCGAATATCAATCTGTAATATGGACTATAATAGACACCGTTGGCACAATCGATGAAAGCACAATCAGAGTTACGGTCGAAGGGATTACCTATGACGTAACCGATCCCGAAATAACAACGTCGGTTCACCTAACTGATTCGATTTCGATAATGTTCTCACCGGTTACGCCCTGGGATCACGGCGATACGATTGTATTCGAGCTGGACAACGTCGCCAGTTACGCGGGTTGTAGCACTGCGGTTCCGGCGTGTAGTTTCATAGTCGATCTGGAACCGCCTATCGCGGATCCTTTAGTTCCGCCGGATAGCAGTTATATATTCGTCATCCCGGATTCTATTGGCGCTTATATAGAGGATTTCCCCGCAGGTGTGGACCCTCTTTCTTTCAATTATATCAGTATTACCGTCGATGGCGTTCCAGCAACCGGTTGGACATACAGCTGGTCGGGCGGATATTTGAGTATCAATAATCTGGTTATCGAGGACGGCGACAGCGTGGTTATCTGTCTCGATAGCCTTTTCGACGACCCGGATTACGATTATTGCGCTCATAACGACACGAGTTTATGCTGGTGGTTCATGATTATGCCTTGCGACGTCGAGGTTACAGCCTCGCCGGACACTGTTATTTGCGGAGGCGGGGATATTATTCTGAACGCCGATGTCGAAGGGGGAAGCGGTTTCTTCACATACGAATGGACACCGGATGTGGGGCTGGACGACTCGAGTCTGCCAAATCCTATCGCGACCATCGAATCGACTATTATTTATGTGGTCGAGGTTTACGACGAATCGCTGATGTGCAGTGCTTATGACACGGTTTCGATAATCGCTTCTAATCCCGTCGCCAATACCGGCCCGGACGGGTTAATATGCCCCTATTCAAATGTGCCGCTGGGATGTGTTCCCACGGTAACGGGAGGAATCCCGCCCTATATTTACGAATGGATGGATTCGACTGGCACGGTGCTCTACACCGAAGAACACCCGCTTCACTTCTTCGAGGATATGGACGAATGGTTCGTGCTTCATGTGATAGATTCTATCGGTTGCGAGGATTGGGACACGGTGTATTTCGACGTCGATTGGGAGGAGATTATTTCGGTGGACTTACTGACACCACTGCCCGACGAGACACTCGCAGTCGGCGACGTTTATTTCGATTGGGAGGTCGATCCGCCGGGCAGTTACCTATACGATTTCTTGATAGACGACGCGATCGTATTTGACCACATCGATTCGAGCAATGTTACCATCGATTTCCCCTGCGGAGAGAGCCATACATGGACTATAGTTGTTTGGAAAGAATGCTTGCATGAATATATCGCTTGTGGAGAAACGACGATAACCGAATTCATCGATAGCATCCCCGCCCCCTTCGACCCGCCTTTCCATATGGAGGACTGCGGTGAGCCATATGCGGTTGAAGTCCACGTCCCTGACGGCGACTGGACGGCCTGCGACCCGGATTCTATCGTCGCTTTCATCATCGACTCGGTTGGGATTATCGAGTCGTCGATAGTGATGACAGTGAACGGCACGGAATATACTACCGCCGACCCCGAACTCACGTGGGACGGCGTATCGACGCTGGTTTTCCGGCCTTCGACAATGTGGGCTGACGGCGAAATCGTGTCTGTCTGCGTCGATAGTGCGATGAATGTGGATTCTATGACCCTAATCGCGCCGGTTTGCTGGGACTTTTATATCGACCGTAGCGCGCCGGAGATTGTTAGCATTACGCCGACGCCCTTCTCGGAAATTCCGACGACTGTAGAATCCATTCAGGTGTGCATTCGCGACGACTTATCCGGGCTGGATTCGCTTATTATGGATGTCGATGGTGTTCTATATGAACTCGGCCCCTACGGCTGTGTCGATACGACGGTTTGCGAATGGTTCCCGGTCGGTCCGCTTTCGCCGGGAGATGTCGCGGATGTTTATCTTGTCCGCGCGACTGACTGCCCGGACTGGTGCGGCCCGAACGTCCTGGACAGCGTCTGGGATTACACTGTCAGCGACTGCGATGTCGAGATAACCTTCGATTTGGGCGTCGCGGAGACGCTGATTTGCCATCCGGATTCACTGCCGGTGGTGTTCGAGCTTACGACGACCGTTACGGGCGGAACGGGGCCATTTACATATTGGAACACAATGGAGGGGTTAGTCGGGCCGGCACATGTTTCGGATCCGACATACCATCTCGATCATTCGACGTTGATAAGCATAATTGTCGTGGACGCTGACAGTTGTATTGATACGGCTTCTTTTGTCGTCTATATCAGCGACCTTGAAGCCAATGCCGGCCCGGATCTGGAAATTTGCGAGGGCGATTCTGTCGAGATTGGCCGTCTGGCATATAGATGGAGCGGTCCGTTTATCGGCGGCATCGATTATTGGTGGACTTATGAGGACGGCACTTTCCTTTCCGACGAGCTGAATCCGTTAGTTTGGCCTGATGTTACGACGAATTATGTGTTCCATGTTACCGATTCAATCGGTTGCGAGGACGCGGACACTATGGCGGTCATTCGCAACCATGAATCTCCCGGCACTTTCACCGGACTTTATCCGCCACCGGACGCGATGTTGCCGCCGGGGGATATTACGATTATCTGGAGCGATGCCGGCGGAGTTCCTCCGGCGAACTATCATCTGATAATCGACGGCGTGGACACTGTGGCTATGGGAATTCCAGACACATTCTTCACTGTGAATTATCCCTGCGGACATACCCATTCATGGGAAGTAATTGCATATAATCTCTGCGCGAGCGAGATGATTGTTAGTTCGGATTCCGCCGGACGTGATAGCATAGAAGTTGCAACCCCTCCCGATACTTTCTACGGCGGGATAGATACAAGCATATACGATCCGATTTTTCATACACATCCCTGCGAAGGGCCTTCGGCGATATACGCTCATGTCCCCTCCGGCGACTGGACGGCTTGCGACCCCGATTCTATCGTGTGGATCCTCGACGACTCGGTAACATATATCGAGAGCACTATCGAGGTGGTGGTAAATGGCGTATCCTACACGACCTCCGACGGCGAGCTTTCATGGGACGGCAGTGAATATCTAATCTTCCGGCCTTCGCCGATGTGGGTTAGCGGAACTACGGTTCAGGCGTGTCTGACGGGCGTTATGAGCATCGATTCCCTTTGGTTACCGGATTCCGTTTGCGGGGAATTCTATGTCGATTTCGATCCGCCGGTGATTTGGGCAATCGATCCGCCGCCGGAAACGATTATCGCGGCCCCGGCGTTCGACTATGTTGATTTTAGGCTATACGACTATCTTTCCGGCCTCAATGACGGTTCGGTGACTATCGTTATAGGCGCTTATAGCTTCGGTTTCACCGACCCTGTCGTCTCATGGGACGGCGATTCGATTCTCTCGATTGACCTTTCGGGTTACGACTTCGATTGCGGCGACACGATCGAGATTTGCCTTCACGCCGAGGACTCCCCTGACTGGTGCGGCCCGAACGAGCTGGATTCGTGCTGGGAGATAATAACCGAACCTTGTGAATCCTGCCTTGTCTGGATAGACAGCGTTTGGTTCTCCGAAGAGACCGATTGCGACAGTCTTAATACGGTCGAGATTTGCTATGTGTTGTCATCAGATTGCCCCGATTCGGTATATCCTGTCTCGATAGCTCTCTCGCAGGACGACGGCACGGCATGGCCGATTCCGCTGGATTCGATTTGGGAAGCGGAGGGAGATATCGGCGACAGCGTTATGCCTGGGCTTCATTGTTTCTATTGGGAAATGAGCGATGACTGGCCGGACGAAGAAGGAACCTTCCTCGTGCGCGCTACTACGGGCTATGGCTGTTGTCTCGGCGAGGGTCTTCGCATGAACGGCACCCCAAGAGAAGTCCTTTTGCTCGGTGAATTTGCGGGCGAATCATTCTCGCTGGACGCGAGTATCGATTATTTCGAAGGAGACGTAGTCGGTGGGGAAACCTGGTTTGCCGATTCGGTCGATAGCTCCGTCACAATCGGCGGAACCGGTTATCCGGGCACGATTTGGTTCAACGACAGATACGGTTGGGCAACGTCTCACAGCTACACACACTTCTATATCTGCGCGCCGTTCGCGTTCGATACAACCGTCCACCTGAGATGTCGCCCTGACGACGATCTCGCGGTCTGGCTCGACGGCACGTTACTATTCGAGGAGCACGACCACGTCGCCACAATATTCCACGACGTGCCCCTCGAACTCGAGGCCTGCGAGTGGCATTCACTTTATCTCTGGAATTACGACAGCGGCGGCCCGAACAATCTTATTTCGTTCTACTTCTCCGACGCATCGGACAACCCGATAGACTGGCTACATACGACTATAGCGCCGAGCGAGTCCTTCACGACAACCGACACGGCTTACTACTCCGGCCCACTCGATTCCCGCCCGCCGCTCACGCTAATCGATTGTCCAACTGTTCCGCTTTCCGTCGGTATACCGAACACATTCGCATGGCTCGTCGAGGACTCGTTCTGGGTAGGGGATATTTGTTCGCTACACTTCTTCGGATGTGACATCGACGAGGAATTCATAACCGTGGACACCTTCCTGTCGTGGACACCGCCCTCGCCGTGTTCGTCATGCACCTTAGCGATAGCGGTTCGCGACAGCTTCTGCAACTGGGGCTACGACACCTGCGTTTTTGAGATAGCCACGGGAGTCGTTACTGCATCGATTATCGAGCCGCTAACTAATACTACAACCACGTGTAATGATCAAGCGATTATTATGGAGATTGTGGGAAGTGAAGCGACAACAACGTCGAAAAACTTGCTCTGGCTTACTGACAACGGCTACGCCTCCGGCAAACTTAGCGACGGAGGTGCGATTGGCTATTCCCACGCCGCAGAATCCCTAATGGTTTGGGGATGGAATGTCGATGAAATAAACCAAACGGAAGTTTTAACATCAGCTATTCTCAACCCCTACGATGTCGTCGTTATCGGTAATATTAAATCGAACGGGCCGAGAACATATACTTCTTCGGAAAGAACCGCTTTGTCAGATTTTGTCGCAAACGGCGGTAAAGTATTAGCAATTTCCGGTTGGGTCGTGGAAGACTATGATATTACGACCGAAAACTTCCTTCTGAGCGATATTGGGATATATTTCGAACCCTATGAAGATTGGACAAGTTGGATTCCCCCTGAACCCGGTAGCCCGATAGAATCGGGTGTAACTCAGGTTCCGGGTAACGGTTGCAAATGGATTGTCGGTTTGGATGAATGTTGGGCTTATCGCAGTTCCGATTGCGCATGTGGAACAAAACATTACGGCGCCGGCGAAGTTGTCACTTACTTCGACGAACACTGGCTATTCAACGGTCCCTGGCATAGTATGGACTTTACAACCCATCAAAATGCAACTTTGTTCAGGAATATTTTCACATATCTCGAGCCTTCACTCGACTCTTTCCCCTGCCCCATCGACCCGGCGACAATCGTCCTTCGCGTGGAAGGCTTCGATTATACGGTTGCGGACGGCGAACTCGATTGGATGCCGGATGTTCTAACTTTCACGCCAAGCTCGCCATTGTGGACTCACAACCAGTTGGTGGACGTTTGTCTGATGGAAGCCGAGGACAGTTGCGGCGCGGTTTTACCGGACTCGATATGCTGGCAGTTCACTGTCGATCTCGAGCCGCCGGAATTAGCCGAACTGGAACCGCCCTGCGGAAGTGCGATTGTCCCGGGGCTTAACGATCACTGGGATATAACGCTCGTTGATATCCCCGCCGGGGTGATGCCGGATTCCACCTTCATGATTCTCGGTGACGACACATGCCATATAACTGGCGGCGGCGGAGATACGATGACTTTCACTTTCGACCCCGGCGATTATGGAATCACCTTCGTTGCCGGCGATACTATAACTCTTTGCATCGAAACTATGGACGGCCCGGTGGATTACTGCGAGCCGAACGACACTATATACTGTTGCGATTATCCGATATTCCCGTCGGAAGGGCCTATCGCCTACCCCATCCGGGTTCCGCCGGATTCGATTTCGGCTTGTGAGCCTGAGAGTATAATAGTAGAAATAATATCTGAATTCGAAGTGGTCGAGAGCACTATCGTCCTCAATGTCGATGGTATCGATTATGTAACGACCGACCCGCAATTGACCTGGCTAAACCCGTTCCTGACTTATCTGCCTAATCCGGATTGGAACGAGCACGATACGGTTTACGTCCGGCTGGCATCGGCAAAAGACATTTTCGATAACCAATACGTCAATTATCCATTGGAATGGATATTTTATATTGACAGGGTCGAACCGCAAAGCGAAATGACAGAACCTCCGAACTTCACTCGGGATATATTGGATCAGATAGTCATTATCCTTACGGATCTATTATCCGGCATCAATCCTAACGGTTTGATACTGGAGGTCGAGGGTGTCGAATATCATTATCCCTCGGATTTCGACTGGAACTGGAATTCGGATGGGCTGGGCGGTTCGATTATCTGGAATCCTGTAGCCCACGGAATTGAATACAATGCCGGCGACACGATAGATGTAAATATTTACGCCGAGGACAGCCCCGATCTGTGCGGACCTAACATTCATGCCGCGTCATACAGCTTTATAGTCGAGCCCTGGACGCCGTGTATGGTAAACCCGAATCCTTTCAGCCCCAACGGCGATACTTACAATGAAATTACGGCCTTCGATTGGCCAAATATGACTACAGAAGGCGCAACGATTTACATATTCGACGTTCGGAACATTTTAATTAAGAAAATAGAGCTGGAACCGCAGAGGAATTACGAGGATTATCCCGTTCGGGCCTGGGACGGCAAGGATAACGAAGGTAAATATATGCCTCAGGGACTGTATTTATATGTCATAGAATCTGACGGAAGAATCGTTTGTAACGGAACGGTAATCCTTGTTCGATAATTCGATAAACTCGAAAAACCGGGCGGATAATTCGTCCGGTTTTTTTCTTTGTTCTTGACTTTGATACCTAACGGAATTAGTTTAGAATATCGCAATAGCGGCGCGCTACCGCTTTATAATAAACAACTATCGGGAATGAGCGCATCCCGGTAAAGGGACTAATGACAATAGCCGCCCTCGATATCGGTAACCACAGAACCAAACTCGCTCTGGTATCTAAGAACGGCGAGATAATCAGCCGGAGCCATTTCCTCACAGAGAATCTAATCGGTAATATCGATAATTTTGCTTCAAGGATAATCGATTCTAAGCCCGACGGATGCGTAATCGGTTCGGTTGTTCCGGAATTAGAAGTTGATTTCGCTTCCGCGTTAATCGATTTCGACCCCCTTATTATTCATGGGGATACTAAATGCGATCTTATCGTCGAATATGATCCTCCGGATTCCCTCGGCGCAGATAGGCTTGCCGGGGCTGTCGGAGTGTATAGGGAATATGGTAGTTTGCTTAACAGAGATATCATGCTTGTAGATTCCGGCACGACTATAACTACGGATCTTGTGAGTTCCAAAGGCGCGTTTCTTGGGGGAGCGATCTATCCCGGCGATGAGATAGCAATGAACGCTCTTGGTAAATGTGCGAGGAAACTCCCCCAACTACCCTTCAAGACAACCAAGACTCTACTGGGTTCGACAACGAGAGAGTGTATGCTGATTGGCGTGCAGGCCACAATTATAGGTGCTATCGAACATCTTTATCATCGTTACGGCAATATCCACGGTGAAAATCCTTTTATTGTTCTTACGGGAGCTTCGGCTTCCTGGATTGCACCCTATTTAAGCGTGCCGAACATGGTCGATCCCGATCTCGTTTTATTGGGGCTTGCGGCTATATGGTCCTATAATAGAAAATAATTATATGTCTAAACCGCCTAAGCTCTATGAATACGTCGGGGCGATCCATATACATACAACGGATTCCGACGGAAGCAAGTCGCACCAGGATATAATTAAAATAGCCGACCGGTTGCATCTCGACTTTCTTTTTTTCACCGACCACATGACCTTACAGCACAAAAATATCGAGGACTGGCACAAGCGAGTTCTGGTCGTGGTGGGATATGAAATCCACGACCCTAACAACAAAAACCACTATTTGGCCTTTGGAATCGACGAAGTGCTCCCAGAGGGGCTAACAGCTCCGGAATATGTCCGGGAAGTGAAGAAACGCGGGGGACTCGGAATTATCGCGCATCCCGACGAGGTTCGCGAGGAAAAGGGCGTGCCGCCGGCTTTTCCATGGACAGCATGGGAGGTCAAAGATTACGACGGCATCGAGGTGTGGAACCACATGTCCGATTGGCTCGAAGGGATAAACCAGCAAAATAAGTTCCAACGCTTTTTTCATCCCCGAAGCAGTTTGAATACACCCGCGGAGGCGACATTGAAACGCTGGGATAGAGAAGCTGAACGCCGTCGGGTTATAGGAATCGGTTCCCTGGATGCTCATGCCGCAGAGTATTATTGGGGTCCTTTACGCCTGACGATTTTCCCATATAAGGTTCAGTTACAGACAATCCGCACGCACGTTCTTGTAGATAAACCTCTACTTTACGATGATTACGAATCGGCGCGGAAATCAATAATGAAGGCACTTTCTCTGGCTCAGATATTCATCGGCAATGAGAGGTGGGGCAATTGCAGGGGATTCCGGTTCTGGGCGGAATCCAAAAGGCAATATGCTCTTGTCGGCGGTGCGATGCGCGACCATAGAAGCATTATTTTCAAGGTAAAATGTCCTTCTGAGGGCACTATAAGGCTCATTAAATCCGGGGAGGTTATCGACGTTAGCGAGGGGGACAAGGCCGAATTTCCGGTTAAAGGACCCGGCCCATATAGGGTCGAGGTATTGAAGGGCGAAAAAGGTTGGATTTATTCAAATCACATTAAAATCTTACCGTCGAGGCATTCTTCCCGGAAGAAATATTCCCGGAAATCCGATAAAGGCCAATCCAGGAAAGGAACTAAATAAAAACCGAACGCAATGTATCTTCACAAACTGACAATATTTGGTTTCAAAAGCTTCGCTAAAAAGACCGAACTTACTTTTAGCAAAGGCCTTTCCGCTATTGTCGGTCCGAACGGATGCGGCAAAACCAACATCCTCGACGCTATTCGATGGGTAATCGGTGAGCAGAAGGTGAAAGCGTTGAGGTCGGCCTCGATGAGAGACGTGATTTTCAAAGGAAGCCGCGAACACAAGCCGCTCAATATGGCCGAAGTTCTTCTCACTATACGGGAATGTAAAGGCTTGCTTCCCTACGACCCTCGTGCAGATACGGTAATAATTGGACGACGTTTATACCGTTCTGGCGATTCGGACTATCTTATCAACGGCAAATCCGTCAGACTGAAAGATATTCAATCCGTGCTTATGGGGACGGGAATCGGAAGTTCGATTTACGCCCTTATCGAGCAATCGATGATACAGCGGATTCTCGCGGGAGGCAAGGAAGACCGGCGGGAACTTCTCGAAGAAGCCTCCGGAATAATGAAATACAAGATCGACCGTAAGGCATCCGAATCCAAACTACAATCCACTGAAAGCGATCTCGAAAGACTCGAAGATATTCTGGGGGAAGTCAGGAAAAACGTTAATTCGCTGAAACGGCAGATGCGGCGATCGAAAGACCTCCAACGCTTGAAAGAGCAAGGAAAAAGCCTGGCAATCAAAATCGCGGCGACGCGCTATGATCGGATATCGAAAAAGCGATCGCAAATCGATAAAGAACTGGCTGAACTCGAAGAGAAACTCGCTGTCGCGAAGGCAAAGCACAGCGAATTGGACGCAAGACGCCAGAATGTAGCTATCGAACGAGACGAACACGAGGCCGACGTTTCTAAAGCGGGCGAAAAATTACGACTCGTCGAATCTCGAATCGCCGAGAAGGAAAAAAGCCTGGCTATTAATGCGGAGCGTGAAACTCACGTCGAAGAGGGTATTAGAAATTCTCAAAGCGAAGCGCAAAGTTCGACAGAACGTCTCACGGAATTAGAAAAGCAGATCGAGGAGACCGGTAAAAGAATCGAGATAGCGACGGAAAAAAAGGACGAATTAAAATCCCGTTCCGATGAGATAATCGAAAGGCAGAACGAAATCGAGACCGCGTATCTGGAAATCCGTAAATTTAACGCGGGATTGAGAGAGAACATACAAAAAGCAAGGCAGGCACTCAGCCAGACCGATACGGGCATTGGTTCCATGGAAGGCCAGATAGAGTCTATCGACAGGCAAGTCGATGAAGCCAAAAGAGCCTTAGCCGAAGTGGATACGGAAATAAAATCCATAACGGAAAAAACGACCGAATCCCGGCGGGAATTTGAGAAGAGCCTTAAAGAACACGAAAAAGCTATCGCGAAGGTTAATGAAGTTCAGAAGAAACTGAACTCACTAAACCAAAAGGAAAATGAACTCGATGACAGGATAGCTAACCTCGAAAGCGGAATTAGCGGGATAAGGGGACGCGTCGATGCGCTAAAGGAGTCCGTTTCTCCGGATTCCACCGGCAAGGAAGCGGAGAAGATTCTTTCTGCCGGGGCGAACGTTCTGGGGAGGATGTCGGAACTCGTCCATCCGGCGAAACTTTCCGCGTCCGCTCTGGATAGGATACTCGGTGATTTAGGCGAAGCATGGGTTGTCCAGGACGCTAAGTCCGCTAAAAAAATCGAAGAAAAACTATTTAACGAGGATTATTCTGCGATCCTTGTCGTTCTGGAGGAACTGCCGCAATCATCCAGCGATAACGCTTCGGTTCCCGAGGATATGCAAAATTTGCTCTATTTAGTGTCGAATTATGGTCTTCCCGGCGGCGATTCGGAGAGTGTCGTATCGGAAGACGGTTCTTATTTGAGGACAAATGGTATCAGGCGAATCGGCTCTCCATCGAGGGGCGCTATAAGTTACGCGGAAGAAATCGAGAAACTCGAATCGAATCTGCAGGATTTCGGCGAGCATATTTCCAAGGCCAGGGAAGAGCGCGAGGAGATTATATCCAGGCGCGATAAATTGCAGGATAAATTAACTGAACTGACGGAAATAGAATCCGAATATCGTTCCGGGAAAACCGTATCGGAGAGCAAAGTTCGCGAAGCTGAATACGAGCTTAAATCACTCAATAAACGCAGGGAGGAAATCGAGAACCGGCTGAAGCTTTTCGCCGCAAGAGAGGCGGAAATCGAAGAGAACCTCGCGAGTTTGGAGGAAAAACGAAAAACGCTCCAGGACAAAGTTTCTCAACTCGAAACGGATATCTCGGAGAGGATTATTCAGGAAAACAAAGCCGAAGAGGGAATGCGCGAGTGGACGAAAAAATCGACAGAAGCGCAAATGAAATATATTCAGGCGCAGGGGGAATTCGAAAGCCTGAAGAAGGAACTGGATAGGCTTCAATTACAGTATCGCTCGGCAGAAGACGCTATTGAAACCTCGGAAAAGAAGATCTCCGACCTCCGCCAGGAGCAAAAAAGACTGGATGAGGAGAAGGAAAAACTCTCTAAAGAAATCGAAACCCTTGTAACCGATAAAGAAATCGCGGAAAGGAAGTTCGAGGAAGCGACCGAAACCGCACGCGAAATCAACGAGAAACTTCGCCAAATAGACCTCGAACTTCGAGACGCCTCCTCGAAAGTGAATAATCTCGATAAAACCGTGCACGAAAAGAGAATGGAAAAGCACGAACAGGAACTTCAGGCGGGATTTATATCCGAGAATCTCAAGTCGGATTACGGCGTCGATATCGAAACAGTCGAGGTCGATGAGCTATTCACTTCCGACGAGGAAAACAAGGCGCAAAGCAAACTCGAAAGACTTAAGATCCGCATTTCCGATTTCGGCGGCGTTAACCCGGAGGCGGAAATCGAGTATGAGAAAGAAAAAGAGCGGTATGATTTTTTAACGGCACAACGTGAGGATCTCGTCGAGGCAAAGAATAGTTTGAGGAAAACCATCCGCAAGCTGAACAATACTGCCCGACGGCAGTTTTTAGAGACTTTTGAAGAGACGCGCCGACATTTTAAGAACATCTTTACCGAGCTTTTCGAGGGCGGCGAAGCCGATTTGACCTTGCAGGAGGGAGAAGACGTCCTGGAGGCGGATATCGAAATTTCTGCGAGACCGCCGGGGAAAAGGTTCTTGCTTATCAACCAACTATCCCAGGGCGAAAAAGCGTTGTGCGCTGTTTCGCTGTTGTTTGGATTATACAAGGTCAAACCGAGTCCGTTCTGTATGCTCGACGAGGTCGATGCACCACTCGACGAGGCTAACGTGGGCAGGTTTCTCCGCATGTTGAAACGTTTCATCGGAGATACACAGTTCATACTCATAACGCATAATAAGCGGACGATGGAATCCACCGATTTCTTATACGGCATAACGATGCAGGAGGATGGCGTATCGAAAGCCATCTCTTTGAAAATAAGCGACCTCGTTCTTGATTTCGAGAAAAAGTAGGCTATCTATCTATTGTTTTATATATTTGAATATTTTGATATTATTTTCCTTGACATTCGGTTTGTGGTAATTATATTCAGGAAAATAAAAAGAAATAACAATCCAAAAGAGGAGACTAAAAATGGCGGAAGCGATAACGGACAAAAACTTCACCGAGAAAGTAGAGAAGAGTTCCGGCCTTGTTTTAATCGATTTTTGGGCGCCCTGGTGCGGCCCCTGTCAAATAGTCGGACCTTCTATTGAAAAGCTTTCTTCCGAAATGAGCGACAAACTCTCCGTATATAAACTCAATGTCGATGAAAACCGCCAGACGGCCGCTAAATTCAGGGTTATGAGCATACCGACCCTTATGTGGTTCAAGAACGGCAAGGTCGTGGATTCGATGCTCGGGGCGGTTCCTTATGAAGCTCTCGAAGGCAAGACTAAAGAACTGCTCGATTGATATAAGAGGTGTTATAATGGTATTTAAGAGCCAACGAATTACATCTGTAATCCTGCTTCTTTCGGTTATATTGTTAATATTTACCGGGTGTTCTGAATCCAAAGTCGAGCAAGAGGTTAGGGAAGAGCCGGGGGGAAAAGAACGCCCGGTCAAAGTAGAAATTACCGAAGAGGAGGTCGAAGGTCAGGCTGAGGAATCCACCGTTACCGAGAGCGACGGTGAAATCAAGGCCCAGGAAGAACCTCAACCGCCCGTAACCTGCTCCAATCCCGCGCCGGATTTCTCGCTTCGAAGCATCGATGGAGAACGAATATCTCTTTCTGATTTTCGCGGCAAGGTTGTCCTTCTCGATTTCTGGGCGACGTGGTGTAGACCCTGCGTTATGGGCATACCCGACCTTATCTCATTACAGAGTGAATACGGCAAGGAAGACTTTGTCGTTATAGGGATTTCTCTGGATAGGCAACCGGCGGTTGTGCCTCGTTTTGTAAAGCAGAAAGGGATCAATTACCCGATAGTTTACGGTTGGGGCGAATCGATCGCCGCGGATTACGGCAACGTAACATCGATACCCACAACCTTTATTGTGGATAGATACGGTTGCATCAAACAGCGGCTGGTCGGTCTTCATCCAAAAACGGAACTGAGGAAATTAATTGCACCCTTAATCCGAGAGAGCGTATAATACTATGTCCGACAACATATTAAAAGCCGAATGCAGGCTTGCAAGCAATATGACTTTAATTGCGAAGAGTGATAGCGGCCACTGGACACTTATGGACGTGCCGAAAGCGGTCGGAGGCGACGAGGGTGCGATGCATCCTTTCGAGCACCTGTTTACGGCATTGGCCGGTTGCACCGCGACCGATGTCCTTTATGTGATGAAAAAGAAACGTATTCAAGTAGATGATCTTAGGGTAAATATAGAGGCCAAAATGGCGGAAAAACATCCCAAAGTAGCCGAAAAAATCCATATTCATTATACAATAGTCGGGGATGACATATCGGAAAAAGCCGTCGAAAGGGCTATCGAGCTATCGCAAGACACGTATTGCTCGGTTTCCGCTATGCTCAAGGCGTCCGCGGAGATCACACATAGCTTCGAAATCCTAACGCCTGAACAGGCGCGCGAGAAGTTTTAGAATAAAGATACTCCGGGCTAAAAAAATAGAATTCCGGGATCGTAAAACGCTATATTATTCGATTGGTGTCGCGATCCCGATTTCTTATCGTGCACGGTTGAACCGATTGGCAGTATATCCCGTAATTTTCGCGGTGGCATAAGACTCGCTAACATAAAATCGACTTTTCGGTTGCGCCGGAGCTATTTATATAGTAGATTTAATGTTTGTAGTTAATAGTCGAAGCGTAAGCTCCCCAACTGGAGGCTTTATGCGATGTATAATCATAATTCTGATTGCGGCCTTCGTTTTTACGACCCTCGCTCAGGTTCAGGGCCCGGATCGGAATGAGGCAATTCGAGAAGCGTTAACAGCGTTGAAGATGCACGAACGCGACCTGTCCGTCCTCTCGCTGAATACCGACCCGTTTCGACTGAGCTTTGTGGATTCCACGATGAGTTCTCCGCTCGAGATGCCCGTAAAGCTCGATTCTATGGGAGCTTATTTCACAGGTAAAGAGATTACGCCGGTCGATATTATTATACAGGCGTCGAAATATATGGACGTCACACCGGAAAACCCGGTTATCAAGGCTACTGAGTCGGATTATCCCTGGAAAGGCCAGAAGGCTATCCCTGTGAAGATTCGTGAAGCGCTAGATATAATTTTTTCGAGTTTCGAGAGAGCCAGGATAGAATTCGACGTAGCTTTCGCTCAGATAGACAGTTTCCAGATGGATACAATAAAAACCTGGGGACTCGACTATCTTATCCGGGAGGACGGCGAAGATATCGATTCGGAAAAGGACGAGGCTACCCTCGAAGAGATGGATCAGATCGAGCTTGAAAATGAAATTCGCACCGAAAGGCTATTCCAGATAAGTTCTAAAGTGGATTTGACACGGCTGACGAACGCCGTTCTCCTAATCGCCAAAGGGGCACAAACTGCAGACGAGAAGGTTATCGGACTGACTGCCCAGGAACATCAAGGACCCGATGTGCCCGATAGTATTGCGATGGGCGATATAATCTATTGGTGCGAAACCGATTTCGGGCACGTAATAATCGGCGGTCCGGGGAAAACTATCTACAGAACGCGTTTCTCAGTAATTATCGATCTGGGCGGCGACGACATATACGAGGTCTCGGCGGGCGGAGCCGATTCTATAGTCCAATTCGCGGTAGCTATCGACCTCGATGGGGATGATTTATACAGCTCGAAACAGAATTTCGCCTTCGGAAGCGGCGGCCTCGGCATAGGCATATTGATCGATCATTCCGGCCACGACATATATGACAGCGAGGATTTCGCCTTGGCGTCCGCCAGTTATGGAGCGGGAATAGTCCTCGATATGGAAGGAGACGATCTATATTCCGGGGATGTCGGTAGCCAGGGTGCTGGCTTTATCGGTTATGGGATATTGCGCGATATCTCGGGTCACGACAGATACTCGGCGAGGTTATATTCACAGGGTTTCGGTTACGTCCACGGATTCGGGATGATTGCGGATTTATCCGGGAACGACAATTACACTGCACAGGGAGCCTACGTCGATAAGTTGAGATACGCCGACCACCATTTATCATTGTCCCAGGGATTCGGTTACGGCAATCGCCCGGATTGGTCGGGAGGCATTGGATTACTCCTGGACAGGGGTGGAAACGACCATTACATCTCCGACATTTTCGGACAAGGCACAAGCTACTGGTTCGCTTTTGGCGGGTTATGGGACGCCGACGGAAACGACGTTTACGTGGGATACCAATATTCACAGGGAAGCGCTACGCATCTCTGTTCTGCTATATTGCTCGATAAGGCGGGAAGCGACGGGTATTTCTCGCACGGCGTATCTCAGGGGTGCGGGCACGACCTGGCAGTCGGCTATTTATTGGATATGGGCGATAATGACGATAATTACAATATCTGGGACTTATCGCAAGGCGCCGGGAACGCCAACGGAGTGGGCATATTCATAGACGAAGGCGGAGACGACGGATACATTAATAAAAAAGAATATAACGTCCAGGGTTACGGTAATTGGAGAAGGGATTTCGGCTCCAAGGGAATCATGCTCGACCTATCGGGCAAGGATAGCTATTCCGCGAAAGGCGAAGATTCTTCGTGGTGGAGTTCCGGCAAATTCGGAATTGGAATCGATTTCCCGGCGGAAATCCCGGAGGAGGAATAATGAGAGTTGAAGCGGCGGGAGCATTTGCAGGAGAACATATATTAATAACCGGAGCTACAGGCGGTGTAGGTTCGATTATCGCATCGCGGTTGGCCAGAGAAAAATGCAGGATATCCGCGGTTGGAAGACGTCAGGATAGACTGGAAGATCTCGAAGAGTGGATCGGGGATTTAGGCGGCGATTGCCATAAAATACTCGTGGATCTTCGTGATAAAGATTCTACGGAAAAAATTATAACGGAAGCGACCGGTTGTTTTGGCCCTGTAGATACTGCGATTTTGGGCGCGACTCATTTTTCCATAGCATCCTTCGATATGCTCGAAATGAACGATATAGACGACATAATCGAGGTAAATCTCCGGTCACCGATTTCTATTATCCGCGCGATTATCCCGGACATGTTGGCTCGCGGATTCGGGAAAATTTCAGTAGTATCGAGCGTAGCCGGGATATTTCCTCTGCCCTATATGGCCGTTTATGATGCCGCAAAATCCGGAATGATAACTTTTTCGAAGGCATTGGCCGGCGAAATTGCCGAAACCGGAGTAAGTATAACCTGCGTTTCCCCGCGTGCCGTGGATACGGTTATCATGAACAGAATCAAAGAACTTACTATGGCTCTCGGATGGGTTATCGATTCGCCGGAATCGGTCGCGGATGAAATACTTCGCGCTACCGCGCTTCGCAAGACGCACGTTACAATCGGGTCGATGGAAAAGATAATACCCCTGGTCGGCACTCTATTCCCTCGATTTATCGAAAAAGTGCTGGACATAACGCGGTATGAGATGGAGGCTTTCTTCCAGCGCGAAAATAATGAGTAAAACCAGGACAATATTATTTATCGGGATTATTCTTCTGTTTGCCGTTACCTCTGGTTTCGCACGCATGAGTCGTGAGGAAATTCGCCACGATTTCCTGTTACTTTCCGCCGGCGATCTGAAATATTACGAACTTTTCGACAAAACGAAAAAGCGTCTTTTCCGGACGGGCAGTGATGCCGTCGAAATATCGATAGAGTATATGGACAGGAAATCCCCTCGAAAGAAACGTGCCATTCAGTGGATAACCGAGGGAGTAGGCGAAAACGCCGTTGAACCACTTACATACGTTCTTACTCGCCCCAATGAGGATGCCGCGGCCTTTGCCGCGTATCTGCTTGGTAAAATCGGATCGCGGAAGGGCGCTGTGCCGTTGATGTTATCGTCCAGATCGTCTAGCGAGAAAGTCCGCAGTGCGTCCATCGGAGCTCTCGGTTATTGCGGCGATACGTCGGCGATTCCAATATTAATCGAAGCGTTAAATGACACTTCCGAAGCGGTTCGGCGTAAAGCCGCTCACAGTTTAGGCCTATTAGAAGTCGAGAGAACTATCGTGCCACTCGTCGAATTGCTCGCAGATTCCAGCGCGGATGTCAGATATTCGGCTTCCTATGCTATTGCTTCGATTGGTGGGGATTCGGTCGATGTTCTATTGATAGAGCGGTTGGACTCTGATTCTACGGGCGAAATCGAGCGATATCACATAATCGAAACTCTTGGGTTACTCAACTCGAATGACGCACTGTCAATACTCTTTAAACTTCTCGATGATCCTTATTACCTTAACCGCGGTTTTTCCTGCCAGGCACTCGGGCATTACCGCGGCGATTATGAAGTTGCCAACGCCCTCAAGAGAAGCCTTCACGATGCCTCGGGTTTCGTCCAGATGATGGCTACCGAGGCGTTAAAATCCATCCGAAACGAGTAATGAGACCGGGACTCGCTTCATGTGCATTTTTGTCGCTGTTTTGCGCGGTTCTAGTCGGGCAATCGGATTCCACCGGTTCAATTATCGAAACAGAACGAATCGAATTAGAGATCAAGGCCCCGCCCCTCAATAGGGTAACTCCGAAAATAAGCGGTCCCGATGACAAAATCGCACTCGTGCTTTCCGGTGGCGGCTCGAGAGGTTTATCGCAGATTGGCGTCATCGAGGAACTCGAAAAAGCCGGGATTCGCCCCGATATGGTCGTCGGAACGAGTATGGGAGCTATAATAGGCGGATTATACGCGGCGGGTTACTCTCCCGAAGAACTTGCAGACGCCGCCCAATCCATCGATTGGGAAGACCTTATAGCCGATTCACCAAAGAGGACGTCTCAATTTTTAACCCAACGTCTGGCGACGGAAAAATTTATCCTTCACCTGAGGTTCAACGGTTTCAAGCCCTACCTTCCAGAGGGTTTAAGCACTGCACATGAACTCCAGAACAGCCTTTCCCGGCTATGCGCTACCGCGGATTACACTTCCGGTGGCGATTTCGATAGACTACATATCCCTTTCCGTGCGATAACGACGGATTTACGCACGGGACGAGTCTATGTCTGGAACGAGGGCAATCTATCGACCGCACTCAGAGCGAGTGCCGCGATACCATTGATTCTATCGCCGGTTGAATACAAGGGCGCTCTTCTGGCCGACGGCGGACTTGTTTATCCAATACCTATAGAAATAGCGCTGGCCGAGAGCATAAATACGATCATCGCCATCGACGCGACCGCGGAGATTCTCTACCCGCGGGATATAGATAACGCCTTTTTCATTCTCGATCAGATAACGAATATAATGGCGGAGGACAGGAAGAATATCGAGAGAAGTGCCGCCGATATCGTTATTACGCCCGATCTCGAAAGCCAGGGAAGTTTCGATTTTTCGAATAGTAAGTGGATTATCGAACAGGGTAGAAACGCGGCAATTCAGGAAATCCCCCGGCTAAAAGCGATTATAGCGTATAAAAGGGAATCCCCCGATGAAAGCCAACGTGTTTATGTTGCGGAAGAAATCGGCGGTAAAAACGTCGCCAGGTTGGGAATATCGACGGGCGATTCGGTTACGGTCGGCGAAATTAAGAACTCGGTGCGACGAGTATTTGAAACCGGGCTTTATCAAATACCGGAGTGCATTTTAACTTACCACGCCGGGACGGTCGATATCGAAACGAACATATCGGAAAATCCCATTTTTACGGGGATTAGTCTCAAAAACGCCAAATTACTGCCTGCAGAATTCGTCGATTCAATTTTCGCCGACAAGATCGGCGCGCCAGTCAATACTATATCTCTCGATTCGGGACTCGTGGAAATCGACCGATATTACCGCGAAACCGGATATAATCTCGCGCATATAACCGACGCGTCTTTAGTAAAGGGCGAACTGCAGATTATTTGTAACGAGGGTCTAATCGAGGATATTCGCGTCGAAGGTAATGATATAACCCGGGATTGGGTTGTCCGGAGTTTCGTGCCGTTAGAACCGGGGGGTTATTATCGTGACGATTTGTTCGACGAAGCCTTAACGAATCTTCATGCGACGGAATTATTCGAGTCGGTTCGTCCCGTAATTTCCAGGGGGGATTCCGGGGCCGTTGTAGAATTCGAAATAATCGAGAAACCTTATTGGGGGATGCGGCTGGGCGCGCGTTACGATATGCTCAACGACATCGAGGGAATTTTTGAAGTCGGGGACGATAATTTTCTGGGATTAGCTCTAAGGCTAAATATAGGTATTTTTGGCGGCGAAAGGCGTTGGGAAGCCCATACGGGATTGGAGGCGGACAGAATTTGGCGAACTTATATTACGGGCAAAGCCAGGTTCTTCGCGCAGGGCAATGAATATAACATCTGGGAAGACGATTCGATTTCCGCGACGCAGGTGGTGAACAGGTATGGGATTATCTTATCGCTGGGACAGCAGATTAAAAGGCTGGGAACGGTTTTTGTGGAAATCGCGTCGGAAAGGGTGGCCTTCGGACCGAAAGGAGATAAACTTCGCGAATACCCCCTAAACCGCTTAACGTTTAAGTCTATCGTCGATACCTACAACAAACGCCAATTCCCGCGATCGGGGAAATTTCATTACACATACATCACCTTTAGCCAGGATATTCTCGGCGGCGAATATTCATTCACAAAGTCCTACATGGGTTTTCAGAGTTATTGGACCTGGACCGAGCCCTTGACTTTCCATCCTTATATTATGGGCGGTTATATGGCGGGAGGATCGCCGTTTTTCGAGGAGTTCAGTCTTAGCGAAGATAACGAATTCTGGGGATTTCGCGCGGATCAGCGAAGGGGCAATTCCTTTGTCAAGACGGGTTTCGATATTCGTTTGAACCCCCTGGATCCGTTGTTTATGAATATGGGATTATGTTACGGCAGAACCTGGGCAAAAGACGCGAAGCTCGAATTGGAGGATATGATATGGGGCTGGGGTGTCGGCTGGGGTCTTAAAACTCCTCTCGGCCCGGTGGAATTGAGCTGGGGAAGGAATACGGAGAAACTCGAGGAAATATATTTTTCGATTGGATACGATTACTAAACGACGAGAGGACGGTGGAACTTATTGCAATTCCAGGTCCTTCGGCAGGTTCTTTATCGCGGCTATCACGAAAAGTAACGTTATAAAAGTGGACATAAAATCCGCGATAGGCATCGAATAGAAAACCCCGAGCCATCCAAAATAATGGGGAAGTATCAATACCAGCGGAATCAGGAATATAAGCTGACGCGAAGCGGTCAGGAAAAAGGCTCGAACAGAATGCCCCAGTGCCTGGAACATTATCGCCCCGATAATTTGCGTGCCGATTATCGGGAACATTATAACCGCCAACCTCAACGCCGGTTTTGCCATCTGAATTAATTCCATATTCGGCGTAAAAAGCCGGATAAGCAATCCGGGAATGGCCATCATCACCATAAACGTTATTGCTCCGATAATTAATGATCTTTTCGTAGCAATCTGTATTAGTTTACGGACATTGCTATATCTCCCCCCGCCATAATTGTAACCCGCTATAGGCTGGAAAGCCTGCGCTATCCCCAACAACGGCGTGAAGGCGAGGAAAGTCAATCTATGCACGATTCCGAGAACCGCGATCGCCAGATTCCCGCCGTAATATGCAAGCTGATTGTTCATGATAACTACCAGCACGCTGGACGACACGTTTCTCGCCAGCGAAGCCATACCGATGCCGAAGGTCTCTTTTAATATTCCGAAGTGCGGGATGAAATCGTCGAATTTGATTTTCAACGTGCTCTTCGGGGAACTATAGAAATATAGAGCGTAAAGCGAACCCAATCCCTGTGCGATAATCGTCGCGAGAGCCGCCCCGCGTATCCCCATATCCAGCACGAAAATGAAAATAGGATCGAGTATGGTGTTGATAATGGCTGTCGAGACAATCAACACCATGGAGTTCTTCGCCCGTCCTTCGGAGCGGATAACGTTGTTACTCGATATGAGCATGCACCGAAATATCGTTCCTATGAGGATGATTCTGAGATAATCTTTCGCGTAAGGCAGAATTTCCGGGGTAGCGCCGAGTAATTTCAGAAGCTGATCGATGAAAATCTCGCCGGGAATTGTGATCACAATCGAGAGGAACACGACCAGCGAGAGCATGTTGCCGAGTGCTTTATTGGCCCTGGCGATATTCCCCGCGCCAAGCGACCGTGAGATTATCGAGGCCGACCCCATGCCAATTAGCTGGCCGATTGCAAGCACTATAATCTGGAAAGGGAATACGATAGCTATCCCTGCAATGCCCAGAGCGCCCACGCCCTGCCCGACGAAGATTGTATCGACTACGTTAAAGGTTGACATCACCACCATCGCGATAATCGCGGGGACGGATAATTCCGTTAAAAGCTTGCCGAGATTCTGGTTGGCGAGTATATGATTATCGTCGCGGGGCATGAATTAAACTCGTTCTGTATTTCCGACTTCGGATGGACGGGATTTTGTCTGAAAGTCCGAGAAAGGGAGGTATATCATCGATAAAAATAAAAGGAATCGACCGAGTATTTTCCCGCCGAATAATCCCCGAATGGCGGAACATCCTATTCTTTCGGTGGCTCAATGTCGTCCATCAATCGAGAGATAACCCGATCGGTCGTAATGCCCTCTGCGTCCGCGGTGAAACTGGTGATAATTCTGTGTCTGAGCACTGGAAGTGCGATTTTCTTGATATCCGCAACTCCGGGGGTCAGACGGCCGTCGAGAGCTGAGAGAGTTTTCGCACCGAGTATAAGGAATTGGCTGGCACGCGGTCCCGCTCCCCACCTAACCCAGCGTTTGACATAATCGAGCGAGGTCGATTCAGGGCGCGTATTGCGGACTATATCGACGGCATATTGAATGACGTAATCCGCGGCGGGAATCTTGCGAATAAGCTCCTGCAACTCGACGATTCTCGCGGCAGTTAATATCGGCTCGACGTGGGGCACGCGCTGGCCGGTAGTATATCTGACGATTTCCAGCTCGTCCTCCGCGCTTGGGTAATCGATATAGATATTCAGCATGAATCGGTCGAGCTGGGCTTCAGGGAGCGGGTAGGTCCCCTCCTGCTCGATCGGATTTTGAGTGGCGAGGACAAAGAAGGGCATCTCCAATTTGTATGTCTGGTCGCCCGCCGAGACCTCGTGTTCCTGCATGGACTGAAGAAGCGCGGCCTGAGTCTTTGGCGGCGTGCGGTTGATTTCGTCCGCGAGGAGAATATTACAGAAAACTGGCCCCTGAATGAACCTGAAAACGCGTTTGCCGGTGGTGCGATCCTCTTCCAGGATGTCGGTGCCCGTGATGTCGCTGGGCATCAGGTCGGGAGTGAACTGAATTCTGCTGAATTTGAGGTCGAGGGACTCCGCAAGAGTTGAAATCATCAGCGTTTTTGCGAGACCGGGAACGCCGATAAGCAGGACGTGCCCCCCCGCGAGAAGCGCCACCAGCATCTCGTCGATAACCTGCTCCTGACCCACGATCACCTTGCCCAGCTCAGATTTTATCTTAACCGTGGCAGACGCCAGTTGTTGTAACGCTTGAACATCGCCTTTATTTTCAGTCATGTCGTCCTCCAAATTACGATAACAGAAAGCATATAATATGCCTATCGAGGCCGGATGTCAAATCATATTAAAATTTCCGTCGCGCGACTTCGGCGGAGAGAAAAAAAATCATTTCGTGCGAAAATCACATCCCCAAAAATCAGGAGTTGAGACGAGAAAAAACGCCCCCTTTTTCACATAAAAAGGGCTTTTTTAGCTAAGTCGTTATTACTCAGGCTTTTGCATTAGTCCCATACCGGTTTTAGCCAACGTCTATATGGTTTTCATAACCACTTACTCGATTTTAAAAATAATTCATTGGTTTTAATAAACATATCTCTTATTTTAATAAACTTATTTTTGATTTTAACGCCCCTTAATCAGATTTCTTCGACCCAATTTTCCATTTTTAAATCCTCCGTGGCGATTTTGTTATCAAGTTATTATCAATTTGAATATTCTCTTTTCAATATATTCGAAATCGACGATATCGATTAGCGAAAAAGGTTGCGGTAACTGGTTTTTTTCGCTAATATTAAATTTCTTTTGGGCTTTAAGAAGGGAGACATTATGCAATTTGCATCGAGGACAAACAAGGTAACCGATTCGCCCACGCTGGCGATTTCGGCGAAGGCCAAGGCATTGAAGGCCGAGGGCATAGACGTAATCAGTTTTTCCGCAGGGCAACCGGATTTCCCCACGCCGGAACATATCAAACGCGCGGGCATTGCCGCAATCGAGAATAACGTTACCGGTTACACGGCGAGTTCGGGCACGCCGGCGCTTCGTAAGGCTATCGCCGAATGGATGAGCGCGCAGACGGGCGTGGATTATTCGCCCAAGCAGGTTATGGTTTCAACCGGAGCGAAATTTTCTCTCGCTGTGGCTATCATGGCGACAATCGAACCCGGCGACGAGGTAATTCTTCCCGCACCCTACTGGGTTAGTTATCCCGATATGATAAGGCTCAGCGGCGGCGAACCGGTTATCGCGAAAACGACGGCGGCGGGCGGATATAAAATCACGCCGGATCAACTCGATAATTCGATTACGCCCAAAACTCGGATGTTGCTTTTGAATTCGCCCTCGAACCCAACCGGCGCGGTATATACCCGCGAGGAAATCACGGCACTGGCGGGCGTCCTGGAAAAATATCCGGATATCTGGATAATGAGCGACGAGATTTACTGCAGGCTTATTTTCGGCGATATAGAGCATTTTTCGATTGCCGCCGTTTCCGATGAAATGGCGAAGCGCACTATCGTGGTCAACGGCGTGAGTAAGACCTACGCGATGACCGGCTGGCGCATCGGCTGGATGGCGGGGCAGGAGGAATTGGTCGCCCGCGCCGGAAAAATCCAGAGCCACACCACGAGTTGTCCGTGTAGTATCAGCCAGGAAGCCGCGTTGTCAGCCGTCATCCAACCCGACGGGTTTCTGGACGATATGCGCGAGGCTTACCGTCGCAGACGCGACCTTTTCGTGGGACTTCTAGCGGACATCGACGGCATCGAGCCATACATCCCTGACGGCGCGTTCTATCTCTTCTGCGACATCGGCGGACTAATCGGTTCGGCGCGTCCCGACGGCGGAGAGATTTCGTCGTGCATGGATTTCGCGGATTTTCTTCTGGATGAAGCCAGAGTTGCTACGGTTCCGGGTGGGGCCTTCGGTTCGGAAGGGTATGTGCGATTTTCCTTCGCAACGAACGACGAGGACATAAAGCGTGGAGTGGCCAGGATCAAAGAGTCGGTGGCGAAACTGAGATGAGCGAGATCGTCCTCCGACCTATAGGAATTGTCCATTCGCCTATAAAAAGCGGCGACGTCGCGCCACGGCAGTCGATTTGGTCGGATATCGAGGGCGAGATAGAGATTTTCCCCGAATTCGCTGAGGGTTTAGACGGATTGGGGGAATTGGACAGGATAATAGTGGTATTTCAGTTCGACAGAAGCGATAACTACAGTTTGAAAGTAACTCCTCCTCACCGGAATACACCCTGCGGAGTTTTCGCTTCCAGAGCGCCACGGAGACCTAATCAAATTGGGCTTTCGCCGTTGGAAGTCCTCTCGGTAAAAGGGAATAAAATTCGCGTCCGTGGATTGGATATACTCGACGGCACGCCGGTGTTGGATATCAAACCGGACATTCCGGCGGATTTTTCGAGAAGAAGTAGGTGAGATGAATGCCGACCTATGAATATAAATGCGAATGTTGCGATTACGTCTTCGAGAAGTTCCAGAAGATGACCGACGACCCCGTTAAGAAGTGCCCGGAATGCGGATGTGAGGTTCGGCGGATAATTCACGGCGGCACGGGGGTTATATTCAAAGGCTCGGGATGGTATGTGACGGATTACGGCAAGGGAAGCAGTTCAATAACGCCGTCCGAGTCAAAGACAAAGGTAGTGGATTCGTCCGGCGAAAAGGACAGGGGCGATAAGGAAGAATAGCATTCCACGGTCGGGCTTTCCCCTAATACTTATTACACAAATAACTCAAAGGCATAATGATGGATTGGAAAATTTTTATCGCTTCCTTCGTTACGATTTTTCTCGCTGAGTTGGGCGATAAGACACAACTTGCGGCGCTTGTTTATTCGGCAAAAATGCAAAGACCGATCGCGGTTTTAATGGGCGCATCGCTTGCGTTAATTGCATCTACGGTTATAGCCGTCCTGATAGGCCATTACGCAGGCAAGGCTATTCCGCAGGCTTTTATGGGCAAAATCGCCGGAGTGCTTTTCGTAATTATGGGCGTGTTGCTATTTTTCGGTAAGTTCTAACCGTGCTTTTCCTGATAGACGCTTATAACGTGATCTTCAACGGAAGGGAATTGCAGAAACTCGCGCTGAGCGATCCTCCTTCTGCGCGAGAGCTTTTCCTTAAAAAAGTCGTGGATTACTGCGAACGGGAGAACGTCCGCGCTATTATTATCTATGACGGCGGTAAGAGCGATAAAGTCCGTTGTTTTTATCGAGATGATCGCGTTAAGGCCTATTTTGCGGGAGGCGAAGCCGACCCCGTTATTATCCGCATGGCACCGAAATTGTTCAAACACAATTCGGAATTCAGGGTTGTTTCCAGCGACGGGCAAATCCGCGGACATTGCGGCCAGATGGGTATCGACACCATCGGCGCAATGACATTTCGGGTGCAATATCTGTCGGGGTAATTTGATAGTTATGGATTCTACGAACTGGCCGCCGAATGAACTTGCATCAGTTCCCATCTCGAACGTAACTTCCTCATTAATTCATATCTAACTTTGAACACGCCTAAAAGTGGGTCTCCGCGTCGTAAGCCGTGGCAATCGGATCCGCCGGTTATAACGAGATCGTGTTTTCGCGCCAGAGCGATTATCTCCTCCTGCGCCTCGTGGGAATGTCTGGGATAGTAGGCTTCAAAACCGTCCACGCCCCATTCTACCAGGTCGGGCAACTTGGGCAACATCCCCTCCGTAACTCCCGGGTGGGCGGCGATTGCGATTCCACCGGCGTCGTGTATTACACGAATAGCGGTTTCCGGAGACGGCGCCCATTTATGAATATATGCAGGTTTACCTGCCGCCAGGTATTTAATGAAGGCTTCGAGAAGGTTCCTGACGGCTCCGATATTAACCAGGTGTTCGGCTATGTGAGGTCGTCCGATGGAGGCGTCGCCGGCGATTCTCGAAATATCCTCGTAAGTCGAGGGGAATCCCATTTCGGTGAGTTTTTTGCAGGTTTTAACTACGCGATCTTTTCGCGCCAGTATTTGTTTCTCGATTAGTTCCGTCAGTCCGTGGTCGTGAATGTCCAGATAATAGCCGAGGATATGCATCCTGCCGTCGAGGTCGGCGGTTGAAATTTCGATTGCGGGCGCGAAATCGATTCCGCTTTTAGCGGCTAAATCGGCGGTCTCTTCAACGGATGCTATCGAATCGTGGTCGGTAACAGATATTCCGTTCAGGTAATAGTGTCTCGCTCTTTCGACGATTTGCCCCGGCGTAAATGTGCCGTCGGAAGCGGTGCTGTGGATGTGGAGGTCGCAATATTTCATTTAAAAAGGCGCTGATTAAAGCGCCTCGATACTCCGTTTTATAGCATACGGTCAACAATATCCAGTGAAGCCTCATACAATTCGTCGGCTTCATCCATCAGATTCTCGCCGTGTTCTAGCATTTCTTCGACGAATTTCTCGTCCTCAATGCTATTGAGGTTTATCTCCACGTTATACCACGCGGATTCTATGGCGGCACTCGCCAACGATGTAGCCACACCGGCATCCGAGACGAGTCTTTTGTTTCCGATTTCCGCGATTTCCTTTGCCAGCGAAAGGGTTTCCACGGCCAACTCGATAGTTCGCAGAGGCACCTGCGCGGCTTTTTTCGTCTCGGCCTGGATCGCTTCCTTGCGGATAGCCTTTTCCTCCGAATTGGTTTTGGGCAGATGATAGGCGTCCATTATGCCCGAAAAGGCTTCAGCATCCAGATCGACAAGACGGATAAACTCCTCGCGGAGTTTCTCGCTGTCCCTTAGAATCTCGCGGACTTCGTCCTGGACGTTTTCATATCCCTTTTTCCCGATAGTCAAATTACAGACCATCGATACCAACGCGGCTGAATTAGCGGCAACCAGAGCGGCAGAACTCCCGCCACCGGGTGTGGAAGAGCTACTTGCCAATTCATCTAGAAAGTCCTTTATGGTCTTCTCAACCAACATTTGTTCCTCCATTGAGGTAATGAGCGATTCTACCTTCAGGCAGAGATCCTCGGTCAAACAGTCCGCAAATATAGTATTAATGTCCTGTCGCGCAAGCTAAAACTGTTTTTATTTTATCAGATCGTCCTGAGAATTGTTCAATTTGCCTCTGGTAGCGCGATAGAGGACTTCGTTGACCCTTCTGTCCTGTCTCTGGACTCTTTCCCGCAGATGGATCAACTCATTGTAGATTCTATAAACTGCCCAGACAAGCAAAACAACAGAAAACCCTATTATGGCAATGGCGATTTCTATTTTACTACCTCCCTATTTTGAATGTAGTTCTTCCATGCGCCTTTCGGCGATCTTCATACTCTCGTCGAGTATCGATTTTGCTGTAGCTTTTAATTCTTCGCATTTCGATTTCATCTCTTCGATGAATTCTTTATCGGTGATATCTCCGAGGTTAATCAGGACGTTTAATATTCCGCCTGTTACGCCGGAATATGCCATTTGCGCACCAACTGCGACGTCTGAAACAGAGGGTAGATTCCCGGTTTCGGCAATATCGCGGGCGAGTTTCATCGCCTCCAGAGAATTCCTCGCCGTGCCCAAAGGCACCTGGACGGCTGTTTTAAGCCCCGCCTGGATAGCTTTTTCGCGGGCTTCCCTTTCTTCGTCGGTTTTTTTCGGCATACGCATGGCTTTAAGGTAATCGTTGAAAGCCTGAGTATCCTCGTCCACCGCATCGACCAGTTTTTTCTTTAATTCCTGCGCTTTCTCGGCGATATCGACATAAGGTTTGGCTTTTTTGGGATCTTTCATTTTTGGCACTGTAAGGTTTGACACCATCGACGCCAGCGCCGCGCCGAGGGATCCGGCCAATGCCGCCACCGAGCCGCCGCCCGGAGCGGCGGAATCGCGAGAAACCTCGTCAACGAAATCGTTACATTTCATTGCGACGAGAGCGTCATCGGGGACTTTCGGCATACCGATGATCTTTTCTTCCGGGTCGAATGGAGCTACGTCGTTTAAACCCATCGAAAATATGGCCGCTTTTATTATATCCGATTCGGGCACTCCGGTGGATTGTTCCTGTTTGTCCAGATAATATTTACCCGCCATCAACATCGCCTGATATGGCACCAGACCGACGATTTCGCTACCGGTAACGATCAGACCTCGAGTTGCGGCTAATTCGCGCGCTTTTTCGAGGACTTCGTGGGGTGCCGTTATTTTGTAGTTCGTCAGGTTTATCGAAATTTGCGCGCGACCGTATTCTTCGACGAACCAACCGATTGCCTTGGTCTTCTTGAATATACCTGGAGTCTTTACCGACCGACCGATTAGATTTTTCCTGTATGTGCCGTGTTCCGCGAGCAATTTTTCTATGGAAAAACCGTGCTCAGCCACATAGTGTTCTTCCAGTTTATCGAAATCGTCAGTAACGAAATCGCATTCCGCGCAGGGAAGGCTATCCTTGCGGTATTTGAGAAGCTTGCCCCTAAAATAATACGGCTCGATATTTCCGGTTCTAACTGAACGGCCTTTTTCCCGGAGCTCGAAAGCGAGGTCGGTCGCGTATTTTTTGAATTTCGTATTCAGGGTTACGTTATATGCGATTAAAAACTCTCTCGCGCCGATAGCTATCGCACCCGTTTTCGGGATGAATTCAGTCGGGCCGAAATCCGGAGCCATTTCCGGGTCTTTGAATTTTTCGGGAAGGCCTTCATACTCGCCCTTGCGGACGTAGGCCAGGTTCTTTCTTTTCGGTATCGAGGCGGCATATTCATATAAATAAACCGGGATACCGAGTTCCTCCCCCACGCGTTTGCCCAGCTTTTTTGCCAGTTCGACGCAATCGTCCATCGTAACGCCTTCCACCGGAACAAAGGGGCAGACATCGGTAGCACCGAATCGAGGGTGCGCGCCCTTCTGTTTCGTCATATCGATTACCTCGGATGCGCGCTTGATAGCCCTGAAAGCCGCCTCGATAACCCCGTCGGGGGTGCCCACGAAAGTTACGACGGTTCGGTTTGTGGCTTCGCCGGGGTCGACGTCTTTCAATTCCACTTCGGGGGTGTCTTTTATCACCGAGGTGATTTCGTTTATCACCTTCATATTCCGGCCTTCTGAAAAATTTGGAACGCATTCAACTATTTGTGTCGGCATAAAAAACTCCTGTTTGGTTTTCTTTTTTGATTAATAACTCACATTCAACTGACAAAATATCAACTATCAAGCCAATTTACCCCGCTTGTGTAGATACGACATCAGGGCTACATCGAAGCTCTTATCGGTACCGATGAGTTCGTAATCTATCTGCGAGTCCTCCATTTCTATACGGATGAAATCGATATAATCGAGGAATCTTTTCTGGTAACGCTCGCGTATCGACCAGGGGCGAGTCTGGACTTTCGCATCATTTTCCAGGTCTTCGAAAATCGTTTCGCCCTTGAAATCGAACTTCACTTCGACCGGATCGACCAGATGGAAAACTATAACTTCGTGCCCCATATGGCGAAATTGTTTAATCGCCCTTATCATAGCCTCGGGCTCGTCGTATAGATCAGATATTATTACGACCAGACCACGCCGCCCGATTCTCCGCGCAACTTTGAAGAACACCTCTCCGGCGTTGGTGTCTCCTCCCGCGGAGACCGTCTCCAGAACCTTCAACATCTCGAATAAATTCACACGCGTGCTACTCGGAGGACGTTCGTCGCGGATGTCGGTATCGAAAACCGTCAGGCCTACTGCGTCCTTTTGAAGTTGCATCAGATATGCGAAACTCGCGGCGAGGTATTTACCATACTCGAGCTTGGAAAGCCAGCCCTCGGATGAGAAACTCATACTTCCAGAAACATCGAGCAGGATATAACAACGGAGGTTAGTTTCCTCCTCGAAGACCTTTATATAGTAACGGTCGGTGCGCCCATAGGCCTTCCAGTCGATGTTCTTGACAGGGTCGCCCGGGTTATATTGGCGGTATTCGGCAAATTCCACCGAAAAGCCGTGATATGGCGATTTGTGAAGTCCGACAAGGAATCCCTCGACAACGAAACGCGCCTTCAATTCCATATTAGCGAGTTTCGCTATTACTTCCGGCCTGAGGTATTTTCTGTAATCCTGTTTCGTTTGAATCGGCATAAGTTCTAACTGATCTTTTACTTATCGTCACACAATATTGTATTATAAAACACTGCGAGAAAATCGCAAGTAGTAATATTCGCGTATTTTCACTTCCAAAAGCTTATTTGGCTTTTTTATAAAGTTATAGGATGATTTTGATAATCCCAAAATACAACGCGATTCCAGTGATATCGACCACTGTTGTAACCACCGGCCCCGCCATCACCGCGGGATCGATCCCAATTTTCTTCGCGATTATCGGCAACAGCGCACCGATAATATTGCTATACCATACTACTATGCCCAATGCCAGGGATACCGCCAGAGCCATATCGTATTGCGGTTTCAGAAGCAAAGCCCTTCCGAACAGCAGGATACCGAGTATTATTGCGAGAATCAAACCGACAAGCGCTTCCTTCAAGAGTATTTTCCGAACATGACTGGAATCGAGTTCACCGAGGCTCAGGCCGCGGATAATCATCGCGGCAATCTGCGAGCCCGTGTTGCCGCCGACTCCGACGAGGGTGGGCACGAAGAAAGTCAGTAAAACCATCCCGGCGATGAACTCCTCGAAATGTTCCATCACGCTTGTCGTGAAACCTTCGAGGATAAGCAAGAGGGCCAGCCAGAAAATGCGGCTTTTTACCAGCCTCCAAACGCTAATTGACATATAAGGTTTATCGACCGGCTCGATTGCCGCCATTCGTTCGATATCTTCGGTAGTCTCGTCCTCGAGGACTTCTATAAGGTCGTCCACGGTAACTATCCCGACCATGTATCCCCCGGAATCTACGACCGGCAGGGCGAGAAAATCATATTTGGCCAATATTCTCGCGGCCTCTTCTCTGTCGTCAGACGTTGTTACGGTAATAGGGTTTGGATTCATCACCTCATCCACAAGCTGATCGTCGTCAGCAAGGATTATATCGCGTAAGGACATAACGCCTTTGAGTTTCCTTCTGGGACCGAGAATATACGAGGTATATATGGTTTCTCTGTTTGGAGCGGTATTTCTTATATATTCCAGCGCCTGTCCTATTGTCCATCCCTCTTTCAATGCGACGAATTCGGGCGTCATCTCCCTTCCGACGGACTCTTCCGGATATCCGAGTAGGTTAAGGGCTTCCTTTCGGTCATCGGGATCGAGATAACAAATAAAACGATTAAGTATTTCCGCCGGGAGTTCCTCGAAAAGCTCGGTTCGGTCGTCGGGATCTAATTCCTGGATAATATCGCGGACGCGATAATCCCGGAATTCCGTCAGAAGATCGGCCTGTTCATCCGTTTCGAGTTCCGAAAATACGTCCGCCGCAAGCTCTTTTGGCAGTAGTCGGAAAACGATAAGCCAGTCTTCTTTTTTTACTTCATTCAGAAATTCTTCGACATCCGCCGGTTCGGTTTTCGTGAGGATGCTTTTTAACTCGAAAAACCTGCGTTCTTCGATGAGTTGTTGTATATCCCTTATTTCGTCTTCGTTCACCATGTCGTAAATATAAAGTGTTCAGGGGGATTTACAAGAAAAAATAAAAAAGGGGGTAAACCGCGCCCCCTTTCATTTCTCTATTTTCGGAAGAACTCATTCCATCGGCGAGAAATCGTCCTGGCTGGCTCCGCAAACTGGACATACCCAATCTTCCGGAAGATCCTCGAAAGCCGTGCCGGGATCGACACCGTTGTCGGGATCGCCCTGTTTGGGATCGTAAACGTAGCCGCAAATATCGCATACGTATTTTTTCATTTTTTCGCCTTTCGGTTTATTGTTATTGGTTTTAGTCCCACGAAACGTGGGGGCGTTTTTCGATGCTTTTCCTTTAAGAACGTTATGATAATACTCATAGGTCATGGGTTTGTTGTCGTTTATTATTTCCGCGGAAACTACTTCGCCCAAGAAAACGGTATGTGTCCCGGCATCCATAGTATCCAGGAGTTTCGCACCCAGTATAGACACGGTATGATCGACAACCGCCGGACATCCGGTTTCGAGCTTTTTCCATTTGCAAGTGCTCAATTTGTCGATATCTTTACCGGACTTGAACCCGAAGGTGCCCACGAACTTCATGTCCGTGGTAGTATCCAGCACGGAAACGGAAAACACACCGCTTTCAACTATCAACTGGTGCGTGAGGTTTTCCTTGTTGATGGCGACCACCACTTTTGGAGGCTCAGCCGTTACCTGTGTAACGGCGTTTGCAATCTGGCCGTTCATTTGCGAGCCGTCTTTGGAGCGGGATGCAACGATATAAAGACCGTAAGATAGCTTCCAGAGCGCGTTATAATCTATATTATCATTCATCTTTTATCCGTTTAGCAAGTTCATTGCCGATTTTCCTGCCGAAATTCCGGCACTCTATAAGGTCTTCTTCCGTCGGGACATAGGTTAACTTCAACGGTTCCGCGACGATGTCCACTCCCATATCTTCGAGTATTTTCTGCATGTTCGTGGGCGCTTCTCCGCTCCACCCGAAGGAACCAAAAGACGCGCCAATCAAATTTTGGGGTTTAAGCCCTTTTGCGTAAAGGAGCATATCCGCGAGGGTTGGGAAGATGTCCTGATTTAGAGTCGGCGAGCCCGCAACCAATGCTCCTGCAAAGAGTAACTCGGTGATAAGGACACTCCGATTATTAGCGCGGGCATTGATTATTTTAACTTCGGCACCCGATTCTATTAATCCATCGGCGATAGACCGCGCCATTTTTTTCGTGCTACCCCACATAGTATCATATAACACGACCGCCTTCTGTTTCGGTTTCTGCTCGACATATTCGCCATACCAGCCGAGGATAGTGGGGATTTTTTCCCCGCGCCAGATAGGGCCGTGGTCGGGGCAAATGAAATCGAGTTCCAGATTCATCTCGCCGACCTTATCGAGCGTTCTTTTGACCATCGGAGAATAGGGCAGGACAATATTTGCGTAATACGTATCTGATTCCTGGCGAAGGATTTCCTCCGATAGTTCGTCCGCATATCTTTCCGAGCTGGCCAGATGCATACCAAAGGCATCCTGAGAGAAGAGGATCTTCCTTTCGGGAACGTAGCTGAACATACTGTCCGGCCAGTGTATCATGCGAGTTTCAAGGAACTTGATGGTTAGATTTTCCAGATCTAGTTCTCCCCCGTTCTCGACGTCTTCCACTTCCAATCCGTAATGTTCGTTTAAGGCTTTTTTGCCCATTTTGGACGCAAAGACCTTTTCCGGCTCGATTATGTCGATCATCTCGGTTAAAGAACCGGAGTGATCCATTTCCGAATGATTCGATACGATGTAGTCGATATCTTTCGGGTCGATTATCGAGGATATTCTTGCCAATAATTCGTCCATAAATGGCCTTTTGACGGTATCGATAAGAGTGATCTTATCGGCGAGGATAAGATAGGCGTTGTAGGTCGAGCCGCGCGGAGTGTTGTATCCGTGAAAATCCCTTATCGACCAGTCGATAGCCCCAACCCAGTAGATATCTTCGGTAATTTGAACAGCTTTGAAGGTTTTTTTCATATTTGAACTCCATTTCTTGCATTAAAGAACTAATTTACTCTTTTTATGGGATAAATATAACCAGCCAAAAGAATATTTCAAGGTTTTTGTAATATTGATTTCGATGAATTTCCGTAAATTGGACTCATTTTGCAAGAAACGCCTTGCTATTTATTTTCCTATACCTTATAATACATTGCTTTGCCTATGTTGAAATATCAGATAAAATATGGAGGTTAAGATGCCTAAAATGGTGGTTCAGACAGATCACTGCAAGGGGTGCAAACTTTGTATTAACGCGTGCCCCGTGCAGTGTATCGAAATCGACATGGATACCCTTAATAAGCTGGGATATCATCCCGCCAAGTATAAGGGAGAGGGATGCACCGGTTGCGGGATGTGTTTTTACATTTGCCCGGAACCCGATGCGATCATCGTTTATAAAAAAGACGAGGAGGCGGCATAATGTCCAAGGAGTTTATCAAAGGAAATGAAGCTATAGTCAAAGGCGCACTGCTTGCTGGTTCGCGTTGTTATTTCGGTTACCCGATAACACCGGCTAGCGAGATAGCTCACGGCGCGGCGGCGTTTTACCCCTTATTGGGAAGGACTTTCCTGCAGGCCGAGAGCGAGATAGCGTCCGTTCAGATGTGTTATGGCGCGGGGGGCACAGGTGCACGCGTTCTCACTGCTTCCAGCGGCCCGGGAATCAGCTTAAAGCTGGAAGGTATCAGCTATGCCGCCGGCTCCGAGGTTCCTATGGTTATCGCGGATATCACGCGCGGCGGCCCGGGACTGGGGAATATCGCCCCGGAACAGGGAGATTATAATCAGGTAGTCAAAGGCGGCGGACACGGCAACTACAAAGTTATCGTCCTCGCCCCGAATTGCGCCCAGGAGATGTGCGATCTAACCATGCTCGCCTTCGAGCTTGCGGATAAATATCGCACGCCGGTGTTCGTCCTGGTCGATGGGTTTATCGGGCAGATGATGGAGCCGGTGGAATTCCCCGATCCCGTGGATTTAGACGAACGCGGGAAAGCGGACTGGGCAATCATGGGCGACGCCGAAACAAAAGGGAATTTAATCAACTCGATTTACCTCGAGCCAGAAGAGCTGGAAGAACACAACCGGAAACTCCAGCGTAAATACGCAAAAATCGAGGATAATGAGGTAAGATTCGAGGATTATAAGCTCGACGATGCGGAAATAGTAGTAACCGGCTTTGGTATCGTCAGCCGTGTTCTCAAGAGCGCCGTTGACGTCTGCAGGAAAGAAGGAATAAAAGTTGGGCTTCTCAGGCCGATAACTCTCTTCCCCTTCCCCAGAAAGAAATTCGCGGAACTGGCCGGCAAAGCGAAACATATTCTCGTATCCGAATTGAACAACGGCCAGATGATTATCGACATCAAACTCGCCACCGAATGCGGGGGCGCTAAGATAAGTTCATATAATAGAATGGGTGGCGTCGTTCCCTCCGTCGAGGAGCTGGTTGGCGCAATAAAAAAGATCGCAAAGGAATAGGTGATAGATATGGCTAAAGACGTTCTCAGGAAACCCACCGGCTTTATGGACACTTATGTGTTTAAGCCCGGTGCGGACCAGAAAAACACGCATTATTGCCCGGGGTGTGGCCACGGTATCCTGCACAAGTTAATCGCCGAAGCACTCGAAGACTTCGACGTTTCCGACAGGACTATTATGGTCTCTCCTGTAGGTTGTTCGGTATTCGTATATTATTATTTTGCGACCGGAAATATCCAGGTGGCTCACGGAAGAGCGCCTGCGGTAGCTACCGGACTCAAACGAGCAAATCCAGATAGCATTATTATAAGCTATCAGGGCGATGGCGACCTGGCGGCAATCGGCGGGAATAATATTCTCCAGTCGGCGAATAGGGGCGAAAATATCACCGTCTTCTTTGTCAATAACGCGATATATGGAATGACGGGCGGGCAGATGGCGCCCACGACTCTTATCGGCCAGAAGACAATGACGTCGCCATACGGGAGATCGGTTCAGAACGAGGGTTATCCAATAAAGATGTCGGAACTACTCTCGACTCTCGAAACAACTACGTTCATCGAAAGAACTTCGGTGCACGACTCCAAACATATCGCGCGAACCCGTAAGGCGGTTCGGAAGGCTATTAAATGCCAGATAGACGGCAAGGGATTCAGTATGGTCGAGGTTCTCTCGATGTGCCCGAGTGGTTGGAAAACTACGCCGGAATTGGCCCCGAAGTGGATCGAAGAGAAAATGCTGAAGTATTATACTCTCGGCAACTACAAAGACCTTACGGAAGAACGCGAGAGTTACCTTCCGGAAAAAGTCGTTCTTTCGAAAGACGAGATCAAAGATAAACTCGGATTGAAAAAGGAACGCCTTTTCAGGGAAAAAAGCATGAATGACGTCGAAGAGAATTACCGCAATCCAGAAATCAAGATAGCGGGATTTGGCGGTCAGGGCGTCTTGCTTCTCGGACAGGTTCTCGCGGAATCCGGTATGAGACACGGATGGAATGTCAGCTGGATACCGAGTTACGGCCCCGAAATGCGCGGCGGAACCGCTAACTGTCAGGTTCATATCGATGGGGGAACGATTGGCGCGCCGGTCGTTGACCACCCCACTATCTTGGTAGCCCTGAACAAACCGTCGTTCGATAAGTTCGAACCGACAGTGCAACCGGGGGGCATTATTTTCTATAACACATCCATGATAGACAGGAAACCCGGTCGCGATGATATCGAAGCTATTGGAATTCCTTTCAGCGATATCGGCGACGAGGTCGGCAGTTTGAAGGTCGCTAATATGGTTGCGTTTGGAGCAATCGCGGCTAAGACAAAATTGTTCGATAAGGACATTATCCTCGATGCGCTTAACGAAGCTGTCAAACACAAGAAATTCATCCCGATGAATATCGAGGCTATCGAACGCGGCATGGCGGAAATTAAATAAACCGCCTGTATATTCGGCAGTGAAACCGCCCCTATTTCGGGGCGGTTTTATTTTGGGGCATTTTAGCTAACTAAAAAACCCTCCCTGGAAAGGGAGGGTTTTTTCGCGTATTTCCGCCGTTTCTATGGTAGATGCGGTCTGGCGGAAATCTTCGTTACTATACACCTCGTATGAGTCGGGTTTGTGCTTTTAGTCGGCGTAATGAATTGTAACCAGAGCATTTCGGTGTTGCTTCCGGTGGGATCGTCGATATTCTCTCCGCCGGGACCGAAGATTCTTCCCGGAGTATTTTCCGCCCAGGTCAGGGTGTAGTCTATGTAATCGCTACCCCTTTCCCAGACAACGGGAGGTTCGGGATCGTCGTTGAACTGCGCCATAAGCACAAATCTGTCGAGGTCTTCCCAGAAGGAAGGCGTCCAATGCGGGTCGAGAATCCAACTGTCGGAGGTGTCGTAAATGGCGTCGATATTCAGGCCGAGGTCGACGTTAATAGTCGAGAGGTTATAGACCTTGATCGAATCCTGAATAGGCATCGTGAATACCTCGCCAACGTTGACACTGTCGCCGTCATTAACCAGCCATACGACCGAATCCTCGGGATAGACATCGTGCGAGCCGAGTTCGATATCGAGCGTAACTTCGATAGCGTCGTAGAACGCGGTTATAGTGTCCACGCTTGTTATATTGTAGTTAATAATCGTATCGAATTCGGCCGTTTCCCAGTTGGTGAATATGTATAGTGAGTCGTAATATCCGACGGTATCGTATGCTGAAACCCCAAGCTGGACGTCTGCGCCGTCCAGTGCCCAGAAGGGCATTGATTCGACGTCGTAATACCATGTGCCATCTACGAGTATATTCCCGTGATCCTGGAGGGGATCCTTTTCGACCAGGCAGAGATAATACCTATCGTAGAGGGCGACAATTGAGTCCGAAGCATGGACGGGGCCATAAGCCGCATGAACCGGGTTAGCGTCGCCATCGCTCCATTGATCGAAGTAGTATTTCACGAAGTCGCCCGAGTCGGGATCGGAAACCTCGAAATCGTGAGTCGTGCCGTCGGCCCACCATAAGTCCTGGCGAACGGATGCCGGGCCGGTTTCGGTAGTGGCATCGTAGGTGAGGCTTCCCAGCGTATCTTCCGGCGGATATTTTTCGAGAATGATATGCCAGTATTCGTAGTAATCGGCATAGAAAATTGTATCCGTATCGGGCGAAACCGTTCTATCGATAGTCGAACCGTGGTCGTCGCGCCACCAATTCCATATATATTTATGGTCGTAAGTAGAATCGGCGAAGCTGACCTCGATATCGTGCGAGCTTCCACGCACCCAGATATCGGTGTATGTTCCGGTGAAGAACGTGTCGCCGTCAACCAGTATCCATCCTGGAGTATCGTGCGCCGGGGTCTTGATTATATCGACATTAACAGCTTCCGCGAAGTTAGCCGTAATTTCGTAAGGCGCGTCCATTTCGACGAAAGTGGATTCGGAATAAACGTCCTCGATTACAGCCCCAGCGCCGGCGTCCGTCCATTCGATGAAGATATAGGGCACACTTCCGTCGTAAACGACATCGTCTGTGATAAGAGTTGCGCTATCGCCGTCGCTATACCAATCCTCGACACCCAGCGTGTCCGGATCGATTCCGCCTGGCAAGCCGGTATGTAAGAGCGTTAGATAATACTGGTCGTCATACAACCATTCGATGTTGCCGCTTGCGGTCATATCGAATTCGACTATTGAGCTATCTCCAGTAAGAGGCACCACGGTGCCGTCGCCGCTCCATCCGGTAAGGACGTGGCGTTCATCCGCCGTTTCATAAACGGTATCGTTGGCTGTAGCGACTATATGTCTTCCAAGGGGATGATATGTCGTTCCTATTGGAGGATCGGCATCGCTGTATCCGGGCGCGACCACTGTTAGCGATACGACGTCGTCGTCCCATAGCCATTCGATTCCGGAAGACATCGTCAACATAATATCGATACTGTCCTCATAACCGAAGGCCGGGACATTACCGAAACCGTTATAGCCGACGCAGTAGTAAGAGCCGTCCGGGCTATTGACGAACGCGGATATCAGAGTAGATGACGGGTAATAATGAATGCCCACCGGTGGCTCGGGAGATCCGAGTCCCATCGGATTCATCACGATGAAAGCGACTTCGTCTCGATCGTCCCACTGCCATGTAATCTCGCTGAACTGGTTAAGAGTGAAACTGGTCCAGTTCGTATCGCCCGTTGCCGGGACGTCTCCAGAGCCGGTCCATCCCGTGCAATAGTGAATTCCATCGGGTGTTTCGACGTAGGCGGTTATATCCGTGCCTTCCGGATATACGTGCATACCCACAGGAGGTAGCGGGTCGCCGTAGTGGCTGAATACCCATAGAGTATCCAACGGTCCCGTCCATTCGAGCCACTGCCAGTCGATGAATGTAGGTTCGGTAAGAGTAAAATGGATGCTATCGGCGCTTGTCGGGACGACATCGCCCCAGCCGTCGTAACCCAGGCACCACCAGTCTCCGTCCGGGTTGCTTTCCACGAATGCATCGACTTCGTCCAGGTATGGATACCAGTGAATACCGACGGTCGGGTTAGGCGGCCCATAGGCGGCGGGCGTGGATGCGATCTGGAGCGGCATCAGCGTGTCGCCGTCCCATATCCAAACCAGCCAGCCGTTGTCGTCGAGGAGAACAGACACTTCATTGGAATCTCCGCCCGCCGGGACAACGTCGCCGTCACCCATCCAGCCGGTGCAGTAATGCCATTCTCCGCCTTCGTAAGTGCTGTCTTCGACGCTACATATTATTTCCGTGCCGCATGGAACAACCCACATACCATCGGGCATCGGGTGGCCGTAAGGGCTGAACACCCAGATCGTGCATAGATCGGTGGAGGTTGGAACCCAATCCCATTCTATCGAAGAGCAATCGTATATCTCGAACCAATAGTCCAGACCCGATCCTGATGGTGCGGAACCTGTGCCGATAAAGCCGGCTAGAATATAACCCGAAACGCCGGTCGTATCCATCGATCCGGTAACGGTATCGCCCTCGGTGAACCAGTAACTTCCAACGCCCGGCGTCGGTGTTCCTTCGCCGTCGGGGTTGGTAATGTCGAACTTGAATTCATGGTGGAAGATAGCGGTAAATACCGAATCCGATTCTATCGTAACCGATCTCGCTGTATCGGTTATTGCTGGCGCGTCCTCCCAGTAATCGAAAATCCACATTTCGCACGATGAGATAACAACCGTGTCGTTGACCGCGATATCGTGAGTCGAAAGTTCGAACCAGTTCGTGCTATAGGGGCTTTCATACCAGGTTCCATCGACGCTGACCGAGTCTCCGAAATTCGTTTGAACCGTGACAGCGTTTCCGGCGGCCAGGTAATGAATCGTGTCCGTGAAGAAAGCCGAGATGTCGTGGAACCTCGTCGAGTCGGTAGCTATAGCCCTTCTGATAGGCGTTCCGGTAGTAGAATCGATGAACTCGATTAGCGATCCGTAATCCGACCATTCGCTCCACGAGGTGAATAGTCCGGATTCGAGATGGCCGGGGCCGAATTGGTCGTGGTTTATGGTTTCGACCGTGTGAGTAGCATCGGTTCCATCGAGCACGATAACCGGTTTTAGTTGATGCCAATACCATACATCGTAATCGGTAACCGCGCCGTCTATTGTCCAGAGGGTATCGTCGGTGGGCGTATTTACCGCCCATCTTTCCTCGGCATCGGAAGCCGAGGATAATCTGGTCATCTCCGCTTCGGTATTGGGCACGCACCACACCTGTGCGCAAGAACCCTCCCAGAGATCGACTGTAGTGGGTGTTACCGGATCGTCCTGATAGAACTGCAATGTTGCATAGTTCCCTGCGTCGGTGGGAAGTCCGGGCGCTACCGTCCATACGCAGAACTCTATTACGTAATTGACGATAGTCGAATCCTGATCCATCCAGGGATCGCTCCAGGGCGCTTCGTTTCTGGCCTTATCCTGCGCTCTCAATCTGAAATGATAAACCTCACCGGGGAGAACGTCCAACGGGGTTTCAGGGCCGAAAGTCGCTATCGTATCTTCGGTATCAATTAACCAATCAGTCCAGGCTCCGGCGGCACCCACTTTGTATTGAATGTCGTAGTTCCAGACGCCCCATCCCTGGCCGTCCTCGATAGTCGTATCTATCGCGGCCCAGCGCAACTCGAAACTCGTGTCGGGAGAATACTCGATCATGACTGTAAACCAGCTGTATGGGTATCGAAGGTCGAGATCGATTTTTCTGAATCCGGGATAGAAATCGTAGCTCGTGCTGGAAGTCGGCCCGTCGATCACGGGAGTCGGCTGGCCGACACACGAGGACAAACGATAATTCGTGGAGGTTACATCGTCGCCCTCGTTACCTCCGCTTTCGATAACCTTCCACTGAAGATTATAGCTTGCGGATGAGCCATATTGGGCGAAAACCGTTGGAGCGACTGTAATAAGAACAATCGCAGTAATTATCAAAGCTCGCACCGAGAGTTTCATGGCGGTGCTCCTTTCTTCTACCTGTATTCTCATCAATTTACTCCTTTTCTTGTAAAATGTCAAATAGTTTCAAAAGGGCGGGAATATCTCCCGCCGTTTTTTATTGTCGCTTTCCGTTATTGAGGTTATCTTCGTTCGTCGGATCGGCTTCGGGGTGGAGTTGGTATATTCTCGGTTTTTGCGGCTGTCCGTCGCCTGTAATTATTTCGCCGTCGGCGGTAACATTTTGTCCTTCCCTATTCTTATATGTTACCTCGCCGGTCATCTTATCCGAGTATTTATGGATTCCGTTATCGAGAATTTCGACATCGTATCGAACAGGACGGGCGTTATCCCTGCCCTCTTTAATTTCCAGGGCATCGGATAGATAACCCTCCAACCTTCTTTCCATAACTTCCTCGCGTGTGAACATTGGATAACCAACGGTGGTGAGCGTATCCACCCATTCCGGAGATATCTGAACGCCATAAGCGTCGTAGAGCGCCATGGTTTTTTCAGGTGAATTGGTCATTTCATTGAAAGCTTGTTTACTGACTGGCATTTCCGGTTCGCCTATAGCCTTAAATGCTTTTTCCCACTGTTCGTATGTTCTGCTTTCAGGACGTTCCGAGAATTCGCGTTTTAAGGCGACGACTTCCGGGGCAGGTTGAGTTGATTCATGTCGTCCGACATACAGTTCTCCGTTCGTGAAGTAAAGCCCCTCTCCGTCGGTTTGCATATCTGAATCGTTGTGGAGTCCGCGAGCTATCTTCCTGCTGTAGTCTCCGGCGATAACCTCGGAAGGCAAATTCGCTCCGCCTTCGTATCCCTTTCGTGTCCCGATTGCTATCCAGTTGAATCTCCCGTCGGAATGGCCGCCGTCGCTTTCGACGACTGTGAATCCATTCTCGTCGGAAGATGCTATATATAGCGGATTACAACCAATGACCGGTGTGATATTAACTATCACCGGGGATTCCGACGATATGATTCTGGAGAAATCTTCGTCGTATCGGATATTGGCGGTTCCTGAGGATAATTGCGCCTGTCCGGTAGTCATTACCGAGACATCGGTAGAAACAGTCGTATATGCGACTACCGGGTCGTCGTCCGGTTGGGAGATAAGCTGGGTGTACAGGCCGTCGGTGAAATTATTTCCGTGAGTATAAAGTGCGTATCGACCGCCTTCTATATACGCACCGTAGATTTCGCCGTGAACGTCCATGCCGAAAAGGTCTCCCCATCCACCTGCACCGATATTAATATGAACGTCCATATCATCGGAATCCGGCGTCGGTCTTCTACGACCGGATCCCGAACCGGAACTCGTCCAGTAAGCGCCGTAATGCGTGGAGCTGGAATGTCTATATCCAAGACTTCCCCATGCAGTAGGTGGATTTTCGCTGGATGATCCTCCAAAGACACCACCCCCACGGTCGTATCCGTCATCAAATCTCACCCCGGAAACTCCATAGGTATATGCATATCCATAATAAGCATATCCGCCTACCGCTTTTCTTGAATAATAAGTGCCATACCCCGTTCCCTGGTCGCCACTGCTCATATAGCCGTAAACTCCTGAAGCATTACTTCCGCCAGTACTTGCGGCACCATAAAGGCCGTATTGCTGGTCGGCTTCATAAGCACGGGCGTTAGTATTGCCATTTACATATTTATACGTTCCGCCGTCAGTCCACTGGCTCGAACCGCCACCCGCGGTTCCCCAATAAATGCCCGATGTGCCGTTAGATGTCAGGACTTCGCCGGCCGTTCCCTCATCTCCGCCGATGTAGATTCTGTCACTCGAAGCCCAGAAAGCCAGGTCGCCGCTACATTCGATACCATAAGTGGTTCCGTATAACCAACCGCCGTAAATGGGTGAAGTCGCGCCATAGCTTTTACCCCATAAACCATAATCGGGGCCGGAACCCATAACACCGGCATAACCCTGCGAATATCCGCAAACGCCATAAACGTTCGATCCAGAATTGGAATTTTCTCCGTAAACTCCAGCGTAATCGGCGACAGTTGTCGAACTAATACCCTGGACACCGTTTTCCGTATCGGAATCTCCTTGCACACCGCACATATTATCATAGGCGAGGTATGCGTGTTCGCCATTTGCGTGATAAAGGTTTGCGGCGGCGAGGGTATTAACTCCACTCGACGATGTAAACCACAAGCCTACCCAACCGGATTCGTTATCATATACTCTGAAACCGTCGTATTCTATCGGGCGAATATAGTCGGAATCGTCCTGCCAGAGACCTGAACCACCGGAAGGTGTTGACCAGGTTGGGTCTCCGGTTCCATTTGAGGTTAGAACTTGTCCCGAACTTCCGGCAGAACCATTAAGATATATTGCTCCATCGATATACAGATGATTCCATGCCATGTCGGAGTTACCCAGATTGTAGCTCGCATCGGTAGAAGGTTCGATATCGCCATAAAACCCTATCTCGTTGGCACCCTGGTCTTGAAGATACTCGACGGAACCGAAATATAGCCGGTTATTAGTTTCATTCCATTCGAGATCCGTATGATAGGTGAGATTCGAAGCATCGCTCCAAATAGCAAGACGATTTGTTGAACCGGAACCGCCTACACCGCCACCACCGGTAATGGGTGCCCAGCTTCCGCCGGAGTTCTTATATTCGACCGTTCCGGCATTATCGCGAATACCGTAGCCGGTAGAACCTTTTGTATCGTCGAAATTGAGGTAATCGATGGCATATATCTCATTTTCATCCATGTCCAGATGACCCCAAAGGCGCATAGCATCGCCGCTCCAAACGGAGTTGTCCAGAATAGCTACTGAGGCGTTCCAGCTTGTGTTACCAATAGAAATCCCGTTAGCCATACCCCAGTTTGGACTTATACGCATATTTTCTACGGGGAAGTCGATAGTGCTTAGTCCGACGGGAAAATAGAGGTCGCCGTTGAGCTCGGTATCGCCTACCACGTCCAGTTTTCGGCCGGGACTGGTCGTGCCTATGCCGACGTTGCCCGAAACGGCGGAATATTGGTCAGTTCCGCTAATCGTCCAGTCGGAATCGCCGCTACCGGTAGCGTCCACTGCCCAGGAAACCGTTCCGGAACCGTTGGTCTTAAGGACATAGTTGGCGGTGCCGTCGGTTGTCGGCATATTATAAGCGCCGTTGATATTGAGGGAATTTACTCTCGCCGAGCCGTTGACGTGAAGTAGATAACCCGGGCTGTTCGTTCCAATACCCACCGTTCCGTCGGTGTTTATCGTGATTCTCGAGACTCCCGCAGTTTCGTCCGTAATTCTGAACTGGTAATTCGGGGCTACTGTCGTCCCCAACTGGCCTATAGACCAGCTTCTTCCGGCGTTATTGAACCAGTGTTTAATAACCCTACCGGCGTCGGTCTCGGAGAGGATGTCGGCGGCGTTATTCGAGGTTCCATAAAGGTGTAATTTTCGGAAAGGAGCCGTTGTTCCAATACCAATCCTACCTCCGACAATACCGTTTCCGCTAATTCTGTAATCCGCGGACTGATCGGCCGAATTTTGATTTTGGATATAATCGTTCGATGAACCAGTCCAGGGGGCGGTATTGGTTACAGTGAAATTAGGATAGCTTCCGGTTACGGAAATTCCCGTTCCGCTTCCGATGCTGACCGTTTGATCGGGCGCGGAATTCGTAATTGTCAGCTGGTTAACCGACCGGGACAGCGTGATACCTGTTCCCGAAGCGAATGTAACGTCGGTTCCATCCTCTATGTCGAGAGTGTATGGGCTCGCCGATCCTGTAAACGACAGGTTCTGGTCGTCGGTCGTTGATCCCGTCGCGTCATCGACAGCTATCCACTGCGAGCCGTTCCAACCGAGTATCTGCCCCGACGAGGGGGATGCGTTAACATTACCGAGATCGTTGATGACATTATCTGAGAGGTCATCGGCTTCGTTATCGATAGTCACGGAATGCGGTGATCCTGCTTCCGTAATAGTAAGCTGATCGGCACCGTCATCCCAGGTGAAATCGGTTATAAGTTCGTTGGAACTCGATAGATCGCCATCCGCGGCGTCATGTGCGGCGATATCTGCGGCGTTGTCCGCTATATCGGTCTGGTTTATCGCTACAGCGGCGTCGAGGTCATCCAGGGCGCCATGGACTTCCGTTTCGCCGGAGATTACCGTGAAATCGCCTGTCAGAGTTAGCGGAACATCGACGTCGTTCTGGATAACTCCGCTTCCACCCACTACGCTATCGGCGATAGCCGCTCTTTGAGCATAAGGCGTCGAGGTAAGGGGTAATCGCGGTGTTAAAGTTTCTCCCGCAATCGAGATTTCCACCCAATATTGAGCGGAAAAATCGAGCAATAGGGAACTTACGCTACCGAGTATAACATCGAAAAGCCCGTGATCTATGGCAACGGAGCCGTGCGTTTCCGACCAGAGCAGAGTTCCACCGCCAGCCGCGTCGTAAATATTGAAGGTCACCGAATAAGTGCCCTCGATAGCCACGCCGTCGGGATCGGTTAATTTACCCTGAAAGTTAATCGAATCCGGCACGACGGCCAGAGTTATACCCGTCATTATAATCAATATAATCAGGATTGGTTTTAATAAATACTTCATCATACACCCCCTGTTAATAGGGTAATCGTTATTAATAAATCCATTCTATTTCGAGTTTTGGTTTAAGTTCAAATTCGGCACATTCGGACGATTTGAAAGAAGCGTTGTTCATTCCGCTAGATGGACCGATAATTATAAAACCGTAGTTTTCCGTCGTTCCATCGACTATATCCTGGATTGCCGAAATAACGTCCCACGTTTTCCATCCGGTGGAACTCACCGTCACGCTGGTCTCGGCAGTGGAATATCTATCCGTCGTCGTATTATCCGCCCCGGCTGTTCCCCACGCATTTGTGCCACTGTAGTATTCCCAGCAACAACCGCCGGTAATATCGGTGGAATCGCATTCGCCGTAAGTAGAGGGAACACCCTTACCACAATAGAAATCGCCCTCGTCCCAATGACGTCTCATTTTATATAAGCTATAAGATCCACTGCCATTGACATTACTGCAATAGAGCATAATATCGGCGCTGACGATTGTAGCATTGGATGGGATTTCCGTAAGATCGAATTTAATAAGCGTCCGTGCATGTCTATAAGCGGCATAATCCCAATATCCCGCGGCCAGACTGGTCGAACGACCGTAATTAATCAGTTTTTCTTCTTGATAATCCCAGGCGCCGCCCGAAGTATTACGATATCTGATTTGCACGTCGTTTGTTTGGCATTCGCCGCGTAATACTCGAATTCCGGATTCTATATTCCCCGTCGCGAAAACATCGCCGTCGAAATAGCCGGCAAATGACTGCGCCGTTCCGGAATTATTATCTACACCCCAAACGCCGGTGCACCTGAACGTATCCGGCATTGTTGGAGGTGTATTGATTTCGCCGTCGATTTCACCCGTTACACCGGCGAAAACCAGTCTATCCGTTCCGGCTACGGCGTCGGGTGTGAGAGTTTCTCCCGTAGCCTTTCCCGCTATACCGACTCCTATTACATCGTAGTTCGAGTAGTTCGTTTCGAGTTTGCTTGCCGAAATGTCGCCTCGGGCGCCCCGGACGCCGCCACTCGCCGAATAAGAATGCCCCGAAGCGCCACGGAATGAAGCACGTCCGGTGAAAGTGGAAAAATCGACATCCAGCCTGCCGTAGAGGGCGGTTCCGGCTCCGTCGGAAACCGTATCAATCGTGGAAACGAGGTTATACAGGGCGTTATCCGAGGGCCAGGAAGTTGTCTGGCAACTTATCATAGTAATCGTATCGGTAACGCTCGTGGCCTCGTCGGGCGGCGGCGGCATACTTATTCTCCATCCCGCATTCGATTGAAGGCCGTCGTCAAAACCGCGGTTTTCGATAAAATCGCCGCCGGAATATAAATCCGTTAGCGTAATCTCAGACCCGCTGTTTGCGTTCGGATCACGAAAGACCATATTACTCGATCCATCCCGGTAGATATATACATCGCTTCCTCCGAAACATGTCGAATCCGTGATCAGGACGTTTCCGTGGAAATATCCAGCCCAATTTCCATCCAGTAGCGATCCATCGAAACCTGAATGGTCTATAGCGTCGTAACCGAGAATCGCCGTGCCCTGCCTGGCCGGGACGCCGACGCTATCCAACTGGCCGTAAATGGCGTAATTATAATGACTTGATCCACCCCCCGCATAACCTTTAACGCCATAAGTCCTACCGCCGTCTGAACCTGTTCCTATAGATCTTCCCAGAACACCGGTGGAGTAAGCGTCTGTCACGTTCGACATATTGCCGAATATCGCTGTCGGGTGGTAAACTGGTGATGTCGCCGGCTCCTGATTCACATAGATGCCGTAGTATTTATTGTAAGTGTCTGGCGGGTCGCTACTGAAGGGGTTCGAGTGAATATACAGCGCCGCCTGACCATCGACATTGGTCGAAGGGCCTTCGATGAACATGCCCTGATGAGCCGCGCCGTCGCCATCAAGAGCGAGCCGGGCAAGAGGGTTTGTCGTCCCGATGCCGACATTTCGAGTGGTGCCGTCGATGGTGATACATTCTCCGCTGGATTCGATGCCGCCGTAGCCGCTTCCTGAACTGATATGAAGAACATCGGCTTCATTGAATCTAATCTGCGACGCCGCCGGGTTAAGGTCGATAAAATTCGTTCCGTTGTAAACACCGAGACGGTCTCGGACGTCGAGGTCGTATTGCGGAGAGATGGTCTTCACACCGACTCTTTCGTCGTTGCCGTCCACGACGAACAGCTTATTTCCTTCCGTAACGCCGGAGACCTGGAATTGATCAGTTCCGCCGGAGGCGTCTGCGCCGGTTACGACACATTTGTTATGATCGACGAATTCCACGAGGTCGTTGGTGGCGTAAATCTGCTGTCTGCTTCCGCAACTAATTCTATAGTCTCTTCCCGGAAAGGTGGGCGAATCAACCCGAAGATCGCCCACGACATCCAAAGCGTATGCCGGGGTGGAGGTGCCGATGCCGATATTGTCGGTCGTGTTATACACGACGCCAGTGCCGATTACCCAGTCGGCGTCGGTGCCGCCCATGGAAATCCAGGATGTTCCGTTGTAGTAATACATCACATCGTCGTCCGTGTCGTAATATACGGCACCTTCGTCCGTCGCCGATGGTGAACTCATGCCGGGCATACTAACCGGAGCACCGGTGAAGTAACCTGACCAGGGGCCGTTGAAGGCAATACCGACATCTCCAACAACACCGTAAATCGCCGCAGAAGCATCAGGCGCACTTCCGGTTTCGATCTGGCCGATCACACCCTTGAGGTTACTCGACACGCTGGTCGAATAGGCGGAACCCCAGACGCCGGTTGCAACTACCGCCGCGGATCCACTGTGGCCTCTGCCGTAAACGCCGAAACCGCCGCCGTTACTGGTCATATTAACGTCACTGTGAACGCCGTAGATGTTGGGATATGTCATACCCGAACCGCCGCTGGCATCGACCTCCAATACTATGCCGTCGGTTCCTCCCAGATTCTGAACAGCCGTAAGTTTACTCGAAGGCGTTGTTGTCCCAATACCCACGTTCCCCGTAGGGATTGAATGCATGTCGGAGCCGGAAACCTGCCAGTCGGCGTCAGTAGCGAAAGCAGAAGCATCCGCACGATAAACCACACCATCTACGAGAGTCAGGACGGAATCTGGCGATGCGTCGTTGGGGACGTCGCCGATTTCGAGCGTTCCGGTGGTCAGGAGGTCGCCCTCGAAGTAGCCACCGTAATTATTGGTTGCACCGGTTGCTATGCCGTGGACGCCGATATGGGTAGTTCCGCCGGCACCGATGGCTTCGCCTTTAATACCGGTCGCCGTTCCTGAAGTTGCTGGATTAATTCCATAAACTCCAACTTCGTCATTGGCATTCACTTCGCCGTAAACGCCGTAATCGGCGTTCGCCAATTCGGCGCGGTTATTTTCGGTTGGACGTTCGGCTACAAGAGCCACGCTTCCAGCGCTGGAACCGCCGCGCGCGTATATACCTATAGTATTGGCACCGCCTTGAGTTGCGATAAATGCCGTATCATTGTCCACGGTATTATGGATATGCCCTTTGCCGCCCATATAGAAATTGGCGAACTGTTCTGTGGCGTATTGGTTTTCGATGTAGCTTCCGCCCAGCATGCCTGTAGTAGCCAGTGCCGCCCAACCGGTTCCATCGTAGAAGAATAAACTATCGGTGCCGGTAGCATTGCCGTTGACATAAATTCCGCCATCCGGTGCCCCGGAAGGTTCTGATGTTCGAGGTTCGATGGCGATATATTGGGCTTCCGAGACGCGGAACAGATTTGAGACCGCATCGTGGCGGACTCTGAATTCGGAGCTGGAGGCATCGGCGTCGTCGTCGATGATAATATCCATGCCCGTCGGGCTGGTTAAATCACCGGCGCCGTCGACAAAATCGATAACGCGCGACGAGCCAGTTAGACTAATATCTCCGTTCACATCGAGATTATCCAGCACATCGACCCAACTGTCCTCGCCGTCCTGTATGTAGTTTGTCTCGATATAATCCGCGTCCCAGATGGAATTGTCGTTCATCAAAATATCATAATCGCCAGTGCCGGAAGGAGAATCCATCGATAGGTCACCATAGAGATAGAGCGATGTGCTTCCACCCGAGAACTGCGCGATATTAGTGTAGGTGTTGTCCTGCACGTAGAAGTTGTTGCCATCGGCCATAGATAGCACAACGTTATTCTCGAAGTTCAGTGGGGTAAAGATTGCCATGGGCGTGCCTGATGTGTTTTCCGCGAAAATGGACTTGTCGTTTTTCATATCGATACGACCGTGAAGCCAGAAATTTCCAGATGAGCCTACCATCCCTGCGGTTCGAGTGCCCGCACCGTCCTCGACTTCGATATTCCCTTTTGCGACTATATCCGCGTCGTTGGCGAAGATATTTTCGTCCGCCCAGATTGCGTTGCCGCCAGCGGTGTTGTTAGCATAAAGAGCGGCGTCGGCAGAACTTCCGGAGATCGCGCTGATGGCGCCGTTTCCAGCGCCGGACTCAACTATCACCGCACCGTCGTCGGCGTCGATGCGTTTGTCGCCGGAGGGGCTTTCGTCGTAAGCCTCATCCAGATTATTCCCCGATGCCGACCCTCCGACGAGACTCTCGGCTATCGCCGAACGGTATGCGTAAGGCACCGACGTGAAAAGCTGACGCGGAGACAATGACTCTGCGCCAACGGAGATTTCCAGGTATCTTTCGCCAGTGAATACTTCTTCAGTAAGGGGGGAAAATGTGCCCAGTTGGACATCGAAAAGGCCGCGGGTAATTTCGACATCCTGGTTTTCAGTCCACAATGCTGTCCCGCCGGTTTCGGCATCATATATAGTGAACGTAACGGTCAGAATCCCTTCGTATGCCACGCCGTCGGGGTCGGTGAGTTTCCCCTGATAATTAACCATCTGCGGAATGTCGGCGAAAAGCGCGACAGCCGAGATTATAAGCAATATAGCGGCTATTCTCTTCATTTCGATTTCCTTTCTATTCACCTGTTCTAATCAAATCACTTCCATGACCGAGAAACTCGTTTCACGGTGATCCCCGCCTCCTAAAGCGTCCCCGGTATATTGTGTGTTCGGCGAGGATTCGGCGTATTTCGTCGAGTGTTTTCATTTCTCCTTATTTTATTTCGACGTCGTTGAGCACGGGTTCTGCCGTGTTGGCGATTTTGTTGTCCCTGACGCCTTCGTGCGGCGTTTTTTCCTCCGCGACGATAGTGTTGTTTCTTATGGCGGAAGTTGCCGGTTCGGGTTTGTGAATCTCTTCCAAGCTTTGCTCCTGTTCCGCTCTCTCGCTCATTTTGTCTTTTACCATTTGGTCGAAATCCGATTTGATAATCGATATATCCTCGCCAAAGGAAGCAAATGCAACTTTCCATTCCTCATAAGAACGAGCTTCCGGCTGTTCGACAAACTGGCTCTTCAGACTAACGAAACCTTCGTTAATCTGCTTGGATTCATGCACACCTACAGTCAAGTTGCCATCTTGGAAATAGAGACCTTCGCCGTCAGAGAGCTTATCCGAATCGCAATGCAGTCCGCGCGCGAGTTTACTCGTATAGTTCGATGACACGACTTCGCGTGCGAGCTGGTCTTTATCGCGGGCGTCTATTCTTCGGGCGATTGCTATCCACATGAACTCGATGTCGCTTCTGCCGCCGTTGTTTTCGACGACGGTGAAGCCGTCTTCATCGACCTCGGAAAGATAGACGCCGTTGCAGCATCCGAGGGGAGTAACGGTAACGGTAACGCGCTTTGCCGGATCGACGAGTTTCTTGAACTCGGAATCGAACTCGACTCTGCGGGAGCCGTCGGAAAGACTATTTACGCCGTCGGCACTGATTTTGGCTTCGATGGAGGTTGTTGTGTATGAGACGGCCATGTCATCTTCGCCGACATCGGTAAGGTGGACATCGAGGCCGTTGGTGAAGCGGTCGCCGTTTGTGTATAGGGCGTATCTTCCACCTTCGATATATGTGCCGTATATTTTTCCGTGAATATCGGCTCCGAAGAGGTCGCCCCATGCGCCGATACCGACATTGATATGCGGCATACCGTCTAAGCCTTCGGAATTCCCGGCAGTTGGGCGTCTGCGGCCTGCGCCACCGGTGTATCCGCCGTTAAAATATCCGCCATAATCCGTGCCACCGGAATTTCTATAAGCTAAGGCTCCCCATTCCGTGTTTAGAGAGTTATCTCCTCCGAAGACACCGGAACTGCGATTGTAGTCATGGTATGACAATCCTGCAACGCCAGCAGAATATGGGTCACCATAATAGGCATATCCTTTAACAGCTCCGCGCATTCCGGCTTCATCGTAGTCGGACCCATCGCTTGAAGAACCAGAATATCCATATACGGCAGAACAATAAGTTAAATCGGTGCTGTTGTATTGATAGGCGTATATTGCTTGTTCTGTGCTTGCAACGATATTTGATTTGTATACATAGAGTCTTCGGCTGTTTTGGGCGGATGGCCCGGTCATATAGACATCGCCGTAGAAATAGCCTGCATAGTCGCTGGAGGCGTCTGCACGGGCATAAAGACCGTAGGAAGCGCTACCAAGGGCGCCATAATTTGTTCCATCGGTTCCGTAAACGCCGTAGGAACTGCCGCCGATATAGCCGTAGTTTGTTCCGGCGCCGTTCGAGCCGTAGATGCCATAGGATGCATCGCCAACAGCGCCCCATGGGCCGTTGTCTTTATATGCGCCCTCTATCGCGCGGGTGTCGCCGCCAATATAGCCGACGTTAAAGTCGGTGTTTGCGGATCCAGCGCCGTCATACCAACTTCCGATTATCCCGAAACCGGAGGCTTCATCAGTTCCGGCCACCAAACCGTCTCCAGAAGTTCCCTCAAGAACCGTTGATACATTACCGCCATATGCAATAATAGCGTCGCCGCCATCGGTGCTATTATCGGCGTAAACACCGTATGCTGAACTACTAGTAGTAGCGCCGAATAATCCCCAATAACCTTCGGTGGCGATTTCGGCTTCAGTATTGGTATTCGTTAACCAGGCGATTGCACTACAACTAGTTCCGGCCATATACCATTGGCCATAGCCCGTTCCGTCGTCCCATATCTCGAAATTGGTGGCAGTAGTCGGTTCGATATAACTGCCAGCGTCAGTCCATAGGGACGGATATGAACCGCTTACGGTTAGATTGCCGGTGATATTGACATTACCCCGGAAATATCCGGCGTAGGTTCCGCTGATCGCGGCGTCGGAAGCGCCGCCTGTTCTGTCGATACCGTATATTGCCGCGCCGTCGTTGGAGCCGTTAAGAGTAGCATGCACGCCGTAGTTCCATCCGCTGGTGGCGTTACCGGCATATCCGGCAACCCCGTATGATCTTCCACTCGCGGAAGGAGTCCCAGTGTATGAATAACCGTAAACACCATAAGCGTAGCCATCACCGGATGTCACCTGTCCTCTGATCGCATAAGCGGAATTGGCTCCGCTGGTCGGCGTGGCGACATTACCGTAGATAGCTCTGGAGCCGCTGGCGGTTGAAGATTCGTAAACTTCGAACTTATAACTCGGAGTATAAGGTTCGGTAGTCGTTCCTATATTGACTCTTTGGTTGTTGGCGTCGAACCTGACGTATTGCGTTCCGGATGTGCCGCCGGCTTTAATTTGAAGTCCGCTTGGTGAGGCGGAAGGGGTCGAGAGGATTATACCGCCGGTAGTAGCATTTGTGTTTATATATAGGTCGTTTGTTGCTTGAATGTAGTTTGCGCTACTGGAGTATATTTCTATATATCGAACGTCCTCGTAACTCGGGTCGTTGAAACGGACACGTCCGAGAACGTCGAGGTCTTGAGCTGGAGTGGTCGTGTTAATACCTACGTAGCCACCATCGAAAATTGCACCGTATCCGGTTCCGGAATTATCGACATACAGAGCGGCACCGGCACCGGAGTTATGGTTTATCCTTATGCTATTACCGCTACCGGAAGATATATGGTTGACTTCGATTCCGTGTCCTGTGCCCTGCGCATAATCGATATAGATACCGTTCGGATTACCGGAAACAGTTCCCGTGCCCATACCGACATCGACGTATATTGCGCCATCGTCGCCATCCCATGTATCGGTTCCGTTGAGGCGGAAATCTCCCGCGCGGACATCACCGGAAGCATCGCCGTTAATCTGGAAACGCGCGCCAGTCCAGCAGATGTAATCCGTTGTTGGCGTTATATCACTGGTTAAACCGGCAAAATCTGTTCCGGAACCATTGCCATCATCGACATAGGTAAGATATAATCCATGATCGTAATCAAATGTAGTGTTATCGCCGCCGCCGGCAACATACATCGTGTAGGAATAATTTTCGTCATATACTCGAATGTCTGTAGTGTGGGTTGTCGGTTCGATGTAGGTCCCTGCGTCCTGCCATAAAGAAGCGCTGGCGCCAGCTTGCCAGTCGTAATTTGTCCCATCGTAAGTGAGGACGTCGCCCGCGGCACTCGGAGTATTTCCGTCGGAGTCGAGTATGTCGTTCGTGCCCATTTCGCTAAGATCGAGGTTGCCGGTAATTCCGACATTGCCTGCGAAGTAACCGGCCCAATTGGTCGTTCCGCCAGAAGCTTCGGCATAAACACCATAATTCGTGCCTGCGGCTGCTTCGTCGGCGATAAAATACCCGCCGTAACCATTGGCTACTTGAGCGTTACCGTAAACTGCCGCTCCATTTTGGCTTGTATAGGAAACCGTTCCGCTTCCAACCAAGCCGGTAACACCCATTTTCGTTCCCATGCTTATTCCGACTACACCTGCATATCCGTTCGAGCTGGAGCCTTTAACACCGGTTCCGGCATCGCTTGCGAGACCATAGACACCACAACCCGTAGAACCGGTCGCGTCGGTTTCGCCCTTGATACCGATTGCAAAAGCGCTTGTGCTGTTATTATAACCGTAAATTGCCTGACCTCCCCAGTCCATATCGGGGTTTGCGGTAACACGAATGCCGTAACCGGTATTGGTTAGACCGGACATAGTTATTCTTAATCCTGTTGCAGCGTCGGTAGCGGAACTGCCATAGAAAATATAACTTTGGCCTGCGTCATAAACCCTGGCGTTAGTGTTTTCATCTGCTCTAATATAGGTTGTTACATCCTGCCACAGAACGTCAGCGCTTTCGGCAAAGCCGGTGATTACGTCGCTGACCGTGCCGCCGCCGTCGGTTACGGCGAAGGTGTTCGTCGCGTCAG